>JAFWPH010000060.1 GCA_017509605.1 Bacteroidaceae bacterium | reverse complement strand
TACGGAGAGGAACACACTTTCGAAGCCACCGTACAGAACCTGAGCGGCAGGAGCAAGCGCTTCACCCTACAGGGAATGCCGCTGTGGATTACCGCTTCGCAGTACGAAGGTGTGGTCGGGGCCTTGGGTGAACAGGTCATTACCTTCACCGTCTCCCCATCCATCAATATGGGTGACTTCGATGAAACCATTTACCTCGTAGGAGAAGATGAGATGAGCGAGCCACTGCCGTTGAATATCAAGGTACGTGGCGAGAAGCCTGACTGGGTGGTGGATGACCTGCTGCACAAAGCGAATAACTCCATGAGTATAATAGGACAAGTGGAAATCGCTGATAACGTGGCACACGACAGTGAAGACCTTCTTGCAGTCTTCAACAGTGAGCACCGTCTGTTGGGCGTGGCACATGTGGATTCCTCTGAGACCGGAGCGAACAACGAAGGTCTGTTCTACCTCAATGTTTATAACACGGACCTCAAACCGATAGATTTGTTCTTCGAGTTCTTCGACGCCTCGACAGGAACCATCCATAAAGTAATGCCTGCAACGGGCGAACTCACTTTCAAGAAGGACACCATCATCGGAACCCCCAGCAATCCCGTCATCTTCTTCAACAACAACGCCGTGGTGCAGACCATTCCGCTGAAAAAAGGCTGGAATTGGGTATCGTTCAAAGTGAGCCCAATAGAAAGAAAGGTGAATAAAATATTGAACAATGCCACAAAATGGGAAGATGGTGATGCTCTGGAGATTGAGAAGGCCAATGGCGAACGCCTACTGATTACTTATAAGACCATGGCTGATCCTGATGATAGCTCCACGACATACAACCTCTGGGATTATGGCGAAAGGGAAATTGAACTCGAACCCACCCTGATGTACCGCTTCTTCGCTGAAAGTGACAAGTTGGCCTACGTGACCGGATTTATCGCTGACCTCGTTTCCATCACGGTGAATAAGGGCTGGAACCGCATTGGATACATCTCGGATCTGAATCTCCCCATTGGTACGGCTTTGGCTGATTATGCCGACAAGGCTTCGGCGGGCGACATCATCAAGAGCCAAAGCGAGTTCGCCGTACTTACTGTGGATGCCTCCGGAAACAAGAGCTGGAAGGGAACACTGAAATACTTGCGGGTGGGCGAGGGCTACATGCTCAAACACAATGCCGACAACGCAATCACCTTCGATTATCCTAACTATTTAGTCTCGCGTTACAACGGTGGTAATGAAGCTCAGAGAAGGGCACCTATCTTCGAGAACAACAGCGGCATCAGCATGACCGTTGTGGCCATGGCTCTCGGTGTTGACGTACTGCCAGGCGACCGTCTCACAGCCTATCGTGACGGCGAGGTGTGCGGTATCAGCGATGCCGATGAAGAGGGTCTGTTCTACCTCAATGTGGGTGACACGCATCATTCATTAACCGTCGATCCTCAGCTCACCTTCACCATTGAACGCGACGATGAACTCCTTGGCATGACCACTCGCTCGGCCATCAGATTCACACCAGATGCGGCTTACGGTACACCCGACACCCCCACTGCCATCAATTTTGTCAACGCCGATAACCTTGACGCCGACGGCTGGTATGACCTCAGCGGCAGGAAAGTGAACAATGAAAAATTGCATCGCGGTGTTTACATTCATAACAATCAAAAGGTATTCATTAAATAATTGACAATCATGAAGAAGAACATAGTCCTCATGCTGCTTACAGCCCTCACCTTCACGGTGGGGAGCTGTAGCAGCGATTCTGACGATCCCATACCCGAATCAGTAGATGAACGCCTCAAGCCTGGGAATGATGATCGACCCATTTGGACGGAGCCGGATTACTCTCTGTTTGAATTCCGCATGGCGGTGCAGGTGCAACTGGGCGACACCCTCGCAGCCTTCCAATCCAGCGGTGACCTGATGTGCGCTCAAAACGACGGAGAAGTCCGTGCCGTGACCTCGCCTCAGATCACGGGTGGCGTTGTCTACTATCCCCTCCACATCGCTGGAAATGGAGATGAACAGACAATAAGCCTGTACTATTATTGCGAACGGCTCCACCGCATTTACACCATCACCAACTGGGCCACCTTCGATGCCACTGCCGCCCCCACGGGCTACAGTGGATTCTATAGGCCACAGTTCTTAAAGGCCCTTTTATAAATTCCCAATACACAATATTAATAATCGAAAATGACCATGAGAAGAATATTCATCTTCTTTGGGGCATTGGCTATCGGAATGATGGCCAGTGCACAGACATCTGGGATTTGGACAAACTATAAGGCAGAGTCTTTCTCAAACAAAAGTGATGACAATAAGACCATCACTATTGCATCAGCAGAGGAACTGGCGCTGCTGGCCTATAGCATTTATACCAATGGCATGTATAGGGACTACACCATCACGCTCAGCGCGGATCTTGATTTGGGAGGTCATTATTGGATTCCCATAGGATATGCAAGAACCAATCATGATTTTATTGGCACCTTCGACGGTGGCAACCACACCATCTCCAACCTTGACGTATGGGTTAAACAGAAGAAAGACAATGACCAGGATCCAGGTGATGATGTCACACCCAATGGTAATGTCGCAGGACTCTTCGGAAAGATAGGTGCGGGTGGCACCGTGAAGAATGTCATCATCAGTAGAGGCACCAATATTCATGTCAAGAACCCTACGGCGGACTGTTCCGTAGGAGGAATCGCAGGAATCAACAATGGCACCATCATCGGCTGTTCAAACGCGGTTAAAGTGACGGGCAACTTTTCTACTTCAAACGTGGGCGGCATCGTGGGGGAAAACCATGGTACGATTCAGAACTGCTATAATTTGGGAAGCGTTTACACGACTAAAACCAATAACCATATTGGTGGCATCGTAGGCAATAACGCAGGAAACGTTCAGAACTGTTTTACGCGCTGCGAGATTACTGCTGGTGGCGGAACTACTTATGAGACTGTCAATCCTTATCCCCTTGCTGGCAATAATGACGGCACCGTTTCTGGATGCTTCTATATGAACGGAACCGTGTATGATGTTCCATCCTACAACAATAAGGTAATTCCCCTGGCCGATGCTTCGTCCAACATCACCACGATTAGCAACAATCTGGGTAGCGGGAAGAACATCCTCTTCCAAGACCGCACACTTTATTCTGACGGCAATTGGAACACCATCTGTCTGCCATTCGACATTCCCGCTGGAGCCGAGGGTTACTCGCCCATCGCCGGCGCAACAGTGATGACACTTTCGAGCACACCCTTCTCAGCAGGTACACTGACCCTCAACTTTACCAATGCCCCCAATATCGAGGCTGGCAAGCCTTATATCATCAAATGGAACAAGGTCATAGACCAGGACCTCTGCAATCCTGTCTTCATGGGCGTGACGGTGGTTGAGAAATCGGAAACCGAACGCGCAGTCACCACAAGTGACGGCAACGTTACCTTCCAAGGAATCTTCGATCCTCTTTCCATCTCAGGAGAAGACAGACGTATCCTCTACCTCGGTGACGGAAATACCCTCTACTATCCTGATGCCGCCATGACCATCGATGCCTTTCGTGCTTATTTCCAACTGAATGGAAACCTTACAGTTGGCGATGCAAGCAGTGGCAACGGCATCAATGTGTTTGCTCTCAACTTGGATGGTGAAGAGACGGGCATCAATTCCACCTTCATCTCCTCAGAGAGTGTAGGTGATGGGCATTGGTATGATTTGAGCGGGCGTAAGGTTGCGGACGCATCACTCACCACTCTCCGCTCGTCATTACCGAAGGGCATCTATATCCATAACGGCAAGAAGATTGTCGTGAAATAGTTCCCGCCTTTTTTGTTAATGTCCCTTGCACATGGCTTAAACATTGTTCCTTTTCGCGCCCTACTATTAAGATGTCATTTCACATAATCAGTAATTTTGGTAGATTTATCCGTGATTTCATTTGTTGGTTTTAGTTAGTTCCGTTGTATATTTGCAATCTAATTCATTCATAATCTAACTATAAATGCTTATGAATCTTTCAAGATTGCTTTCTACATCGATTGTAGTACTATGTGCCCTGGCGGTTCAGGCTCAGGTGAAAATTGATTTCGACTTCAAGAATCGGGGCCAGATGGTGACCGAAGACCACTACGGTATCTTCTATGAAGAAATCAATCACGCTGGTGATGGTGGTCTGTACGCAGAGTTGGTGCGCAACCGCTCTTTTGAGGAGGATATGAACAACCCCCTTGCTTGGAGCGCCGTTGGCAGTGCTGACATTAGACTCAACAGTGATAATATGTTGAATACGGTGCAGAAGCGCGCGTTGCGCCTGGATATCAAATCTGCAGGTGGCGGCGTTCGTAACGAGGGATATTGGGGTATCAATATCGTCAGCGGTCGCACTTACACACTCTCATTTTGGCTCCGTGCTGAAGACACATTTAACGGTGTTGTCACGGCGGAATTGCAGAATGCAGGTGGGCGACAGATGGGGCAGACGACCATCAATGTCAGTGCCACACAGGAATGGCAGAAACTGACTGCCACCATCCAGGCGACAGGCAATGAGCCTCAAGGACGACTGGCGCTCAAGAGTTCGGTCAAGGGCGTCATTTATCTGGATGTGGTCAGCCTCTTCCCGCCAACCTTCAAGAATCGTCCAAATGGTTGTCGTGAGGATCTGGCACAGATGTTGCTCGACCTTCATCCGCGTTTTATGCGCTTTCCTGGCGGCTGTTACATCGAGGGTGCATACGCTGATGGCGCCACCAACCGATTCGAATGGAAGAAGTCCGTGGGACCCATCGAGGAGCGCCCAGGACACCTGAACCGCAACTGGGGTTACAAGGTGACCGACGGATTGGGATACCACGAGTGCCTCCAGCTGGCCGAGGATTTAGGGGCACACGCACTCTTCGTGGTCAATATGGGAATAGGACATGACTGGAAGATGGACGAGAACAACATCGATCCCTTTATCCAGGAAGCACTTGACGCCATCGAGTACGCTAATGGATCGGCCACTGAAACCTTTTATGGCCGCATGCGAGCTCAGAACGGCCATCCAGAACCTTTCGACCTTAAATATATGGAAATCGGAAACGAGCAGGAGTTCATGCTCAACCGCGATGACTATATGAAGCGCTACATGCAGTTCTACACCGCCATCAAGACTCGATGGCCGGAACTGCACCTGGTTGCCGACAGCTACTACTTCGACAACGTCACCGAACCCGTGGAACTGAAGGACGAGCACTACTATGACACCCCAGACTTCTTCATCAGTCAGTACGGACGCTACGACAACAGCTCCAAATCTTCCACGCACATTTATGTGGGTGAGTACGCTGTGACTAAGGATTGCGGCTGGTGGGGTAACATGAACGCTGCTATCGGCGAAGCCGTGTTCATGCAAGGATGCGAGAACAACAGCGAGTCCGTAACGATGATGAGCTACGCACCCATTTTCACCCATGAGGAGAACTACGCTTGGCATCCAGATATGATCCGTTTCAACTCCTCGTTGAGTTACGGTACCCCCTCTTACTATGTGCAACGCATGTTCAGCAATAATATAGGCCAACAGAATATCCGCTGGAGCGAGCAGGACAACGCACCCGCTTTCAACGTCACAAAGGGCAGTATAGGTCTCGGTACTTGGGCCACCAGCGCCACTTTCACGGATTTAAGTGTTACATCCAGCGACACAACCTTCGAGGTCAAGAGCCTCCAACCTAACGAGTGGACCAAGCGCAACGGCAGCTGGACCCTCAGCGGTGGTACGTTCCGCCAGACGAATACCTCAGACGTTGACGTCACTTGCGTGCTTAACAAGCAGTTCACAACAACCAATGTGGATATGACAGTCCACGCCACCAAAAACGGCGGTTCCGAAGGCTTCCTGATCATCTTTGACTACAAGGATGCCCAGAACTATAGCTGGTTGAACCTCGGGGGATGGGGCAACTCCAAGCACGCTGTGGAACAATGCAAGAATGGAGTGAAGTCCACACTTGCCGACAAGGAAGGCAAACTTACTACAGGACAGGAATACACCATTCGTGTTCAGAAGGAAGGACAGCGTGTGCGTTGCTACTTGAATGGTGAGCAGATTATCGATACCAACCTCCGCGAATATGCCGACCGACACATCTTCACCAGTGCCAATATTGACCAGAAGGAGGGTGTCTTCTACGTCAAACTTGTTAATCCACATCCCCAAACTACTCCTGTGAGGCTCTCATTCACGAACGGGCGCGCGCGCTCTGGCGAAGCAGAGGTGCTCTCAGCCCCCAATGGCACTGACGAGAACACCGTGACGAACCCCTTTGCAATCGTTCCTCGCTCGCAATCAGTCCGTGTCGAGGATGATGGCACCATCAATTTCGAGGCTGCTGCCTACTCGGTCAACGTCCTCCGCCTGAAAGTGACTGACGTAGGCGTGCCAGTGGCCGATCAACTGCCTCAGCCTCGCTTGAGCTTCTCATTTGAAAACGGCTTGCCTACAGACGACTCCGGCACCTATAGCGGCAAACTTTTCGGCAAGGCAGCTATTGAGCAGCAGTCCGACGGTAACCACGTTTTATCAACCGGACAACTGGGCGAGAACAGCTACATGAGCCTACCCATCAAGGCCGTGCAGGATGCCCTCGCAGGAGCCTCGGAGTACACCATAAGCATGAATGTGCTACAACGCATCGGCAACAACACAAGCCGTTTCTCCTGGGCATTGGAACTGAGCAACGGCACCGACCAGTACTTCGGAATCATCAACTCTGGCAGCAACAACAACTGGTACTGCGAACTGAAGAACTATTCCACCACAAGCAATATCTCGTCATGGTCTTGCCTCAGAATTGGTGAATGGCACAATATCACTTGCACCTTGAAGGACGGAACATTCCGTCTATATGTGGATGGTCAACTGCGTCGCACTCAGTCCACCAACGTCAATCTGCCAGACCTCGTAGGAAAGTTGAAGGTAGCCCAAATCGCTCATTCACCGTTCTCTGGAGATGCTATTATGGAGCATGCCTTGTTCGATGATTTCCAAATCTTCGACTGCGCGCTCTCGGACCTCCAGGTGCAGGATATCGCGGCGCGAGCTACGGCCATGCACGATGATGCACAATATCAAGGAATAGCCGACCTGCAGGAACTTGAGAACTTGGTCAAGGAGGTGAAGAACTACTACGAGGATGCCAATAATGACGCGCTAACCCAAGCCTACAACGCAGCTTCTCGTGTTGTTAGCAGCGGCACTACCACCACTCGCCGTTTCCGCTACCAACAACTTCTCAGCGCTGTGGCCGACTACCAGGAGGAGCAGCTCCAAAAGGCACGTTCAGGCCAGGCCGCCGACCTCACTTTCCTCATCCAAAACAGCTCTTTCACCCGCTACAATGTAGGCTGGCAAGGTGTGGACATTCCTGCCGTGAGGACGGGTTTGGATATCAACACCACTTACGTGGGATACCACAACGAGACGGCCGAACAGTTCTCTCATCCGTTTGACATCTGGCAGGAACTGACCGACTTGCCTGCAGGCTATTACCAGCTCTCTGCCAACGCCTTTTACCGTGCTGGAGCCATTGAGCCTGCTTACGCAGCCTGGCAGCAACACGATGCCTCCATCAACTATGCCCAGCTTTATCTGGGTGATGCCACAACCCCGCTTCAAAACCTCTATAGTTGCGAGGACTATACCTATAGCCCATACCAATACCCCGACAACCTGGATGCGGCCTCCAAGGCTTTAAACAACAACGACCGCTACCACAATTCTGTCATCTTCGTCCTACCTTCAGACCAGTACTCCCTTCGACTGGGAATCCGCAAACAGCAGACGGTGGACGCAGACTGGGTTGCCTACGATCACTTCCAGCTCCGCTTCCTGGGCGATGGTACAGGGATTCAGGATCTTCGCACCACTACGCTCAGCGACAACACGGCTGTCTATAATCTGACGGGACGCCGACTGCATAATGTCAGTCCTAAGGAACTGCACAACCTGCCCGCAGGCATCTACATTATAGGCGGAAAGAAATACGTCTCACATAAGTAGAGGACACTTACGAATTTACATTATTTCAGAGAATAAGGCTGTGACATAATTGAAGTGAACCCCAGAAGTTGGACAAATTACTTCTGGGGTTCATTTTATGTTCTGTTGTCTATATCAACTTACGCGCCGATGATCGCGTCCTGATTGATAGGTAATTTAAATATTGTCTAAATACTCCTCGTCGGGTAGCTTGCTGGAGAGAATGGCATCGGCGATGGCTTTCTCCATCACCAGCGAGGCCAACACACCGATGGTGTTGACATCCGACTGGACATCACCCCCGCTGAGGGATATGGCATAGACGGTGTCACCATCGGCCATGGTGAACACCGGACGTATGCAGCGTGCCATGCCGGTGGAGGCGATATTTGCTACCTTCTGCAGGTCGGCCACGCTCAGACTGGCGTTGGTGAACACGGCTGCGATGGTTGTGTTGCCTACTATAAGGTCGGAATATTGGTTCATGAGCAATGCCTGTTCGGCACTCACGAAACCCTTGCGGTCGGCGGTGGTCATGCCTGCTATCTTAACTCCGTCCTGGTAGATGTCACCCAGGGCATTGACGACGACGGCCACACCCACTTCCAACCGTCCAAGACGTGCTGAAGCATAACCTATGCCGCTCTTCTGAGCCGTGGCCATCCCGCCGGGCTTACCCACAGTGGCTCCCGTGCCGGCACCCACATTCCCACTAATTGGCGAGTTGCCGGCGATGGCATTTTGGCATGCCTTATAGCCCATTTCGCGGTCGGGGCGGACGTTACCCTTGCCGTATGATAGGTCGAAGATACAGCTCTGACATACGATGGGAACCAGACCGAAGCCTGTGTCGTAGCCTTTGCCATGTTCTTCCAGACAGTTTGCCACACCATCGGAAGCCGCCAAACCGTATGCCGAACCGCCACTGAATACCAGTGCGTTGAGTGGCTGCGTGTTGCGCTGAGGGTCCAAAAGAGGCACCTCGCGCGATGCCGGACCACCACCCAGGACTACCGCCGAAGCCATCGATGCATAGGGGAAGTAGAACACCGTCACGCCCGTTTTGGCATCATTGTCCTGTGCATTGCCGACGCTTACGCCTTGGAGTTGGGAGAAAGGCAGGGATTCCACCAGACTCTCCATATCCTTGTACTTATCGACGCGGTTTGTCGTGTCAACTCCTGTCACCTCTTTAGCATTGTCCTTCGAACATGCTGTAAAAACGCTTGCGCCGAGAATAAGTATGGCGGCGAAGGCTGCATTTATACTCCTGTTAACTATCATTGATTATAATATCTTTTACTAAAGTTTCGGAAGTTATAAAAAGGAGTTAAATAGGGAGTTAAGTCAGTCGTGCTGACTGGAAGTTAAGCACTTTCGTGCTGGACGATACGACTGCTATTAACACCTATTGTCCTGTGCTTTATCGGGTGTAAAGTTACATAATAAAATCAAAAGTCATGGCAAGAAGTGGGTAAAAATATCCAAAAAACTTTCTTTTCCTTTTTCCCTCTATTCCAATGGCATCATCACACCACACGGGTAATCGGGCGAGTCGATGTCGGTGCCGTTGTACCATTCCATCGTCATGGCGTTGTTGGGGCAATGGAATTCCGAGTGCTGGGGCAGCCACTCCTTGTAGAACATTTGGTACTGCTCTTGAAAGGCTTTCATTCCTCCCTCGAAATGCATTTTCAGCCACTTGCCGCTGCGGATGGGGAAAAGTTTCATGCCCTCGGGAACGCTGCCGCCTTTATAAATGCCGCCAATAACGTAGGTGAAAGTCTTGGTGCTGCAAGTGCCGAAATTAACCTCGGAGCAGTTCATGCAGTTGTGGTTGGGAAGATCGCAGGTACAGAGTCCGAATTCTCCTACGCCGTTGTCGATGGCGGCCTGCTGAAAGGCGTCAGGCTCCTTGTGCTCCATAAAAACGGGTTTGATGATTCGTTCCACATACTCGCCCCAGAACTTTGGGCACTCTTCATGCCCCTTGCAGAATGCGATTTCCTTGGCCATGCCAATAATCTGCACATTCTCAATCGTAATAATCTCGTGTTTCATCTTTTTTATCTTTTAGTTATAGTACCTTATTCATGTCTAATTCTTGATATCCACGCCACCGAGGAAATTGCTGGCGATGACGTGGAGGGTGGGGGATGTGCCGTTGGCGTTGCCTTTAGCATGATTGCCGACTCCGCCAATGAAGCTTTGGCTTTTCACCTCCACATTGATTGTCGTGGGCACGATAATCTCAATGCCGCCGCAGAAGGTATGGATGTCAATCTCCTCATCCTCTGTAATGTTGGCTTCACGTAGGTCCAGGCGGAGGCCTCCGCAGAAAGCATCAAGCCGGGCACCATGGAAGGTCTCGCCATGATAGACGTACTCATCGCCGCCATAGTGCACCGAGCAACAGATGCGCTTGCCGTCTTCACCAATTGGGAGTGGTCGCTGCAGCCATTGGTCGGGGTCGCGACGGTAGCTGTCGATGATTAGATGTACGCCCACACATAATAATATGAAGATGCAGAAATACATGGCCCACGGGCCTTCCGACATCGATTCAAACCAACTCCAATGGATAATACCCCACAACGTTGCCATTTTCAGCAAACTGGCCACAATGAAAATAATACCGATAATCGTTCTTGGTTTCATCATCATATTTCTTATTGTTGTTTATTTGCAAAATTGCATGGCAAAATTACTGCATAATGCTAATCCCTCCAAATTTCTGGGATAAACAGCATGGAAATGTGATGGATGGTTATATGGTTGTGGGCAAAATGAGCAAAAAGTGACGAATGGGAGCAGATGATTCACTTTTCACTTTTCGTTTTTCACTTTTCACTTAAATTTCGTAATTTTGCATGTAGCGCAATCCAATCATTATCTTTTATTTTCACTCTATACAATTGGAAGTGTTATTTTGGGTTTGATTGCAGTAGCATTGGGATTTTATGCAATTAAAGAAATAGGTAATTGCTGAAAAACGAGATTGATAACATAACTGTCATCAAATGATAAAAAATAGTTCATTGCCTTTTTATCGTTGGTTTTATATTAACGTCAGTTCGATGAATTGATGATAATTACAAAAAGACTTTGCCTAACATGAAAAATCATGAGAAACTGGCTTTGCCTTCAACCCTCACGCTCGGCTGTGCCAACACCTATTTGAGGGATTTCTAAGCCATTGTTCAGTTTCATTGGCAACCCTTTTATTTATTAACCTTAAACTTGGAGCAAATATAGTAAATATTACCCGTTATTTTGTATATTTGCACAAGATTTAAGAAGAATTGTGAATATGAAAACAAACAGACCATAGCGGATATCTCACATAAGAATGACATGGACAAAAGATACCTTTCTATGAGTCAATGGGGTATGTGGCAGACTTCCTCGACATCTTTGGAATATTTATATTCCGTGAGCCAGAAGCCTTCTGGAGATTATTCTTCTTAACAACCCTTATAAGAAATATAAATTATTTGACGTACAATTATGTTAGAACACATTGCTGATTTCACGGCTTGGCCAATACTCACAGGTATTTTCGTCGGCTACATTGCCAACCGTATTATGAGCGGTGAGGGAAAAGGATGCTGCATGAACCTCATTGTAGGTATCATTGGCAGCTATGTAGGAACATTCATCAGCCATCTGCTGAACATCGAGTTGTTAGGCAAGGGGTATCTTACCAACTTTGTGTTTTGTGTCTTAGGCGCAGTAACCGTGTTGTGGATTTGGAAAAAGCTGTTTGATTGAATATGATGACCATCCACTTGAAGAATGCCTACGAATTTGGTAAAAGATTGGCCGCCAAATGTGATTAAAAAAACAGAGATAAAAGACAGATAAATCGGAATTTATGGAAATCAATAATAGACCCAACCCCAATGAGGCTTTTCCAAATCCGAAGATTCCAAGCCTCTGCTTCATCAAGAACGTGGTGAAGAACCCGCGTATCATCATCGGCGACTATACCTACTACGATGATGTGGATGGTGCTGACCAGTTTGAGAAGCATGTCACTCATTTCTACGACTTCAT
>JAFWPH010000059.1 GCA_017509605.1 Bacteroidaceae bacterium | reverse complement strand
GCCGTTGGAATAGATGGTGTTGCCATTGATTCTGAGGCCTGGCATTTTACTCAGCAGTTCTTCGAGCACCGCGCCATTCTGCATCTTGAAAGCGTCGGCGTTGTAGATGAGGGTGTCCTTGTCGAAATAGAACTTCACTTTTGTGCCCACCACATCCACATTGTCGAGCATCACATTAGGCATGCCGTCATCAGGTTCCATGGCCAGCGTTCCCACATCGAGGTCGGCCTGCCGCCCCTTGATATTGGCGACGACGGGATAAAACAGGGTTTTATGGCGTGACGCTGAACAGCGCAGGATATAGCTGCCGTTTTCCGTGTACTTCAAACTGAACCTGGCGTAGTATTTCGATTGATTGTTGGATCTTTTTGTTGAATACAAATTACAGTTTGTCTGCGCTATCACGACACTGTCGGAAGCCCTGAGCAATTCCACCTTGGCCATCAACAGTTCGCGTGTCGATTGGTCAATGATGTTTCCCGTCACATACTTGTTCTTCTGTGCCTGGGCTGAGATGCACAGACAAAGCGAAAGCAATATGGGAAAAAGACGGGAAATCATAACGTTTATTTAAATTCCACTTAAGTTTCGGAGGTTATAAAAGGGAGTTAAGAATTAAGAATTAAGAGTTAAGTATCGTATATCAGATGATCGTTGACACTTTTATATCAGGAGATCGTTGACATATAGGATTTTATATTTTTTAGTTTATAGAGATATATTTTTCTGATTTTATGATGTGAACTCCTTAGGAATCAGCATGCTGAATAGGTTTTCTTAGCTGAGGGGATCCATCTGGATACAGTGTGTGTATACTTTTATGACCCCCTTCTAAGGGATACAAAAAGTGTAAACGATGTCCTGAGCTACGATAGTTAAGAATTAAGAAAAAAAGCTATTGTCCTGTGTCATTTGTGAGAAACTTGCCATCAGGAGTCATGCCCTCGACGCTGATGAACATCTCTCGGCAGGAGGAGTTGTTGTAGAACTCAACTTTCGCCTTGCCCTCGCTGTCCGTTCTAACATCGGGCTGCCAGTAGAGGGTGCGGCGGAAGTCCTCCATGGGAGGAATGACAGAGTAGTCCTCCATCTGGAAGGTCTCGCACTCGCTGTAACCTTCGAAGTGCGTGCGTCGCAAACCTTTCTGCTTGAAGTAATACTTGGGATGGGTATAGACGAACACAATGGCAGGTTGGAGGGCATCGATCTGATCCGATTGGATATAATAATTCAGAAAATTACTGTCGTCAGTGATATACACAGACTTGATTTCATCTATAAATGTGGGCATCGAGACAAGTGCACCGAGGCAATCATCGTTAAAGACTTGCAAGTGTTTTTTCGTGAATCTCGTGATGGTACAGAAAGAGTTATCCACAATCCAAACAATGGGCTTTCCTCTGTATGTGAGGCCGTCACGATATAGAATGTTTCCCCTACTAATTAAAATATCTTCTTCAATATCACTCAACGGAGTATCAGGTGAGTCTTTGAGCTTTATCATCTTAAATCGCGGATTTTCTTCTCCGTCGAACAAGCTGTTTTTCATCTTGAGCCATGCCCCGACGGTAGGTACCATCTCTCCTTTGTCTTGAAACATATCCACATCCGCATCTGCATCGTAGTACAGGTTTGCGTGCCGTCGCGCGTCCGTCTCGTCGAACCACTTGGCGGTGTTCACATCGCCTATCAGTCTCTTGGCCTTCACCGTCACGTTCTTCAATACGTGGTTTTGTTTGGTCATCAGGATGGGTGTCTCGTCTATCTCCATCAACGCACTGCGATAAACCTTGCCAGTATCCACCTCCACCTGCCTTGTCTCGTATGGTGACAGCCAGCGGCCATCAGGTGAGAAATTGCGATCAATGCCGATGAAATAGTCCTGTGCCTTGTCATCGTATTTCGATAACAACTGCAGGTTCCATTCTCCGTTAATCTCAGGCAAGGTGAAATAGTATTTCCCGTCCTCGCCCGTCGTGAACGACGCCTTCATGTTCTCGCCTTTACGGTTATACATGTAAGCGGTGATGTCCACATTTTCTACTGGCAGTTTCTTCTTTTTCGATCGTAGGTGGCCGTGAAGGTAGAGTTGGTTCTCGATGGGTTCGAATTTCTCCCATTCTATCAGTCCTGTCATCAGGTCCCAGTTGTAGCGCCGCCATCCCTGCACCATAGTGAGCAAGTCGGCTGCTTCACGGTGCTCTCGGTCGTCCGCCTCGAAATAGTATTCAGGATGCTCGATGTAGCCTTTGAGTTCCGACGACAGCAGCATCCATGTATGCACGTTGCCCTCCTTGCCTCCTGTGACAGTAGCGACATCGACAGCGGAGAATGAAAGGGAGGCATTGGGAGTGGTTTGCAGTTCCATCTCGATTTTACCGCAGGGACGGAAGGCTGTCGATTTCACATTGACCTCCACCTCCTTGCCCTGCTTCTCTCTTGGGCAGATGAAGAAGAGCCGCTCAGCCAGCCGCATGCCGTTGCCTCCGAAAACGGTAATCTGGCTCACACCAGCGGGAAGCGTTGAACGGTTGTAGTTCTTTCTCCACCTCCCCTCCATCCTGAAGGTATCCACAGCGATGATGTCGCCCTTGTGCATCAAGACACAACCCATGAGCGTGCCTCTCAAGTCTTCCGTGGTTTCCACCTCCACAGTCACCTCATCATTGTCCAATGTGTTCAGCCTCATCGTCGCTCCTGATTCCAGGATGAGGGGCAACTGAGCCTTCCTCCGTTTCCCTTTCCTGTCAATGAACTCATATTCAGTCATGTCAGGGTCGGGCGTGATTTCCGTGATACCCCGGTCAATGCTGTCGCCGTAGTTGATGCTGTAGGCCATGCGGGTCTTGAGGCCAGCCACAAGTTCGCCGCCCTCGGGGTAGAACGTCACCTTGGGGGCGTGCCTCAGGCGCTCG
>JAFWPH010000019.1 GCA_017509605.1 Bacteroidaceae bacterium | reverse complement strand
CGATTTTGAACAACCTACGGATGTTCATATAGCAGACAACCTTATCTGGAGTTGTAAGATGTTGTTTAAGTTGTTTATAAAGATAGTCCTATCAGTCCTAAAAGTCCGTAGAGGAATATTTAGTCGAGGGTCGAGAGTCAATGTTCAATTAACCCACACGTAATTGGAGGAATAAGTGTGCTGTTCGACTTCGTCGTTTACGATGCGGAAATAACCCATATCGATGTGTTCTGGAGCCGATTCTATGTACCAGAAAGTGACGTTCTTGCCGTCATCGTCGGCCGAGATGATATTCTGATAGGGATAATCGCCTTCCATATCGACTGCCCACATGGCCTCACCACCATCCACATCAGTGGTCTCCATCTTACCGAGGTGGAGTCCTTTGCGCGAGAGGAACACCTGCATGGCATAGGCCTTGTCACCCTCGTTCTCGAACATGACGGTGTAGAACTGGTACATGTCTTCCTCAATCTTACTGTTGAGCCTCGATTTCTTGACTTTCTTTCCTGTAATCTTCTCCAACTCCTCCACTTGGTAAGGGGGAAGAGGCACTACTTGCTCCTCTCCATCTTCATCGTAAGTGGTTTCCACCCCTTCCACTTTCAAGGGTTTGTGGGTTTTGGCGTATTCCTCAGTCACCAGAATCGCCATGTCCCATCCATTTTCATTCACGCCGCTCTCGTTTCTGTATCGGAGGTACTTCATGTGCTCGTCGCGTTCGGCGCCTTGCCATCCCATGGCGATGGTGCTCTCCTGTCCTTTGTCGAAGTTGGCAGCGACGAAGCTGACCTTCTTGTCGCCCTCGAGGTTGCGGAGTACGGTGTAGCGTTCCATGTTCTTCTTGAGCAGTTCGTAGTATGCGGCCGTTTCCTTCTCGTTGCGTTCTGTCAGTTCTTTCCACTGTTCTTCGGTGAAGTTCTCGTAGTCGAGGTTCTCGTTCGAAGAGGAAGGTGTGTAGCCGACGGGCACATACCAGTCGGGAGACTCATACTCAGAAATGGCCAGAAGTGGTTGGTCGTTGAATTCCACTTTGCTTTCAGCTTCAGTTCCGTTTTCAGTCTTTTCTCCTGTTAAGGGATTGGTTCCGTTATTGTTTTTCTTGTCACCGCAAGAAGTGAGAACCATCAATGCCATCAAGGCATAAAACATTTTTCTCATATTGCAATTGGTTTTATGGTTTTCTATGAAATGCTTTTAGTTGCAAAGATACAAAAGTAATTCTAAATGTTACATTATTCACAGTAAAAAACGTAATGAGGGCTTTATTATTCCATCGATAAGAGAGAGTTGCTCGGTCATGCCATTCGTCCCAGATTTGCCGTTAATCCCTCGGTCGCCAGCCATTCGTCACAGAAACAAGCGGATTATCCCAAAAACAGACATCATGCTGTAATAAAACTTACCTTTGCATCGTCTAACGAACGAAAATTCACAAAAACAAATAAATAAGAAATGAAAATGATGTGTTTAAGAATGGTGACCATGATGGTTGCAATGATGATGACAGTAATGGGTTCTGCCCGCAAGCAGGACGTGGGTGGACGAGTGATAGACGCTCAGGGCGAACCGCTACCCTTTGTGAATGTGGTACTGCTTTCCTTGCCCGACTCTTCCTTTGTACAAGGAACAGTGACCGACGAACAGGGCATGTTCAAGATTTCGACCGACAAGAAAGACGGACTGCTGAAACTGACATGTATAGGATATGAGACGCAGTACATCCCCCTCAAGGCCACCGCAGGGCTGACCATCGAGATGAAGGAGGACGCTCAACTGCTTGACGAGGTGGTCGTGAAGAGCCTCCTGCCCAAGACGCACGTGAAAGGTGACGCTATGCGCACCACTGTTGAGGGCACCATTCTGGAGAAAGCAGGCACGGTGGCCGATGCTCTGTCGAAGGTGCCGTCGTTGGAGGCAGAGCGCAACGGAAGTGTGAAAGTTCTGGGCCGTGGTGATGCCGAGGTCTATATCAACGGGCGCAGGGTTCAGGACAAAAGTGAGCTCTCTCGCTTGCGTTCCGACCAGATCCAGCACGTCGATGTGGTTCAGAACCCTGGCGCACGTTATGCCGCCTCCACTAAGGCGGTGGTTCGCATCACACTGAAGAAGGCCCAGGGCGAGGGTATCAGTTTTCAGGACAATGCTGGTGGCATCTATCAGTACGGGCATACGCTGACCAATAATCTCGACGTGAACTACCGTACGGGCGGGCTCGACATCACCGCCTCGTTCTGGGCAGGCCGCTACGGTCACTCGAAGTCGCTTCAGAAAGACGATATGTACTACCTGTGTGGCCAGGATGTCTATGAGGGTTATACGAATCAGGAGACCAAAAACGTATGGAAAGGTTGGTCGCCACAGCTGCAAATCAACTATATGGTGGACAACAACCATAGTCTGGGCGCTTTCTACAAGTACGACCGTCACCCCAGCGGTGACATGAGCAGTGACTTCAATACCGACAATTATGAGAATGGCCGTTACATAGAGCGTTCAGAGAGCCGTATCTGGCAGACCGACAATTTCAGCAAGCACATCTTCAATGCCTATTATAATGGTAAGATCGGCCAGCTGGGTATTGACCTGAACATCGACGGGCTTTTCGATGACACCAAGGACGAAGGCAGCACAGAAGAGACGATGACCCCTGCAGGCAATGAAGTGCCCCAGGCTGCTACAGTTCGCCGTATCGAGAGCAATACCAACAGTTCCAACAACTTCTGGGCCTCGAAACTCGTCTTCACCTATCCCTTGCTGAAAGGCAACCTCTCTCTTGGCGGCGAGTATTCTTACAACCATCGAACGGACGCTTACTCCTACATAGCCACAGACTATGTGCCGGTAAAGGCCACCGACACGGAAATCAACGAATCCTCTTCCTCGGCGTTTGTGGAGTACGGAAGGCCTTTCGGTAGGGTCTTCGCCCAAGTGGGTCTTCGCTACGAGCATCTGACCAACGACTACTACAACTTCGGACAGCGTGAGGACGAGGTGTGTCGCGACTATGGCGACTGGTTTCCCACCGCGGTTGTCTCAGCCCCAGTCGGGCCGGTGCAGCTTTCGCTTTCGTACCGTTGCGACATCGAGCGTCCCAATTACAGCAACCTGTCCAGTTCAACCATCTATCTGAACCGTTACAGTTTCCAGAGTGGCAACCCCTATCTGAAACCGACCTACACCCACAGCCTTGTGATGAATGCAGGTTACAAGTGGGTGAACTTGACGCTGAACTATGGTCGCATCAAGGATATCCTCACCATGTCCACCGAACCCTTCCCTGGTTCGGAAGACCCCCTGATCAGCCTTGTACACCCCATCAATAGTAAAGAGGACTTCGACCAGTTGAGTGTCAACCTCTCCTTCCGTCCAACCATCGGCTGCTGGCATCCGTTGTGGTACGCCTTCTGTGTGTTCCAGAACTACAAGACACCGACGGCAGATGGTTCCATGCTGACACTCAACAAGCCGTTTGTCACGCTGGTGTGGCAGAACACAGTGGAGTTGCCAAAGGGTTTCCGCCTGGATGCCTCGATGCAGTGGGCTAATCATGGTGATTACAATAACTTCCGTATCATTCGTAACCGATTCGAAACCAGTCTTGGCGTACAGCGCGACATCGCTCTGCGTCGTCTGGGATCGCTTACCTTGGACCTCCGTTGCATAGACCTCTTCAACACGAACAAGACCAATGCCGTGCTTTACGGGCCTCGGGAACTCACGGTCCACAACCCAGCACGTCGCACCTTCTCACTCGACGTCACTTGGAAGTTCAACGAGGCCCGCAGCAAGTACCGGGGATCAGGCGCCGGCGAGAAGCAGAAAGCGAGAATGTAGAATTTTTAGAATTGGGAGTTAAAAAGGGAGTTAAAAAGGGAGTTAAAGGGGGAGTTAAAATGGGAGTTAAAGTGGGAGTTAAACCCCCTTGATGGCTTCTTTGATTTGCGCCATGTTGCTGCGGGAGACAGGGATGGATTCACGGCAGTGCTTGATGATGAGTTGCATGCTGCCCGTCTTGGAGACGATCTTCTCCACTTGTCCGAGATTGACCAGGAATGCCCGGTGGCAGCGGACGACCATCGGGTAGGTTTTAAGATCGTCTTCCATCTGCTTGGAAGTGGCGCGGAGCATATCCGTCTGGACTTGTCCATCGAACAAATGACAGACCTTCACATAGTTGCCGACAGCCTCTATATAGAGTAGGTTGGAAACCTTCAGTGTAACCGTTTCGTTGGTGGTGCCAGTCAATACGATGTTGGATGAGAGAGATGGTGACTCCATAGATGATTTCTCCGCAGTCTCACCGGCTTTGGCTACTTCATCGGCCTTGTCGCGTTGTTGGGCATCCGACTGCAGTTTTTGCAGTTGCTCATTCATCAGTCGCATCTCCTCCAGTTCGGCAGCCAGGTATCTGCTGCGGAACTTGAACCTCCAGTACAGTCCGATAGCGAAAGAGCAGAAAGCGATGATGATGAGTGTCTCGAAAAAATTGCTCCAGGATAGTTGGTTGCCTTCAGTGTGGTTGTTCAGTACAAAGTGTCGGTAGAGGCAGATGGACAGTGCGATGAGGGGAGTGTTGATGAGTTGGAACCACAGATTGCGACGGATGATATAACCGACCCCATGTTCGTATGACCTTGGTTTTCTGACGATGTACTTCATGATGTTCTCCGTCAGCATACACACACAGATACCCACCACCAATATCACCAGCAGATGGGCGTAGGCTTGCCACTGCAACACATCGAGTCCGAATGGCTTGAACACAGCCAATGCCAGCACCACAAAACAGCAGCTGATGGTGCGGATCCTCATCGTTTCTTTCTTCCCGTTTTCCATTTCAAGATGTAAAAGTAGTGCAAATCTTTCATTCAGCCAAACCAATTCCCATAAAAACCTTATAGACCTAAATTCCGCAGCACTTTAGTTTAACTTTCTTTATAAGTTCCTGAGCTTCGGGAATCAGTTCCTCAATCCTGTAAACAGGGATGTAAAACTGCACTTACTGGCTGTGTTGACAATCAGTAACACCTTACCTTCAAACTGTGAGAAATCAATCTCATTAGGTTCTTGAATCGGGTGCGAACTCGTTTCCAAATTTCCAGATATAGCTACGCAGGCGTCTATGATACCATTGCTTCGTCTCTTGAAGGAACGACTTCATATCTTCCATGTAGTAATATCCTATCCAACCATGGACATAATCCGTAAAACGTTGCTTCAGCCATAAGAAGCCTTTGCCATTATTACGCTTTGTGATGGATTTAAGTTCACATACTTGTCCTTTCTCTTCCTTGTCTCAACAGAGAGGGGTCAGCGTACTACTACTTTCTTGCCATCCACGATGTAAATGCCGCGCGGAAGCCCATATAAGGTTGTCGAGGATTGGGATTTTACTTGCTGGCCAGCCAAATTGTAGATTGCCTTGGAGTTGGAGCAGCTGTCTGTCTGCACAGCCTGTATAGCCTGCACGGCAGATGGCAGCTTTGCAAGGATAGATGACTGCTTAGTGGAGCGTGTTGAGATGAGGTAGGCCTTGTGTGCCGGATTCTTGAAGACAGCTCCATCTGTTGCAGTCCAGTTCCATTCCATCTGGTAGTTTTCGTTCTCACATAAAGTGTAGTAGAATGTGCCGCCGTGGGTCAGTTGGTCCTTGTCGGAGCCTCGGAGCTGGTTTCTGGAGTCCAGGCTTTTCTTCTTCGTAGTAGGTAGCATGGTATATCTCCCTGGTTGAGCACCAAGTACAACGGCTTGTCCTGCGGGCAGTACGGTACCAGCTGTCGTGTAGTGTTGGCTGACGTCAAAGCCTTCGCTCGTCTCGCGGAATGTGTAGGCCTCCATGCCTTCGGGCAGCAGGAAGCTCTGGTCGCTATAGTAGAAGGTGGTGTAGCCCGACTGTGGTATCTCCACAGTGACAAACGGCTGGCGGAATTTGATTTCGAAGCCTTGAAAATTGACCCATTGTGTGCTGCTGGAGATTGTTGCGGACAGAGTCATTTGGTGATTATCCACGATCACGTCTTTCAGTTCTGTCTGTGCCAAGTCGCTGGTTAACGTCTGTGCCGCACCGGCAGTCGTCTCGGCGGCTGTCATCATCACTTCGTTGTCTGCCACCGTCTGCCTCTCAACCACCATTCCCGTCACGGTGTTCGTGGCCTTGGCAGCCACAACAGGCGCCTTGTCTGTATTGTCGTTACGATAGAATGCGTGTAAAACAATGTCGTAGATGCCCAGCGGTAGGTCAGTTTGCGTTTGTGTGAGGGTGAACGGCTTGTGGAAAATCTCGATGTTGCCGTCCTTAATGGTAGTTGAAGCGGTTGTCCAGTCGGTCGTTGTCGCATTTCCAAGCATGTCAGCGTTGTCGAACAGGTCTGAAACGTCTATGCTGCTAGTGAGACCTTCCGCTACGGCCACAATCAGTTTGCGAGTGGCCGCACGCAGTTCTGCCACCGTTGCATCGGCATTCAGGTAAACTTGGGCCGCAGCCTGGATGTCTGCGGCATAAACATCTTCTTTTCTTGAGTCGGCAATGGCTTGGTGGAGGGCAAAAAGCTTCTGCCTTTCCTTGTATTTGGCGTATGACTGGGAGGAAATCTCTTTCGGCGCAATAAAAGCCCAGTGCGTGAAACCGCGTCCGTGGCGTGTGGTCAGGGGACCACCATAGGCATAGGACACGTCGAGGTAGTCCTTTTGTGCATCTGATATCAAGGCATACGTGCTACCAGCGGCTGTGGATGCCTCTTGGCACGTGAAAGTGGCTTCCTCAGCCGAACGGTCGCTCCACACGTTACAGGCATCCGGGAGACATCCAATGTACACGTTGGACTTGTCCGCCATCGAGAGTCTGACTTTGCCTCCAGCCAATTTCGTGACTTTGACTCGGAATCGGTTGTCCAAGCTGCGGTCGCCTTTTGCCAGACGCTGTGCCACCGATTGGGTGTTCCAGCTCATTCCATAAGTGACGAAGGCGTCGGCATCCACGTTGTAGAGGTAGAGGACTTCTGTGGCGCTGATTTCCGCTAAGGACTTGGATGGCAGTGCAGGCTTGGACCATGCATTCTCATCGCCGTGTGAAGATGTCTCGTCCATCACGGACTGGAGTTCTGCGGGACTCAGCGCATAGTTGTAGATGCGCAGGTCGTCAATTCGTCCATCCATAGACGGCACGCTCGCGTCTTGTCCACGACCGATGTAGTTGCACACGGGCCGGATGTCTGCGAGTCTCACAGAGGACGCCGCGCCAGTTCCACTCGGCTCACCATCGAGATAGACTTTTGTCATGCTCTCGCCGATGGTCACGGCTACATGATGCCAGCCTCCGGGCAGCTTTCCGCCACTGATGGTCTGCATACGCTCGCCGTCTTGTAGCGTCAGCACGAGGTTTCCCCCTTGGTTCAGGGAGAGGACGGCTTGGCTTGTGTCGTTAGCAGCGAAGTCAAAGAGGCGGCAGTTCTCGGCCAAGTAGCCTGGATTATATATCCATGCAGCAATGGATACTTGTGCCAGACATACAGCAGAGGGTGGGATGCGAATATCGTTCGCCGAGCTGCCATCATACTTCGCCACCAGTCCACGCTGTCCACTCAGGGCCGCCTCCACGGGTTCCGATTTGTCGGAGCGGTTCTGGGAATAGTCCACACTTTGCAGGGCATAGTAGTAGATGGTGTTCTGGCGACAGTCGTTGTCGATGAAACAGGTATCCATGACTTGGCGTCCTATGACGTCGTATTCAATTGTTCCAGCCGCGTTCTTTTCACCACGGAGCACCATATACCCGTTGAAGTCCTTGTCCTGGGTGTTGGCTTCCCAGCTGAGTTCGATAGTGCTTATACCCGACTTAGCTTTCAGTCCCGACGGAACGGTGGGAGCTTCTTGTTCGCAGGGCGCATCGATGGGTAGGAGTTTCCACAGTTGGTGGTCGTCGGTAGCCTCGGCGCACAGGCGCACGGTGGCGTTGTTGGCCGAACTTCCACCAGCCACCTCAAGATAGAGTCCCGACTGGTAGTTGCGAATCTTGTAGTATCCGTCGCTGGCATACTCAAAGGTCCAGCGCTGGTTCTCTGCCTTTGTCACGGGATAGACGCTCACCGTGGCTCCGGGTTTCACTTGAAAGCCCGCAGTTTCCAGGTTCATGTTCTCATTGCGCAGGCTGTGGATATAGAACCCCGTGAGGTCGCCTCCGTTGTCCTTCAGAGCCTCCAGTGTCCATTGCTGGTAGGGGTAGTCCTTGTCTTCGTACTGGCCAACGGCTGCCGAATTGACTGTGGAGCCGGACAGGATTGTCAGCACCTTCTGGCTTTTCTTGTTGACTATGATGTAGTTGCTGCATGTCAGCGGACAGAGAGGCACGTCCTCGCCTTGGCATATCTGTATGCTGCGCTCGGCACTTTGCTGGTACTTGTCGCCGTAACGGTAACCGCCGGGCAGGAAGACAGGATAGGTGTAGGCGGGGCCATAGCCGTCGAAATACACAGCTTTGTCTGTACTTACCAGTTCATAAGTGCATGGTGAGGCCTGTCGCTCACTGGTTCCTGCAAATGCCTTGATGCGACCGTCGGGCATCCTATAGACAGCAGCCCCAGTCCATGCAGCACGATTCTCGGCATATCCCAGACGCATCCCGCCAGTGCTGGTGGCCAGACAGAAGTCGCCTCGTGTAGGTCCTACCGTTCCCCACCAGATGCCATTCTCCAAACCGTATTGTGCGCCCACGATGCCTTCCATCACGTTGTGCAGCTCGTCGTTCGTAGCCACCTTGCCGTCGGCTTTCACAGTAGTATAGAAATCGGCATAGTGGTCGAAATCGCCGGCCAGCTGGTGCGTGTTCCCTTCATCGACGTATGGTTTCATGTGCTGATACCATTCCATGGCGCCATCGTTGTTGCAGGTGTTGCCGGCGCAGATGCGAATGCCGGCAAGTTCGGGATCTTCCTTCAGCAGTTTGGCCACAGCCTTGAAATCGTCCTTCGTTCCTTGATTGCTGGCAGTCACGTCTGGCTCGTTGAAGGGAGCGATAGAGACCACGTTCAGCCCGTAGTCTTGTACATATTTCACAGTTGCCTTAATGACCTTGTACCACTGTTCGGGGTGGTGGGTGAAGATGTCCACGTTAATGTCCACTGGGTCGCTGTTGAGTAGAATGCCCGCGGGCTTGCTCAGTGCGATATGCTGCAATCGCGACCGCAAAAACTTCTGCTGCCGTGCAGACAATGTGCCATCGGCATTAACAGGGTCCATCACCTGGAAGGAGACACGGCCGTAAGTGAGACGGTCGGCACCGATGAAATTGATGCCACGCAACACATTGCCCTCGTCATCCCAGGCTGTGTCCATGCCCCACTTGATGGGTGTCGGCTTTCCTGTATCCGAGACGCTGAACGGCACTTTTACGATGTTGCTACAGCATGACTGCTGAGCTGACATCCTGCAACACAGCAGGAAAAGAATCATGAAGAGCGAAGATTTATTGTATGTCATATTTGAATGTGGATTTTTTGTTTATCCCAAATTCCGCAGCACTTTGGTTTAATATTCATTATAAGTTCTTGAGAAACAAAAAGTTTTTCGACTAGCGAAGCGCAGAGCCGAGCAGCCCAGGATTTTGTCATGTCAGATTTTTCACTTACTTTAGTCTGCAATTCAAGACAAGCAAAAATCATCAATGACATGGCAAAAGTAAACATAAAATTTGAGAAAATCACTCCTTTTGGTGGTTTTTTTCACGTGAGAAGGTTGTTGTCTCGTTACATGGGTCCTGTTATCGACAATGTGCCTGCCAAGTGGATAAGGACGGCAAGGCGCTATGAACTGAACATCTACACGGACAACAAGTCATACCTGAACCCTTTTGCTCTCGCTGATGGATGAGCAGGTTTGCTTTGAGGGTTAACCACAACATCCCCCACCTGCATGCTTGATGGGGTAAGGGGAATTGTGCCCGATTCAACACATGACGGACTATATTTTAATTTGTTAAGCCATACAAGACACCATAACGTGAATCTCTAGACGAAAGATTATTAGTTGCGGATTTTAGGATAATTCATAAATTGCAATTTCTATCTTCAGATGGTCGGCATTATTGTAAATTTGTGTATATTTGCCACACCGTTTATAACTATCCGACCTTATGCTAAAGAATAAAACGATGTCCTGAGCTACGATATCTAGGTTTTAGAACATAAATATAAAATGACGAAAGATATGAGAAATAAAATTCTTTTGGTTTGCATCCTTTCTGCCATCACTATGGCCAGCAAGGGACAGACACTGCGGCTCGACGCTACGCAGAAACACCAACACATCACCGGCTTCGGCGGCTTCGTCTGCTCACCGCAGTTCGGCTACAACCACATGAGCACCACAGAAATCAAGAAGGTGTGGGGCCCGACAAGCACTGTGGGGTGCAACATCATGCGCCTCTACATCCCCATTGGCCGTAACAGTTGGGGGCAGTCGTTGCAGACAGCCAAGACAGCCAAGCAGATGGGGCTTATCGTCTTTGCCTCGCCATGGGGGCAGCCTGCGGAGTGGAAGACCAACGGCACCTCGAATGCCAAGAACAGCGATGGCACCACAGGATCGCTAAAGCGTGAGAACTGGGCCGACTACGCCAAATACCTTGATGACTACGTGAAGTACATGCGTCAGAACGGGGTAGAACTCGACGCCATCTCCATCCAGAACGAGCCAGACTGGCCCGCCGAGTATGCCGGCTGTCTGTGGAGCGCCTCCGAGATTGCCGAGTTTGTGAAGACCTATGGCAAGAGCATCAGTTGTAAAATCATGGCGCCAGAGACCCTTGCGGTTCGCGATGACTACGTTAACGCCTTGAACAAGAGTGATGTGCTTGACTGCTTCGACATCTATGGGGGCCATCAGTACGGTGGCATCCAGTCGGCTTACAAGAACTTGGCCAAGAAAGGCAAGGAGATATGGATGACAGAGTATCTCATCAACTGGAACGAGGGGCAGTCATCCTCCCGTAGATTTGACTTCTCAAAAGACTTCTTTGATTTCTTCAGTGCCATCAATGTATGTATGATAGGTGATTTCAACGCTTGGATTCACTATGCCGCCAAACGGTTCTACGGCATGTTGGGCGATGGCCAGCAAGGCACGACGACGGGTGTGGTGACCAAGCGCGGTTACATCATGGCCCACTTCGCCCGTTTTGTCACGGGTATGACACGTATCGACGCCTCGTTCAGTGGAGTGAGCATGGAGGGTTCGGGCTATCTTTCGCAAACAGGCGACACCGTTGTGGCTGTGATAGCCAACAAGGGTGAGACGGACTGCACTTTGACCGTTGACCTGCCGTTCTACACCACCGTCGGAAAGCAATACACGACAGGCAAGTCGAAGAACTTCTCGGCGACCGACATCACAGTTGAGGCAGAGACCTGTCGTCCTGTGGTCACCGTAGAGGCGCAGAGTGTCACCACATTGCTCTTTGTCCGTAGCCGCGACCGTCAGCCTTCGGAGATGAAGGGCACTGCGACCCACTTCAACCGTATTGATGACCTGACACCCACCAGAACCGTGTTCGGAAGAACCTACAAGATGTCTGGGAAGACCCTGACCTTCGACCATTCCAACCCGCTGATTTCGACGAGAGCCAACACAGCAGGCGGCTATCTTGCACTCGACGACCGTTATGAGCAGTTGGTGATGCACGTCAATAAGGTGAGCAGCTCCATGAACTACAGCGCGTCAGAAACCACCCTGTTATATGTCAACGGCAAAGGCGTGCTCTCGAACCACAACTATGGCACATTGGATTTCAGCAGCCGTGAGAACTTCGACCTTGTCTTCGATCTCTCGCCAGCCACACTCACTGACGGTTGCCGAGGTCTCATCAGCCTTACTTGCAACAACTGGTCGTCAACGCTCACCATCAGTTTCGGTGATGTGTATCTGGGCACCAACTACGCCGCTACACTGAGCGGTGTCTATGTGGCCGACGACAGTTATGTGCTCGACTATACCAGTGACCCGTCCTGCACCAGCATCGACATGACAGCCGTCAGTCAGCTGCCGTCAGACCTGCCGTGGACAGAAGGCAGCAACCGTGTGGTCTATGTGTCGCAGGGCAGTGGCCTTTCGGGCGACAACATCGTGACCGACGGCATATGCAGTCGTCTGTCGCTGACCGACACCGGCGGTGACTTCCGTCCAGCCAGTGTGTTGACGGCTAATGAGGTGGAACTGACGCTGACAGATATCGGTGGCTTGCGTATGGTGGTTCTGCCCTTCGACGCAGAGGTGCCTGAAGGCATCAGTGCCTATACGCTCGATACAGACCTGCACCTACAGCCAGCCACCAGTATCACTGCCCATCAGCCTGTGCTTGTGGCCGGGGAGGGGAGTGTTGTCTTCCATGGCAGTGGTGAGGTGTCCTACGTCGCCAGTCCGCTCGATGCCACACTTCGCGGCACCTATATCGCCACCACATTGCAAGCCGGCGATTACATCCTTGCCCAGCAAGACGGGCAATGGGGACTGAAACGACTGACAGCACCTGCCACGCTGATGCCATTTGGCGTTTATGCCCAGTTGTCGTCATCAGAGCCGTTTATCCCGTTCGACTTTGACCCAACGGCCATCATTGGCATCTCCACCGACGCCACGGCCACCGACGCCTACAACATCACGGGCCGTAAAGCGACAGACAGTGACCACGGTATTATCATCCTCGGCGGCAAGAAGCTGCTGCGGAAATAAAACTGAATATCTAAAGTTCTTAGAGTTAGAAGGGAGTTAAAGAGGAAGTTAAAGAGGGCGTGAAAAAAGGGAGTTAAGCACTATCGTGCTGGACGATACTATTTAATTAAGAGTTAAGAGTTAAGAAAATAACTATTGTCTTGTGCGTAGCTCTTAGCTCCCATGTTCAGGGTCTCACTAACTTTTTCTTTCCGTTCACGATGTAGATGCCTCTGTGCGATACATCGTCGATTTTGCGGCCAGTGAGGTCGTAGATGGTCTCTTCGGATGCCGGTTCTGCGATGATATCGTGGATAGGGGTCGTGGTAGTGCTGAACTCGTAATTGTCGAACTGTGTCAGTCCTCCCGCTTCGGTAAAGACGAAATACAGATAAGTATATACCGATCCAGGCTCGATGGGTTCGTCAAGGTCCACCGTCAACTCTGTCCATCCGCTGCTGTCGAAGGGTATGGTTGCCACAGCCTTGCTGGTTTTGGAACCGAGGCGCAGTTCCAGCACGCCTTTTCCTCTGACTCTCACCTTCAGTGATTGCGCGCCTTCTGGGAAGGAGAAGCCGCGCACCATTGTCCAGTCTCCGGTTTGGATGTCGGCGACGGCTGTCAAGGTGGTGCCAAGTCGTCTGACAGTCACACCAGCCGAATTGGCCATGCTTTCAGCCTCGAAGACCACGCCGTCGGCCGCTTTAGGCCGTGCATCTGGAAGTATGGTTGGGCCATTGTTGTTCATGGATGGCGCAACAATCCTGCCTGTAGAGGTGCTGATTGTGGTCCTGTTGATGGCTATTCCTCGGTATCCGCCAGACAGCCCCATCTTTCGTTCCAGCTGTTGGGTGTGGTAGATCATGTAGTAATTGTCGCCGAATTTCTGCAGGTGGCTGTGGTTGTTTCCCCAGGGATAACCGAAATTGCCCGGGTTCTTCAGTATCTCGCCTGTGTATTTCCATGTGCCGTTAATGGGGTCGTCGGTTGTCATGCTCAGGATGGAGCAGTTGCCTGGACAATTAAAACCACTCTTTCCGGAATATCGGTTCCAGTCGTCGTTGTTGCACGACCAGCCGCCGCTATAGGAGAAGACGTATTTGCCGTTGATGTAGTTCAGTTCGTTGGCTTCGAAATGGAAAGGCGCTGGAATTTCCTTGATGGGGCCATCGAGTGAGATCATGTCCTTGCCTAATTTCACGATGCGTGCATTGCCAGGCATCAGTTTGGAGCCATTCCTGTTGGGGTCACCGCCTCCGAAAGTCAGCCATCCGTTTCCATCGTCGTCTATACATACCCCAGGGTCGATGATATTGCTTTGTTCACCGCGTCCAGGGGTATTGCCGTCGATGAGCGCGTGTCCGATGGGGTCGCGCCAGGGGCCTAAAGGTGATGTGGCCGTAATGACGCCGATACCTGCCGCGCTGTTGGTGAAATACATGTAGAAATGTGTTTTTCCGTCAGCCTCTTCTCGGCATACGATGCTTGGTGCCCATGATGTCCATATCCATGAAGCTGCCGCCTTCACATTGATGGTGCCGTGGAAGGTCCAGTTCACGAGGTCGGCAGTGCTCATGCACACCAGTTGTGTGATTTTCCCGTAAGTGTTGCGTGTGGCGTCCTTTGTGGTTTCGTACTCCTGTTGGTCGTTGGTTCCATAGACATAGAGCCGTCCGTTGTATTCGACTGCTGTGGGGTCAGCGCAGAGGTTGAATGGGATGATTGGATTCACCTCTATGTCGTTCTTGTAGGATGCGGTCAACGTCTGTGCTGTGGTCACGGCGCAAGCACCCATCAGCATCAAGGTAGCTATCAGTTTTTTCATGACAATAACTATTTGAATAATAGAATCTTTCGTTTCTATATAAAGTCTGGTTTACTTTTGTTTTCCATCTGATGAAGGATATGTGGAATACAAAAGTAACACAAAAAAAGTTTACAACAAAGACTTCATCTGCATTTCTTCTATGGAGCCATTTCTCCATGATGGAGAACAACCGTTTCCTCCTCCTGTTTCACCTTCTTGATTTTCCACCCTATGGCAGCCATGAACAGCGCCATGAGGGGACTGAGGTAGTTGAAGAAACAGTAGGGGAGGTAGGTCAGGGTAGCCACACCCAAGACGGTGGCCTGTGTCATACCGCAAGTGTTCCATGGTATCAGCACCGAAGTGACCGTTGCGGCATCCTCCGTGGTGCGGCTCAGCAAACGGCGCTCATAGCCTTGTTTGCGATAGGTCTCACGGTACATGTCGGCCGTCAGTACGATGGAGATGAACTGGTCGCCAGTGGAGATGTTGAAGAACAGTCCTGTGCAGACTGTAGATGCCACAAGGCTGAAACAGTTGCGCACCCAACTTACAATCACGTTCGTGATGCTCTCTATCATGCGGCTGGCCACCATTACCGCACCGAAACACATGGCGCACAGAATCAGCCATATCGTGTTCAACATACCCGCCATACCGCTTGTCGATACCAGGTCGTTGAGCGGAGCGAATCCCGTATCCACTGCTGTGCCACCGAAATAGGTGATGGCCATGCCGCGGCAAATGGCTGAAGCGCGTGATAACCCGTCACCGCCACCTATCTGCTCGAGGATATGGGGTTGCAGCAGCAAGGCTGTGATACCGGCAAGGATGGAGGAGGTGAACAGTACAATCAGCGATGGTACCCGGCGAGCGATGAGGATGCCCGTGATGACAGGCACCAGCAGGGTCCACAGTGAGATGTTGAAGGTGTTGTCCAGGCCTTCCGTGTATTGCGCCACCTGTGTTGAAGCATCGCCATCGCCACCGAATCCAGCGAAGAAGTAGATGGCCAGCGCAATGAGAAATGTTGGCACCGTGGTATAGACCATGTATCGGATATGGACGAAGAGGTCAACATGGGAACTCGATGACGCCAGGATGGTGGTGTCGCTCAGGGGTGACATCTTGTCGCCGAAGTACGCACCCGAGATGATGGCACCAGCAGTCCAGGCCTCCGATATGCCGAGTGCATGGCTGATGCCGAGAAGCGCCACACCGATGGTGGCGATGGTGGTCCATGAACTGCCCGACACCACAGATATCAAGGCACAGATGAGGCACGAACAGACCAGGAACAAGCTGGGCGACATGATCTGAACACCGTAGTAGATGAGCGTGGGAACCACTCCGCTGATCATCCATGATCCCGAGAGCATACCCACAGCCAACAGGATGAGCAAGGTAGGCGACACGTCGCCGATGGTCTTCATGATCTGCCGTTCGAAAGCCTTCCATCTCACATGATATACCCACATGCTGATGGAGACACAGACTGCGATCGCCATCAGCAATGCTATCTGGCTACCTCCTGTCAGTGAGTCGCTTCCGAAGAGGTAAATCACTTGAGCCAACAGACAGACGAGGACGATGACGGGAATGATGGCGACAAGAGGGTGGGGTAGGATATGCTCGTCCTTGATGTGTTTGGTGTTCAAGGGAATGAAAGAAGAATAAAGCTATTGAAAGAAAAGAAGGGGATGGCCATGCTTGTTGGCCATCCCCTAATGCGAAGCTTGTGTTATGCGAATTGCAGGAACGAAATCAGCACACCTGCAGCCACAGCCGAACCAATCACACCAGAGATGTTGGACGACATGCAGTAGTTGAGCACGTGGTTCTTGGGGTCGTACTTGGTGGCGATGTCGTTGCAGACACGGCTGGCCATAGGCACAGCGCTCAAACCAGTTGCGCCAATCAGCGGGTTGATTTTCTTCTTGGAGAAGAGATTGACGAACTTCACCATGAAGATACCTGCGGTGATTGAGAGCGCGAATGCGAGGAAGCCGCCGATCACGATACCGATGGTCGTCCAGTTGAGGAAGGCCTGAGAGGTCATGGTGGCACCTACGCAGAGTCCGAGGAACACGGTGGCTGTGTTCATGATGGAGTTGCTGACCGTGTCGAACAGGCGGCTTGTGTCGCTGCCGATTTCCTTCAGCAGGTTACCGAACATCAGCATACCGATGAGGCTCACAGCTGTCGGCACGAAGATAGCCACGATGGTTGTCACGGCGATGGGGAAGATGATCTTCAGTGTGCGCATGTTCTTGAACTCCGTCTTGTTGGGATAGAGCTTGTCCTGCTCCTTCATGTTGATCATCAGTTCCTTCTTGGTGCAGAAAATCTTCACGACCATAGGAATGATGACGGGAACCAATGCCATGTAGCTGTAGGCAGCGATGGCGATAGGTCCCAGCAGGTGCGGGGCGAGTTTGATGGTGGTGAAGATGGCGGTAGGACCGTCAGCACCACCGATGATGCCCAATGAGGCGGCCTCTTTGAGTGTGAAGCCCATCATCACAGAGCAGATCAGCACCAGGAAGATACCGCATTGTGCGGCAGCGCCGAAGATGGCGAGGCGCAGGTTGCGCAGCATGGGACCAAAGTCAGTGAGGGCGCCCACACCCATGAAGATTACTGGAGGCAGGAATCCCGTCTTGATGAGCATATAGTAGAGGAAGTTCATCAGTCCGAGGTCGTGCGCGATGGCGGGCAGCGACATGTCCCAGATGTTGTATTCCTTACCGTTTTTGATGACGGTGCCAGTCTCCGTGGCCTGCAGCACGCCCATGTCGCCGCCTGGGAAGTTGGCGATGAGCACACCGAAGGCGATGGGGATGAGCAGCAACGGCTCGTAATGCTTCACAATGCCCAAGTACAGCAGTACGAAGGCGATGCAGTACATCACGAGGTAGGACGGGTCGGCGATCAGGTCGCTCAGCGCCGTCATGTTGTATAGTCTTGTCAGTATCTCTTCCATCTTGCTATCCAATTTTCATGATCACGTCGTCTTCTTCCACAGAGTCGCCCGAGTTCACCAGGATGGCGGTGATGACACCGTCGCGGTCAGCGCGGATGGCGTTGTAGGTTTTCATGGCCTCGATGTAGCCCACCACGTCGCCTTCCTTCACTGCGTCGCCCACGTTCTTGGGTTGCTCACTCGTGTCCTTCACGCGGAAGAACTTGCCTTCGAGCGGAGCCACGAGGTCTGAACCCTCACCAGCAGGCAGTGCAGCTGCTGCAGCTATTGGAGTTTGAGTGGCAGCAGGAACGTCGTTTCCGTAAGCGATCTCCACCTTGTAGTTCTGTCCGCCCACGTTCACGGTGATGCTCTTAGGCAGTTCGGCAGCTCCGGCAGCAGGCGCATTCTTTGCAGCCTTGCGCTTGGCGAGGTCGGCCTCGAAGTCGGCTTTAGCCTTTCCGCTCTTATAAGCCTCGTACTGTGTGGGGTGCATGGAGTACTCGAAGAGTTCCTCGTCGTCCTCTCCCAGAGGCCATCCTTTCTCTTCCATCTTCTTGCGGTAGTCGTCGAGGTCGTCGGGATAGTTCTCCTGTGGGTCGGTGGTCAGGAACTCACGTCCCTCGGCCTTGGCCATCTCCACCAGCTCAGGAGCCACCTCACCGGGTAGTTTTCCCGCCTTGCCGAGGATCATGTCCCAGATCGTGTCGGCGATCATGGACCAGCGTTCCTTGCCTTTCTCCATCTGTATGACGTTCATCAGTGCCAGGTTCTTCACGTACTGGCTGAACGGTGTCACGAGGCATGGATAGCCGACCTTTGGCCATACGTAAGCCACCTCGTCGAAGAGTTTGATGAGGATCTCGTCGGTAGTCAGTTCTTTCTGTCCGTGCTTCACTTTCCATTTGTTCAGTGAGGTCAGGTTCTCCTCAAGGTCGGTCATCAAAGAGCCCATCATACCACCGGGCAGACCTGGTTTCACGAGCAGTGAGTTGTTGATGCGGTTGAGTTCCGGGCAGTAGTAGCCGAGGAAGTCGTCCATCATGGCCTGAATCTGGCTGCGTACCTCCATGTAGGCTTCCATATTGATGTCCTTCACCTTGAATCCGGCGTCCTTGAGCATCTCCTGCACGGCGATGATGTCGGCGTGTCCTGTACCCCAAGCCAATGGAGCCACTGCTGTATCTACATAGTCGCAGCCGTTCTTGCAGACCTCGAGGATGGAAGCCATGTTGAATCCAGGGCCAGAGTGGCTGTGGTACTGGACGATGATGTCTTTCTTGTAGGCCTTGATACCAGCGACGATCTTTCCGAGGCTGTCTGGGCGTCCGATGCCCGCCATGTCTTTCAGGCAAATTTCGTCGGCGCCAGCGTCAATCAACTGTTGAGCCAAGTCCACATAGTATTTCACCGTGTGGATGGGAGAGTGAGTCATGCAAAGTGATGCCTGTGCAATCATGCCAGCATCCTTTGCATATTTGATAGAAGGTATGATATTGCGTGTGTCGTTGAGACCGCAGAAGATGCGGGTGATGTCGGTGCCCTGTGCTTTCTTCACCTTGTAGAAGAGTTGTCGCAGGTCCTTGGGGCAAGGGCTCATGCGCAGTGCGTTGAGTGCGCGGTCGAGCATGTGGGTTTGGATGCCAGCCTCATGGAAAGGCTTTGTAAAAGCACGAACTGCAGTGTTAGGGTTCTCGCCATAGAGCAGGTTCACCTGCTCGAAACCGCCACCATTAGTCTCTACTCTGTCGAAACAACCCATGCGGATGATGGCTGGTGCTACTTTCACGAGTTGGTCAACGCGGGGCTGGTACTTGCCAGCACTCTGCCACATGTCGCGGAAGACCAAACTAAACTTTACTTCTTTCATTGTAGTGTTTGTATGTTATTTTTTATAATTTCGGGGAATAAAAATGGGAGTAAAAAAGGGCGTTACAAGATCCCCTTTTACTTATATTTGGAAATGTCCTGAATTTGAATCAGTTATACCTTCTCCACCTTGGAGACTTTTCCCTTTCCACCGGTCAGTTGGTTCACGGCGGCCTGGATGATGCTCATGGTTTGCTGGTCAACCGCAGCTGAAGGAGTGGCCTTGAGCGCGGCCTTGGCAGGCTTGGCTACTTCTTCCGGTGCATACTTATTCACTAATGCGATGAGTAGTTTGCCAAAGTAGATGACAATGAGCAAAATGCAGAACACGGTGAGCATTCCGACTACAAGCAGTTTGAACGCTTCGGGTAAATTTTCCATATCTGTACGATGTTATTTTGTTATTTTATTGATTATCCTAACCTTATTTGAAAATGCTTTTACCTTAAAGTCTTGCTGTTGGCATCTTTCCAAACGGGAATCAAAGTACAACACCGTTTGTGGGTGTCCAATCATGCTGTTATCGCCCACAAAGTTACGATTTTTCTCTGAAACAATGAAATTTATAGGCTTTCATATTCAAAAAAATACAAAAAATGCAACTTTTTATGCGAAAATGAGTTGTTTTTATTATGAATTACGCATAAAAATACAAGAGCTGTTTGTCGTACGCTCAATAATAAAACAACCGCGGATTCATCAAAATCAGTTGATGAATCCGCGGCCGTTAGTCTTGAGTCGCAGGAACTATTGTTCTACGATAATGGGCTTGTACTTCGGAACGAGGATCTTCATGATGATCCAACCTACCAAGTAAGCCACGGCGCAGATGCAGAAGATGATGAAGTAGCCGGCTGGCTTACCTTCGAAACCTGCGAAGGTGAAGGCTGAACCCTGTTTCTCGGCGTAGGTGAAGAGACTACCTGCACCCTGCTGGATGAAGTAGGAACCTATACCACCAGCCATACCACCGATACCTGTGATGGTGGCGATGGCCGACTTGGGGAACATGTCGCCGATGGTGGAGAAGATGTTGGCAGACCAGCTCTGATGTGCCGCGCCCGCGATACCGATGATGATGATGGGGAGCCAAGGCGAGAACTTACCCAATGGCTGTGCGAGGAGCACCAACAGTGGGAAGAATGCGAAGATGAGCATGGCGCGCATACGGCCAGCGTATGGATTCATTCCCTGGTTGATGAACACGGTAGGCAACTTACCACCGAGGATACTCAACATCGTGATGAGGTAGAGCGCAAAGATCAGTACCATACCCTCCGTGTCGGTGGGGTTGATGTCGAACTGAGCCTTGAGGTATGCAGGAGTCCAGAAGAGGAAGAACCACCATACACCGTCGGTCATGAACTTACCCACGATAAACTCCCAAGTCTGGCGATAGGTGAAGCACTTCAGGAAACTGATTTGCGGTCCTTCGTCGTTGGCGTCTTTCGGGTCGCCGTCGGTCTGTGCGTCCTGGTTGATATAGGTGAGCTCCACGTCGTTCACACGAGGGTTCTCAGATGGTTTCTTGTAGAGGAAAATCCAGAACGCCATCCAGATGTAGCCCAGTGCACCGATGACGATGAACGCCATCTCCCAGCCGAAGAACTTGGCGAGGATAGGAATAGAGAACGGAGCGATCAGCGCGCCCACACTGGCACCGCTGTTGAAGATGGCGGTGGCATATGCACGGTCTTTCTTCGGGAAGTACTCGGCCGTCACCTTAATGGCAGCGGGGAAGTTTCCAGCCTCACCAAGTGCGAGCAGACAGCGTGCACCAAGGAAGAGCCACACACTGGTTGTCGAGATCAGAAGTGCGGCATTGGCACCTCCGGATGCCCGGAACGCACGCAGTGTCTCGAGAGCACCCTCAAAACCATGGAGCCACTCACCAGTGACGATACCGCTTGTTGCGATACCGCAGAAAGCGTGCAGCACAGCGCCTGTACTCCAGATGAAGATGCTCCACAGATATCCCTTGCGGGTACCCATCCAGTCGATGAACTTGCCGGCGAACAACATGCACACGGCATAGACGATGGAGAAGATGGAAGTGATGGTACCGTAGTTCTCATCGCTCCAACCAAATTCCTCCTGAATGCCGCCTGTACCAGGGTAGGTGAGCGACAAGACCTGACGGTCGAGATAGTTGACCGTTGTGGCGAAGAACAGCATGGCGCATATCACCCAACGGTAGTTGGTCATTTTCTTTGTTTGTAATGGACTCATTGTTTTATTAAGGTTTAGTTATGTCGAGTCAAATGAATAATGGATGATTGTCTGTGCGCATAAACTTGGAAAAGAGCACAGTAAACAGCCTTTTGAAAAAACACAAATGCAAACTTAACAAAAAAAAATGATATAAAACCATCCTTTCTTCCGAAAAAGTCATGAAAGGATGCTAAATAGATAATTTATTGGCAATTTCCTCTCTGCTGACGGTCAATTCCACACCCATTCCGTCGCATTGGGCACCCACAGGAGGGTTGTCCTTCAGCAGACGGATAGAAATAGCGTAAAGGGTAGGGAAGGTGGTGAACAGACGTCGCACGATGCGGCCTGCCACATGCTCCAACAAGGCCGATGGTGTGCGCATCTCGTCGGCGACCGCCTCATAGACCTCGGCGTAACTGATGGTGTGGTTGAGTTCGTCGGTCCATACAGCATTCCAGACATCTGCTTCAAGTCGAAGGCTTAAAGTGAAGTCCGCCCCCACAGACCTTTCCTGGGGCATTACCCCGTGAAAGGCATGGAAGCGGACATTGTTGAGCAGGATAGTGCTTTCCATAAGCAGTGAGTTTAACCACAACGCGAGTTACCGCAATGCTTGCAGATCAGGCAGCCTTCCTGATAGACGAGAGACTCATGTCCACAGACGGGGCATTTCTGGCCTTTAGCCTCGGTGCCGTCGGTGACATACTTCTTAAGGGCGCGCTCCACACCCGTCTTCCAGGTGTTGATGCTTGCGCTTTCGAGGTCGAGTGTGTTCACCAGTTTCAGCACATGGATGAGTGGCATACGGTAGCGCAGCACACCGCTGATGAGCTTGGCGTAGTTCCAATACTCCTTGTTGAACTTCTCCGACAGTCCCTCGATGGTTGTCTTGTAGCCGCGTCGGTTCTCGAACTGGAAGTCATAGCGTTTTATGCCGTCCTCTCCGATGTTCTTGATGATGTGTCCTTTCGACACGGTCTTAGGTAGTGCGATACCGTCCTCGTCGTCGAGCACACCGGTGAAGATCTCGTAGGGATAGCCGTTGAGCAGTCCCACGAAGGCCACCCATTTCTCCTTGTTGTTTTGGAAGCGCACCACATCGCACTCCAGGCTCTTGGGACGCACCTCCACAACTTCGGGCATGCAGTTGCATTCCTTCTTTTCCTCTTTTTTCTTGGCGGAAATCAGCACGCCCGAGCGCGATCCGTCGCGATAGACGGTGCAGCCCTTGCAACCGCATTTCCATGCCTCCACGTAAAGTTGGTTCACCAGTTCCTCGCTCACGTTGTTGGGCAGGTTGATGGTCACGCTGATGCTGTGGTCCACCCATTTCTGGATGGCGCCTTGCATCTTCACCTTCTCCAGCCAGTCGATGTCGTTGGCTGTGGCCTTGTAGTAGGGTGACTTCTGTACGATGGCGTCTATTTCAGCCTGGCTGTAGCGCTGGTCGGGGTCGTAGCCGTTGATTTTCATCCAAGTGATGAACTTGGGGTGATAGACGAGATATTCCTCGAAGGAGTCGCCCGTCTCGTCCACGAAATCGACATGGACGTTGGTATCGTTGGGGTTCACCTTTCGTCTGCGCTTATAGACGGGCATGAACACGGGCTCGATGCCGGAGGTGGTTTGTGTCATCAGGCTGGTGGTGCCGGTGGGTGCGATGGTCAGGCAGGCGATGTTGCGTCGGCCGTACTTCTTCATCTCGTTGTAGAGGTTTGAGTCCACGCTCTTGAGGCGATTGATGAAGGGGTTGAGTTTCTCGCGTTCAGCGTCGTAGATGTTGAAGGCGCCACGCTCCTTTGCCATCTGCACGGACGAGCGGTAGGCCTCGATGGCCACGTTCTTGTGGACATCGGTCGAGAAGTATGTGGCCTCAGGTGTGCCGTAGGTCAGTCCCATGGCAGCGATCATGTCGCCCTCCGCAGTGATGCCCACTCCCGTGCGTCGTCCCTTGCTGCTCTTGTCGTAGATCTTCTCCCAGAGGTGTCTTTCGGCGCATTTTACTTCCTCGCTTTGTGGGTCGGAGTCGATTTTCTTGAGTATGAGTTGTATCTTCTCCAGTTCAAGGTCGATGATGTCGTCCATGATGCGCATGGCCTTGGCCACGTGCTCGCGGAACTTGTTCATGTTGAAGGAAGCCTTCTTAGTGAAGGGGTTATCGACGTAGGAGTAGAGGTTGATGGCCAGCAGACGGCATGAGTCGTAGGGGCAGAGAGGTATCTCTCCGCATGGGTTGGTGGAGATGGTTCTGTAGCCGAGGTCGGCGTAGCAGTCGGGTACGGATTCCCTCAGGATGGTGTCCCAGAAGAGCACTCCAGGTTCTGCCGACTTCCATGCGTTGTGGACGATTTTCTTCCACAGCGCTGCTGCGTCGATTTCTTTCGAGACCATGGGGTCGTCGCTGTCGATGGGGAATTTCTGGGTGTAGGTTCGGTTGTTGATGGCGGCGTTCATGAACTCGTCGTCGATGCGCACCGACACGTTGGCTCCTGTCACCTTGCCCTCCGTCATCTTCGCGTCGATGAAGGCCTCGGAGTCGGGATGCTTGATGCTCACTGAGAGCATCAGTGCTCCTCGGCGGCCGTCCTGTGCCACCTCGCGTGTGGAGTTGGAGTAGCGCTCCATGAAAGGCACGAGTCCTGTGGAGGTCAGCGCGGAGTTCTTCACCGGCGTGCCCTTGGGTCGGATGTGCGACAGGTCGTGTCCCACGCCACCACGGCGTTTCATCAGCTGCACCTGTTCCTCGTCGATGCGGATGACCGCTCCGTAGGAGTCGGCGTCGCCGTCAAGTCCGATAACGAAGCAGTTCGACAGCGATGCCACTTGGTAGTCGTTGCCGATTCCGGTCATGGGGCTTCCTGCAGGCACGATGTATCGGAAGTGGTCGAGTAGTTCGAACACCTCCTGTGCCGACATGGGGTTGGGGTAATTCTTCTCGATGCGTGCGATTTCGTTGGCGATGCGCCAGTGCATGTCTTCTGGGGATCGCTCGTAGATGTTCCCGAAGGAGTCTTTCATCGCATATTTGTTCACCCAAACACGGGCGGCTAATTCATCACCTCCGAAGTATTCAAGCGATGCGCGGAAAGCGTCTTCGTAGGTGTACGTAGGTTTTGCTTCCATCATGTCTCTCTTTTTGGTTTTTCTATTAGGTTCGATTTTGTTATATTGTCTCTGCTTATCGACTGTGTTGATGGCAATCGAATAAAGGGACACGACTATCGCGTCCACACGGTGTGTAAGAGAAAGAAGAAAGCTTCAACAATTTCAAAAATCAAACATCTTTGCAAAACTACATATCTTTAGTGATATGACAAAATATTTCGACAACTATTTTCGGCGTGATGATGAAAATTTCCGTTTTGAAATCGCAAATAGCACATAATCAATGGTTTGTGATTTTTGTATTTTCCAAAAGTTGACCGAAAAGAATTTTCCGCTCGTTTTTTCTTCTTGATAATTTGTTCATTAACTGATAGTTTAATAACTTTGTAAAAGTAAAAGTTGAAAACATTTCAACTTCTTGTATAACTAAGGAAAAATCACAAAAACAATTATTATGACAAGGATAAAAGACCGCCGTACGATACGGAAATACCAATCGACACCCATCCCCGAGTCGCTGTTGAACCGCCTGTTGGAAGAGTCGCTGCGCACACCGACAATGGGCAACATGCAACTCTACAGTGTGGTCGCAACCACCGACCCGAAAGTGAAGGCCGAACTCGCGCCAGCCCATTTCAACCAGCCCATGGTCATGGGAGCACCAGTGGTGCTCACCTTCTGCGCCGACTTCAACCGTGTCACCAAGTGGTGCGAGCAGCGCGACGCTGAGCCTGGTTACGACAATTTTCTCTCGTTCATCAATGCCATGTCTGACACCTTGCTCCTCACGCAGAACTTCTGCACACTGGCGGAGGAGGAAGGGCTTGGCACTTGTTATCTCGGCACCACCGTCTATATGCCCAAGGACATCATCCGGGTATTGCGTCTGCCGAGGCTCGTTTTCCCTGTGGCCACCATCACTGTGGGGTATCCCGACGAATGGCCGGAGCAGAACGACCGTTTGCCGCTGGAGGGCATGCTGCACCACGATGTCTATAGGGATTATACGCCCGAGGACATCGACCGTATCTATGCCTACAAGGAGAGTCTGGAGGAGAGCAGGCGTTTTGTAGAAGAGAACAACAAAATAACGCTTGCTCAAGTCTTCACCGACGTGCGTTATACCAAGAAGGACAACATCTTCATGTCTGGCACCATGGTCGAAGCTCTCAAGATGCAGGGATTCTTTTAATTAGGAATGATTTAACGTTTGTTAACAAAAAAAAAGCCCTGTCCAATGCTATGAACAGGGCTTTTTTGCTTGGTGAATGGATTATGTTTTAGCCTCCGACAATCATGTCCTCGATGCGGCTGATTTCGTTGGCGGTCTTCTCCTCGGTTTCGATGAGGTTTTTCATCTGTGTGATGGAGTGTAGCACAGTGGCGTGATTACGTCCGCCGAAAGTCTTTCCGATTTGTACGTTAGAGATGTTGGTGTGTTTGTTGGCGAGGTAGATGGCCACCTGCCTGATATACATGTAGGGTTGTCTTCTTGATTGTGAGCAGATGTCCTTGCTGCTGACGTTGAAGTAGTTGCAGACCGTTTCGATGATAAAGTCGATGGTGATCTCGGTGTTGCGCTTGGGCATGAAACGCGGAAGCACGGTGTTGACCAGCTGCATGTCGATGTCGCAGTTGTTGTAAACTACGGAATAGGCAAGCAGTGAGTTGATGATGCCCTCAAGGTCGCGGATGTTCTCGTTGACATTCTTGGAGATATAATCCACCACGTTGGGGGCTATCACCAGTCCGTTCTTACGTATCTTGTCCTCCAAGATCAGTCGTCGCAGTTCTTGGTTCGGCTTCTCGATTTCAGCTTGCAGTCCCCACTTGAAACGTGTGAGCAGTCGGTCTTCAAGTCCGATGATCTCGATAGGTGGTCGGTCAGCGGTCATGATGAGTTGTTTGCCGTTGAGGTGGAGGTGGTTGAAGATGTGGAAGAAGGTCTGCTGTGTTCTTGTCTTTCCCGACAGTTCCTGTATGTCGTCGATGATCAGCATGTCGATGGTCTGGTAGAAGGTGATGAATTCGTTGACTTTGTTTTTCATCACCGCGTCGGTGTATTGCACTTGGAAGAGGTGCGCGCTGACGTACAGCACGCGCATACGCGGGTGCAATTCCTTAGTTCTCAACCCGATGGCATTTACCAGGTGCGTTTTTCCCACACCAGAGTGGCCGTAGATGAACAACGGGTTGAAGGTGCGTGAGGGGGTTCTGCTAATGGCCTCTCCGACGCTTCGTACGAGTTTGTTGCTGGTACCTTCGATAAAGTTCTCGAAGTTGTAGTTAGGATTGAGCTGTGAGTCGAGGTCGTCGGCCACAGACGACCTGATGGGTTCTGGACTGGCGTTTGCTGGACGTGTATTGTGTACGGGTTGAAGGCTGGTTTTGTTTGATGATTCGATTTTGGTGTAGATTGCGTTTTGTGCGTCTTCAAGTACTTTGTAGGTCAATGTCACGTCTTTACCGAATACCTTGGTAATGGTTTTCCTCAGCAAGTCCAGGAAATGTTCCTCAACGTATTCGTACACGAAGGCACTGGGCACACCAAGGGTAAGTTTGTGGTCCTCGAAGGAGCACAGGTTGATGCACTTAAACCATGTGTCGAACAGTTGCTGGGAAATATTGTCATGGATTATTGACAGACAGTTATCCCATAGTTGTGATGGATGGTTTTCCATTAGAGGTGACTGTTGATAGTTGATTGTTGTAGTTCTTCTTTTCTTACACTGCAAATTTCAGCATTTATTTTCAATTATGCAAGTGTTTTCTTTTCATGGCTCTTTATGTGTGTTCATAAATGCTTTTATTTCAACTCTTTGAAAATACGTGGTTCTTTTTCGTATAAAAATACTTGCAAATAATTAAGTTGTTGATTTTAAAATCATTATACATCTGATTATCGTACTGAACAATGTTTTTGTTCCACAATTGGAGTGTTTGCAAAATCCCAAATTATAGGTTGTTAGCGTTTCATGAAACAATTCGTTTTGTTATGGTGCTTATTTAGACAAAATTTAAATAAGGCATTTCGGTTTTTCCCTTACCCTCTGTTTCCACGTTGTGTTGGTGAACCTATGGTCTTCAGTTTCTGTGTTATTTCACAGGGGTTGTTCGGCAAGTGGGACAGGGTTGATTCTGTCAAGAATTTTTCCTGTTGAGACATCAATTCCCGATAGATGGAGGGCGGTTTTGCGGTTTCCGTTTTTTTCTGTTGTTGAGTCGGGCTTGTGTGCTGTATAGATATAGTTGAGGATATCGTCGAGTTGACAGGGTGTGAATGTGGCTTGATGGATGTCGTCAACGAATTGGTTTACAGTTCTTTCGTCTGCGATGATGATGATGCCTCCGAGCCATTCGGTCAGTTCCAGTTCGTCTTCGAGTCCAAAGTGGTTGACCACCCATTTTCCGCAGATTTCAAGGATGTGGTTGGGGTAGGCGGTGGTTTGTGAGAAATACACCTTGTTGGATGCCACTCTTCGCATGGATTATCTTCGTCTTGCCGGTGTTCCGCCACGTTGTGGTTGGCGTGTTCGGTTGTTATTGTTGTTGGTGCCGCGTCGGTTGAATCTGCGTTTGATTTTCGATGCGTCGGGTGCGGTTTTCAGTTTGAGTTCCTCGTCGCTGCGGTTTTGTTCACGTAGTTCTTCAGGTGTGAGGTGGCGTGAGGGCCTTGTGCTGTCGGTGTTGACCGCTGGCATGGTATCGGTGGCTGTTGTGTCGGGTTTGGCGACGGTATGGATGAGCGAGTCAGGTTTGTGCATCCTGATGAGTGTCAGGTTGTTCACCATGGCTATGCTGCGCTCGTCGGTGCTGCTGGGGGTGTAGTGTATGAATCCGCTGACGGAGGCGATGTCCTTGTCCTCGTGTGCTTCGATGCTCAGTTCCTGTCGTGCTGTATTTCGGAGTGTTCGTGTGTCGCTGATGACCTTTCCGTCGTCGTATCTGATGGACAGGCTCATGGTCACGGAGTTGCTACGTGCCATGGTGTTCTCGTTGACCATTGACAGGTCGCCCGACAAGATGTACTTGTCGAATCTGTGGAAGCTGGTGTCGGCCTTGATGATGAAGCTCTCGTGGTTGAGAGAGGGTTTTGGTCTTAGGACGATGATGGCTGCTCCGTTCCAGATGTTGGCCGTGTCGCCGTCAGAGCTTGCCACATTGGCCATAGATGTGTTTCCGGTGCTCAGCTGTAGTTCCTTGTCGGCGGTTTCGAATCGTTTGTTGAGGTGGTCATAGATGTCTTTGAGGTCGGAGTTGTGTCGGTTGTACCACACCAGTGAGCTGTCGAAGTCGGCTTGGCTCACCTTATTCTTCCTCATCACGGCATCGATATAGAGTTGTTCCTTGTATTTCTCGTTGGGTGGCAGTTGGTTGATCATGCTCTTGGCGAGGTGGTAGTCGTAGAGCACCTGCTCCATCTTCGATTTCGACACCACGTTGTCGGGTCGCTGCTCACACGATGTCAGCAGTGCCTGCAGTGCGGTGGTCAGAATGAATATGTAAAGCAGTTTCCTACCCATGTGTCAGTTGGTTGTGGTTTCAGTTTGTGGCTTGGAGTCGGTTTCTTTCTTTCCGATTTCCATGATGTACTTGCGGTAGAAAAGGATGAGTATGATCATGGCCACGGAGATGGACGCGTCGGCGAAGTTGAAGATGGCGTTGAAGAACACGCAGTGTTCTCCCACGGAAGGGAATCCTGGGAGTGATGACAGCACGGGTATGTAGGGCATGTTCCATTCCACGAGTGGGAAATAGAACATGTCCACGACTCGTCCCATCATGAAGTCATCGTAGCCCTCGCCGAAGGGCACGAATGTGGCGAGAGGTGCTGGTGAGGGGTAGGATGCGCTGAAGACTTGTCCGTAGAACATGCAGTCGATGACGTTGCCGATATCTCCTGCCAGGACCATTGACAACAGGACGATGTATCCTGTGGACGCTCCTTTCCGTATCTGTTGCCGTATGTAATAGACGATGAAGACAGCAGCGATGATGCGGAAGATGGAGAGTCCCATCTTTCCCACGTCCTCCAGTGGTGTGTCCTTGAACAGTTGCATGCCGAAGGCCATGCCTCGGTTTTCCGTGAAGGCGATGTAGAACCAGTCGGTCACTGGGATATGCTCATAGAGGTGCATATTGGTCTTCACTTCGACCTTGATGATCTGGTCGATGATGATGATGCCCAGCACTATGGCCATGGAGAGGATGGTAAGTCGTTGCTTGTTCATCGTTTTTTTTGATTTTGGGGGGTCGGAAAGTCCGTACCGTCAGATGAAAAGAAAGGACATCGTCATGGAATAGCGATGTCCCCACTTTTTATTGAGTCTGTTAGTTTGCGTGATGTTATTTCACCTTGTCAACAATGGCCTTGAAGGCGTCGTTGTTGTTCATGGCGAGGCTGGCGAGTGTCTTGCGGTTGATTTCGATACCTGCCTTGTGGAGTGCACCCATCAACTGTGAGTAGGACATACCTTCGAGACGTGCGGCTGCGTTGATACGCTGAATCCAGAGTGCGCGGAACTCGCGCTTCTTTCTGCGGCGGTCTGCGAAAGCGTAGGTGAGACCTTTCTCATACGCGTTTTTCGCAACGGTCCATACGTTCTTGCGTGCGCCGAACTGTCCTTTCACACGCTTGAGAATCTTCTTTCTTCTTGCTCTTGAAGCAACATGATTTACTGATCTTGGCATAATTTTGTTCTTTTTTGAATGTTAGCGCCATCATCGAGGATGGTCTTGAAGGCGCGTGACGAAATCAGCTTCTTTCCGCTCACCTTGTCGGTGCTAAACATTCTGTTCTACAATTTGTTTGTTGTCTCTTTGGCTTATCTCAGGTTCAGAAGGTCGCGTACTTGTTTCACGTTAGCCTTTACCACGATGGTCGAGTGGTCGAGGTTTCTCTTCTGCTTCTTTGTCTTCTTCGTCAGAATGTGACTGTGATAAGCGTGCTGTCTTTTCAGCTTTCCTGTTCCGGTCAACTTGAAGCGTTTCTTTGCGCCGGAATTTGTCTTAACTTTTGGCATTTTTTGTTTGTTGTTTAATTGTTATTGATTCAGTGGCAACGTATATACCAGGACGTTACGCACCCTTTTGTATGTCTTATGCTTCGTTGTTTGCTGCAGGCTCGTTCTCGCCGATGTTGTCTTCGGTCTCTGTTGGAGCCTCAAGGGCAGCTTGCGCTGCTTTCTCTTCCTTGTTGCCTCGGCTCTTCTCGGGCTTGGGCTGTTGTTTCTTGGGTTGTGCTGGCTTCTTGGGCGCGAGCATGATGCTCATGCGCTTGCCCTCCAGTACCGGCATGTTCTCCACCTTTGCGATTTCCTCCATGTCGTTGGCCAGTCTCAGTAGCAACACTTCGCCTTGTTCTTTGAAGAGGATGGAACGGCCTTTGAAGAAGACGTATGCCTTCACCTTGTTGCCGTCGCCGATGAACTCTTTGGCATGGCGCAGTTTGAAGTTGTAGTCGGCCTCAGCGGTCTGTGGTCCGAACTTGATTTCTTTCACTTCCATCTTCACCTGCTTGGCTTTCATCTCCTTGGCTTTCTTCTTCTGCTGGTAGAGGAACTTGGAGTAGTCAATGAGGCGGCACACGGGAGGATTGGCGTTAGGTGAGATCTCCACGAGATCCACGCCCATTTCTTCTGCCATTTGCAGTGCCTTACGTATTGGGACCACAGTGGATTCGATGTCGTCGCCAACAATGCGTACTTCTCGCACGCGGATTTGATCGTTTACACGATATTGGTTCTTTTTGTTGTCTCCTTTCATTAAGGTCAGGTTATAAGGTGCTTGTTTTCCTCCTTTTTTTGATGTTTATTTGTGATGTTCAGTGAAAAAATCATGCAAAGTTAGAAATTTTCTGTCATACTACGAACTTCTTCGATGATTTTATTTGCAAAATCGTTCATTTTCATCGCTCCGAGGTCACCTTCACCCTTTTTGCGCACCGAAACGGTGCCTTCGTTCATTTCTTTTTCACCAACAATCAGCATGTAGGGGATGCGCTTGAGTTCGTTGTCGCGAACCTTGCGTCCGATCTTCTCGTTGCGGCTATCCACAGTGGCGCGGATGTCGAGAGTGTTGAGATAGCGGCACACCTCTTCGGCGTAGTCGTTGAACTTCTCGGAGATGGGTAGCAGTGCCACCTGCTCTGGGAGGAGCCAGAGTGGGAACTGTCCGGCAGTGTGTTCGATGAGCACTGCGATGAAGCGCTCCATAGATCCGAATGGTGCGCGGTGGATCATTACGGGACGGTGCTTCTCGTTGTCGCTGCCCGTGTATTCCAGTTGGAATCGCTCGGGGAGGTTGTAATCGACCTGTATGGTGCCGAGTTGCCACCGGCGTCCGAGTGCGTCCTTGATCATGAAGTCGAGTTTGGGTCCGTAGAAAGCGGCCTCACCGTATTCGACGGTGGCTTTCAGTCCTTTCTCCTTGCAGGCATCGACGATGGCTTGTTCTGCCTCGGCCCACACCTCATCGCTTCCGATGTATTTCTCCTTGTCGTTGGGGTCGCGGAGGGATATCTGTGCCTCGTACTCGGGGAAGTTGAGAGCCTTGAACACGATGAAGATGATGTCCATTACGCGTTTGAACTCCTCCTTCACCTGGTCGGGCCGGCAGAAGAGGTGTGCGTCGTCCTGTGTGAAGGAGCGGACGCGTGTCAGTCCGTGGAGCTCACCGCTCTGCTCATAGCGATAGACGGTGCCGAACTCTGCGATGCGGAGTGGGAGGTCCTTGTATGAACGTGGCTGTGAGGCGTAGATCTCGCAGTGGTGCGGGCAGTTCATTGGTTTGAGCATATACTCTTCGCCTTCCTCCGGTGTGTGGATAGGCTGGAACGAGTCCTTGCCATAGTGGGCGTAGTGGCCGGAAGTCACATAGAGTTGCTTGCCGCCGATATGCGGAGTGATCACTTCCTGGTAGCCGTAGCGTTTCTGGATCTTGCGTAGGAAGTCCTGGAGCATGATGCGTACGCTTGTGCCTTTTGGCAGCCAGATGGGCAGTCCCTTTCCCACGCGCTCAGAGAACATGAAGAGTTCCATCTCCTTGCCGATTTTGCGGTGGTCGCGTTTCTTGGCTTCTTCCAGTTTCACGAGGTACTCGTCGAGCATCTTTTTCTTGGGGAAGGTGATGCCGTATAGACGGGTCATCATGGGACGTGTGGCGTCGCCGCGCCAGTAGGCTGCTGCAAGCGACAGCACTTTCACGGCCTTGATTTTCTCTGTTGAAACGAGGTGCGGTCCGCGGCAAAGGTCGGTGAAATTGCCTTGTGTATAGGTGCTGATGGTGCCGTCCTCGAGGTCGGCAATCAGTTCGTTCTTGTAGCTTTGGCCACGTTCAGCAAAGAACTTGATGGCGTCGTTCTTGGCGATTTCCTGACGTACGAGGGCCTCTTTGCGCTGCACCAGTTCCTGCATTTTCTTCTCGATTTCGGGGAAGTTGGCGTCGGAGAGGGTCACACCAGCGGGTGGCATCACGTCGTAGTAGAATCCGTTCTCGATGGCGGGGCCGATACCGAACTGAGTGCCGGGCCACAGTTCCTGGAGTGCCTCGGCCATGAGGTGGGCAGAAGTGTGCCAGAAAGCGTGCTTTCCTTCTTCGTCATCCCATTTGTAGAGCACGAACTCAGCGTCCTGGTTGATGGGTCGGTTGAGTTCTGTTGTCTCGCCATTCACTCCGCATGCCAGCACGTCCTGAGCGAGGCGCGGGCTGATGCTCTCTGCAATCTGAAGGCCAGTCACGCCGGCCTCGTATTCACGGACAGTCTTGTCCGGAAAAGTAATCTTGATCATATATCGCTTGTTTTATCTTTTTCTGGTTGCGGTTTTTACATTCAAGCTGCAAAATTACGAATAAGTGAGCGAAAAGCCAAATTTATTTGGACTTTTCCTAAAGGAAGTCACATTGAGAGCGTCAAAGTCACTTCTCTCCCTTCTGTTTCGAGTATTTCTTGATGAGGCTGTAGGCAGTGTAGATGCCCAGTTCGCCCGCCTTGCTGAGGTCGGCAACGCCGTCTTCCGTGTTGCCCATGGCGATGCGTGTGAGTCCGCGGTTGTAGTAGGCTTCGGGGAAGTCGGACTTCAGCTCTATGGCTTTGTCAAGGTCAGCTTCGGCTGTATTGTAGTCCCCCATGTCGTATTCCACGCTGGCGCGGTTGTAGTAGGCGGTGCAGAAGTTGGGGTCGAGCTGGATGGCCTTGGTGAGGTCGGCTTTGGCGAGCATCAGGTTCATTTTGTGAGGCTGTGCAGGGTCCATGTTGGAAGTGGTGCCTCCTTGTGATGACATATTGTTCATCTTCACCCTGACCACGGCTCGCTGGAAGTAGGCGAGTGTGGCTTTGTCGTCCTGTCGGATGGCCTCGTCGAGTGCGTTGATGGCGTTCTCGTAGTCTTGGAGCATGTAGTAATCGATGCTCAGCGCGAGACAGTTCACGCTGCTGTTGGTTTTCTTCAGCAGCACTTCCACCGATGCCATTCTGCGATTGAACTCTTCCTCCGTGATGTTTCCGTCGCTGTTGTTGAGCAGCAGTTGTTCAGGCAACGCCTTGTGTTTGTTGAGGTTCTCGATGTCCTGTTGGTAGTTGTAGTCGTCGCGTATCTTCTTGCGGTCGAAGCTGTATGTGAGGGCGTAGAGTGGCAGTAGTCGTGTCTCCACATTGAGGTTCTGCACCTTGCCGCGGTATTCGCTCTCGTAGGTCTTGTTGTTTTGGTCGTCCTCGGTGACGAGTTTGTTGTAGTCGTCGAGGTTCACTTGCGACTTCTTTCGTGTGGCGTTTTTCTGCCGGCTGGTAGGTGTGGAGTATCCGAAGCGGTGTGCGATCTGCTCCCGTAGGATATGGTCCTCGTCGGCCTGCGCCCCTTTCGTATCGCCGATTTTCTTGCGTGCCTCGGCTCGGAGCTGATAGCCATAGAGGAACTTGGGATAGGCTTTGATGACGGTGGTATAGTCGCGTATGGCGGCTCTGTAGTCGCCTGTCTTGTCGAGCAGTCGTGCCCTGTTGAACACCGACATGATGTCGTCGGGGTCTATGCGTATGATGAAGTCGAAGTCTTCGATGGCCCGATTGTCGTCGCCCACCTCTGCTCTCAAGAGTCCTCGGTTGTAGTGTCCGATGAAGTTGTCGGGGTCGATGTCGAGCGCTGTGTCGTAGTCTGCCATGGCTCCACGCAGGTTTTTCTGGTGGAATCGGCACAGGGCCCGGTTGATGATGTTCCTCACGTTGCGGGGTTCGAGGTTGATGGCCTTGGTGAGGATGCTGTCGGCCTGTGCGTAGTCCTCACGTCGCATCAGGAACTGCGATTTCATGGTGTAGCTTTTGGGGTCGTAGGGGTCGATGTTGATGGCCTTGTCGAGCCACTGCTCGGCCAGTGCGGTGTCGGCTTTCAGGAGCCACACCTGTGTTTTGAGTGTGTAGCATCGCGGGTCCTTGGGCCACTTGCTGACCATCAAGTCGGTCAGGCTGTCGGCCTTGTCGGCTTCCTCGGTTTCCAGGCGGCAAAGTACCAGGTTGTTCCACAGCGCGTTGTTGTTGGGTTCCAGTTCGATGGCATATTCATAGTCATCCGCAGCCTCTTTGTAGAGGCCGAGGTTGATGAGCGAGAGTCCTCTCACCTGATAGCTGTTGGGAAAGAAGGGGTTGCGTTCGATGGCCTTGCTGCAGTCCTCGCGAGCGCCTTGGTAGTCGTCGAGGTAGAACTTGGCGAGTCCTCGGTAGAAGTAAGGCTCGTGGAGGTATGGCTTGGCGCTGATCACCATGTTGAAGTACTGTATGGACAGCACATAGTCGTCGAAGTACAGTGCGTTGCGCCCGATGTTCATCATGCGCTCGGTGTTGATTTGTGCGCCAGACTTCAGGGGCATCAAGGCCATGACTGCCAAGAGTAGTGCTGTCAGATGGTGTCTCATCGATGTGTTTGCCTGATGGAGTGTGCTCAGTGGTTGGGCTTGTGCTTGTAGTCGCACTGGAACCTGCCCTTCGCCATTGACAAGAGTTTCTTCTTCACCATCTGTTTGCGAAGTGGGCTGATCTTATCGACGAACATCTTGCCCTCAAGGTGGTCGAACTCATGTTGGAGCACTCGTGCGAGGAAGCCGTCCACCCATTCGTCGTGTGGCTGTAGATCTGCGTCGAGGTAGGTGACATGTACCTGTTTCGGGCGGCGGACACTCTCGTGTATGCCGGGTACACTCAGGCATCCTTCCTCCATGGCGCAGGTCTCTTCACCGTACTCCAGGATGTGCGGGTTGATGAAGGCCTTGAGAAAGCCTGTGTACTCAGGGTAGTCTTCTTTCAGTACGTCGAGGTCCACCACGACCACACGTATGGACAGACCCACTTGTGGTGCGGCGAGCCCCACACCCTCTGCGTTCTTCATGGTCTCGAACATGTCGCTGATCAACTGCTGCAACCCCGGGTAGTCGAGGGGAATGTCCTCTGCATGTTTCCGCAACACGGGCTGACCGAATATGTACATGGGTAAAATCATCGTTTCTGGATGTTTTTGTTTTATTGTTGAGGCGTTAAGTTTTCTCGTTTTCGTTATTTCGTGATGTCGTTATAACGTTATATCGACTATTTTTTATTTCGACAATTCTTTATTTCGACATTTCTTCTTCAGCGGGGGGATGGGTTGTCGGCTTGCATGCGTCGCCATTCCATGTAGTCTTGCAGGATGATGGTGGCGCTGACTTGGTCCACCAACGCCTTGTTCTGGCGTGCTTTCTTTCCGATGCCGCTCTCGAGTATGGCTTGGTGTGCGAGTACGGAGGTGAATCGCTCGTCGTAGTATTCCACCGGGACCGAGGGGAAGTTCTTTCGCAGTCGGTTGACAAACGGTGTGATGTTGGCCATGTTGTCGGAGTATTCTCCGTTGGGTTTCTTGGGCAGTCCGACAACGATACGCTCCACGTCCTCTTGCTCCAGGTATTGCTTCACGAAGTCGAAGAGGGTGGAGGTCGCAACTGTGGTAAGCCCGTTAGCAATGATCTGAGATGGGTCGCTCACGGCGATGCCTGTTCGTTTTTTACCGTAGTCTATGGCTAAAATTCTGCTCATTTCAGTGCAAAATTAGAAATATTTGCTCAGATTTACGATATTATTGTTTTAAATGTTCTAAAATATCTATCTTTGCACTTGAAATTAATGTGAAGAATGACGATATAAGCCTTCAGAAAGATGAACAAGAAGACTCCATGCGACTTTAGAGTGGCACTTTTCGACCTCGACGGCACGCTCATCGACACCGAATCGCAGTATTCCGTGTTTTGGAACAGGATGCAGCGTCAGTTCTTTCCTGACGAGCCGGATTTCGCCAACCGAATCAAGGGTACGACGCTCACCGATATTTTGGACCGTTACTTCAGGGAAGAGCCTCTGAGGCATGAGATGGCAGGGATGATCACTCAATGGGAGAAGTCCATGCGTTATGATTTCTTTCCTGGAGCGAGGGAGTTTGTCTCCGAGATCAGGAGCCAGGGAGTGAAGTGCGCCGTGGTCACCAGTTCCAACGAGGTCAAGATGCGGAGTGTGAGAGACTACAACCCAGACTTCGACCAGCTCTTCGACCGTGTGCTGACCGCGGAGATGTTCCCCAAGTCCAAGCCCGACCCCTCATGTTTCCTGTTGGGCGCTGAGGTTTTCGATGCGCCCATTGAGCATTGTGTGGTGTTTGAGGACGCCGTTAACGGGCTCAAGGCCGGTCAGAACTCCGGGATGCTCACCATCGGGTTCATCACCACCAATCCGGAAGAGACCGTCAAGCAGTACTGCGACGTAGCTGTTCATACTTTCAAGGAGCTCGACTACCTGAAGGTTTGTCAACTGCTTGAGCGCAAGAACAGTGGCGAATCATTATTATATTAATCATTAAAACATAACATCAGAAGAAATGGCTGGATATTTAGTTGAAGACCAGAGGAAAGTCACCACTCACCGACTTTTCCAAATGAAGACAGAGGGCAAGAAGATAGCCATGCTCACGGCTTACGACTACACGACTGCCCAGATTGTCGATGGTGCTGGTATGGACGTGATTCTTGTGGGCGACTCAGCCTCCAATGTCATGGCGGGCAACATCACAACCTTGCCCATCACGCTTGACCAGATGATTTATCATGCCAAGTCGGTGGTCAGGGGAGTGAAACGTGCCCTTGTTGTCTGCGACATGCCTTTCGGCACCTATCAGGTCAACGCCACAGAAGGCGTTCAGAATGCCATCCGAATCATGAAGGAGAGCCATTGCGATGCCCTTAAGCTCGAAGGTGGAGAGGAGATCATCAAGACGGTGAAGGCCATTCTGGCCGCCGGCATCCCCATCTGCGGCCACCTGGGTCTCACTCCTCAGAGCATCAACAAGTTCGGCACCTACACGGTCCGGGCAAGGGAAGAGGCTGAGGCCAAGAAGCTGGTAGCCGACGCTCACCTGCTCGAAGAGGCTGGTTGTTTCGCTGTGGTGCTGGAGAAGATCCCTGCCAAACTGGCTGAGCAGGTGGCATCAGAGCTCAAGATTCCCGTGATTGGCATTGGCGCTGGAGGAGCGGTTGATGGCCAGGTGCTTGTGATTGACGACATGCTTGGCATGACCAAGGGATTCACTCCCAAGTTCCTCAGACGCTACGCTGACCTCAGCCAGGTGATGACCGATGCCATAGGTGACTATATTAGAGATGTGAAAGACCGCAAGTTCCCCAACGAGAACGAGCAATATTAAGGGGCTTTTTTAGAATTCCCTGTTCACATAATTAATTATCAATAATCCCTCCCCGTATAAGCCTTTAACCACTTTTCTTGCCAGATTTCCAATGGTGAGAGGCTCGGGGAGGACTCTTTTTGCCTCCTGTCATGCTGTCGGTGCTTGTTCCCACATACAATTACGATTGCACAGCCCTTGTCAAACGTCTGGCAAAGGAGGTTGCCGAGTTGTCTGTGGCAGTGGAGATTCTGGTGGCCGACGATTGTTCCACTGACAATGAAGTGCGTCAGGCCAACGCTTCGCTGGACGATGTGGAAGGATGCCGTGTCTTCATGCGCACTCAAAACGGCGGAAGGGCAGCCACCCGCAATTTTCTCGCCCAGCAGGCCCAATACAGCCAACTGCTCTTCCTTGACGCTGACGGGATGCCAACCAACTCCGCGTTTCTCTCCGTCTATGTTGAAGCTGTGGGGAAGGCAGATGTGGTTTGTGGTTCCATCATCCATCCCGAGGTGTGTCCTTCGCCAGGAAAAACCTTGAGGTACAGGTATGAGAAGGAGGCAGAAAGTCGTTTTACGGTCGAGAGGCGCAACCGACGCCCTTACGCCTCGTTCCGTTCTTTCAATTTCATGATCAGCCAGGAGGCCTTCGTCAAGACCGGTTTTGACGAGGATTTCAAGGACTATGGCTACGAGGACTTGCTTTTCGGCAGCCAACTCAAGGAAAAAGGTTTGTCAGTCCTGCATATCGAGAACCCGATGCTCAACATGGACATCGAGGACAATGACGTGTTCTTACAGAAAGTCAGGGAATCCAACCATACGCTGAAGAAGTTCTATCCCAAACTGCGAGAGGGATCTTCGCTCCTCCATGCCTACGAACTGCTCTGTCGCTTTGGAATGAAGCGTTTTGCCGCATGGTTGTACAAACACACAAAGAAGGGACTGACCGCCAATCTGCTGGGCGTCAATCCCTCCCTCATGTATCTCAAAGTCTATAAATTACTGCATCTTGCCGCCATTATGGCCGAGTGAATACCACGTCTATTCCACCGTCACCGATTTGGCGAGGTTGCGCGGCTGGTCAACGTCCTTGCCCTTGCATACAGCGATGTGGTAGGCGAGCAACTGCAGTGGGATGATGGCCAGCAGCGGCTCCAGACATTCCTTGGTGCAGGGCACCTCAATCACCTCGTTGGCCATGCTGCTCACACGTGTGTCGCCCTCGTTGACGATGGCGATTACACGTCCGTTGCGGGCCTTGATCTCCTGTATGTTGTTCATCAGTTTGTCGTAGAGCGTGTTGTTGGTGGCGATGACCACCACAGGCATCTCCTCGTCGATCAGGGCGATAGGTCCGTGTTTCATCTCCGCTGCGGGATAGCCCTCTGCGTGGATGTAGCTGATTTCCTTCAACTTCAGCGCGCCCTCAAGAGCAACAGGATAGTTGAATCCACGTCCCAGGTAGAGGAAGTTGTGGGCGTAGGTGAAGATCTTGGCGATGGTCTCGATGCGCGGGTTCTCTTCGAGTATCTTGCGCATCTTGTCGGGTATGGCATAGAGTTCTTCCACCGTTTCCTTGAATTCCTGTTCGCCTATCGTGCCTTTCTCCTTGGCCAGAGCCAGTGCCAGCATGGTCAGGACGGTCACTTGGCCCGTGAAGGCTTTGGTGCTGGCCACACCGATCTCAGGTCCGACATGGATGTAGCTTCCAGTGTCGGTGGAACGAGGGATGGATGAGCTGACGGCGTTGCACACGCCGTAGATGAATGCGCCCTTACGTTTAGCCATCTCCACGGCAGCCAGGGTGTCGGCGGTCTCTCCCGACTGTGAGATGGCTATCACCACATCGTCGGACGAGATGGGCGGGTTGCTGTAGCGGAATTCCGAGGCATACTCCACCATCACAGGTATGTGGCAGAAATTCTCGAGCAGTTGTTTTCCGATCAGTCCGGCATGCCAGCTGGTGCCACAAGCCACGATGATGAAACGCTTGGCTGACAGTAGTTTGTCGCGGTGGTCAATGACGGCCGACAACACCACGTTGTCGATATCCACATTCACCCTTCCGCTCATGCACTTGCTCAGGCAGTCGGGCTGCTCGAAGATCTCCTTCATCATGAAGTGGGGGAATCCCCCTTTCTCTATCTGTCCCAGGTCCATGTCGATGGTCTGGATGTCGTGGTCGATCTGCACGTTGTGGATGTCCACAATCTTGTAGTTGTGTCCGCGGGTGAGGACTGCCACCTCGTTGTCCTCAATGTAGATCACCTTGTCGGTGTATTCGATGATGGGCGATGCGTCGCTGCCCACAAACCATTCTTCCTCTCCGATGCCGATGACCAACGGGCTGCTCTTTCGGGCCACGATGATCTGGTTGGGGTCCTCGCTGTTGAGGATGGCTATGGCGTAGGCGCCGACCACCATGCGCAGTGTCATTCGGACAGCGGTCAGTAGGTCACAACCTTTGGTGTTCTTGATGTACTCCACCAACTGGATGAGCACTTCGGTGTCGGTGTCGCTGCGGAATCCCACGCCATGTTCCTTCAAATACTGCTTCAAGACGGCATAGTTCTCGATGATGCCGTTGTGTATGATGGCCAGTTTGCCGCTTGCGGAGATATGGGGGTGTGCGTTCGTCGAGTTGGGTTCTCCATGTGTCGCCCACCGTGTGTGTGCGATGCCCACGGTGCCAGAGATGTCTTTGTCGGCCACATAGGCCTCCAGATCGGCCACCTTGCCCTTGGTCTTATAAACATTGAGTTCGCCTTTGTTGGTCAAAAGGGCCACGCCGGCGCTGTCATAACCTCTGTATTCCAATCGTTTGAGGCCTTTCATCAAGACGGGGAACGCTTGACGGGTGCCTAAATAACCTACAATTCCACACATAATTATTATTTGTTTATTGTCACTGTTAGTCTATGAGGAGCATTGTTTGCTGTCATTTTTCTTTCTCTTTCTCCTCCTCACAGTTGCCTTCACCCTCGCATTTTTCCACCTTCAACGTGCTCTTCTTGCCCTTCTTTGCCACTTCGGCTTTGAAGTTCATCTGCTCGATGGCGCTGATGAGTTGTTCTGGTGAAGTCTTCTTCTTGTCGTAGGTCACAGTCACGGTCTTCTTCAGCAGTTCGCTGCTCACGTCCTGAACACCAGGCTGGTTCTTGAGTCCTGCAACGATGCGCGCCTCACAACGTGCGCACCTCATGTCAGTATTTAATGTTACTGTTTTTACTTTTTGACTGAAACAAACCGATGAGATGATGCTAAATGTCAATAAAAACACTATTTTTAGTTTCATAATGATTATGTTTTTGAGTTTTCATTTGCAAAGTTACATTCTTTCCATGAATTGAAAAAGAAATTTCTCGATAAATAAACAAAAAAAATGCAAATGACAGCGATGAGGAGCATTCTTGGACGCTTTTCTTGTTTTTCTCGACTTTTTTGCGCAATTTTGCAGGATGAATTGTTTTCCGCATGTCGGAAAGACACAATTCTGTTTCACATACGTCCAAATAACAAGAAAGATTATGTTTGAACTTCAGCCTTTGGTCAGGAAGAATATCTGGCAACTCGAACCCTACAGCTGTGCTCGTGATGAGTTCAAGGGAGTCAGCGCCTCTGCCTATCTTGATGCCAACGAGAATCCCTACAACAACACAATCAACCGTTATCCCGATCCTCTTCAGGAGAGACTCAAGGAGATGATCTCCCCCATCAAGGGAGTGCCTGTGCCCAACATTTTCCTTGGCAATGGCAGTGATGAGGCTATCGACTTGGTGTATAGGATTTTCTGTCATCCTGGTGTGGATAATGTAGTGGCTATTGAGCCTACCTATGGCATGTATAAGGTTTGTGCCGATATCAACGATATCTTCTACCGCAAGGTGATGCTCGACGAGAACTACCAGTTCACGGCAGACCGTCTGCTTGAGTCCTGCGACAGGAGGACCAAGGTCATTTGGATCTGCTCGCCCAACAACCCTACGGGCAACGATCTCGACAGGGACGAGATTGTGAAGTTGCTGCTCAAGTTCCAGGGCATTGTGGTGGTTGACGAGGCATATTCAGACTTCTCCAAACAGAAACCGCTCAGGCTCGACCTCGGCCTTTATCCTAACCTCATCGTGCTCAACACTATGTCGAAGGCATGGGCTGGAGCGGCCCTCAGGCTCGGCATGGCCTTTGCCTCGACCGATATCATCAGTCTTTTCAACAAGGTGAAGTATCCCTACAATATCAACAAACTCTCGCAGGAGAAAGCCATGGACTTACTTCGCGACCAGAGTGGTTACCGTCAGCACCTGATCATGGTCACGGAGGAGCGAGACAGGCTGATGAGCGCTTTTGCCGCCTTGCCTATTTGCAAGAAGATTTTCCCAACGGCCGCCAACTTCTTCCTTGTGAGGGTCACTGATGCCAACGCCATCTACCGCTATCTTGTGGAGCGCGGCATCATCGTGCGCAACAGAAACAGGGTGACACTGTGTGAGAACTGCCTCCGCATCACCATCGGCACCAAGGCCGAGAACACAGCCTTGCTCTCAGCGCTCATCAAGTTCAAGGCATGATCCCCCTCCATCTTCAACCTATCCAACCCATAGAAAGAATCCCCACAATGAAAACAGCCCTATTCATCGACCGCGACGGCACAATCCTCTGGGAACCCAAGGACGAGCAAATCGATTCGTTTGAGAAGTTCCGTTTTGTTGACGGTGTCATCTCCAATCTCGCATTCCTCCGCTCCCACACATCCCACGAACTGGTGATGGTGAGCAATCAGGACGGATTGGGGACAGAAGCCTATCCTGAGAAGGACTTCTGGCCCACACACAATCTGATGCTCCAGACGCTGAAAGGCGAGGGTGTCGTGTTTGATGACATCCTTATCGACCGTTCTTTCCCCAAAGACAACCTGCCCACGCGCAAACCCGGTACGGCCATGCTCACCCAGTACCTTGGAGGTGAGTACGACCTGCGGAACAGCTATGTGATAGGTGACAGGGAAACCGACGCGCAACTGGCGCTCAACCTTGGATGCAAGGCCTTGATTCTCAATCCGTCGCTTGTAGGGAAGTATGCCTTCAGCGACCAAGTGATTGTTGTCGATTCATGGGATAAGGTTTCGGAGGTGATTTATGCAGGGCATCGTGTGGCCGCTGTTCGCCGCACCACGAAGGAGACGGATGTGGACATCAGGCTTGACCTCGACGGACAGGGACAGTGCGACATCTCGACGGGTCTCGGTTTCTTCGACCACATGTTGGAGCAAATCGCCAAGCATGGCAATGTGGGGCTGTGGATTCACGTTAAAGGCGACCTCCATGTCGATGAGCACCACACGATTGAGGACACTGGCATCGCGCTTGGGGAGTGTTTCCTCAAGGCATTGGGCAACAAGCGCGGCATCGAGCGATACGGCTACTGCCTTCCCATGGACGACTGTCTCTGCCAGGTGGCCATTGATTTCGGCGGAAGGGCCTGGCTCGTTTGGGACGCCCAGTTCAAGCGTGAGAGAGTGGGGGATATGCCTACGGAGATGTTCCTCCATTTCTTCAAGAGTTTCAGCGACGCTGCAAAGATGAATCTCAATATCAAGGCGGAGGGTGACAACGAGCACCATAAGATTGAAGGCATCTTCAAGGCGTTGGCGCGAGCCATCAAGATGGCTGTGAAGCGCGACATCCACAACTTCCAGTTGCCTTCGAGCAAAGGTGTGCTTTGACTTTTTCCTTTACTCTTCCTTCTTTTTCGGTCCGATGTTCAGCTTGTTCAGCAGCGGGTTGAGCGGGTTGTTTTCCAATAACTCTTCTGAACGGTAGAACACGTCGTAGAACTGCTCGTTGAAGAAGTTCTGTATGTTTCGTGTCATTTTCATCGGTCCCTCATCCATGGAACACACACACCTGAGCGCCTTGGGTATCAGGCGCACATCGATGTCTTTGCCTGTCTCCATGGGCTCGCCGTCGAAATGGATGACGCCAGGCTTAGAGCGTTTGATGTGTAGGTTGCGGCAGCGGAATGTCTTGATGCGGCTGTTGGTGTCGATGGTGCCGTTGAACAGCTGTATGGCGATGGCAGGCGCGTCCATGAAGTTGAAGGGCTCAAGTATGGTCACGTCCATCAGTCCGTCGCGGACCGATGCCTGCGGTGCGATGAAAGCGTTGTTGCCGTATTGCGAGGCGTTGGCGCAAGAGATGAGGAAAGCCTTGTAGGTGGATTTCACGTTGTATTCGTCCTCGCTCTCCAGTTCGTAGGTCTCTGGATTGTAGCCCAGTCCGTTTTTCAGTATATTTTCGATATAAGACAGTGGTCCTCTTTTGCCGCTTTCGGAGAACTTTGCCGAGATGAAGGCGTCGAATCCGACTCCGCAGGTGCAGAAGAAGGGGGTGTTGTTGACCAGGCCATAGTCCATGGGCTGTATATATCCGTCGTTGATGAGGCGTAGTGCTTTCGCTGATTCCATGGGTATTTGGAGGTGTCGTGCGAGGCCGTTTCCCGAGCCGAAAGGAATGATGGCGAGTGCAGTCTGGCTGTTCACCAAAGCACGTGCCACCTCGTTGACGGTACCGTCGCCTCCCACCGCGCAGACAATATCCACATGGTCGTTTACAGCCTTAGTAGCGATGTCGGTAGCATGTCCCTTGTGGTCGGTGCGAACGATCTCCACATCGTAGCGTATGCTGTCGATGAGGGTGGTAATGGTTCGTTCGACCACATCCTTTCCCTTGTTGCCCGAAATGGGGTTGATGATAAAAATGATTTTTTGTTTCCCAGAACTCATGACAGGGTTTTTAATCTTTTCGACTGCAAATTTAGCATTTCCGACTCAATTTTCCGCTTTTATTACCCTTTGTTTTATTTAAAACGCATTTTTTTACACGAAAGGATGGGAATAAAAACATTTTTTAGTAACTTTGCACTCTGATTGGACAAATCAAGAAGTAATTAAAGGATTTTAAAATCATACAAACTAAAAAAGTGCCTATAGGGGACATCTTTTTCGGATTGTAGCATAGACCTGCTGTAAAGTGGATACATTATTTTATATAATTCCTATGCTACAGGAAGAACACCAGACGAGATAGACTACGGTGAATGTCCCAAACTCATAGGGTTGCTAATTTAATTATGGGTTTATTACAAGAAAGATTCAAGAAGTACAGGGAACCTCAGAAGTTCATGGAGCTGGGTGTCTATCCTTACTTCAGACAAATCGACAGCCATCAGGACACAGAAGTCATGATGAGCGGCAAGAAAGTACTCATGTTCGGTTCCAACTCCTACATGGGACTCACTTACGACAAGAGAATTGTCGATGCCGCCGTGAAGGCTGTTCAGAAATATGGTACAGGCTGTGCTGGATCGAGATTCCTCAACGGAACCCTTGACATACATGTTCAACTTGAGCACGAGTTGGCAGATTTTGTCGGCAAAGACGATGCCTTGGTTTATTCCACAGGTTTTACAGTGAACTCAGGTGTGGTTTCTTGCTTGACTGGACGCAACGACTATATTCTGGGCGACGACCGTGACCATGCATCGATTGTGGATGGAAGAAGGCTCTCTTATTCCACCTTCCTCCACTACAAGCACAACGACATGGAAGACCTTGAGAGTAAACTGAAGATCTGTAATCCAGAGGCAGTGAAACTCATCGTCACTGATGGTCTCTTCTCGATGGAAGGCGACCTTGCCAAACTGCCTGAGATTGTGGAACTCAAGAAGAAGTACAATGCTTCGATCATGGTCGATGAGGCTCATGGACTCGGTGTTTTCGGACGCAACGGACGTGGAACGTGCGACCATTTCGGAGTGACAGACGACGTGGACCTCATTATGGGTACATTCAGCAAGTCGCTCGCATCTATCGGAGGTTTTATCGCGGCCGATTCCGATACCATCAACTATCTCAGACACAACTCCAGAACATATATCTTCAGTGCCAGCAACACTCCCGCCACCACAGCGGCAGCCATGGAGGCGCTGAATATCCTCAAGGCAGAGCCCGAGAGAATTGAGAACCTTTGGAAGGTGACGAATTACGCTCTCGCTCGTTTCAAGGAAGCCGGATTCGAGATGGGAGAGACAGAGAGCCCAATTATCCCGTTGTATGTAAGGGATGTGTTCAAGACCTTCAAGGTGACCAAGTTGGCATTCGACAACGGAGTGTTCATCAATCCTGTGATACCACCAGCCTGCGCGCCTCAGGATACGCTCGTCAGGGTAGCGCTCATGGCCACTCACACCACAGAGCAGGTGGACCGTTGTGTGGAAGTGATGGTCAAGGTTTTCAAGCAGGAAGGATTGCTCTAAGCAAGACATTCATATATGATCAGGGCCGTTATCGAGATTTCGATAACGGCCCTGATTGGTTTTCCGGATATGCCGGTTTTTCGTCATTCATTCATTGAGGTGGCATGGGGCCTCCTGGAGGAGGTGCGGGGAATGTTCCGACCTTGCTCACCATGCTTTTCAGCTCGTTTGTTTTTTCCACCACTTTGCCGTTTATTTTTGAGGGATGGAGGGTCAGTCCGAAGAATGTGCTCTCGTCTTTGATGGCCTTTCCTTTGACAATGTCATAAGCGGTTCCGGTAGAAATTTGGTCGGAACTGAAGAGTACCTGCCCGTTTTTGCCGTAATCGCGCATCAGGTTGTATGCAAGCAGCGGATTGGAGGTAGCGCCGGTGGTTAGTCCTATACATCCCGTGCTGTCGAGTTCGCCGCCGTAGATGATTGACGCCTGTTTCGATTTGTCGGATGGTATGGAGTTGTTGGCTCCAGTGGCCACTACTGTACCTCCATTGATGAATACGCGGAAACCGGCTTCCTCGTTGGCGTCGAGCCCGCATTCTGGTTCTCTGCCTCCACTGGCCACGATGGTGCCTCCGTTGATGATGAGGTTGCCGTTGGCGTCCAGCGCGTCGTTGGTCGAGGAGCAAATATAGAGGTTGCCGCCATTGACCACGAGGTCCTCTCCTGCGTTGATGCCGTCGTCAAAAGCCGCCACACGGATGTCGCCTCCATTGATGAGCATCACGTTTTTCGACTCTATTCCCTCAGCTTTCTCTCCTCCAGCCGACAATACCGTGACACGTCCGCCGTAGATGGCAAGCATGCCTTTGCTTGAGATGCCTCGTTTGTTGCTGTTTCCTGTGTCGATGTTCAGCACACCGCCATAGATGATGATGCCGGTCTTGCCCGATATGCCTTTGCCTTCGCGTGTGTTCACGTTGACCACTGTACCTGGGCGGAACACCACTTCCTCGTCGGCACGGATGCCCGACTTGCTGTTGCATTGGATGCTGAGTCTGCCACGGCCGCTGAAAATCAAGTTGCGTTCGGTCAGGATGGTGCCTTTAATGCTGTTCTTTTTCTTCTTCATCCCCACGGTGTTGGCTTGTGTCCTGCTTCGGCTCTTGAGTTCGTCGAGTGAGTAGTTGGCCGAGCCATTGTCCTCGCTCTCCTTGTCCTGTTTGGTCTGTTTGAGCACGAAACCGTCTTCCAGGTAGTTGTCGCCGTCGGCCAGCACCATGTAGGTGTAGGGAGCGCCCGTGACTTCGATGACGCCGCCGTCAGGGTTCTTGATCTGACAGCCGTCGAGCGTGATCTTCACATTCTGTTTGCTGTTGATGGTCAGTGAACCGTTGTTGGTTGAACCTTTCACAACGTACTCCACACCGAGTGCGGAAGATTTGATGAGCACGTCAGCGCCGTTCCGGCTGACCGACATTCCTACCAGTGATGGCTCTACAGTCGCTTCTCCGCCCGAGAAAGTCACCTTCACCTGTTTGTCGAAGGTGCTGTTCTCGACGTAGTCATAGTAGTTGGCTGCTGAGGCGGATGTGGCTATCTGCTCATTTTCCACTTTCGAAAGGGGTCGGGCGGTCGTGTCGAGTGTGACCCCGAATGCCGCTATGTCCTCTCCCTCGATTATGCCGGGGGGAAATGACGGTCTTTTCTCCTCAGTGCACGACAGAAGGATAAAACCTGCCAGGCAGAGACAGAATGTGATGGGATGCGATCTCATAGATGTGGTAGGTTTGTGTGGTTAATCGTCGTCCTCTGGCGCCTGGTCGATGAGGTCCATGAACTGGTCGAGCTTAGGCGTGATGATGATTTGAGTGCGGCGGTTACGCTGGCGTCCCAGGGCGCTGTCGTTGGTGGCGATAGGGTTGTACTCTCCTCGTCCGCCTACGGTCAGGCGCTTGGGGTCAACACCGTAATCGTTCTGCAGGCACTGCACCACCGAAGAGGCGCGTAGGGCGCTGAGGTCCCAGTTGTTGCGGATATTGGTGCGTGAGATGGGCACATTGTCGGTGTTGCCCTCTATCAGCACGTCGTAGTCCTTGTAGTCGGTGATGATCTTTGCGATTTTGCCCAGCGTCTCGCTTGCACGGCTGTTGATCTCGTAACTGCCCGACTTGTAAAGCATGTTGTCGGCAAGTGAGATATAAACCACACCCTTGAGCACTTTCACGTCCACCTCGTCCTTCTCAGAGCCCGAGAGGGAGCGGGTCAGGTTGTTGGTCAGGAGCATGTTCAGTGAGTCGCTCTTCGACTTGGCTTCCACCAACTGCTTGATGAACTTGTTAGAGGCGTTGATCTCGTCAACAAGTTTGGAGATGTTGATGTTGCCCTCCGAGTTCTGCTGCAGGCTTTGCTCCAACGAACGCTGCAAGCTGGCATATTGTTCCTTCAGGTCGGCGTTGCGTTCCTTGGCATCGGCGAGTTGGTCTTCCAAGCTCTTCACCTTGGTGTTGCTCTGCGCGAGTTGCATCTTCAGGTCGTTGTTTTCGGTCTTCAACAGGTTGTTGGCTTCGGTCAGTGCCAGCATCTGTTTCTTGCTGCCACAGCTTGTGAACAGCACGCAAACAATGGCAAACGCCATCGTGTTGATGATTTTCTTCATGTTAAAGTAATGGTTTAATAAAAATTTATAATCTAATCTAAATCATTAAGTTGCTATTAAAATATTATAATAAGCCGTAATGGTAATGGCGCCCAATTTCGACATCCATTCTGCAAAATAAGGCAATTTCCCTCTAACAGCAATGACTGTTAATGAGATTTAGTATTTATTGTGAATAATTGATTAGAAGCTGTAAAGTGCGCTGATCACGAAGCGGTTGTTCGACACGTCGTGGGTGTCATGCACTTTTCCCTTTTCGTCGTTGGTGCCATACCAGGCGGTGGTCAAGCTGTATTCAGCGCCAATCTTCCAGTGGGGGATATTGTAGGTAAGTTCCACACTGGCATTGGTGAGTTGGTCGAGGTCGGTGCCGGTACCGCAAAGGTTGAACACTTCTTTAGAGGCACCGAGGTTCTTGAGATAGCCGAGGAACACACCGCCGCGCCACTTGTTACCGTACATCACGTTGAGCCAGCTGTGCGAGATGCGAAGCGGTGCGTATTCACGTTCATCGGTCACGGGATCTGCGCTTGTAGAGCCGTATCCACCCACTGAGCTGCATTGGGTGAGGTTGGAATTAAGTGTCGATTTGCCAGCCACCATCAACTTCTTGTCCTTGTATTTGAAATGTACCTCACCCGTCAGGCCATTGATGCGTTCCGATACCTTATACGTCACAGGCATGTTGAGGTCATCATACACTGTGCTGCTAAGTCTTGGGACAAGCGAGGAGAAATGCAGGCCTGCGCCGGCAGTCCAGGTAGCGTCTTGGTAGTCGAGGCCGATGAACATCTCGGGGATGTTGCTGTAGTGGATGTAGTCACGGCTTTTCCCTTTGGGGCCTACCGACAGATATTGGGTCTGCCACAAGATGGACGCACGGAGCAGCAGGTTCTTAGGTGCATAGCTGTATTGGATTTGGGGCGCGCGGTTGAAGGGTTGGAAGGGTGCGCCCATGTTCAGGTTCATCAGTTCGGGCGCCACGGTGCCGTAGAGCGGATGCCAGGTTTGTCCCAGAAGCCATTCATTGTTTCCCCAGTCGAGTTTGGCATAAGCGTGACGAAGACGTATTACACCGAATGTGGAGCCAGAACCGCGGAAGTCGAACTCGATCTTTGCGGAGGTTTTAGCTCCCCAGATTTCGGGACCAGTCAAATCTACGCCCAGGCGGGTGTGTAGGTTGTAGAGACTGCTCTCGGGATGTGCGTTGATGTCATGTCCATTTGGGTCGTAGTCATTGTTCTTGGGGAACATGAGGAAGATGCCTTCTACTGTCTCCTCGTTTTGTCTCGAGTTGAAGAAGTAGTCGGTTCGTGCCATTCCGTAGATTTTGTATGTGAAATCCTTGATTTGTTGTGCCTCGCTCGCTGTGGTGAAGAACAGCAGCAAGAGGGTGAGGTAGAAAAACCGTCTCATAATACTTGTGTTTTTTAGTGTTAGTCTATGGATAAATTGATTGGTGATAATTCTATTTCGATGCTAAGTTACGTTTTTTTCAGCGAATAATTGCAGAGAATGCAGATAATTACGTTGAAAAGTCTTATTTTTGCAGTAAAAGTAACGGATAAATAGATAATAACCTTAAAAAATCACAGTACATAATTATGTTAATGATCATTGAACTACTGGTCGTCCTGCTCGCGCTCTATGTGGGCTCGCGTTACGGCTCATTGGCTCTTGGAGCCATTTCGGGAATCGGTCTCGCCATCTTGGTGTTCGGGTTTGGCATGAAACCAGGCACACCGCCGACCGATGTCATCTACATCATCATCGCCGCTGTCACATGCGCCGGCATCATGCAGGCGTCAGGAGGTATGGACTGGCTCATTCAGATTGCCGAGAAGATGCTGAGGAAGCACCCCGACCACATCACCTTCTACGCGCCGCTTTGCACATTCTTCCTCACCGTTCTGGTGGGAACAGGCCACGTGGTATATACGCTGATGCCCATCATCGTCGATATCTCGATAAAGAAGGGCATACGCCCCGAGCGTCCCTGCGGAGTGGCTTCGGTGGCTTCTCAGGTGGGTATCACATGCTCTCCCATCGCAGCTGCAGTGGTGGCTTTCACCACCATTTCTGCCGCTAATGGTTTCCATGTCACCATACCTCAAGTGCTGATGGTTACCATCCCGGCCTGTCTCTGTGGACTCATGGTGGCCGCCACTTGTTCGTTTAAAAGAGGCAAAGACCTTGACAAGGACCCTGCTTTCCAGAAAAGGATCAGTGACCCGGAGTATTATAATTATGTGTTTGGCAACACTGCGACCACGCTCGACAAGGAGATCTCGAAGGAATCCAAACGTGCGGTTTACATTTTCCTTGCCGCGTTGCTCGTGATTGTGATGTTCGCCGTTTTCCAGAATATCCTGCCCGAGTATAATACAGTCAAGGCAGTGAAGGACGCTTCCAATGTCACTTTATTCGACGGGCAGACACTCACACCCGACCAAATTGCCAAATTGGGTATTGTGATGGATGGTGTGACAGAGGCTTCTACCACCAAACTGAAGATGAATCTTGTCATTCAGATTGTGATGATCTCAGCTGCCGCATTGATGATTATCTTCTGTAAGGCCAGTCCGAAGAAGGCTGTGGCGGGCGCTGTATGGCAAAGCGGCATGGTGGCCGTAGTGGCTATCTATGGTATCGCATGGCTCGCCGACACCTATTTCTCCAACTACCTTTCCCAGATGCAAGAAGCACTTGGAGGTATCGTTTCAGAGTATAAATGGTCGATTGCGTTGGTGTTCTTCCTCGTGTCGGTGCTCATCAACTCCCAGGGCGCGGTAGTGGTGGCCATGTTGCCTCTCGCTTATTCCCTTGGCCTTCCCGGGCCAGTGTTGCTCGGTGTGTTGCCCAGCGTCTATGGCTATTTCTTCATCCCCAACTATCCATCTGATATCGCCACCGTGAACTTCGACCGAACAGGTACGACCGTTATCGGCAAGTACCTGCTCAACCACAGTTTCATGATGCCGGGTCTGGTCTGCGTCTTCGTATCGACCGTTGTCGCCTACTTCATCTCCATGCTTATTTATTAATTATAAATGGGAGTTAAAATGGGAGTTAAAGAGGACGTTACATTAAGCTGAGTAAAAAAACAATTCAAGATATGGCAATAAAAAGATCTTTCCTCGCTCTACTGGCTGTTGTGGTCATGATGTTCACGGCTTGCACGGGGACTGACAAGAAACAAAACGGCGGCAAAGTGGCTGGAGCGGAAAGTCAGGAGGCAGATTCCGCAAGGATTGTGCGTCGCAGGCAGAGCTGTGAGCGCGAGTTCTTCCAAATCACCCACATCGGCACCTTCGATGTGTACTTTACTGAGGGTGACTATTCCTTGGAGTATGAGGGCGACAGCACGCTTTTCCCGAGCATGGTGGCGGAGTTTGATTCCGGCACCCTCACGCTCAGTAGGAGAGGGGAGAACAATATCGACGTGCATGCCTTCACTTCCCGTTCGAACCTCAAGGTCTATGTGTCGTGTCCCGAGTTGCGTTTGCTCGCTGCTTGCAACAGCGGCTCCTTCCGTGGTTTTGGAACCATCCACACCACTGACATGCAGATTGGGGTGATGGGCTCTGGAAATGTGGAACTCGACAGTGTGGAATGCAACACACTGTTAGTGCAGAATAACGATGCAGGCAATGTCACCATAGCCTCTTGTCGGGCACAAAGCGTTGACCTGCTGGGAAAAGGCAGTGGTAATGTCTCAGGAGGCTATGAGGTGGAGGGTGAAGCCAATCTCACATTCTCCGGCACCGCCACCAACGACTTGTCCTGCAAGGCCAAGGATGTGACTTTGCTTTCCACAGGCGATGGTACAACCAACCTCAAAGTCGATTGCGATAAGTTGAACATACAGGCTGTGGGTAATGGCACCCTCAACCTCGATGGTGATGCACGCAAGAAGCATTACCTCACCAATCCACTGAGTGAGAGTGCCCGCAACGTCAAGTTAACCGACAACGTCAAGTCCAAATAGCCTTTATTTTTGAATCTTAGAACTTAATCAAACATATCACAATGAACAGTATTTTAGACAACCGTCCTGCACTCAAGGCTGAAGTGATGAAGATAGCCGAGGTGGCGGGTTATTTGTGGACCAATGGTTGGGCCGAACGTAACGGCGGTAATATTACGGTCAACATCACCGATTTTGTGGACGACGATATTCGTCAGATGCCCGCTATCAGTGAAGTGAAGGCAATAGGTATCACCCTCCCATACCTTAAGGGCAAGTATTTCTATTGCAAGGGAACGGGAAAGCGCATGCGCGACCTCGCGCGTTGGCCGATGGACAACGGATCCGTCATTCGCATCCTTGATGACTGTGCCAGCTACGTGATTATCGCTGACAACCCCGTCAATCCCACCAGTGAGTTGCCCTCGCATCTCACCGTCCACAACCACCTTATCGAGAAGGGTTCCAACTACAAGGCCACGGTGCATACGCATCCGATCGAACTGGTGGCCATGAGTCACAACCGCGAGATGCTCGCTAAGGATGTGCTGACCAAGATCCTTTGGAGCATGATACCCGAGACCAAAGCCTTCTGCCCACTGGGACTGGGCATCATTCCTTACACCCTTCCTGGCAGCAACGAACTGGCCGACGCCACACTCAAGGAACTCGACGACTACGATGTGGTGCTATGGGAGAAGCATGGTGTCTTCGCCCAGGGCTTGGATGTGATGGATGCATTCGACCAGATTGACGTGCTTTGCAAGAGCGCCAAGATTTACATCAGTGCCAAGTGCATGGGCTTCACGCCTGAGGGCATGAGCGACGAGCAGATGGCAGAGATGAGCCGCGCATTCAACCTGCCCAAATAAAAAGCACTCTTTTGGGGACTCAGAAAAAATCAGCCCTCCTCTTTTTCCTTAGAAGGAAATGGGGGAGGGCTGATTCTTTCAAGTTACGATTTTCCTGATATAGGGTATTCTACTTAATAACAAGGTCACAAGTAATGATACCATGAAAATGAGAATGGCATCGATGGGTAAAAACACCAGCGGATGCGAAGAGACCATCCTCATGCTACATAAGTCATAATAATGATTGAGTATTAGGGGGTGAATGATGTAAATGCCAAGACTTAGTTTTGAAGCAAAGAGGATGAATGGATGATATTTCGACGCTATTTTCTTGTTATTTACAAAAAGGAAAATAGCGACAGATTCGAAAAGTGTAAACAGATTGATATTTTCATAGTATAATAGATTGGGTGCACCATCATGAATGGATAATGATCTTGTAAGAAAACAAACAGCCACAGGACTCAGTAGTCCAAGGACATAGATGATTGTTTTCGTCGTTTTTCTCACTGCGTTATTCGCCAGATAATGCCCAAGAACAAAATAACCCGCATAACCTGATACGGTTTTAATCTCATAACTTTGGTAAACGTTCTCAAAAAGATTTCTGAGTTCTTCTTTCAGTAAGGGGAACAGCATAGGTATGAAGTAGATGAACACAAGCGATACGCATAAGAAATAGCGTTCCAACTTGACGTCGGTAACAACTGCTCTGAGAATAGGTACCGCAATATACAATCCAATGAGCATCTTCAAGAACCATAGGTGTACTGGCCCTTGAATTATTCGAGACCCCAAGCTACTAAATCCGTAGCCCCTCAATCCACTATCCACTCCATAAATGATAGACCATAATACAAGAATGAAAAATAGACGGGCAATATTCTTCGAATATAGCGTCTTGACGTTGATTATCTTTTTGGAGTCGAGAAAGAGTGCTCCTGAAATCATCACAAAAATGGGTACGGACCATCTCACAAAGGAGTCATAAAGGTTCCTTATATCCCATTCTGCAGAAAGAAAGCTCTCATTGAATCTTTGAGCGGTTGTGTGTAGCATAACCACGGCAAACGCTGCAATTACTCTTAAAACTTCAAATTGTATGATTCGTGTTTTGTTTTGGGGCATGTTGATGTTCAAGTTGATAGTGCAAAGGTACAAAAAATAAACGGGAACCAGAGAGTTGCGGCTCATCATTTCACCATTTTTCTTATGTAGGGGATTCTCATTAACACAAAAGTAACAAGTAATGATACCATGAAAATGAGAATGGCATCGACGGGAATAAAAAACAGAGGAGGCAGTGAGGTCGTGATGACGAAAAAGCGGAAACCTAAAAGAAGTCCGCAGTGAAAACCTGCGGACTTCAATTCATGAGGTGTGTTTATGAGGTTTAATAGTTTTCTCCGTAGCGTTCCAAGGTGATTTGCTCGAGCGACTTGCCTTGGGTTTTTGGTGCGCCAATGACACCCACTACCAGGGAGATGAGCAGCAGGGCAATCATGCACCAGGCTGCCACCGTGAAGCCTTCGCCGTTCTCGCCGTAGATGTAGGTGAACACCAGTCCCCAGATAGCCGACAGGCCACGCACGATGAAGAACATCAGGCCTTGTGCTCCTGCGCGGAACTTGGCAGGGAACAACTCCGTACCCCATAATGCATAGAAGATTTGAACCGACAGGCCACCGTTGATACCCCAAAGGATGGAGAAAGCCCACAGGCTGCCGATACCGTTCACTCCTTTCAAGACGACCACCCATGTGGCGAGTGCAGCCACGAGACCTAAGATGTAGAACAACTTATGAGGCAGACGGTCGATGAAGAACGACAGGCAGAAGGTGATTCCGACCACGATGGCCCATCCCACACAACTCAGCATGTTGGCGTACTCGTTGGAGAGGCCGCCTGCCGTCTCGTAGATATGTGGCTGGAAGAATCCCATCACCGAAGCCACGAGGTTCCATGTCAGGTAGATGCCAGCAAGGAAACAAACCGTGCGAACGGCTATCTTGTTGGAGAACAAAACGCCAAATGCATGTAGCAGGCCAGTGTCCTCGCCTTTGGCCTTGGCGGCCTCTTTGGATGCTTTCCATTCACTGCTCTCCTCCAGTTTGCGTTGCAGGTTCCAAGCAATGAAAGCCACCACGAAGAGCGAGAAGAACACCACGCGCGAGCTGAACACGTTGAGTGCGTCGCCGCTGAGGTCAGTGCCGCCGATGGTATGGGCAATGCCCTCCACCCAACTGAACAGGTAGCCACCAGGAGCGAAGAACATACCCAGTAAAAGTATGAACATCGGGCCAAATCCCCAGGACATCTGCGAGATACAGATGTTGCGTCCGCGGTTGTGGATCTCCGAACTTTCGGAGATATACGTCCATGATGCCGGTACGCCCACACCCACCGAGATGCCGGTGATGAGGAATCCGAGCAACAGCATCGGGAAGTTCACGGAGAACATCACGAGCAGTACGCCCAGCATATAGACCAGCAGGTTGTAGGTGTAGATGAACTTGCGTCCGTACTTGTCGGCCAGAAAACCGCCGATGATGGCACCGAGGGCGGCACCGAGGCAGTTGGCGCTGATGAAGTTGAGCCATCCCAGGTGGATCTCGCTCAGGCCCAAGTATTTCTGCCAGAGGGTCAGGCCGCTTGCCCCGGCCACGATGGCTCCGGCGTCGAGATAGTTGGTGAGAGACACGGCAATCGTGCTCTTCAGACTTCCTTTGTTACTTGACATACTTGTTATCTCTTGCTGGTCACGTTCTTTTCATAATCTTCTATCGCGGCGATGAAGTCTGCGCCGACAGGCACACTATTGCGCACGCAGAACTCGTCATAGACAGCCTGCCATGGCATTGCTTTCTGTTCCTCGATGAGAGCAAGTACCTTGTAGCCTTCGCCTGCCAGTTCGAACTTCGAGATGGTCTCACGAGGTTCGAGCAGTGCGCGGAGCATGCACTTCTGTGCGGAGCGAGAACCAATGACGTAGGCACCGATGCGGTTGATACTGCCGTCGAAGAAATCCAGTCCGTAGTGCACGCGGTCGAGGGCGTCGGCCCGGACAATCTCGAAGAAGAGGTCCTGTGTGGGGTCGTCCATGATGGTCACATGGTCGGAGTCCCAGCGAACGGGGCGGCTCACGTGGAGCATCAGTTCCTTGACGAAAGGCAGCACGGCGCTCACTTTGTCGCCTGGCATTTCGGTGGGGTGGTAGTGTCCTGTGTCGATGGTCAGTATCTTGTCGTATTTGGCTGCGTAGGCCGTGTAGAAGTCGTGGCTGCCCACGGTGAAGCTCTCAAGTCCGATTCCGAACACCTTTCCTTCGATACAATCCTTCATCATGGGTTGTTTCTTCTCGAAGATCTCGTCCAGTGACTGCTTGAGCAGGTTGCGGTAGAGAGCATGGTTGACGCTTACGTCCTTGCATCCGTCGTGTACCCAGAGGTTCATGATGCAGGGGTCGCCTTGTGCCTCGCCCATGGCGTTGGCGATGTCGCGGCAACGCTTGGTGTGCTCGATCCAGAAGTTGCGGATGCCTTTGTCGGGATTTGCCAGGGTCAGGCTGCCGCTTTTCGGATGCGAGAAGGATGATGAGTTGAAGTCGAGCAAGGTATTGTTCTCCTTAGCCCAGTCAATCCATGACTGGAAATACTCCACAGTCACTTCATCTCGATCCACGACTTTTCCTTTGAAGTCACCGTAAATCTCATGGAGGTTCAAGCGGTGCGTGCCGGGGATGAGTGATTTGGCTTTGAGAATGTCCAGACGGAGTTCGTCGATGTTGCGTGCTGCACCTGGGTAGTTGCCCGTGCTTTGTATGCCGCCGCTCATGGCGCCAGCCTGCACTTCAAATCCATGCACATCGTCGGCTTGCCAACAGTGGAGTGACAAGTGGAAGTCTTGCAGCTGTTTCAGCACAGCCTCTGTATCCACTCCTATTTCTGCGTACCGGCTTTTCGCCACTTCATACGCTTTCTTTACCATTTCTTCTTTCATTGTTGTGTTGTTATTATTTTGTTAGGTTCAAATACTTTTCGTAGGCTGCGTCCCAAGCGTCTTTGTCTTGAGGATCGTAGCGTTCCAGGACAAGTGAGTTCTTGATGAGGCGACGCATTTCCCATATGTCACTAACCAGTCCAACTGCCTTGGCCTGCACCATGATGTTGCCGAAAGCGGTCCCTTCCTGCGGGCCGGCCAGCACGGTCACACCTGTGGCATTGGCGGTGAACTGGTTGAGATACTTGTTCTTCGACCCTCCGCCGATGATATGCAGCACCTCGATGGGGAACGACGCCATTTCTTTCAGGTAGCCGAACACCTGCTTATAGCGCAGCGCGAGCGACTCGAAGATGCAGCGGCAAATCTGGGCGGGTGTCTCTGGCACGGGCTGATGGGTGTCGTTGCAGTACTGTTGGATGGCGGCAACCATAGACGAGGGGTTGGCAAAGCATCCGTCGTCGGGGTTGATGAGCGAACGGAAGGGTGCTTCCTTCATTGCGGCGTCTTGCAATGCCTGGTGGGAGAGGTCGATGCTCCCTTCAGTGCTGGCTGATTCCCATTCAGCACGGCAACGCTCGTAGAGCCACATGCCGCAGATGTTTTTCAGGAACCTGGTAGTACCTTCGATGCCGCCTTCGTTGGTGAAGTTGCGCTCATACGAGGTGTCGTTGATGATGGCTTCCTTGGTTTCTATGCCCATCAGGCTCCAGGTGCCGCTCGACAGGTAGGCGAACCTTTCGTCCTTGGCGGGTACGGCTGCTACCGCGCTGCCCGTGTCGTGGCCAGCCACCGCATAGACGGGAACGGGTCCGAGTCCCGTCATGCGTTGCACCTCGTCGGTCAGTGTGCCCACCATTGTGCCCGGATTAATCATCTTGCCGAACTTGGAGCGTGAGAGGCCCACCGAGTGGAGCAGTCGTTCGTCCAACTGACCGGTGCGTGGGTCGAGCAGTTCGGAGGTGGAGGCGATGGTGTATTCGCATACCTCGTTGCCTGTAAGCATCCACGACAGCGCGTCGGGTACAAAGAGTATCTTCTTGGCGTGCTTCAGGGCAGAGTTCTGCTCGCGGCGCATGGCGTAGAGTTGGAAGATGCTGTTGAAGTTCATCAGCTGGATGCCTGTCACGTCATAGACTTCCCGCTTCGACACCACATGTTTCAGGTAGTCGTCCATGGCATCGAAGGTGACGGGATCGCGGTAGGCGCGGGGATTGCGTAGGATGGCGTCGTCCTCACCGATGCAGACGAAGTCCACGCCCCATGTGTCGATGCCAATCGAGGTGATTTCCTTTCCGCTTCGCGCCACTTCCTTGAGTCCGCGGATGATTTCGTCGTAGAGGGCGAAGATGTCCCAGTAGAAATGGCCGCCCTGTTGAATCAGCCTGTTGGGGAAGCGGGTCACTTCTTCCAGTGAAACAGAGTTATAGTCTATCTTGATTTGGTCACCATCCTGACAATGAGTGCCTATCCTTCCTAAGATAGTCCTGCCGCTTGTGGCGCCCAAATCAACAGCAAAGAAATACTTGATGTTTTTCATCCTTATTGTTTTATTTGTAGTCCGAATAGTCCGAGTAGTCCGAATTGTCAGAGATATCCGATTCCTCTGGCTCTAACATGCAAAAATAACAATAAAAAATGAAATGATCATTCTTTTTTCAAGAAAAATCATTTCATACCTATAAAGTCTAAGGTCTCTCAACTATTGCAAGTTATAAAGTGAAAGTTAAAGTGGGAGTTAAAAAGGAAGTTAAAAAGGAAGTTAAAATGGGAGTTAAAGTGGGAGTTAAAGTGGACGATAGGGTGTTCATTGACCATTGACCATTGGCTTCGCCTAAAATGCTCACGCTTGGCATAGCTCGAACAAGTTCGGCTCTGCGCTCGCTTAATCGCATTTTTGACCATTGACCATTAGATAAAATGCTCAATGTTCAATGAGCTAAAGCCTAAAGTCTGATTACCAGATTCTCGCGGGCCAGTACGGTGTTGGGGAAGATGGCCTGTGCCTGTTGGAGGAGGAAGTTCTCGTCTTCGTAGCGTGACGAGAAATGGCCGATGCAGAGTTGGCGTGCATGGCTGTCGCGGGCGATGGTTGCCGCCTGTGATGCCGTGGAGTGATAGAAGCGGACGGCAGCTTGTTCTTCTTCGTCGGAGAAGGTCGCTTCATGGTAGAGCAGATCCACTCCCTGCAGGTACTGTGTGATGTCGGGTTTATAGACTGTGTCGGAGCAGTAGGCGAAGGAGCGTGGCGGATCGGCTGGTGTGGTGAGCCGCGTGAAAGGAATCACCGTTCCGTCAGGGCAAGTATAGTCCATGCCGAGTTTGATGTTGTTGATTTGGCTGACGGGAATGTCGTAGGCGTTGATCATGTCGCGGAGGATGTGGGGTAGGAGGGGCTTCTCCTTGAATAGGTATCCGCAGCAGGGCACTCTGTGTCGTAGGGGGATGGTATAGACTTCCACGCTACGGTCCTCGAATACCATCTGGTGTGTTTTTGTGTCAAGTGGATGGATCTCGACAGAATAGCTCAACCCTGGGCAAAAGATGTCGATTTGGGGGCGAAGAGCCTCCTCGATGCCTGTTGGTCCCCACACATGGAGGTCGCTTGTGCGGCCCAGGAGTGATAGTGTGGAGATGATGCCGATTACACCGAAGAAGTGGTCGCCATGGAGATGGGTGATGAAGATGTGTCCCAGATGGTTGAATTTGAGTCGGTTGCGTCGGAATTGCAGTTGTGTGGCCTCCGCGCAATCGACCATAAACAGTTTCTCGTGGATGTTCACCACCTGTGAAGCACCGAAATGCCGTATCGTAGGCAGGGCGCATCCACATCCCAAAATGGTCACTTCAAATTTCTCCATATCTATGCTGATTGTTCTGAGATTTTTTCCGGACTTATTTATATTATATAATGAATAAGGGTGTGCAATTCCTTAACGGCGCACACCCTCATTCACCTTAGCTAATAACTCTATGAGACTATGCTCACGTTTCTTATTTGTTGTTGTTCTCCAGGTCAGCCTTCAGAGCGGCAAGAGCGTCGAGGTCACCGAGAGTGGTGCCTGCAGCCTTGTTCTGAATAGTCGGAGCTGCTTCCTTGCGTGGAGCGGCGGCCTTCTTGGCCTTGCGTGCTTCGCGCTGAGCCTCTTCGTAAGTGCGGCTGTGAGAGAGAATGATGCGCTGAGTGTCCTTGTTGAACTCAATCACCTTGAAGTCGAGCTCGTCACCGAGTTGAGCCTGTGTGCCGTCTTCCTTCACCAGGTGCTTAGGAGTGGCGAATCCTTCGATGCCCTCGTCGAGCAGAGTGATTACAGAACCCTTGTCGAGTACCTCTTTCACTTTACCTCTGTGGATGGAATCGGTAGCGAACTTGTCGGCGAACTTGTCCCATGGGTTCTCAGTCAGCTGCTTGTGGCCGAGGCTCAGACGACGGTTCTCCTTGTCGATGTCGAGCACTTGAACGTCGATTTCAGCACCGAGTTTAGTGAACTCTGATGGGTGCTTTACCTTCTTGGTCCAAGAGAGGTCAGAGATGTGGATCAGACCGTCAACACCTTCCTCGATCTCAACAAACACACCGAAGTTGGTGAAGTTGCGGACCTTGGCCTTGTGCTGTGAGCCAACAGGATATTTCTCCTCGATCTTCTCCCATGGATCTTCCTTCAGCTGCTTGATGCCCAACGACATCTTGCGCTCGTTGCGGTCGAGGGTGAGGATCACAGCCTCTACCTCGTCGCCCACCTTCAGGAAGTCCTGTGCGCTGTGGAGGTGTGCGCTCCAGCTCATCTCGGACACGTGGATCAGACCTTCCACACCCGGAGCGATCTCTACGAATGCACCGTAGTCGGCCATAACCACAACTTTGCCCTTCACCTTGTCGCCAACCTTCAGTTCCTGGTCGAGAGCATCCCATGGATGTGGAGTGAGCTGCTTCAGACCGAGAGCGATGCGCTTCTTCTCGTCGTCGAAGTCGAGAATCACCACGTTGATCTTCTCGTCGAGTTTCACTACCTCGTTAGGATCGCTCACGCGGCCCCAAGACAGGTCGGTGATATGAATGAGACCATCTACGCCACCGAGGTCGATGAACACACCGTAAGAAGTGATGTTCTTAACTGTACCCTCGAGGATCTGGCCTTTCTCAAGCTTGCTGATAATCTCTTTCTTCTGAGCCTCAAGCTCTGCTTCGATAAGAGCCTTGTGGGAAACAACCACGTTGCGGAACTCCTGGTTGATCTTGACGATCTTGAACTCCATGGTCTTGCCCACGAATGTATCGTAGTCGCGGATAGGTTTCACGTCGATCTGGCTGCCTGGGAGGAATGCCTCGATACCGAACACATCCACAATCATACCGCCCTTTGTGCGGCACTTCACGAATCCCTTCACGATCTCGTTGTTGTCGAGAGCTGCGTTCACGCGGTCCCAAGAACGAGCTGCGCGAGCCTTCTTGTGTGAGAGGATGAGCTGACCCTTCTTGTCTTCCTGGTTCTCGATGTACACCTCAACGGTGTCGCCCACCTGGAGTTCTGGGTTGTAGCGGAACTCGCTGCGTGGGATGATACCTTCGGACTTGTAGCCGATGTTCACCACTACTTCGCGGTCGTTGATGCTTGATACGGTACCGTCAACTACCTCGTTGTCGTTGACGTTGTTGAGGGTCTTTTCATAGGCCTTCTCGTCTTCTGCCTTAGTGGCAATGCTGGCACTGTCGCTCTCAAAGGCTTCCCAGTCGAAATCTTCCAGCGGTTTGATGTTTTTAGTTTCCATTAATGTTGTTTGTTTTGTTTGGTTTTTACTTGTTAGACATTATGTTGAGATAATGAATGCACAAATCGACCGCAAAATTACAACTTTTCCACCAAACAACCAAATATTTACACTTTTTTCATCATTGGGGCACCTCAAAAAGTGGCATTTATTTGCTTCGACATTGACCACAAGCGCAAAATGCCATAGAACAAGATGTCAACGGTTTGCCTCTTCGGTCTTGATGAGTTCGATGTTCAGTCGCTCGACGATGCCGAGTTCATCGAAGACACCGTCGTTGGATGGACGCGGAGAGAACCAAGGCTTGCTGCCAAAGTATTCAATGAGGTCGGGTGATGACATCATGTAGCCGTGCTTGGCAAGAATAGCGTTTCGCATGACACGAAGTGTGGATTTGTCCATCTTCCGGAACAGTTTGTCGTTGAGGAGAACCATGCTGGCATATCCGAAACGTGGCTCTGTGTCCACCCAGTCGAGGTTCTGCTCCTCGCCTGTCCGTTTGAAGAAGCCATACTCGTCTTGTTCCACTTCGAAGAGGGTGAGTCCTTGTAGTGTCTGCACGAACTCCCAAGTGCCATCAAGGTGGGTGTTTCCTGAGATTTTAATCACTCCAGTCACGGTTCCATTGAAGGGTATGTTCTCGAAAGTGGCACAAGCGATTCCGTCTTTGTAGATGACTTCATCTCCTATTTGCAGTTCTTCTCCGTATTTATCCGTATAATTGCCCTTGATCTGTTGCATCCACTTGCCCATGGCTACTTTTTCGCCAGAGCCGAAGAAAGATCCGTCAAGCACCTCAAGCAGACGGTCTTCCTTATCGTAGAGGCATAAGAGCTTCCATCCTTGTTCGTTGACCAACTTGGCTCTTGAGGCCTTGTTATAGGGATTAAAGCCATCAGCATTTGGTTGTTCGCCAATCACGAACTCGTTCTTCTTGCTTTTGTTGGGTGTGAGGCGGAAAGTCAATTCCTCTCCCTCTGCCATGGCAGTAAAGGTGATGGTCTGGTTGTTATTGACCTTGGCCTCGTACTCCAGGTTGCTGATGTTCCATTTGGAACCGTTTTTGATGTCTTGCGCTTGGGTCGTCAATGATGCGAGGACGCACATTAGAATAAGAATCTTTTTCATAATATTATATTGATGATTAATGTTTCTGAAGTTATTAAATGGAGTTAATAAATAGAGAGTTAAGCCAGCTATGTCTGGATAGTTGCGAAAGGTGAATAGATCGAACGATTATTTACACTTTCTTTTTGGGGTGTTTGATACTTATTCACAAAATTACATCGTTATTCCGAACCGACCAAAAATTGATTCCATATTTGTCCACGAAACATGGTTTTTGTGGTTTCGTGGATGATTAGAGGTTGCTTATTCGTCCACGAAACATGGTTTTTGTGGTTTCGTGGATGATAATATGTTGGAAAGAGTCCTATTTCCTGGAAATAGGTTTATCCCGTACAAGAGCATCAATAATGCATTAAGATTTTCCGAAAAAAATTACTCGAGATTTGAGAAGATGCGCTCCAGCGTGTCCTGCTGGTGGAAACGCACTTTGGCGTTGCCGTCGCGGTTCTCAATGCCCACTATGAGGTCGCCGATGACGGCAACGCCGGGACTGTAGCCCGTGAACTTCTTGTAGGTCATCTTGGCATCGTACTTCTCCGTCTCGATGAACTGGTGGTCGAAGTCAAGGTCGTAGGAGTTGCCCGCCACAAGCTGGCCGGTGCTCACGAGTATCTTCACGAGAAGCCTGTTCAATCTCACTGCTGTATTGAAGTCGTAACTGCGTCCCGTCTCGGAGGTGTAGGTCGTGTTGGTGGTGCTCAGTTCCTTGATGCCGCGAAGAATGGTGTCCGAGGAGCAGGTGCGGAGGGTGGGATGGAGCGAGAGATGGGGCATCAAGTGGCTTGTCACGTCTTCGACGCAGTCACCGCCACAGAAGTATACGCTCATCAGCGAGCGTGCTATTTCGCTGTATTGGTAGCCGAAAGTGGTACAACGAAGCCCCAGCTCGCCGTCGATAACTGGGCCGATGTAACAGTCAAATTTCTCCATCACGTGAAAAATTCCACCGAAAGGGGTGATTTTCTGAGATTTTATGATTATCTTTGTCATGTCATTGATGATTTTGCTTGTTTTGAATTGCAGCACTAAGATAAGTGAAAATCCTGACATGGCAAAATCCTGAGCAACTTTTTGTTGCTCAGGAACTTATAAAAATGTTTAACTAAAGTGCTGCGGAATTTAGGATAAAGATATCATTCAAGTCAATAGCTCAATAAGTGCGATGGATACTGTTTTGCAATTCCTTACCGACTACGGCCTTTTCGGCATGTTCCTGTCATCATTGCTGGCAGGTACGGTGCTTCCTTTCTCTTCAGAGGTGGTCATGGTGGCATTGGCTGCTGCAGGTGTCAGTCCTACAGCCTTGCTCATCACCGCCACGTTGGGCAACACCCTTGGCGGTGTCATCAACTACTGGATAGGCACCCTCGGAAAAGAAGAATGGCTGATGCGCTATTTGCGTACCAGCCATGAAAGGTTGCAAAAGGGTATTGGTTATGCCCATCGTTATGGCTACTGGAGCGGGTTGTTGGCATGGGTACCGATTCTTGGTAGCGTCATCTCGGTGGCGCTCGGTTATCTCAGGGTCAACTTCACCGCTTGCCTCATCACCTTCGTTGTTGGCAAATTCGCCCGCTACATCATTCTGATGGGCAGTTATCACCTCTTCACGTGAGATAGGAAGTTAATTCGCTTCGCTCATGGAAGTTAAAGTGGAAGTTAATTCACTGTGCTCATGGGAGTTAAAATGGACATTAGGTCGGTCTTTAGGCTAAATGAACATACCTATCGTCCTGCGCGAAGCGCATAACTCCCTCTTTAACTCCCCTTTAATTCCCCTTTAATTCCCCTTTTAACTACCATTATCTAAGAACCTCTTGCACAGTCCGTTGAACTCCTCAATGCGTCGGTCGCGCAGGAAAGGCCACCAGCGTCGCACGTTCTCGCTGCGTTTCATATCCACTTCCACCACAACCACTTCCTCCTCCGTCTCAGAGGCACGGTAGAGCATCTCGCCTTGTGGACCAGCCACAAAACTGCTGCCCCAGAAGTCGATGCCGTTGGTTTGGCCCGACGGGTCGTCCTCATGGCCAGTGCGGTTCACCGCCACCACGGGGAGGCCGTTGGCTACGGCATGGCCGCGTTGCACAGTGGTCCATGCCTCACGTTGGCGCTGTTTCTCCTCGTCCGTGTCGCTGCTCTCATAACCGATGGCGGTGGGGTAGATGAGTATCTCTGCCCCCTGCAAGGCCATCAGTCGCGCTCCCTCGGGGTACCATTGGTCCCAGCACACCTGGACTCCCAGTCGTCCTACAGAGGTGTCGATCGGGTGGAAACCGATGTCGCCAGGTGTGAAGTAGAACTTCTCGTAGTAGGCGGGATCGTCAGGGATGTGCATCTTGCGGTATTTGCCGGCGATGCTGCCGTCGCGTTCCATCACCACGGCTGTGTTGTGGTAGAGGCCTGTGGCGCGCCGTTCGAACAGGGAGGTCACGATCACGACGCCTAATTCCTTCGCCAATGCCCCGTAGAATTCGGTCGAAGGTCCTGGGATGGGTTCGGCGAGGTCGAAGTTGTCGGTGTCTTCCGTCTGGCAGAAGTAGAGCGAGTTGTGCAGTTCCTGCAGCACCACCAGTTCGGCGCCCGCTGAGGCGGCCTCGCGGATATGCTGCGCCAAACGTTCCTTGTTGGCTGTCACATCGCTGCCGCATCTCTGTTGTATGATTCCAATTTTCATGTCTTGGTCGTATTTATTTTTGCTTTTTCAAGCAAAGATACACATCTTTATCCAATTTATCTTTCTTTATTTGGTAGTAATTTCGTAATTTTGCACACGAATTTGAAAGAATGCGGCTGCAGCATCTGGTTTCGGGATTCCCGAATGAGGGTGTTGCCCATGTTTTGTACATCAACAATCCGACACAAAATACACGAAGTTATTATGCCGAAAATCTCATTGCGGGGCACAGAGATGCCATCGTCGCCTATCCGCAAGCTCGCACCACTCGCCGAGGCTGCCAAAAGGCGCGGAGTGAAGGTTTATCACCTCAACATCGGACAGCCCGACCTTCCCACTCCCAAATGCGCGCTCGATGCCATCAAGAATATCGACCGCACCATCTTGGAGTACAGTCCCAGCCAAGGCTACCTCAGCTACAGACAGAAACTGGTGGGCTATTACAAGAAGTTCAACATCAACCTCACGCCCGAGGACATCATCATCACCACGGGAGGTTCAGAGGCGGTGCTCTTCTCCTTCCTGTCCTGCCTCAACCCAGGCGATGAGATCATCGTGCCTGAGCCCGCATACGCCAACTACATGGCCTTCGCCATCTCGGCTGGAGCAGTCATCCGCACCATTTCCACCACCATCGAGGAAGGTTTCTCGCTGCCCAAGGTGGAGAAGTTCGAGGAACTGATCAACGAGCGCACCCGTGCCATCCTGATTTGCAACCCCAACAACCCCACAGGTTATCTATATACCCGACGCGAGATGAACCAGATCCGCGACTTGGTGAAGAAGTACGACCTTTACCTCTTCTCTGACGAGGTTTATCGTGAGTTCATCTATACAGGTTCACCCTATATTTCCGCCTGTCACCTTGAAGGCATCGAGAACAACGTCATCCTCATCGACTCAGTGTCGAAGCGTTATTCGGAGTGCGGCATCCGCATCGGAGCGCTCATCACCAAGAACGAGCAAGTACGCAAGGCCGTGATGAAGTTCTGCCAGGCCCGTCTCAGTCCACCACTCATCGGACAGATTGTGGCCGAGGCATCGCTTGAGAGTCCAGAGGAGTACTCGCGTGAGGTCTATGACGAGTATGTGGAGCGCCGCAAATGCCTCATCGACGGTCTCAACCGCATTCCGGGTGTCTATTCGCCCATTCCCATGGGTGCCTTCTATACCGTGGCCAAACTGCCGGTGGATGACAGCGAGAAGTTCTGCGCATGGTGTCTTGAGGAGTTCAACTACGAGAACGAGACGGTGATGATGGCGCCTGCCGCCGGTTTCTACACCACACCTGGCATGGGTCGCAATGAGGTGCGTATCGCCTATGTGCTCAAGAAAGAGGACCTTCAGCGGGCTATCTTTGTTTTGCGCAAGGCATTGGAGGCTTATCCGGGCCGAACAGAATAACCCTTCCTCACACTGATGAATTTCACTTATTTCATAGCCAGGAGGTTTTATAAGGACAGCGACGGCAAGAAACGCTTCTCCCGTCCTGCCATTATTATCGCCATGCTGGGTATAGCCATTGGACTGGCTGTGATGATCATCAGTGTATCGGTTGTCAAGGGTTTCCAGAAGGAGGTCACTTCCAAAATCATCGGTTTTGGCAATCACATGCAGATTGTCAACCTCTCATACATGGACGAGTACGAGAACTCACCCATCCTCGCCACCGACAGTTTCATGAATGTGGTGAAGAATGTCGATGGCGTGAAGCGAGTACAGCGTTTCTCGTCGAAGACGGCCATGCTCAAGACCGATGAGGACTTCCTCGGCGTCAACCTCAAGGGGGTGGGCGAGGACTATGACCTCTCCTTCATCCAGTCCTACATCGTGGATGGAGAGTTGCCCCAGTTCTCTGACACAGTGTCGGGCAACAACATCGTGCTGTCCACCTCGCAGGCCAAGAAACTCGGTCTCAAGGTCGGAGACAAGATTTTCACCTATTTCATCACCTCCGACAACATCCGTGCCCGTCGTCTCACTCTGGCCGCCACCTATTGCACCAGTCTCACGGACTACGACAAGGTCTATGCCTTCACCGACATCTACACCATCAACCGTCTCAACAAGTGGACTCCGGAGATGGTCACCGCGCTTGAGATTCAGGTCAACGATTTCGAGCGTGTGCAGGACATTGCGGACGATATGATGCGGACAGTAGGCCAGAAAGTCGATGCGAACGGTTGTTTCTATGGTGCATTCAGCATCAAGAACCTCGCACCCGGCACGTTCTCCTGGCTTGAGGTCCTTGATATCAATGTGGTCATGATTCTGGTGTTGATGATTTGTGTGGCGTCGTTCACTGTGGTGTCCGGACTGCTCATCATCATGCTGGAGCGCATCAGTGTTATTGGAACACTCAAGGCACTGGGAGCCACCGACTTCCATGTACGCAAGATTTTCTTCTACTTTGCCCTTTTGTTGGTGGGTAAGGGCATGATCATCGGCAATGCGCTTGGACTGGCTCTCTGTTTCCTCCAGCAACAGTTCCATCTCGTTAAACTCGATCCTGAGACTTACTACATCGATTCCGTGCCTATAGAGTTCAACTGGTGGTACATCATTGGTGTCAACATCCTGACGCTTGTCGTCTCTGCCATCGTCATCTTCGGCGGTTCACACCTCATTTCTGTCAGCAAGCCGACAAGCACCATGAGGTTTGAATAGCTTCTTTTAGGGGAAGTTAATTCGCTACGCTCATGGAAGTTAATGTGGAAGTTAATTCGCTACGCTCATGGAAGTTAAAGTGGACGATAGGTAGGTCTTTTGGTTCTATGGCCAATGAATATACCTTTCGTCCTGCGCGAAGCGCATAACTCCCTCTTTAACTCCCTCTTTAACTCCCTCTTAATTATATATATTCCTTTTTTGCGTCGAAGCAGGGGCAGGCTTTGGCGGCGAAATCGCTGTGGCCATAGACTTGCGCCTGGGGGAACTGCTCTTTGAGCGTGCGGATGAGGTGGAGTAGGGCGGTCTTTTGGGCTTCTGTTCGTGTGTCGCAGGGAAGTCCATGGTTGTCCAAGCCTCCGATGTAGCAGATGCCGATGGAGTGTTGGTTATGGCCACGGCAGTGGGCGCCTGTCTGTGTCATTGGACGTCCTGTCTCTACCGTTCCGTCGAGGTCGATCACGTAGTGGTAGCCGATGCACTTCCAACCTTTCTGTTTGTGCCACATGTCGATGTCGGAGGCGTGGAAGTCCATGCCCTCCCGGGTGGCGGAGCAATGTACGATGATTTCTGTGATTGTTCTCATGGTTCTCAATATTTTATTCATTGGTCGCTACGCTCAAAATTGTAAAAAAATTGAATCAGAAAATTTTGAAACTAATTTTCTTGTAATTTTGAGGCCGTAGGCCGACCCCAAAAAGTTGGCGCCAAGATTCTGTTCATTGGTCGCTACGCTCAAAATTGTAGAAAAATTTATTTCGAAAATTATAATATACGTGTTCTTTTATAATTTCTGTTCATTGGTCGCTACGCTCAAAATTATAAAAAAAATGAATCAGAAAATTTTGAAACTAATTTTCTTGTAATTTTGAGGCCGCAGGCCGACCCCAAAAAGTTGGCGCCAAGATTCTGTTCATTGGTCGCTACGCTCAAAATTGTAGAAAAATTGAATCAAAAAATTTTGAAACTAATTTTCTTGTAATTTTGAGGCCGTAGGCCGACCCCAAAAGCCTATTCCTTTGACATTTTCTTCATCTCGCTTCTGAACTCCACGAGTTTGCTTTTGATGTAGAGCGCCACTCCGAAGATGCTGCCCGAATAGACCAGGGCCTGTGCGATGTAGATCAGCACTCCGTTGGCGATGTCGTGGTCGTTGAGGAAGAAAGAGAGAAAGGCCAGTATGATGCCGCTGAGCAGCATGGCGAGTGCGCTTGAATAGGTGATCATTTCTTTGGTGTGTGTAGTCATGGTGTTGTTGTTTTTAGGATTTTCTGGTGATGTGATCGTATTCCTTCGTGTTCGCTCCCATCGTTACAAGTGAGCGTCGATGCCCGTGAATGTCAATCCCGAACTTGCGATGAACGCATCGGCATCGTCACCGACGCCTGCCTGCAAGCCAACCATGAGCCGAATCTTTGTGGCATTGGAAGGTACTGCGCTTGATGCTGACATTCCACTTTGAGTGATGACATTTCGGGATATAAATGTTTCGTTTTCTTGGTAGAACACGAATGTGAGGTAGCGGTTGGTTGTGGTAGCCATCGTGACAGTGGTTGCTCCTGCTGTTATTGGCACTATCTGTGAATAAACTTGCTGACCATTGTTTGCGTTGATAGTGCCATCGCCATTGACACTTCCATGACTCCATTCAAGTTTTGCAAGTCCGCTGATGTCCTGTGTGTCAACAGCGTTGGCGGAAAAATTCGCGCCTTTGATAATCATTATTTTGCCCATAATGAAATGTTATTTAATTTGCCAAAATGTGGGGATATAGCCGTTCTTCTTCACCAATTTGAAGAACTCAGTGATGAACGTCTGAGCGGTGGATAATATCTGATAACTGCTATTGAAGAGCGAGTATTCGTGGATGAAGAATTCGCTGAAATCCCGTCCATTCACATAGTTTGCGATGTTGGTGGCATAGGTGGTGTTCCAGACCTTGGAGTCGAACCTTTCGTAACTGCGAACGAAATGCAAGTTGGTCAGACTTTGGTAATAGACATTGTAGTTATACATGTACTTCTGCTCGTTGGCATCGAAGTTGTAACTCAACCTTACTTCTGTCTCCGAGCCAGACAAGCAGACTACTCCGAACGGGCAATTACGCATTGCCGTAATGTTCGCTGTGCTTCCTGTGAATGAAGAAAGTCTCGTATGTCTGTCGATGGCATCGGGATTTCCCGTCAAGGTTATGACAGCATTGACCATAGCCATCCAATCAGCAGCACCATCGGCTGTTCCCGATTCACTGTAGTCGTTGCCGTGGAGCGACCATTTCAGCCAGTCAGCCGCCGCACCCAGTTCGGAGGCGAATTTGTTGGTGATGTTGCGGAAACAAGTCGTGAACATAAGCAGGGAGAAAGTTGCGCCGTAAGTCTCATGCCATGTTTTCAGCAGGGCAAAGAACGGATGATTCCAAACTGAAGAGTAGTTGCCAGCAAAAAGTGAGGTTATGCAATGCTGAATGTCGTCAAACGAGAAATGCACATGGTGCGCCCCCGTCTTGAAGTTCTTCGTCAGGATGCCCCCGTCAGCAAAGCGGACGATGACATTGCCGTTCTCATCGGCGATGTCCAAGTCGGTGTGCTGTCCGTTGATAACTTCAACATCACCACTGCCAGCGCCGCCTCCTTCGGAAGAGTCGAAGTATTTGGTCTTGATGTGTCCTCGAGAGAACCTTACCAGCACATTGCCGTTGCCATCGGCGATGTCGAGGTCTGTGGCATCTCCGTCCGTGACAGACGGCAAGTCATTGACCTGTTCCTCCACGTTCGTCATCCGCTCGTCCAGTGAGGCGATGTCGGAGGTATGTCCTTCGATGGCGTTTTCTGTGTCTGTGAGGCGATCGGGTAGGGAGGTTTCTCCGTCGGTGCCCAACACTGCATCCACCGCCGCGTCGATCTGAGAGCCTGTGTGGCTGCTCTCATAGCCCAAAGTTGTGTTTGCCATTTTCTTTTTGTTATTGACCATTGACCATTGATGATTGACCATTACTGGTCGCGCATCAATGTACAACGGTTCTGAGGTTGTTAATTATTTGTTATTGAATTAATGCTCAATGTTCAATGCTCAATGTCCAATGTTCAAAAAGCTAAGGTCTGAAAAGCTTTTCCAAAGCTTTCAGCCTCGAGTAGGCCTCCGTTTCGCCGATGGTGTAGCGTGGGGTGTCGTAGGGCTTGTCGAGTTTGAACTCGTAGCCGATGATGCGTGAGGTCTTACTGCCGTTCTTGAGCCCTCCATGCTCCACCGTCACCCTTGTGCCCTCAATGGGCAGCAGGAAGCAGTAATGTCCGTTCACCACTTGGAACAGCCGGCCGTCCGTCAGCAGGTGGTCACCTTCGGACGTGATGAAAGGGATGGGCATGACGTGCCACACCCGCATCCGCTTTCTCTCCGAATCGTTGAAAGGCAGGGTACTTAGGCTGCCAGCCTGCGGCAACTCCTCCTGCGATTGAAAGTCGATGTATCCGTCCTCCGTGTGGAACATCCACTCGCTCATCATCTCGCAGGTGAACACGAACTGCCCCTCGTCCATGGCGCGTAGGTATTCGAGTGCCCTGGCCAGCAGCGCATCCTCCGCCTCCTCCACCAGCCCGAGCGCCGACATCGCCCGCACGTCCCATCCCTCCAGCACGAAGGCGTCGCCCACGCTCGGGCAGAGTGTCTCGTTGGGCAGCATGCAACCGTAGTTGTCGTTGCGTCTCAGGGTATATTCCTGCGTCGCCTCCTTGAAGCCCGCTTCGAACGTCATGCCCGCCAATCGCAGTTGCAGGTCGTTTCCACCATTGAAGGTGGTCTTGTACTGTGCCAAAGTCGCGCCTGCTTTCGTGATCGCCTTCTGCAAGTCCGTGTCGCTTATGAAGCGCATCCTCAGCGTCTCGCCGTCCTTCACATAACGTCTTCTGAAAGCGAAGTCGCCGTTTCCGGGTGTCTTGCACCTGATGGTGTATTCCGTCCATTGCCAGGCGTTCTTGCTGCCGTCCGAATGTTCCTCACCCGTGCGCTTGTCCGTTTCGCTGACCTCTGTCACCACCAACACGCACTGGGGGTAAATATCCCCGAACACGATGGAGCGTTCCACCGTCTGGGCCGCAGTCAGTCCCGACTTCACGATTCTGTTTCCGTCAATGTCGTAGTCCTGCTCCGTTGCGTCCACGGGCAGCATCAGTCTGTTCTCGCCTACACTCCACAGCGACGACGGGTTGTCGTAGTCCCTCGTGAACCACGACAGCGGAACCTCTGTCACCTCCAAGCCCGCCTCCAGCGTCACACCCTCGTGTCTCTCCCCATAGAAGAGCAACGTGTATTCGCTCCCCACGCCGAATCCGTTCGGTGCTGAGGTGTATGTGTGGCCATTGCGGAATGCGAACTTGTAGTAGTCAGCCTCCCCGTAATCGGCGCCTGTCGGGTTGAACACCACCTCATAGGCCGTACCGCCGAACAGCAGTTTGCAGGTGCCCGACTGCGCCTCTGCGCTTACCGACACACTGCCGCTCGAGAGCGACTTCATGGCGTTGAGCACAAGCGTCCCCGAGGTGTCAACCCTCAGGTACAAGGTGTAGGAGCCTTCATCCAGCACCACCGTCTTGTCAAAGGTCATGCGGCTGTGGACTGT
>JAFWPH010000058.1 GCA_017509605.1 Bacteroidaceae bacterium | reverse complement strand
GGCGCATTTTCTTGTCTTTCTCATTTGACTCCTTTTTATGTGGTTTTACAATCAATTTCTTGCAAACCGCCACGGAGTGAACTTTCGTCAATCATTGACACCCATTGTCAACTCATTCCACAATGTCACGTTTTTCAAATGAGGTCACTTCCTTGCTCCTTTCCCTCTCGTTCATCAGTCAACAGTTGTACACTCTTGTCAACCTTTGTCAACCCTGTCCACGAGATGTCAAAATAAAAGCCCTCAAAATTCTCCGCGGTAGAAATGCGTTGCAAAGGTAAGCGGATTTTTGAGAACCACCAAAAAGCAAGTCTGAAGTGTTAAAATCTAAAAGTGGTTGATATACAGTGGTTTATCTCTATGTGTTTTTCATTGTTTGTGGTTGTTTAGAGGTCTCTAAATACAGCTAAAGAATGCGTATTTTCCGATCGTTGTGACGGTATTGGGTATCTCTATGCTCGTCAGTACATAGCAGTAAGAGAATGCATAATTTCCTATGCTGGTGACCGAGTTGGGGATTTCGACGCTTGTCACCTCTGTGCAATCTGCAAAAGCCAATTGACCGATGACGGTGACGGAGTAGGTGGTTCCGTCGTATTCGACCGACTGTGGAATGGTGATGCTGCCTTCGTATTCATTATCATACGAGTAGTAATCGTCTCCTTGGTAGGTGACTTCCACCGTCTCGTCCGAGGTGATGTTGTAGTAGATGGTCTTGTCATTGTACGTTGCTTCGAAGTCATGCGCTGATGCAACACTGCCGGACATGCAAAAGAGTATGAAAAGCAGAAAACAAAAGGTGTGTTTTTGTTTCATAATCATTAGTTATTAAAGTAGTAAAGGTAATCAGTCGATAATTAACAGAATGCAAATATATCTATTCGAAATGAAAAAGAGTTGTTTTTCATGCAAAAAAAATTGTAAAAATAACTGTGCACGCAAACAATCATTTGAAGTTGCTAATATTGATTCGAAGAAGCTTTTGGGGGGTATCTTAAATTTATGGAAATAAGGGGGAGCTCATCAGGACATGTGGGCATAAGCAAAAAAAGGGATCGGCATGGCCGGTCCCTTTCATTTTTGAAAAGACTGAACTAATGTTCAATGAATAAGTATTTTTTTCCCATTGATGATGTAGATGCCGCGGGTTGGGTTATTGATGCGACGGCCCTGGAGGTCGTAGATGACGGCGGGATTGTCGCTGTATTCCTCGTCAACTGTTAGGATGGCGTTGGCTTCACCATAGCTGAAGTTGAAGGAGTTGACGCTGGAGTTGGTGTCCCTGACGAGGTAGGCCTTGTTTGCAGGGATGTTAGTACCAGTATATTTATGGAATCCCATATAGCCGCTGTTCACACCACGTCCGAGCGTATAGACGATGCCGTCGATGTCTGCCACAGGAAGTGGGGTAGTGGTGCCTAACAGGAGGTTGTCGGTGATAGGCTCCACTTCGTCGGTGGCGGATTCGAATGCGAGTGTGCCCTTGTTGGCCATGATGATGACGGCCGTTTTGGCGGGCAAGGTGCCTTTCACTCTTGCGAGGTTGAGGATGTTTCCATTGATGCCATTGACGTAGAACACACCGAGTAGGTTCCTGTCCGCTGGCAGCTTGACGGCATGGTCGAGGTAGAGGGTCGAGATGCCGGCGTCGGTGACGGTAAGGTTGAAGTCAGGCACGAGGTCGTACTTCGGAGAGAACGTGATGACACCGTCTTTCACCTCCGCTTTGTAGCACTGTGTGTCACCCCAATGGAAATGCACAAGGGTAGGTCCGGGGGAGTCTTCTCCTTGGGCATACATGGCGAAGTAATAGGTGCCGTCTTCCCCGAAGCCGGATATCGTCATCTGTCCACTCGCTCCTTTACCTTCGCTGATATTCACGTCGCTCAATGCTATGTTTCCTAAATCTCTGATGAAATTGAACTCATTGTCAAAAACCGCCATTCCCAGTTGGCCGTTGAAGCCTGCGAGATTGTTTTCCTGATATGTGGCGTCACTGCTATAGCAGTAGGCGCTGAACAGGATAGATGTATTATCGCCTACATTCATTGTGGTTGAGCCGATGTCGAAAGAGATACCGTAGAAAACATCCTCTTTCTGTTCTCCAAAGCTCTCAGGAGACACCTTATAGACCATGGACTGGTCATCGTTGAAATCGTAGGTGGTGGAGTTGGGCTTGGGATTGACTGCATTGAGTGCGAAATAGCCGTTGGCATTGCCTTGCCATCCGAAATTGAAGTGGAACTTTCCTTCAGCATTCACTCCGTCGAGGATGAACTGGTGACCGCCTCTCGTTCCTGCTCCGCCATAAAAGAGTGGATGACCGGCTTGCAGGTCTTCAATGATCATCTTCTCCCATTCATCGGGCGAATAGTATTGTTTCTCTTTATAACACACTTCCGATTGATAGCCGAAGTAAGTCTTGAGGGCATAAGGTATATTCACGTCGAAACCACCAGACCCCCCAGTGTTGCTCAGTCCGTAGTCCATTGAAACCGACACACCGCAGGCATGCATCAGTTTGGCCACTTCAGCCTTGCTGTCTGCAGGGCTGGAATTGTCATAACTGTCGGGCATCTTGCTCCAGTCGAAGCTGATGTTGTCGAAATTGAGTGTCTGAGCAATAGCGTTGGATGCCGAGGTGTAGCTGAAAGTTCCTCCCTGGCACTGGGTGGGGTACTGGTAATAGTGCATCACCTGTGCCATGGCTGTTGCCACGCATCCCGTCACGCACCTTTGGTTGCTCAAAATGGGGCATTCGTTGTTGTAGGGTGTATCCTGTCCCCATTTAGCCGTTATCAGTGGTTCAACGGGTGTATCCACTGTGGTCGTCCTGATTGTCACTTTGTCGGCGTTCTCGAGCGTGTAATTGTACTGTTTCTCGTAGCTTTGCAACATGAAGAGCAGTCCGTCGGGTGCGTTGTCGAGGCTGAGTGCGCCGTTGTCGGAGTAGCCCAAGATGGGTAGCATGCGCTCGTCGGCCGATACGACGACGAATCGTCCGTTGTCGTTGTCGTTTACGATGTAGGTGCCGTTGAGGCTGGCGTTGCTTCCTGGCACGGCCATTTTCGCCTTGGGCAGGACGGAGAGTTCGCCTGTTTCTCCGTATTCAGTGTTGAGGTAATCTTTAGCAAGGCGTAGTGCCTCGTTGGTGCTGCGGTGCTGGGCATAGAGGCTACAGCTAAGGAGCAGGACGATTGTCAGAAAGTAATGTCTATTGTTCATGATTATTGCGTTTTTTGTTTTTTCCTGAATGAAAAGCAAAAATACAGAAATTATTTGAATTATAAGAAAAAATCGTTTTTTTTATTTTTGTGGAGAAACAAGACATTTATGGTAGCTCGTGTCTTTTTTGACAAAAAATATGGTTCATAGTAATTTATTGATTATATTTGCTCATCTAAGTGATATTCATTGGTCAAATGGATGGGAGAAGAGAAAAGAAAACTATTGTTATAGGCTCATGAAGAAGACACACATGATTGACATCACATAAAAAATAATTAATGACTATGAAGAGAATCATCAGTTTGTTCTTTCTGGCTGCCACCGTCAATGCAGCAGCACAGAAGTTCACTCACTACACGACCACAGAGGGCAAGGAGTGGCAGCAAAGCAAGGCATCGCTCAGCAGTAAGGCGGCAGTGAATCCTGTATTAACAATCACAGGCTCAGAGAAAGGGCATGTATTCAAGGCTTGGGGTACTTGTTTCAATGAACTGGACCTTGACGCACTGGAACTGCTGAAGCCTGACGAACAGGAGGAGGTGATGCGACGTATCTTCTCTCCTGATGGTGACCTGCACTTCACCCGTGGACGTCTGACGATGAACGCCAACGACTACAGCCGTGCATGGTATTCTTGCGACACGGTGGCTGGCGACTTCCAACTGAAGTATTTCAACATCGAGCATGACAAACAGAACGTGATTCGTCTGATCAAAAAGGCGCAGAAATATCAGCCGCAAATGACCTTCTGGGTGTCTCCTTGGAGTCCGCCTGCTTGGATGAAGATCAACCAAGACTATCCTGTGGTGAGCAGCAAATGGAACACAATGGCGAAAGAGAAAGACTACCTGCTCTTCGATGATGGTGGCACACCCGACCCCAATGAGATGCAGTTTTTGGGTGAACGCAATGAAAAGTTCCCGCGCAAACTGGCTTCGCAGAACTATTTCATTCAAGATCCACGCTACCTCCAGACCTACGCAAATATGTTCTGCAAGTTCATCGACCTTTACGCCGCAGAGAACATCCCCATTGACATGGTAATGTACCAGAACGAGGCCTACAGCTACACCCCTTATCCAGGCTGTGCCTGGACGGCAGAGGGAACGATTCGTTTCAACCGCGACTACATGGCCCCGACGCTGAAGGCGAAGCACCCCGAGGTAAAACTCTATCTGGGTACCTTCAACACGAACAGGTTGGATTATGTTCAGAAGATTGTGGACGGGACGAGAGACTGTGTGGAAGGTCTTGGTTTCCAATGGGAAGGACGTGAGAATCTTGATGATGTGCGTCAGCGTTATCCTGAGCTGCATCTGATTTCTTCCGAGAGCGAATGTGGCAACGGTTCAATGGACTGGCGGGCAGGTGAGCATACTTTCCACCTGTTGGCTGACTATGTTGGTAAAGGTTGCGACGAGTATTTCATCTGGAATTTTATTCTCTGCGACCAAGGGCAGAGTGCCTGGGGATGGAAACAAAACGCGCTTGTGCAAGTGAATTCCGCCGACTTGTCCTTTCGTCTCACCCCCGAGTTCTATGCTGTAAAGCATTTCTCCAACCTTGTGCCTCCAGGCAGTCGTATGCAGGGATACGTGCCTCGCGAACAAACCAGCGGTATTCCTGTCATCGTGTTCCAACGTCCCGATAATAAGTACGTTGTCATTGCCAGCAACCAGACCGACGAGCAACGTACAGCTACAGTCCAGCTGGGCAGGAAATATCTGAACATGACTTTACAATCACATTCATTCCACACTTATAGCGAATAATAGATGGTATTACTTATGAAAAAGTTTTTATTTATTGTGATGTTTCTTGGCTTGACGAATAACGTTCTGGCCATAGAGCAAAAAGAGAAAGGCGACGAAGACCCCAAAATGGGCGCTTACGTGATGGTATATCACAAGGATGCGGACCATAGCCTGCACATGGCATTGAGCAGGGATGGATACAGCTGGACTGCGGTGAACGACGACAAAGCGGTGGTTGGCGGTGACACTATTGCCCAGCAGCATGGCATCCGAGACCCACACATTTACCGTTCCCCAGACGGCACATTCTATGTGGCTGCTACAGACTTGCACGTTTTTGGCAAGCGCGCAGGATACAGGGAAACAGAATGGGAACGCGACGGACAGGAGTACGGATGGGGCAACAACCGAGGATTGGTGCTTATGAAATCGAAAGACCTCATCCACTGGACGCACACCGTTTTCCGTATTGACGAAGCCTTCCCGACACGATTTGGGGAATTGGGGTGCGCATGGGCTCCCGAGACAATCTTCGACCCCGAGGAAGGTAAACTGATGGTGTATTTCACCATTCGTGCTACGGGAAAGGGCAAGACGAAACTCTACTACGCATACGCCAACGATGAGTTCACAAAACTTATCACAGAGCCTGAATTGCTCTTCGAGTATCCCGATGAGAACATTCAGGTTCTCGACGCCGACATCGTTCCTATGCCCGACGGACGCTACTGCATGACTTACTGTGCGCAAGAGAATCCTGGGGGTATCAAGATGGCTATCAGCGACCACATCAACAGAGGCTATCAGTATCAGCCGCAGCAGATAGACGATGAGAAAGGCGCTTGCGAGGCTCCCACGATGTACAAGATTATAGGAGAGGACAAATGGATCCTCATGTACGACATCTTTAGCATAAGACCACACAACTTTGGTTTTATGGAAACCACCGATTTCAAAACCTTCCGTCCACTCGGTCACTTTGGTGATGGCCCTACCAAACGGGCCAATTTCTCTCAACAGAAGCACGGTGCCGTCACTCAGATTACTGAGGAGGAAGCGCAGCGGTTGGAGAACTACTGGAAACAACGATAATTTGGCATCAAAAAAGCGGACGCATTGCGCCCGCTTTTTTTGATTTATGGAGTTGGTATGCTACTCTTCGTTGAGAAGGATTGCGTAACTCAGTGACTTTCCTGATGGATCCTTGCCCCAGATCCAGAGGGTCTGCTCAGCCGAGTTGCTGGCGTTCTTGAAGGCTGTTTCCAAGTCTTCCACCGAACGGATGTTCATGTTGTTGACCTTCAGGATGATGAAGTTCTCCTTGACACCGGCATCCTTGAGTTTGCCGTCCTTGAGCTTGCTTACCTGTATGCCATAACTGAGGTTGAGATTCTCCTTCTGCTTGTCGGTCAGCGGTTTGAACTCAGCGCCGAGCACAGAGAGGTTGTTGGCCTTCACCACATTGGTGTTGCCGTTGGAGTTCTTCAGGGTAAGAGTGGCTGTCATCTCCTTCTTGTCGCGCAAGAATCCCACCAGAACCTTGTCACCTGGACGGTAGCGTGTCACAGCCTCCTGCAGCTCGCTCATCTTGGTGATTTCCTTGCCATCGACGGATGTGATGACATCGTCTTTCCTCAAACCGGCGGCCTTGGCTGCGCCATCGTCGGTCACCTCTGCTACATACACACCCTTGTTGGTGCCGAAGTCGAGGTCCTTCTTGCCGTCTTCCTTGGCTTTCTCACCGTCAATGTAGAGGTTGAGGTCCATGCCGCTGATGCCCAGCAGAGCGCGTTGAACAGTACCGTATTCCTTGATGTCAGCCACCACCTTCTTCATGATGGTAGTAGGAATGGCGAAGCCGTAGCCAGAGTATGAGCCAGTCTGGCTGTAGAGCATGGCGTTGATACCTACCAGCTCACCTTGTGCGTTGACCAGAGCGCCGCCGCTGTTGCCTTGGTTGATGGCGGCGTCGGTTTGGATGAACGACTCGATACCGTTGCGCGACGCTCCCAAGTGACGTGCCTTGGCGCTCACGATACCAGCGGTCACCGTAGAGGTGAGGTTGAAGGGGTTGCCCACGGCAAGCACCCATTCGCCCACCTTCAGGGCGTCGGAGTCACCGATGGGAAGGGTAGGGAGTCCCGTGTCATCGATCTTCACCAATGCCAGGTCGGTGTCGGGGTCGGTGCCGATGACGCGAGCCGAGTACTCACGGTTGTCGTTGAGTGTGATTGTGATCTGGTCGGCGTCAGCCACCACGTGGTTGTTGGTCACGATGTAGCCGTCGGATGAGATCAGCACACCTGAGCCAGCTCCCTCGCGCTTAGGTGTCTGTACACGGCGACGCTGCTGTCCGCCGTTGCCACGACCGAAGAAATCACCGAAGAAGTCCTCGAACGGGTCGTTGTATTCTATCATTTGGGTCTTGCTGTTCTGCACTACCTTGATATATACCACAGCATTGCAAGCCCTCTCTGCCGCTGTGGTCAGGTCGATGTATTGCATGGGCTGGTTGGCCTGGGGGCGAGATGAGAGGTTCTGTTCCAGCGATACGTCTTTGCCCTTGATGATCTTCTCGGTCTGTTGACCGTTTTCTCCGTCACCGCTGAATGCGGAACCTGATGCGGCGGAATACGCGAAGGCACCTGTCACTCCTGAAGCAAGAGCTACTGCCGCTACGATGCCATAAAACTTCTTAACTGATTTTTTCATGTCTAAGAGTATCTTTAATTGTTAATTTTGTAGGCTATTTAACTATTTCGACGTTAAAATTACATCAAAGTTTAATCATGACAAACCTTTTTTTGAGGGAATTGCACCTGTATTGGTAAAATTTAACATTACCTTTGTTCTGCTTAACGTCGATTATCATTCAGACATCCGATTTTCACGTTTCTTTCACACTTCACGTTTTTAACATTTCCCCATCCAAGGGGAGGGGTGGGCACAAGTCTGAGTGATTCACAAGTCTTTTCCCACTCTCTCTCTTTCAATGATTATGCCAATGGCTGCATCGTGGCTTTTCAATGACAATTCTACCCTAATGAGTACATTCTGTCAGTGGAAATGTCATTGTTGCTCAATGTGAAAAGCGTACCATCGAGCCGCCTGTCATCTAAGGGCTGAAATGATACGCTTTTTTCAAGGTGAGGGATATCATAATCCCTTATCTTCTCTTCTTATTTCGCGATTACGTCCTCGAACGTGAAGTTCTTGATGGTGACATCTGGTTCCTTGATCTTCACGATGTAAGACTCACCCTTGGCGAACTGCGGCAACGACAGCACACTGTTGCTGCTGCGCATGGAGAACGGAACAACATAGGAGAAAAGTTCTTTTCCCTTGGCATCCTCGCACACGATGGTCTTTCCTTTGGGACAGGGCAAGCCGTTGAGCGACACAGTGCACTGGGTATGCTCATCAACGGCAGGTGTAGTTCCCTCGCCACCCATGGAGCCTCCCATCCCGAACACGGTTCCACCAGTGATTTCCATCGGGGTGAAATCGCAGTCGAAAGCTTCCTCGGGAGGACCTACCTGCGAACACGCCACCACCTTGCCACCATGGATGGCGATGCCGCCCTGACGGGGATAGTTGGAGTCGATGGCATCATTGCCCACACTCCAGACAAACACATCTCCACCATTGAAGACAATAGGTTGAGAGGAGTTGATACCATCGTCCTGGGCTTTCACATAAACCTTGCCACCATTGATGGTGATGCCTTTCTTGCCCTCCAAGCCTTCAGCACCCTCACTCGCTGTTTCCAGACGGATGTCACCGCCGTTGATGGTGACGGTTTTGGCGACCCTGATGGCCTTAGCGCTGCCATCGTATTTACGTTTGGCAAAACCCCTGTTTTGTCCTTCCGGCTCATCCTTGAATAATAAGGTGAGGATGGAGTCACTGACTTGGATGCGCTCACCGCCACCGCCGAATCCACCGAAACCAGGGAAACCACCGAAGTCGGGAAAACCACCCTCGGGCATCTCGCCAAACGGGAAACCGCCAAAGCCTCCGAAGTCAGCGGAGTCGGGCCGCTCGCCAAATCTCGGGAAACCGCGGAAGCCAGCGGAGTCAGACCTCTCGCCGAAGGGGAATCCTCCGAAGTCGGGGAAACCACCTTCAGGCATCTCGCCGAAGGGGAAACCGCGGAAGCCAGCAGAGTCAGACATCTCGCCGAAGGGGAATCCTCCGAAATCAGGCATCTCACCGTCGCCGAAACCAGGGAATCCTCCGAAGCCGAAAGGCCGTTCGCTGACATAATTACCAGTTGTCTTGATATCAAGAGTTCCGCCATTGATGACCAAGTCACCGTCGCACCTGATGCCTTTTCCACCATCGCCCGTCATCACGATTTTGATTTTTCCGCCGTTGATGGTCATGGTTGAGTCGGATTTCAAAGCTTTCTTATCCACGCTCGACATGTTGATGTCGATGTTTCCGCCATCAATGAGCATATAACTATCGGTATTCAGTGCGTTGCCCGTTGTAGAACGGATGATGAGGTCGCCTGTGGAAGCTTTTAATTCAAGGTATTCCTTGGCCGAGATGACGCTGTTGGCATGCCCAGTCAAGGTCAGCCGACCTCCACCGCCAATCTCCAAATGTCCTTTGGTATAGACGCAGGCTTTGTGCAAAGTGTCTGTGCCGTCCTCCAGTGTGTTGTCTGTACCTTTGTTGATATGGAGTTTCATCCGTTTGCCGCATTTCAGGTTGATGGCTGCACCTTCATCCGTTTTCAGGTTCAGTCCATCGAGCGTCACGGTTGCCTTGTATTTACCGTTCAACTCGAAACTGCCGTTGGAAGATGAGCCTTTCAACACATACTCCACTTCTTTGTCTGTCACTTGGCTCTCCACCACTACTTTTGCTCCATTACAAGTCACAGAGATGTTCTTGTCTTTCGGTTGTGATACTTTTACTTTGTCGCCTTGATAGACAATTGTAACCTTTTCCTTATTCGATGCCGACATCATACCGATTCCGGCAATCCACACCATACATCCTAACAGAAGGTGGGTCAAAACATTTAATCTCATACAATTATATATCCTTTTTTATTCTGTTTTTAGTTTGACATGTCAATTGCGTAAAGGTTTAAGATGAAGACAAAGTTGTTAGTGATTCATTTGTGTCCGCTGAAAAGTCAAAAAAAATAGTAAGGATTTTTGAAAAAAAGAAAATTCTGTAAATAAAAAGAGAATACTCCAACACCTTTGAATTTCAGTTGACCATACTTCGGCAGTCTGGTAAAATGTGTATCTATTTTTGGGTGTGGTCTATCTCCCCGACTACATCGAGTCCGATAACGAAGAATGGTTTAAGGGGCATTTTGCAAAATCTTATTTGTTGGTTCAGAACAATTTGGAAATCAATGCGATGATAATGGCGACAATATAGAAGACGATCTTGACCACCCACCATATCAGCCACATGGCGATAGAGGTGACGATGCTCAGTCCCAGATAATTGACCACGGCGAGGACGATGAAGATCACCACGGCGGCGAGCATGATTTTTCCCACCCCCAGACCAACGTACATCAGGGCGTGGTTGTAGTCGAGTTTGGAATAGTCTTCCTCGGATGAGATGAATCTCGAGAACCTGAGCAAGAGGAGGAACAAGATGCATTGCGCCACGGGTAGAATGTCGTAGCAGAACCAGTCGGGGCTGTTGACGAATTTGGCGTAGGGCAAGACGGGGTTGAACGCATCGTAGTACTGGAAGACGAAAGGAGTGGCGAACAACGCCACGATCCAGAACATGATCTTCAGTCCCAGTTGTGTGATGACGTTGAGGTGTGTGTTGACTTTGAGTAGGAGGTCTTGGATGGTGCTGCTTTTCCCCTTGACGTTGAGTGCCTGCGCCTCTTGGAGTATGCGTCGGGCATTGACAGCTGAACCATGCTTGAGGCTGCTCTTGGCGTCTTCGATGAGGTCGTCTGCATACTCGATGATGGGCGAGTTGACGGGGTGGAAGGTGTCGCCGAGGATGTATCCAGTGTAACTCTTTCCGTCGTAGTCGTATTCCACTTTATGGTAGTGGAATCGGGTGATGACAGCGCGCTGGAAGCGTATGTGGCAATGTCGTGTCTCGAGTTTGGCGTGTGAGTTTAGAAATCGGTTGAGACAGTCGTTGTAGGTGTCGTTAGAGGGATACAGGTTGTGTGGTAGCTCTGTCTTTGTTTCTTCAAAGAGGATCTCTGACGGGCATTCCTTTCGCCAGGGCAGAGGTTTCATCTCGTCCCAGTCGTCAAGATGGACATAGACTTGGTGGTTGGAACGTCTCTCCAGTTCCTGGATGATGCGTATGCTTTCGAGTAGCGTCTTATTGCCTTCACAGGTTTTGCATATCAGTTTCTTTTTGCCTGAGCAGGTCTCGCATGTGACGGTTGTACGTCCATTGCGACGATTCTGTCCGTGGCAGCGCATGCAAGTGACTTTTCCCGTACCTTCGCATCGTCCACATGTGGAAAATATCTCTCCCCTTCCATTGCATGATTGGCATGTCTCCCAAACGTCGTAATATTTAGTGACGTATTCGTATTGCCAGACGGTTTTTCCACTGGAATAGTCCAGTCGAGGTCGAGAGACTTGTTCTTGTTTTGATTTCTGTACATAACGCCCACCTTTTCCGCTGCACGAAGAGCAGGTTTTGGCGACTTTACCATCAGAGCACGACGGACATTTCCATGTGCCTGATCCATGGCAGGAGGGACAGATGATAAATCCCTGCGCACCGCAGGTAGGGCAGTCCACCTTTCCTGATCCACGACAGGGGAAGCACGTCTTGGTGTGTTCAGATCCTGGTACGGTGTAGTAATGCACGACATCTTGGAAACGCCCTCTGACGAGTGAGCTAACCTCCACGGCCCAGCGGTCCACCTGTGAGGGCAAGGTGACGGTGAGGGGACCGACGCTTCCCCCCTTGTAGGGCTGCTGGTGCTCCACCACGCTACGGCTGTCGAGTTGGCTTTCGAGGCGGCACTCGTCGATTTCGTAAGGCGTGTATGCTGTGATCTCGATGTCGTCGCCATAATTGAGGAAGTATTCGGTATCGTCAGTGCTTGCGTATGCGTTGACTGCGTTGCGGATATGTTGTTCTTCTTGTGATGTCATGGCGGTTTATTTTTTATGAGGTGAGATAATGAATGCCTTTACAAGCCATACAATCAGCATCAGGCAGAACAGGCATGCGGCAGCGTAGAAATAGATGGTCAACCGTGGTGAGTACCCCTTGGCGTGGAATTTGCTGTAGTCCATCATCCGGGCGAGGGTGTAGAGTGTCGGTTGGTAGAAGCGAACGCTCTCGTCGGAATCCTTCTTGGCTTCCAAGGAGTCGGCAATCAGCGGCTTCAGCTTGTGGAAATCATCGAGACAGTGTTGGAGGTTGATGTCGCTCCAAACGTTTGTGATCACGCCGATGGTGTTGTCGTTGCGTGTGTTGACCCATTTTGATGTCTTAGCGACCGTGGAGTCGTTGGCCGTCTCGGTCGGTGGCGCGACGACTTGTTCTGTGGGTGTGGTGGTGTGGTGGCGTTTGCGCGATTTGCGTTTCTTGGCGTCGATTGTCGCGGAGGAAAAGATGGCAATCGCAAGCGTGAGCAGCAGGAGTCGGACGAGTCGTGTCATAGGGGATGGGTGGGTTAGAAATTGAATGATGGTGTCAGAATGTTAAGGGTTAACAAACCATATCATGCAAAAATATGAAGATCATGCGAGACTATCAAGTTTTTTTGCACTTTTTATCTGATTATTTCTTCCTGTACCACATTTTGGTACACCTTGGGTCTAACTTTGCATCGAAAACGAACTAAAAACACTCAAGATTATGTCAAAGCACTTATTAATGGATCTCAGGGCAGCCTTTTCGCCCGCCGACTCAGCCTTCGGCATCTGTCAGTTCACCTCACAGGATGGCATCCCCCTCACCATGTCAAATGGTGTCCGTATCGACTGGATTGACCGCAATCTTATGGCAGCCACCCAAATGGGTGTGGTTTATCTCCCCGACTACATTGATTCAGACAACGACGCGAAGGCTCTTGCCAACGTCATCGTCAACTATTGCGCCTAATTCAGCGCAAACCACCGCCACCTCGGCCTCTTCCGCTGAAACTTCTACCGCCGCCCCTCGAAGAACGACCACCACCACCGCTCCTGGAATAACTGTTGCTTGAAAGGCTCTTTCCTCTCTGATTGTGGAACCAGGCATCGCAGTAAGAGTTATAGCTGGATCTGCCGTATGTGCTCAGCAATGATGCCAAGCCACCTATACCTCCTGCGGCGGTTATCTCTTCAATCTGCTTGCCAAAGTTGCTCATCTTGAAATACTCTGGGCATGTTTCCTTAAAGTCCTTCATCACTTTTTCGGAAATGCCAAAGAGCAAGGCATAGACCAGGTATTCGTTCCATAGATTCACCTCCACCATACCACGTTCCTCGATTAAGGTGAACTCTTCGAGAAACTTTTTCAGTCCCATCAAGTTCATCATCTCCTCATGGTTCCAGTCGTCACTTCCAACCAGAGAACCAGTCTCAATCTTGTTGAATACCTTTTCCACATAAGTAGAGTCGCTATTGGCCAAGTCCGATATGTCAGTGGTATCCACCACCAGGTCTTCTCTGGCTGCCTTCTTGTAGAAGCTCCATAGCAGGTATTGGTTCTCCTCATCCCTGTTAGAATAATAATAATCCTCTTGATAGCCTTGGGGCACAACCTTCAGTCGGGGCACACTTTTGTCTTTTTCCTGGCATAGTGTGATTTCCAGTTTCCCTTGCTGCAGCAAGCGCAGCGTATAACACTCAATCAATGTTTCCTTGTCGGCCATGCTGTCCCTGCCCAGGTTGTTCACACTCCTAAATGTGACATCGCTCAACACGAGGTCGCCTTTGAACGGAAGCTCCCTGTACCAGCTGAGTTTGCCTCCTCCAAAGAGGCGCCATCGGTAGTATTTCTTTCGCAGTCCATCGAAGAAGAGGAAAATGGTCAACAACATGGCACCTACTCCTCCAAGAAAGCAGAAGAGTGGGGCGTTGCTTGTTTTTTCATACGAACTGCCTTTGAATGCCTCTTTCTTGAAATCCTCGAAAGTGCCTTCAGCCATGGCCTCGGGATGGAACATGCCTTTGGGGAACTCCATCATCACTGCCACGTGTTCCTTTGTGCTGAAGCTTTCGGGCACGGCTTCCACGGTGCCTTCATCGGTATGAAGGATAGTGCCCTCGTAACCGAAGGCCCAGATGTGTGTCGAGCTATCGAGCGGCGCATCTTCCTTGCGGAAAGTCACCTTCACACGCTTAGGTTCAGGGCGGATGTTCTTGGTGACGAACACATGCCCCATGCCGTCGCTTTCCTCAAAACTCTCTATCAGTTTGTTGATGGTGTAGGTGATATGGTAAGTGTGTAGTCCGTCCTGCACACCCCAGCAAAGTTCGCGATGCGTGTCGCTCACAGTATGGACTCCGTAGTGAAACAGTTTCTTTGTGCGTTTCTGGTGAATGTCCCAATCGCCTATCCAAGTATATTGTGTTGTATCTCCATCCTCCACCTCGTAGAGGTCTCCTATGGTGATTCCCTTGTTGTCAAGGTTTTCAAAGACGATGTAGCTTTCGGTCACTCCTTCATCCGGCTTCACGTCGTAGGTGCGCACTTCGTGTACGTAGCCATCACCATTGTCGAGCAAAGTCACGTCGAGACTGAGGTCGAGCAGGCGCGATTGCCCCTGCATGGCCATGGCCACCAATAGTGTGAAGCATATCAATACCATCCTTTTCATAGGCTTAGTGTTTTTGTGGGTGGCTCACCATATTCGTTCACTTCGGAATTGCCGGGAATCAACCCGACTATGACGAGAAGAAAGTTGAGAAACGGCACAAACATAATCCAGGCATGTGACTTCCACCCGAAATCATGAAACCTGCGGGCTGTGGTGCAATAGGCAGGAACGAGAAGGAAGAACATGAATGTGATGATGGCGCCGTGGCACAGATAGGCCCATAAAGAATCGCCCAATGTGCCTGCCAAGAAAAGGGTCAGCACACAAAGCCCTCCAATCAGAATGAGATTGAAGAAGTGGAAACACCAGAATTCAACCCTGTCGGCCCTGCCACTGGTATTTCCGTATCTCACAAACAATGTATCAAGAAATCGTAGAAACATACCTTATCAATATATTATATTATTAACGTCAGTGTCTTAAACCACTCTTCTGTTCCAAGATAATCGAAAGCGCAACGGGGAAGGATGAACCTATTTGCAGACGGGGCGAACACTGGAGCCGTAAACACGGTTGTAGCTATACTGTCCGTTCCAGTATGCGTCGCCACAGAAGATGAAGAGGTGGTAAGCATAGTAGTGGTCGAAACCGTAGGTCTGTTTCGACGACCAGTAGTAACCATGGTACCCGTAGTTGCCATCGTTGAAGTAGCCGTCGTCCCAGCGGTAGCCTGCGGCAGGCAAAAACATCGAACCTCCATTTTTTCCCTTGAATAATCTGCCTTGAACCCCATTGAACGATGCCCAAGAGGAAGAGCAGTTATCGAGTAGTTCTTTCATCTGGTCCAGTGAAGGCATGCACCAACCTCCTCCCCATGTGACGTGGGCAACATCGTAGGAGGTGCCAGCGATGTCGGAACCAATGTCTTGCCATTCTCCATACAGACCGTTCTCATGATAATCATCATACCATCCATCTCCGCCCGAATCTACACCTGAACCATACAAATAAGTGACATCATTGTAAAACTCCTTTTCCTCCGTCTCACCCCAAGCGAAATAACCGCCATAACCTTCCGGAACATTGGCACCCACGTTGCAGCATGCCCATTTAGTGCCGGAGGGCAAGCCGAGGTCGATGGCGTGAGGGTGGTTGTCGTTGGGACATGTTGAAAGGACTTTCTCTATAGGGATAAACTCCATACGGGAAATCGTTTCAAGAGGATGACGGCTGACACCCTTGGTCGTATGGATTTCCTGCACAATCATTTCTTTTTCTCCTTTCTTGTCGATGGCAAAAACAATGCTATCAATTTCGGAATGATTAAAGACAGAATAGTTACCACCGTTTTTGTAAATAAAAAGCAATGTTTGGTCATCTGTCTGGGCATTGGCAATGATGGCAGCAAGGGTCATCAACAGGGAAAGTATAGCCTTTCTCATGGCCTTACGAGGATGAAAACCTGATTTATTCATTAATGGATGATGTGTCGAGTGAATTCTGATGATGCAAAAATAGTAAGATTTTCGATAATATTGCGCCCTTCCGAGAAAAAAGATGGATAAGGTATTGGCGGAGTGCCATCAAAAAATGACAATGATACTGTTGACCAGTCTTCTGTTGAAGTTCAGGTTGTTGTTGAAGTTCAGGCTGTTGTTGAAGTTCAGGCTTGATTTGTTGCTGTTGGTCTATCTGTTGTTGGTCTATCTGCTGTTGCTCATTTTTCTGTAGCTGATCGGGGTGTTGTTTGGGGCATTCTGGTTGCTGCTCCGTTTGTTTGTGTTGTTGTTCTGGTTGTTGTTCTGGTTTGGTTTTGATGTATTTCTTGACCCAGACTGAGAGGCTTCCTCTTGAAGCGAATCCCATGGCTTTGGCGAGTTCGTCGCCTCTGAGTCCTTCGTTTCGTAGTCGGTTGTATTTTTGCACTCGGTCGGCGATATGGTCAGGCATGAGTGTAAGCGTGTCGATATCCACCCTTCTTCCTGTGTTTTTGAAGGTGAGCTGTGGTGTGACCTCGAGCATGTATGATTTGTCCTTTACCTCATCAGGGGTGTAGTTGCTTTTGACGACACAGAGGTGTTTGAGGTTTCTTTGGAAGGGGTCCGTTCTGAGTTCGATGACCGTTCTGCATTTCGCCTCGATGGCTGGTGATCCTATGAGGTTGTACTTGCTCGGTTTTCTGTTGTGGGCGTATTTGCAGGTATGGTGTGTCATTATGATGAGGCATTCGTTTTCTTCGGCGATGTGTTGGAGTTTGGATAGGAATTTTCTGACCGCGACCGCCGATGTAGCCTGTGTAGGCAGGACATCGTTGAGGCAGTCGATGACGATGAGTCCGACACGATTATCCTTCAAGAAATTCTCGATTTTCTCGATGATCTTGTCGTTTTCGAAGACGACGTAGAGATTATCGAGTTTGCTATATTCTATACCGAGTTCCCTGCACTGTTTTCTCATGACAGGTCCGAAAGCCAGTTGTTCGTCTTCAGTGGAGATGTAAAGTGCTTTTTTATGGTAGAAGTAGTTGTTGTGTAAATCCATTCCGAGGAAACGCTCAGATGAGGTCGCGCAGAATGCGATGGCGAATTGTCTGAGGAATGCGGATTTTCCGCAGTCGCTTTCCCCCGCGAGGCAGACGAGTCCTCTTTGGGGCAGTATATTCCCCCACAGGAACGGTACTTCAGTTAAATAAAAGTCGAGCATATCCTTCGCTATATGCAAATAGAATTGCGCATTGTTTTTCTTTTCCTTTTCTTCGTAATTATCGGAGAAGATACCCCATCTGTCGGCGTCGTAGTATTCTGGTTCTTTCATGGTTTTTTATTTAGGGAATGTCGTTTAATTCAAAGAATTTGATATCAGTTGGCGAGGGTACACCATTTGAGGTTGCCCTCGTCAGTCTTTTATTCTGAGTTTTATAGATTTTGATGTGATTCCGATATGGTCTGGACATAGTTGTCC
>JAFWPH010000057.1 GCA_017509605.1 Bacteroidaceae bacterium | reverse complement strand
GAGCAGATGTTTGCCGACGACTTCCTTCAGATTCCGCGTCGCCACGGACACCCTTGTCTTTAGCTGTAGCCTTCCCGTTATCAGGGCGGCTTGGGGACTTGCACCCGTTAGAGTATGCCCATGCTGGGCGAACAAGAAGAAAGAGGCCAACCTCTAAGGCCGGCCTCCTTCATCAAATAAGGATTATAAAGAAGTTTTTACTTTATCAGCACCTTCTTACCGTTGATGATGTTGATACCCTTCTGCGGTGCGTTGAGACGCTGACCAGCAAGGTTGTAGATCACACGGTTCTCGTTAGCGTCAATACCGTTGATGCTGTTAGGTATTGCCTTGCCAAGATAGAAGAGTTCGAAGTCGTCGAAGATTACCCAGTCGTTGCTGATAGCAACGTCCTTGCGGATACCCAGTTTCAGGTCAGCACCCTCTTCCACATGAATCTGAACAGAGTTGCAGTAAGCTGTTGGGTCGTTGTCGCAACGGAACTTGAATCCACCCATTGAAGAAGGATAGTAGTAAACATTCTCACCATCCTCAACGCGGGTGTCGTAAGGATAAGCAGGAGCAGCGGGATCGAATGCCTGGTAAGCAGTGAGTCTCAGGTCATCGTCGAGGATAGGCTCACCATCATAGATACATACAACGTCATTCCAGTCAGCCATGAAGCCCATTGCCTGGTACTCCTCTTTAGCATCCTTCATATCCCACCACTCGGTGAATGAAGCCTCAGTCCACTTTCCGTCGCAAACCGACTTGATGTAGTTGTTGCGCTCGATCTGACCATCGCTCATGTAGAGAACAGCGTTGTGGTTCTCCCAAGCGTTGATGTCTTCCTGTGCGGCGTAGAACCAGTTGTAGTACGGACCAGAAGTAGCGCTACCTACATCAGTTGCGTCACGATAGAGTGCGCGAGCGCGGAGTTCGTATGTACCTTCTGGCAGGCACTTCACAACCTGATAGAGGTCGAATGGAGAAGCATTCCAGATCTCAGCGTTCTGACGACCGTAAGTGTTCACTGAAGGAGAAGCACCGTCGCAAGTCCAGCCTGTAGTTGGGCCATCAGCGAATGATGGGTTCACGAGGAGGTCGGTGACGTTGATAGGAGACTGCTCAGAAGCGTTCTCAGCACCACGTTCAGCGAAGATAGCCTCGTTGATTGGGGTGAGGAGCGCTCTCTCGTACTCACCAAGAGTGTAAGCAGAAGCGTAAGCGGCCTTCAGGGCAGTAGCCTGCTCAGCGAGAAGGGCGTTCAGTTTCTCTGTGTTCTTGCTAACGGCCTTGTCATAAGTGCGGAGATATGACTCGTAAGCGCTGTAAACCTTGTTCACCTCAGGAATGATCTGATAGGTGTCTTCCTCACCCTCACCTACTGCGAATGCATAAGCAACAGCGGGCTCAAGGATAGCATACTGCTCAGAACCCTCTTCATAGTTGGTCTGGAGAGCAAGATAGTTGTCAGCGGCTTTGTATCCACTCTCACCATCGGCTGCAGCTTTGAGGTAAGCCTTAGCCTCAGAGATAATCTCTGTAGCGGCAGAGTAAGCGTCGAGACCTTCTACAGGAAGAACGATCTTCTCGAGTATGGAGTTGAAAGCGGTCACGTCACCCTTCCAGAAAATCTTCGAAGCAGCGTCGTTCTTGAGCTCTTCAATCTGCTGGCTCAGAACACCAGTGAAGTCAATTTCCTCGCCGTAGTACTTCAGCACAACACCAGTCACAGCCATCCAGCTGTTGCTTCTGTAACCAATAGTAACTGTACCACCCTGAACGAAAGTGAATGGGATATCAAGCACGCTCCACATGTCGCGGCCCCAGCCATCCCAATATCCGATAGAGCGTGGGTTACGCTCAGACCTTGCCGTCTTATCGCCATAGTTCATGAATACATACTGATCAGTGTCTTCCCAGCTGCCCTCGTTTGCGCAAAGGAATGCACGACCTTGAAGTGTGTAGTAACCATCGGGGAGGTTGGTCACCACCTGCTGTACGAGCAAGTCGCCAGTATTTGGACCTGCACTCCAACCAGTGTGGATACCAGTGTAACCCTTCAGCCACTGGATTTCAGGTTTCATACCGCCAATCCAACCATTGAAGTTGTTGATGAAGATCCAGCGGTTCTCGGCATCCTTGCTTGTGGTGTAGCGCACCTTGTCTGAGATGGGACGGAGATAGTGCTTCTCCTCATCGGGAAGGTCTGCTGGGTCGTCATACCATTGGTTGGTAGCAACTTCAGTGTTCCACTCATCCTGCTTGTGGCTAGAATTCCACTCTTCCTCAACGTCCTCTGGATACTTGTACTCACCATCGCGGAAAGTAGGAGTGTATTCCTGGTTCACGAACCAAGGACAAGAAATAGCGAGGGTCATGTCGATAGAACCATCAGCGTCCTTACCTTTTGACATTACATAGTTCACGCGTGCGTTAGCGAGGTCGCTTGCAGCCTTGAGATAATCGTCAACTGACTCGAATACAGGATGATCGTTGTCGGAACCAGCGAGCAGAGCGTTCTGAGCCTGTGCAATGGCAGCCTGGAGTTCAGCCTTTGCAGGGAAGTCGGTTGCTTCAGCCAGTCCCTCACAAGTAGTGAGCACATAAGCCATAGAACCCACCTTCACGTTAGCCACTTGATACTTGGCAACGAGGTCGTTCACCTGCTGGATAGCGGCATTGATTTCGTCAAGGTTATCTGGATCTGGCTCAATCTCCATCAGGTCGTCCTGCATGAGGCTACCAAGAGAAGTGAAGTTGTCCATGATGCCGTCCTTAATCTTCTCGGCATCGTTCTTGAGGTTGTTGAAGTTGAAGTAAGCCACGATAGCATCAGCTCTTTCCTGGTCGTACTCACCTTCATAAATCATCTTCCAGTTATCCCACCATACTTGGTCCTGAGCCTGTTCTGTAGGCTTGTTGATACCCACGCGGATGGTCATTTCCTCAGCCACCACGAAGAACACCTCGTTCTGAGCGTAGTTGCCGTTCTCTGCGTAAGCGACAAAACCATTGTGGCAAGAAGGAGCCCAATACCATTCGCCATCCTTGGCGTTCTGGCGGTGCTGGTCATTCTGCCAGTCACTGGCCTCGAACAGTTGCTCTTGCTGCTTAGAGCCCCAGAGCGACATAATTTTGGTCTCATAGTGCTTGTCACCTACATTTACATACAGGTAAGCATTCTGAGTAGGTGTACCGTTGCACCAGTTCTGGAATGACACACCAGCGTCACCTTCACGGTAGCAAGCCTGAACTTTAACAGTGTAGAAACCTGCAGGAACAGTGAACTCCTGGTACACGTCCCACTGCGGAATGTTGTAAACACCCCATGCACCAGCACAGGAATTTCCGCCAACACCATTGAACTCCCAACGAGAGTCGGTTGAGGGATAGTCAAAGCCTTGCCAAGCAGGGCTTGTAATGTCCTCGTCTCCGCTGTAAGTGGCCTTCCAATTGAGGAGGTTAGTGACATCGTCACCTTCCTTCCAACCAGAAGCGTCCTGTGCGTTTGCACAGAGCCCCATTCCCAGCATGAAAGCAAAAGTTAATAATTTTCTCATAAGCTTAAACAGTTAAAGATTAGTATTGATTGATAAAAAATACTCAACATTTCATTATTATTCGACCTTTTCGGTACGATTTTCAACCTCGAATTACTTTTAGTAACGATGATCATCCATGAATCTATCGTGCCATTCAGGCACTTTCGGTTGCAAAATTATTATATTATCTAATAAAAGCATTTTAGTTTTTTGTTCAATTATTTGCGAAAAAGTAACATAAACGAAAATATTAGTCAATTTATAGCAACGTGGTTGATTTCATCAAACAAAGTTATCAAAAATGAAAATAAGCCTCAAATAGGGAATAAGAACAATACAATTGAACGGTTTTTTCATTCCCATCTACCTTAATATAAAATAAAAGTGGTAATTTTGCACATCACTTGACCCCTATGTATGACTACCTAAAACAATGTATTCACTTAACAATAACAACTATTTATGAACAAGCACTACTTACTATTTGCAGGAATGCTGGCATTGGCCACTTCGGTCAATGCCCAAGTCAGTCTCCCACGCGCAGTCTATACCCTTGACTTCGAAGGTGCGACAAGCGTGGAGGATGTAAACGCCAAGCAGGTGGGTGACGGCGAGCTACGTGTCTCTTCTGACCCCAACTTCGGCACTTACTACCAGAACGCCCCGAACGAGGCCTCTGCCACTCCGGGCAAAAACCACCTCATTGTGACCCAAACCGCACTTGGCGATGCCGCCAGCAAGACGAAAGACGGTTGTGTGTCATTAGGTTTCTGGGTAAACCCCACCGTGGCCAACACCCAGTATCCCACCATCAACACCTACTTCAGTGTACTCTTCACACTCTACAACAATGGTTCATACGGCGACGTGACTTGGCCCATGTTCTCTGTGAACAAGCGTCTGTGGATGCAGATCAACACGGCAGGCGCCTGGGATGACTTCGGAGGTGACGAGAACGTGAACGGCGTGAATTTGGAGGACGTCAGTTGGCTTGACCAGCACATGGAGGACCAAGAAGCACAAACTGAGGCCGGTGAGGACACCATCATCAGTGTATCAACTCCCTTCGACGACAACTGGCACTATGTGGGCTTGTCGTTCAACGCTCAGGAAGGCACCACAAGTCTCTATGTGGATGCCGAACTGAAAAACAAATGGGTAAACAAGGATGGTTTTTACGGCACTGAGGATTTCTTCGGCCAGTTGAAGCAGTACAAGTACGACTACCTTGTGCTTGGCGGCGTGGCACAATGGCACTGGAACGACCCCGACCCCGCTTTCGCTTACGACGATTTCACGGTCTATGCAGGTGAATTGACAGCAGCCCAGCAGGAACTGGTGATGAAGATCAAGAGCGGACAAGTGGATGATGACACCCGTCTGGCCGTGGCACAATCAGAATACCTGGCAGCCATGTCGGAATATGAAGACTTCTCAGTGGAGTTGGGTAACTATGGTACCCTGGCAGAAACGATCGGTGACCAGGTGATGAATATTGACGATGCCCTCTACGACTCTCCGACGATTGAAGGCTACCAGGAAGGCGCCAAACAAATCATCGCCTTAGTGGAACTCGCTTCCAATATTGTGAAAGGTATTGACGCCACAAGAGCAACGATAGAAACGGAGAAGGAATACGCTGCCAACACCAGTTATCCAGGTCTTGACACCTATCTGACCGCCCTGAACGACGCAGAGACACTTATGGCCGACCCGACCACATTGGAGGAAGTGAACAACGCCAACACCATCATCAACAAAGCCAAGGTGGCCTATGTCACCTCTCAAGAGTTACCCTCCGACGGCACAGGCATCAACATCACCGCCATAGTGCTTCATCCCTGGTTCTGCAATCCTGACGCTGAGCCTACCGGCAGCGACGGCGTGTATGCTTTCCCATACGCAGAAAGCCATTCCTACGCAAACAACACCACACCTTCGGACTACAATTCCACAGGCTGGGTGAACGGTAACACCTTCAATGTGGACGATGCTCGCGTGAACTGGACGGAAGGACGTATCTGCTGGAACGACTGGCATGCCAAGTCCATCGCAGGTACACTCGACATCCATCAAGACCTCAGCAATCTCCCTGCAGGCTATTATAGCGTTAGTGCAGACCTCGTGTCCAACGTCATAGGCGACCAGCACACCTACGCTTTGAGCAATGGTGTGAAGAAAGTGTCCGCACCACTGAACTACGATGGCTGGGGCGCTGAGAACTGGACGACCCTTTCCACCGACAAGGTTTATGTAGGTGAGGATGGTACGCTGACCATCGGAACAGAATCGACTGCCACAGGCGTAGCTTACGCAGGTTTCTTCTGTGTGACCAACTTCGTGCTGACCTACTACGGCACTGAGGTTGACCTGACCGCCGACCTCAAGGCCAAGGAGGCAGAGGTTGAGGAAGTGATTGCCCAACTGATGCTGACGGGTGACAAGACCAACGCAGAGAAACGCGTGGCAGAGATCGCATCCGGCGACAACACGTATAACGCTATCGCCCAACTCACGGACTTGATATCCGACATCAATGCCACCCTCGCCAAGGAACAGGCCTTCACCGCCGTTGATGACCTTGACGCACTTGCCTCCAAGGCTGCCACAAACAATCTGAAGGCAGTATATAACGCGGGCAGTGAGAACATCGCCACAGCACTCTCCGCCGAGTCAGCCACAGTGGATGACCTACCAGCCCTCAACGCACTGGCCAGCGCCATCCGAGCCTACGGCGCTGTCCTTGCTTCGGCTGAGGAATGGAACGATGCCACTGTAACTGCCCTCTTTACAGAGCAGATTGTCGGCATCAGCACTGCCGACGAACCCACAATTGCCGGATACAAGGACGCACTGCTCAGTCTCATGAAATCGACGATTGCCAGCAAGGACGCCACAGAAGCCTCTCCTGTGGATATCACATTCGCGCTGAACAACCCCTCTTTCGCTACCGACAATGCCGAAGGATGGAATATCGCCACAGGTACGCAGGGCGTAGCTTATCAGGAGTGTGAGTTCTTCAACCAGAACTTCAACATCAACCAAACCATCACTGGCCTGCCTGCAGGCTACTATCGTGTGGCAGTCCAGGGATTCTACCGTGACGGTACTTGCGAGGAGGCCTACAACAAAGCCAACACTGAGCCAGAAGAAGAGAACGGTGAGGCACCAGCACGCCGTTATGCGGGTTCCAATGTGCTCAACGCCATGCTCTACGCCAACAACGGAGAGTTCGACAACACCACACCCATCATGTCGTGGGCAGCGTTCACCACAGTCGGTGAGGAGTTTAACGGCTACTGGAGTCCTAACGCGTCAGACGAAACCGTGGATGCAGAGCATGTCATCTACTTCGCCAACACGATGGAGGCTGCCAACTACCTCTTCAACGCTGGTCAGAACGCCGATGGCAACGTCGTTGACATCCAACTTGGAGAAGGCAATGCCCTGACCGTGGGTATCTACAAGTTTACCACCATCGCCAACGACTGGACCATCTTCGACAACTTCCACCTCTACTACCTCGGCACCGAGATGCCTTCTGCCATCGACGCTCCACAGGCATTCCAAGGCCAGCAAGTAGCAGAGCAGGTTTACTACAATGTGAACGGCGTTCGTATCGCCACTCCTGCAAAGGGCATCAACATCATGCGCCAGCACATGGCTGACGGTACCGTACGTACGATGAAGGTTCTCGTGAAATAACCTTAAAAAGCGAAACACGAAACAATACTGATTTCTATTTCGCGTTAGTCAATTAGACAAGAGGTGGGTGTACTTGCCAACATCAAGTCCCCACCTCTTTTTCATATTCTCCTTAAAAACAGCCCTTTCAAAGGACACAGAATCAACACCTCCCGATGATGAGACGAACCTTCTATCTGTTGACATGCTTTTTCATTTTCAGTCTTGGCCAAGCACAGGTTGCTCCAGAACTGCAAGTCAAGGAAATCACTCTTCAAAACGGCATGACCGTTTGGCTCAATGAAGACCACTCACAACCCAAGGTTTTTGGTGCCGTGGTGGTGAAGGCTGGTTCCAAGGACTGCCCCGACACAGGTATCGCCCACTATTTCGAGCATATCATGTTCAAGGGCACCGACCGCATGGGCACGACGGACTACATCGCCGAGAAACCCTGGCTCGACTCTATCTCAGCACAATACGACCTGCTCAGCCAAGCCCAATCCCCCACAGAAAGAACAGCCATTCAGAAGCACATCAACCAGTTGAGCCTCAAGGCCTCCGACTACATGATTCCCAATGAGTTCAACCGTCTTATCACCCTCTATGGTGGCAGTGGACTTAATGCGGCGACAAGTTACGACGCGACCTATTATCATAATTCGTTTCTACCCCAGTACATCGCCCAATGGTGTGTGCTGAATTCCGAACGTCTTCTCCACCCTGTGTTCCGTGGTTTCCAAGTAGAGTTGGAGAATGTCTATGAAGAGAAAAACCGTACTTCTGACCTCGCAGGAGATGCCATAGAAAAAATATTCGGCACCATTTTCAAGACACAACCATACGCCTACCCCATCCTCGGTTCAACGGAAAGTCTCAAGAATCCCCAGCTATCGATGATGGAGGCATTTTACAAGAAATACTATGTAGCATCGAACATGGGTTTGATACTCTGTGGTGACATCATTCCCGACGCATCCCTGACCACCCTACTTGAAGAGACTTTCGGACGCATACCAAGAGGTGTAGTTCCCCAACGCGCCTACAGCCCTATGCCCGACATCACCAGAAACGAAGTATGCAAAGTGACCTTTCCCATTCCGCTCATCGGTATTGAAGCTTTGGTGTTCAAGGCACCCACAGACTTTGAGCCCGATGCCAATGCCCTCAATTTGGCGAACAGGCTCTTATCCAACGAGAAGGCCGGTCTGCTTGATTCTTTGGTGAACGAACATCACCTCATGGCAGCGGAAGCCACCAGCATGACACTTGCTGACGCCGGTGGCACAGCCATACTTATCGTGCCCAAGTTGATGGGCAAGATGAAAAAAGCGGAAGCACTCTGTATGGAACAGGTACAGCATATCATCAACGGTGACTTCAGCACCACTCAATTGGAAGCGCAGAAACACGAGATGATGATGGAGGCGCAACGGAACCTTGAGGACATCGACTCCCGTTCAGAAGTCATGATAGACGTGTTCTCCAAAGGATACCGCTGGCAAGACATGATGGACAAGATTGAAGGCATCAAGCGACTGAGCAAGGAAGATGTGATGCAAGCGGCGCGCAAATACTACAACGCCAATCACATCACCTTCAAGAAAAAATACGGCACAGCGAAGAAAGAAACGCTCAGCCAGCCAGGGTATGCACCTATCAGCCCCAAGAACACAGACGCCAAATCGCAACTTGCCCTGGAACTGGAGCAAATCCCCATTGGAAATGCCGATATACGTCTGGTCGATTTTGAACGCGACGCCAGCATCATACCGCTCAACAACCATTCCACATTATATTATAAGGAGAATCCTGTCAACGATTTCTTCACATTAGCCCTTCGATTCAAAGACGGAATACTCCATACGCCCAAACTGGAAGTCTTGGACAGTTACCTAAGCGCCATCGGTACTGACTCCCTCAGCAAACAACAAATGGAACAAGTATGGCAGCGACTTGGGGTAACCATGAACATCAATGCAGGCAACAAAACGTTCGTATTCAGTCTGACAGGTCCCGACAGTCAGCTTGAGACAGCGCTTGTCCTGCTCGCGCACTTCCTCGATAAGGCCAAAGGAGATAAAAAAGCCCTGGATGACTTGCGCTCAGACGACAAAGTGAGCCGTAAGGGCTTCGGAAAGCAGAAAGAGGACGTGATGCCTGCCATCATCCAGCGTATTGCCTTCGGGACTCAATCCACTTACTTGCGACATCTATCCCGTGCTGAGGTCAAATCTCTTTCCGATGACGAATTGATGGATTTATTCCATGAATTGCAGACCTATGATTGCGAGATTATCTACTGTGGACGACAATCCCAACAGACAGTTGCCCAGCTGTCGAAAAGCATTTTACCACTTGACCGTTGCCAGAAGATGATGGCCGACACATACCGTTGCTTGCAATCATACCAGGAACCCACTATATTCTTCTATGATGTACCAGGTTCGCGCCAGAACGATGTCATCAGCTATGAATGGTTGGATCCGATGCCAACTGAGCAGGAACGTGCCACCCTACTTCTTTGGGAGAATTATTTCGGTGGTGGCATGTCGTCAGTCTTGTTCCAGAATGTGCGTGAATTCCGCTCCCTCGCCTACTCTACCTCTGGAACCAGCATCACAACCAACCTTCCGACACATCCCAATGAACCTTTGGCTTACATCACTGCCACAGGTACACAAGCGGATAAGACGATTGAGGTCATGACGGTGGTAGATTCCCTGTTGCAAAGTATGCCCATGAAGGAGGAGAACCTATGCGCCATTCGTCAAAACGTTCTGAACGACATCCAGAACAGTTATCCCAACTTCCGAGGCATCCCTGTCTATATCGCCAACGAACGGCTCAACGGCTACGCCCTCGACCAGAACACATCAACAGTGAAATGGCTTCCCTCTTTATCGGCCAACGACATCGTGGATTTCCATCGTCGACACATTGCAGGAAACCGACGTGTTTGGATGGTTATCGGGAGCAAAAAACAGACCGACTTCAACGCTCTGTCAAAATTCGGGAAAATTGTGGAACTACACAAAGAAGATGTGTATAGATAATAGGTAAAGGGACTATAAAAGGACTCACAAAGCCCCCTTAAGCCAAAGAGAGGCGGCCAAACGGTCGCCTCTCTGAATGATATGGTATCAACAGTCTATTGATACAAGTCAGTCTTTCTTACTTGAGGATGGCCTTGAGTCGTTTCTCGGCCTTTTCAATCATGTCGAGAGTGCCGCTTCCGTCGCTGACGTACTTCACCACCATTTCCGCATATTCGATGGCCTCCTTGAGCTGCTTGGAAGGATTCTTCACCGCATTGGCTTTCTCCACCAGTGGAAGCAAGTTGTCCATATCCTCGAGTTCTGGCAGGTTTCCTGGCCTCATGGTGTTGATGGCGGCATTCAGAGCAGCTGTTGCCTTATCGACTGCTGCCTGATCGGATGCGAGGTCAGGGTCATCTAAAACGCGCTGTGAGTAGGCCAACTGCTCCATCATGCGCTGGAAGCCGTGTTTAGCCCAAGGCGCGTATTCCGGCACCTTGACTTCCATAGCGTTCCATCTGCCCTGTGCGTCTCTGCGGGTCTTGGCCTCGACCATCGTCTCCCTCAATGCAGAGATATCCACGCCAGCCTCACCAAACATATTCACCACCTCTGGTGTGCCTGGTAAACGAAGGCGGAAGTAATGCGTGATATTCCGGTCGGCGTAGTAGTCTGGAAGGAAAGTCTTGCCTGCGTAGTTGAGTGTATAGACATTGGCGAATGCCCCGTCAGGATTATTGATGTCGGCATTGTTGGCGAATCGTCGCGACATTTCGTATGGCACAGCGTTGCTGGCTCCATTCAGTTTGATGCCGTTGAGCGAGGGGTCGAGGTCAATGGTGGCGTCGTTCCAGTTCTCTACATTTTGGGTAGCCATCACCAATGGACCATACATCAGCGCGCCCAACCAAAGGGGCTCAAACTCCGTACGTGTCTCGTTCTTTCCTGTGGCGGCGATTTCCATCTTATCTGCGCCATAGTCGATATGCGGAGTGAAAGGCATCACCACCTCCACCACATCTTTCTTGCTCCACTTGCGAGAAGGTATCTCCACGTATGTGCCTGGCTGGTAGTTCTGAGCCACTTCCTTGCCGTTGAGTTTGACAGAGAAGCCCTCAGTTGCCCAATACGGCACACGCAGTTTCATAGAGAAAGTGCCCTTGCCTTTGAGCACACGCAGGGTGCTCTTCTCTGCCGGCCACTCACACTGCTGTTGCAAAGTGATTCCCTGTTCTGTCCATTCTGCCGTGGTAGGCATATAGAGCGCCACCCAGATGGTGTTGTCGCTGACAAAATAGGCGGCCTCCTGATACTTCACATGATTCTCGGTTCCAGTACCCCCACAACAAGTGGATTGTGGTGTGTCGTTGCCCCAGGGTTTGGAGGCGTTCAGCCCCACTGCATACTGATAGACGGTGGAATAATGATGAGGGTTGAGCGACCCGACAATCTGATTGTAAAGCAGGCGCTCGTAGTAGTCCATATAGGCGGCGTTGTCTGGCTGGTAGCAGTTCAGGTCCTTGGAGAGTTTGGCCAGGTTGTAGGCACAACAAGTCTCGTTGATGGTGGGTTCGGGATAGAGGTTGCGGCGTCCGTCTCCAGTGACGTTTGTACACATGGAGAGCATCTGCGTGTAGGGCTGACGGAACATCTCACCATTGCCCACTCCACCCATCGCATAACGGTAGCGTCCTTGGATGAAATTCCAGAAGTTCAGGGCGAGGTTGTAGTAATACGGATTCTTGTTGCCTCTGTAACTGCGGAGTGCACCCGTCACCATGGGAATATGCTGATTGGCATGGCGTGTGCGTATGGCATCAACGTTGCGCGACAAGGGAGTGAAGAATGCCGGGCTGTCGAAGCAGTTGGCCGCTTCGAGCAGGCGTGCCTTTTCCTCTGAATCATCGACCATTTCCGAGAGTCGCGAGAGACTCTCAGCCATTCCTCCTACCTCACCTGCGATATACATGTTCCACATCTCGTAACGGTTGCCAGGACGTGCGCGACGTTCTTCTTGGGTTCCATCCTCCTTGACGTATGTGCGGTAATGCATTCTGTTCCACACCCAGAGTCCCATGTCCTTGGCGATAAGCAGCGCTTTTTCTGCCACAGCCTTGTCGTCCACATTGTTGGCGATGTCGATGAGTCCTGCCAGTTGTTTGTGGACAGAGTAATACGGGGCCCACACCCACTGCTCGTTGTTGTAGGCGCGGTACATCTCAATCAACACGCAATGCTGTGCGGGTATGGCGTTGATATAGCCATAACCATAATGGGCATAGTCTTTCTTGTATTCATCGAAAGCCTGCCAACTGCCCTTCAGTTCGCGCAGTTCAGCCTCGGGGGCGAGGTCACGTGCCTCACGGTAGCGCCCGAGTTGTTCGTCATAGACGAAGGTTCGTTCCTGACAGGTACGCATCTCATTGACCATGAGGCGGATATTGTCGAGCAGTTTCTGTTTTTTCACCTGATCCTGGCATCCGGCGTATGCCATGGCGAGTGCGGAAAGGTAATGCCCCACCCCATGTCCTTTGAGTTTGGTGGTAGGAGAGTCCCATCCATCACTGACGGGGTAGCCATCGGTGGGCAGTCCGTAAGTGTCGTGGTAGTTATAGAGTTGCTGCTTCACATCGAGGCTGAGCAGGAAGTCGATGTCAAGTTCCCGGTTGTGTGTCAGTCGGTTGTGACCGTCGATGCTGACTTTGTTGAGTGGGATTGGATGCGCTACTGGTACGGGTGCAGGCACGGGGTCTGGATTGGCCACCACCGTGACCTTTGCTTTCACGGGAAATCCTGCGGTCGTAGTGTTGTCGCCGATAATGAATCCTGTCACCTCGTAGGTTGTGCCCACGGGGTTCTGTGCGGCATCGGCCTGCGCCTGCTCCACCCGGAGGGACGAATTGGTCCATCTGACCTGTCGATACTCGCTTTTGCCGTCACTGTAGGTGACCCAGAGCTGGTATGGCAGACGTGGTGCAGTGCCCACAGGAGCGTTCACGTTGACATCCTGTACATTAGTGATTGAGCGTGAGGGATTGACATCGGCAGTCCTTGTCATTGCTATGCCATCATTGGAAGCATAGGCTGAGAAGTGAAAGGCAGAAAAGGCCATCAGCAAGAAAAACAGCACACAGTTTCTGCAAGAATTAGTTGTAAGAGTCATATCGTTAAGTTTAGTTCGTTTTCTATCATGCAAAAATATAAAAATCTTTTTGTTTTTCCGCCATTTAGACTCCCTTATAATTCAACACCAGAATATAAAAACGTCGTTTTTCTCCTTTGTCGATGAAAAAATGCTAAATTTGCACCCGAAATCAACATGTTTTAGAAAGAACAATGGACAACAAAACATACGCCGTATTGATAGCGGCCAATTTGGGATTAGCGGAACAAAGGGTAGCCAACACCCTTGAGTTGCTCGACGAGGGCGCAACGATCCCATTCATATCGAGATACAGGAAAGAGCGTACCGGAAGCATGGACGAGGTTCAGATAGCCAGCATCAATGAACTGTACCTGAAACTACAAGAGATTGCCAAACGCAAGGAGACCATCATCAAGACCATCACCGAGCAGGGTAAGATGACACCTGACTTGGAGAAGCGTATTAACGAGACCTGGGACGCCACTGTGCTGGAAGACATCTACCTACCCTTCAAGCCCAAGCGCCGAACCCGTGCACAAGTGGCTCGTGAACAAGGCCTTGAGCCATTGGCCACCACCATATTGTTGCAACGTGAGCGCGACATCAAGGCCTTAGCACGCAAATTCGTGAAAGGCGATGTGAAAGACGTGGACATGGCGTTGAAAGGCGCTCAGGACATCATCGCCGAAACCATCAGTGAGAACGAGGATTCAAGGAATCGTCTGAGGCGTTCATTCGAGCGTCAGGCAATCATCAGTTCTAAAGTGGTGAAAGGCAAGGAAGAGCTTGATGAGTCTCAAAAGTTCTCCGACTATTTCGATTGGAGCGAGCCTCTGAAACGCTGCTCTTCCCATAGACTTCTGGCCATGCGTCGTGGAGAGTCTGAGGGTGTGCTTCGGGTGAACATTTCTCCCGACCAGGACGAGTGTATCGCCAATCTCCAACGCCAGTATGTGCGTGGTTCTGGTGAGTGCAGCCGTCTGGTGGAAGAAGCTGCCGAAGACAGCTACAAACGTCTGCTCAAGCCATCAATAGAGACGGAGTACGCCAACCTGAGCAAGGAAAAGGCCGATGAGGAAGCCATCCGCGTGTTCGCAGAAAACCTCCGACAGTTGCTCCTTTCCGCCCCATTGGGGCAGAAGCGCGTGATGGGCATCGACCCTGGATTCCGCACGGGCTGCAAGGTGGTATGTCTCGACGCTCAGGGCAACCTGCTTCACTTCGAGGCTGTCCATCCATTCTTGCCGAAAGGTTTCAATCCACAGGCACAGCGGACAGTGGAACGTCTGGTGGACCAATACAAGATTGAGGCCATCGCCATTGGCAACGGCACGGCGAGCCGCGAGACCAACGATTTCATCAAGAGTATCACGTTCCGCCAGCCTGTGCGTTCCTTTACGGTGAGCGAGGACGGTGCGTCGGTCTATTCCGCATCCAAGATAGCGCGCGATGAGTTTCCCGACCAGGATGTGACAGTACGTGGCGCGGTTTCGATAGGCCGCCGTCTGATGGATCCGTTGGCCGAGTTGGTTAAGATTGACCCCAAGAGCATCGGTGTGGGGCAGTACCAGCATGACGTGAATCAGGTTCGGCTCAAGCAGAAACTCGACCAAACGGTGGAGAGTTGCGTGAACTTAGTGGGAGTGAACCTCAACACGGCAAGCCAGCAATTACTGACTTATGTGAGTGGTCTTGGCCCTACCCTTGCCAAGAACATCGTGGACTACCGTCGCGAGCATGGGGCCTTCACCAGCCGCAAGGAGTTGTTGAAGGTTGGTCGTTTAGGGCCTTCGGCCTTTGAGCAGTGCGCTGGTTTCCTCCGTATTCCCGATGCCTCGAATCCATTGGACAACAGTGCAGTGCACCCCGAAAGCTACAAGGTGGTGGAACAGATGGCACGTGATGCGGGCTGTTCTGTCACTCAGTTGATTAGCGACAGGACGAAGCGCGAGGGCATCGATATCAAACGGTATGTGAGCGACCGCATTGGCCTGCCCACCCTCACCGACATCATGAAGGAGTTGGAGAAACCTGGCCGCGACCCGAGGAAGGATATCGAAGTGTTTGAGTTCGACGAGCATGTGAAAACGGTTGACGACCTCATGGAGGGCATGGAACTGCCCGGTATCGTCACCAATATCACCAACTTCGGTGCTTTTGTCGATATCGGCGTTCATCAGGACGGTCTCATCCACATCTCACAATTAGCCGACCGCTACGTGAAAGACCCCAACGAGGTCGTTCACCTCCATCAGCACGTCAAGGTACGAGTCCTCGAAGTTGATCGCAAGCGCAACCGAATCAGTCTGAAACTGATAGGGAAATGATTACCTACCAACATTTTACATTCATTGCCATTAAATGATTGCCATAATGACAATGAACATAAAAAAGAAATCACGGCTGCCAATACTGAGCAGCCGTGATTGTTTCTAAAGCCTAAGACCTAAAGCCTATATCCTAAAGCCTGATCAATGCTTTTGTGAATTGCGTTTCTTCACACGCTGACGGATCTCCTGTTTGTGGCGAGCCGCACCAGTTTTGCGTGTGGCACTTTTGTAGGAACGTTTCCGCGCTTTCGTGCGAAACGTCTCCTCCTTTTGTTCTTTGGGCGCACCCTTGAAAGATATGCCATGCAGGATGGCGTAGTCGATTTCGTCTGTCATAAGCCAATCAATGATGAAAAAGGCGTATTCCGATGAACGCCATGGCGATGTTGTACTTGTCGCAGGTCTCAATGACATTGTCATCGCGTACACTGCCACCGGCCTGTGCGATGTACTGCACGCCACTCTTGTGGGCTCTTTCGATGTTGTCGCCAAACGGAAAGAAGGCGTCGCTACCCAGGCACACGCCTGTGTTCTGAGCGATCCAGGCTTTCTTCTCCTCCATGGTGAAGACCTCTGGCTTTTCCGTGAAGAACTGCTGCCATGTGCCTTCACGCAACACGTCATCGTGGTCTTCTGATATATACACATCTATGGTGTTGTCGCGGTCAGCGCGTCGTATGCCTGGCTTAAAGGGAAGATTGAGCACCTTGGGGCACTGGCGAAGCCACCATATATCAGCCTTGTTGCCAGCGAGGCGTGTACAGTGGATGCGGCTCTGTTGTCCTGCTCCGATACCGATGGCCTGGCCGTCCTTCACATAGCAGACCGAGTTGCTCTGTGTGTATTTCAGCGTGATCAGCGCGATTTTCAGGTCACGCTTAGCCTCAGGAGTGAAGTTCTTGTTCTGCGTAGGGATATTGTCAAACAGTGCGTCGTCAGCAAGGTTGATTTCGTTGCGGTTTTGTTCGAAGGTAATGCCGAAAACCTGCTTGCGTTCAATGGGATTAGGACGATAGTTTGGATCCATCTTGATGACATTGTATGTGCCCTTCCTTTTCTCCTTAAGGATGGCCAATGCCTCTGGGGTGTAGTCGGGTGCGATGACGCCGTCCGACACCTCGCGCTTGATAAGGGTGGCTGTTGCCTCGTCGCAAGTGTCGCTCAACGCAATGAAATCACCATAGGACGACATACGGTCGGCACCTCTGGCACGGGCGTATGCGGTTGCAATCGGTGAAAGAGGAATCTTCACATCATCAACGAAATATACTTTCTTCAACGTGTCGCTCAGTGGCATGGCCACTGCGGCTCCTGCAGGGCTGACGTGTTTGAACGACGCTGCCGCAGGCAGTCCTGTGGCGGCCTTCAGTTCACGAACAAGCTGCCAGCTGTTGAAAGCGTCAAGGAAATTGATGTATCCTGGCCTTCCGTTCAGCACCTCGATAGGCAGTTCGCCTTCCTCCATGTAGATACGTGAAGGCTTCTGGTTCGGATTGCATCCGTACTTCAGTTCTAATTCTTTCATTTCTGTATTTGTTTCTTTTTGGTTGATATTGATCGTATATTACAGTGCAATATGTCGCTGATTCCATCAGCGAGACTTTTGTCATTTGATCATGATGGCGGTCAGGATTCGACCAGAGTCCACACCTTGCTTGCGGGCCGAGAAGAAAAGGTCGGAGTTGAGGCAGGTGCAGATTCCAGCCACCTGGATGTTGTCCTCGTCAACGCCTTTGGTCAACAGCTGGATGCGGTTAGCCTCCCAAAGGTCGATGTGCCACTTGGTCATGTCGTCCACCTGGCTGTCCTTGTAACGGCGGGCAATGGTGTCCATTGGGAAATCCGCCTCAGCGAAGGCGTCATAGACCTCCTGCCCCACCTCGAAACATTCCATACCAATACCTGGACCGATATAGGCCATGACATCACGTGGGTCGGTTTCGTAATGCTGTTTCATGAACACCAGTGTATGTTCCAGAATCCGTTGCTGTGTGCCCCTCCATCCGGCATGAACTGCGGCCACAACCATGTTCTTCGGGTCGTACAGCAGGACAGGGATGCAGTCGGCGGTGGAAACACCGATGCAAACCCCATGAAGGCGTGTAGCCAAGGCGTCCACACCCTCAAGAGCCACAGTCCGCTCATCATGCCCGAGTTTCATGAACGCTTTGTCGATATCCACGCACTTCACACCATGTACCTGATGGGGCATGACAAGACAGTCCATCTCGATGGCCAGCTTGTGACACAGGCTTTTCCTGTTCTCAAGGATGTCGTCGGGATTGTCTCCACAATAGGCGTTGACATTGAACGACGCATACTCGCCTTTGCTGCAACCCCCTTTACGGGTGGAGCTGAAAGCGACTATTCCTTCATGCGTGCTGTAGTTGAGCAAGATGGGATTATACATACCAGAGGGGATTATTTAGGGAAACTTAGTAATCGATCATTCGGGATAAATAGGATCCCACTTATTCGTCTTCATCCTCCAAGTCGTAGTACTCGACATCTTCGAGATCCTCAATGTCATCCTCATCAAGGAATTCGAGGTCACCGTCCTCGCCCTCGTCCTCGAGTTCGTGCTGAAGCCTTCCCACTTCCTTGGGACGATGCACAATCGTTTCGGTGGTGTTGATGGCGGCCAGCTTGTTGCTCTCGCTGTTGAGTTCTCTCCACAACACGTCCTTCAGTTCGTCGAGTCCTAATTCCGTGACCGAGGAGATGAAAACGATGGGCAATCCCTGAGGCAGGGTTTCCTTGAGCATCTCAATGAGCTCATCATCCAGCAAGTCGCACTTGGTGATGGCCAGCACTCGGCCCTTGTCAAGCAACTCCGGGTTGAAGGTGGCGAGCTCGTTGAGCAAGATCTCATATTCCTTCTTGATGTCGTCAGTGTCTCCTGGAACCATGAAAAGCAGCAGTGAGTTGCGCTCGATATGCCTGAGGAACCTCAGTCCGATGCCTTTACCCTGACTGGCACCCTCGATGATGCCGGGGATGTCGGCTATGACAAACGAACGATTGTCACGGTATGGCACGATACCAAGTGAAGGCTCAAGCGTAGTGAAGGGGTAGTTTCCAATCTTGGGTTTGGCCGACGAGAGCGTTGAGACCAACGTCGATTTCCCGGCATTGGGGAACCCCACAAGCCCGACATCCGCCAGCAGTTTAAGCTCCAGAATGACAGTCATCTCGAGCATGGGCTCTCCTGGTTGTGCATAACGTGGGGCCTGGTTGGTGGGCGTGCAGAAGTTGAAGTTGCCGAGTCCTCCTCGTCCTCCCTTGAGCAGGATTACCTCCTGGCCGTCATCCTTGATGTCGCAGAGATAGTCTCCTGTTTCCGCGTTGTAGGCCACGGTGCCTAAAGGCACCTCTATCACGGCGTCCTGTCCTTGTTTGCCAGAACTCTTGTTGTGTGACCCGTTCTCACCATGCCCAGCCTGAACATGACGTTCATAGCGCAGGTGGAGCAACGTCCAGTAGTTGCGGTTGCCACGGAGAACGACATTGCCACCACGTCCTCCATTGCCTCCGTCAGGACCGCCCTTGGGGTGGTACTTGGCACGATGCATGTGGGCGGAACCACGTCCTCCCCTACCACTACGGCAATAAATCTTGACGTAATCAACAAAATTCGTCTCCATCAGTGAGTATATTCGAATGATTCAATGATTATGCGTTCTCTATGACGGCGAACACCTTGTCGAGAGTCGTCTCCTTATTTCCGGTCCACTCCACGATGTGACGTATGCCCTCTTTCTCGAACCACGCTGCAAGAGGCGCGGTCTGGGTGCGATACACCTCGAAACGTTTCTTGATGGTCTCCTCGTTGTCGTCAGCACGTCCCTGTTCGACAGCTCTCTTCAGCAGTCGCTCCATCAGAACGTCCTCTCCAACTACGAGTTCTATCATCATTCCCATGTCGTCTCCCCTATCCTTGAGCATCACTTTCAGGGCCTCAGCCTGATCAATGGTACGTGGAAAGCCGTCGAAGATGACTCCTTTCCCCTTGGGGATGGCGTCATAGGTCTTTGCGAGGATGTCGATCATCAACTCGTCGGGTATGAGCTGACCGTTGTCGATATATCCTTTGGCAATCTTACCCAGTTCGGTGCCGCCCTTGATTTCAGCGCGCAACACGTCGCCAGTGGAGATATGTCCCATTCCGTACTTCTTCACAATCTCGTCGCTGTAGGTGCCCTTACCTGATCCGGGAGCACCGAAAATAATAATATTCTTCATTGTTTCTTTTTATGTTGGTGTTTTTTGTTTCTCTCATTCATTGACCGTTTGGACCATACGAACAGTAGCATGTCTTATCCATGGAAGAGGCATCAGGCTGGCTCATAAATGTCCTTCATCCATCGGCCTTCCTCGTCGTAGTCGAGCCCGTAGCCCACGAGGAACTTGTCGGGCACGTCCAAGCCGCAATAATCGACCTTCAGGTCGGGGTATCTCAGTTTCGAGGGTTTGCGCAGCAGAGAGGCGATTTTCACGTCCTTCGCTCCCTTGTAGTAGAACTGCGGCACCACGAGTTTCATGGTAGTGCCTGTGTCAATGATGTCCTCCACAATGAGCACATCCTTGTCCTCAAGACTCACGGTCGCTCCAATCACCTCCTTGACGATTCCTGTAGTCTCCACTCCCTCATAGGAAGAGTACTTGGCGAATCCAAGCTCTATGGGCACATTCAGTTTGCGGATAAGGTCGGCAGCGAAAATGAACGCACCAGTGAGCATAACAATCACTGTAGGAGTCTTGCCTTGGTAGTCTTGGTTGATTTTGTCTGCCAATTCCTTCACTTTCCACTCAATGAGTTCATGAGGGATTGACACCTTGAAATCCTGATTCTTAATCTTGATCGTATTCATATTCCTCGAAGAGTATTAAGTTAGTATTGTATTTATCATCACCATTCATTGGCCCCAGCGCGGACTAAACCCTGACATCCAAAGCCTAAGGCTTCATTCTTTGCAACTCCCGCAAGCGCTTGCCAGCCATCACAGGAGCCGTTGTCACAGTTGCACCGCCTTTGAAATGCAAATATAGATAAAATTCGTCAGTTTTTGCGTCTAAAACACTGAAAAGTATTTGGTTTTTCTGATATAAGGTCATTTTTTTGCAAAAATGTGGAACAATAATAAATACAAATGGTTAATTTTGCACTATGAAGATACTTACAGCTTCCCAATTCAAGCAAATAGATGCATACACGATAGAGCACGAACCCATCAGTTCAATAGATCTGATGGAACGTGCCGCTACTGCGCTTGCAGACCAGATTACCGCCCGTTGGAGCGCCTCCACACCCGTGAAGGTTTTCGCCGGCCCGGGAAACAACGGTGGTGACGCCCTTGCTTTAGCAAGGTTGCTGTCACAACGCGGGCGAAAGGTGTCTGTATGGTTGTTCAACATCAAGAACAGCAGCACACTCTCTGAGGAATGCGAGACCAACAGAAAGCGTTTATCCGAATGTGCTGACGTGGAGTTGAACGAGGTGGTGACCAGTTTCTCCCCACCTCAGCTTGATACAGATGACTTGGTGATCGACGGGCTTTTCGGCATCGGACTCGCACGTCCCCTGAACGGCGGCTTCGCAGAGGTTGTGAAATACATCAACTCATCCAACTCGACTGTCGTGTCCATCGACGTTCCTTCTGGTCTGATGTGTGAGGACAACAGTTACAACGTGATGAACCACATCGTCAAGGCTGATGTGACTTACACGTTCCACCGGCCGAAACTCGCCTATTTCTTCGCCGACATGTACCAGTATGTGGGTGAGTGGCATGTGCTCGACATCGGAGAGACGGAGGTCATACACGACAATGATGGAAACGACCTGATACCAACCCCTTTCAGCACCACAGACGAGGACTACGTGACCAGCAGGATGCGCATCAGACCCAGGTTCGCACACAAAGGGACAATGGGGCATGTGGCACTTGTGGCTGGCAAAAGGGGTATGGCCGGTTGCGCCATCCTCTCCACACGAGCCTGTCTCCGATGCGGTGCGGGCAAGATCACGGTCCACACCCCTTACCGAAACAACAGCATCTTGCAGATAGCCATACCTGAGGCCATCGTCCAGCTGGACAAAGACGGCGACTCATTCACCACCACATTCGACGCCAACGGATTCGACGCCTTGGGCATCGGACCTGGCATAGGCACTTCGCCAGAGACTGCCCAAGCCTTCATCGAACAGCTACGGCTGACACGTTCGCCCATTGTGATTGACGCCGACGGACTGAACATTCTCGGCTCCCACCGTGGATGGATACAGCAACTGCCACGACAGTGCATCCTGACGCCTCACAAGAAAGAGCTATTCGGACTGATCAGCAACACACGAAACGACTACGAAGAACTTGAGCGCACACGTGAACTGGCCGTCCACCAACAGATCTATATCATCATCAAGGGCGCGTACAGCGCGGTCTGCACGCCTGAGGGCACCTGCTATTTCAACACCACAGGCAACCCTGGCATGGCCACAGCTGGCAGCGGCGACGTCCTCACAGGAGTTATCCTCTCTCTTCTCGGCCAAGGATACAGCAACGAGGAGGCCTGCCGAATGGGCGTTTACATCCACGGCCTTGCGGGTGACATCGCCGCCGAGCGTCTCGGTGAGGACAGCGTGATGGCCAGCGACATCATCGACGCGCTCCCTGCCGCCTTCATGCGTTTGAAAAGAAAGGCCCATGAATAAATCGAACAGAGCAAATCATTGTCTATGAATATGATCAAAGTTAGAACCACATTATTGGCATCTGCCCTCATGACCTTCATCTGCGCCTCGGGACAGACACAGGTCACCCCTTTCAGCCCTGGGCTCACCGCCAATGGTGTCAACTATGTGCTGCCCAAGACTGGCATCAAAGTCCAGGTTGTGGCGACCAAGACCACCTATACCCCTGGGGAGTTCTGCCGCTACGCAGAGCGCTACCTCCATCTCACTGACGTGAGGCAACAGGCAGAGACCACTTGGGAAATCAAGGAGATGCGCGTGACACAATACGGCACGCCAGACAAAGACAAGACTTTCACCATCAAACTGAAAGACAAGACCGTTGCCCCTATGGCACGCCTGTCATCCAGCGGCATCCTGCTGGCCATCAACGCTGACAACGACGTGGTGGAGACCGAGCTGACCGTACCTGCCGACGTGAAGAACACCATCAACTCCAAGAGTTACCTCACAGAGGAAATCCTCTCAGCCACCTCCACGGCCAAGATGGCTGAACTCACAGCCAACGAGATCTACGACATACGCGAGAGCGTGAACGCCATCACACGAGGACAGGCTGAGAACATGCCTCAGGACGGTGCATCGCTGAAGATTGTCATCGACCAGCTGAAGGCTCAGGAAACGGGCCTGATGCAGTTGTTCCAAGGCTCCACAGAACAGACCTCCACCAAGGCCACTTTCGCCATAGAGCCTGAGGGAGACGTGAAAGACCAGGTACTGTTCCGTTTCTCACGTCGTCTCGGCATCGTGGATGCCGATGATCTTTCGGGTGAGCCCATCTACATCAGCATCACTGACAAGAAAACCGTTCCCCTCCCCACAGAGGAAGAGGTCGCAAAGCGCAAGATCACCGGCGTGGTCTATAACCAGCCCAGCGAGGCTGTTGTGGTGATGACGATGGCGGGACAGGAGATTTATCGCAACACCATGCCCTTCGCACAATTCGGCACCATCGACATGCTGATGCCTGCCCTATTCAACAAGGGAGCCACCACCAAAGTGCTGTTCAACCCTGCCACTGGAGGCATCGAGAAAATCGTGGAATAACAACAAGAAGCCAACGAATCAAGTCATCGTTTCGCTCATCAGAAAAAGACGATAGTATAGTTAGTTATCCTACCTATTCTATCGTCTTTCACTCTTTCCTGAACCACAGCCTAAGGCCTAAAGCCAAATGCCCAACTCAACTTGCCAAGTACTTCTGCAGCACGACGCAAACCTGAGGGTTGTTCTTCAGCTTCTTCATACTGTTCTCGTACAACTGGCGCACGCGTTCTCTCGTGAGATTGAGTTCGAGAGCCACGTCGGTTGTAGAGTGTGAAGGCTGTCCAATGCCAAAGACCATTTTCACAATCTTGTTCTCTCTTGGGGTCAGCGTGCTGAGCGCTGCAAGAATATCGGTCTTGAGCGACTCGCATTCCATTTGATGGTCTGTGCCGTCCATATCCGACTTCATTACGTCCTCCCAAGTTCCACCGTCGGGGTCGTCACCAAGAGGAGTGGAAATCGAGAAACTGCGACCGTCATAGCACATTGCGGCCAATACCTGCTCCTCCGTGAGGTTCAAAGCTTCGCTCACCTCGGCTGGCGATGGATTCCTCTCCTTCTCTTGATAGAAGTTGACACTAAACGACAGTATCTTGTTGAGTGTGTTGTGCTTGTTGTTGGGCAGTCTCACCAACTTGCCATAGTTTGCAATGGCCTGGTGAATGGACTGGCGAATCCACCACACGGCGTAGCTGATGAACTTGAACCCCTTGGTGTAGTCAAACATCTGGGCGGCTTTTATCAGTCCACAGTTAGCCTCGGCGACAAGGTCAGCGAACGGCATACCTGTGTACTGGTATTTCTTTGCCACAGAGACGGCAAAGCGAAGGTTGGCCAAGACAAGTTCCTTCACAGCCTCCTCGTCACCCTTGTGGATGCGTTGAGCCAGTTCCACCTCCCTTTCGGGAGAAATCATAGGAATCTTGTTCACTTCGGCCAAGTAGCGATTAACAGACGAATCGTCGCGAGGTGTAATGGTAGTAATGATTTTAAACTCTCCTAACATAAGCTTGATGTTGAATTAGTAAAATTAGTAAGGTTAATCAAAAATATAAGACTATAAATAAATCCAAAATCTATCATGAGGTAACTTCAAATTATCGTTTACGATTTATCAAAAGCCACCTAAAACCCTATATACCAACAGATTGAAAAAAAATCACAATTCGCTAATTCTTGATAAATAGGTTTTCTCATGAAAGACAAGAATCATCATGGCATAGTTATCCTGATGGCATAGTACACACCACTCCCTTGGCTAAAATGCACACAGGGAGTGCAGTCAGTCAGATAAAGTGTAGTAGAAAGCAGGAAGACGCTTCTCCTCTTCCTTGTCGAGTGGAGGCCTTAGCTGCCCAGATATTTCTGGAGCATCTTGCAGACCTGAGGGTTGCTTTTCAGTTTCTTGAGGTTCTTCTCGTGCACCTGACGCACGCGTTCGCGTGTGAGGTGGAGTTCGTTGGCCACGTCGGTGGCGGAGCATGCGGGCTGTCCAATGCCGAAGAACATCATCTCAATCTTTCGCTCGCGGGGAGCAAGTGTCATGAGTACGTTCCTGATGTCGGTCATCAGTGACTCGCGGTCCATGCCGTGGTCAGTGTCCTGTATTTCGGATTTCATGGTGTCCTCCATGGTACCGTTGTCAGAGTCACCACCAAGAGGGGTGGAGATGGAGATGCTGCGGCCGTCGAATCCCATGGCCGACCGCACCTGGTCCTCGGTGAATCCCAGTGCATCGGAGATCTCACTGGGTGACGGTTCACGCTCATTGTCCTGATAGAACTGAGCCATGTAAGAGAATATCTTGGAGAGCATGGCCGACTTGTTGATGGGAAGTCTCACCATGTTACCATTGTTGGCGAGCGCTTGGTGAATGGCCTGACGAACCCACCACACTGCGTAGCTGATAAATTTGAAGCCACGTGTCTCGTCAAACATGTTGGCAGCCTTGATGAGGCCAAGGTTGCCCTCCTCGATGAGGTCAGAGAGAGGCATACCACGGTTCTGATACTGCTTGGCCACAGACACCACGAAACGGAGGTTTGCTTCAACGAGCTGAGTGACAGCTTTCTCGTCGCCCTTTCGGATACGCTGAGCGAGCTCCACTTCCTGTTCGGGAGAAATCATTTCCTTCTTGTTCACCTCTGTCAAATACTTGTTGACGGATTCATTGGTACGGTCTGTGATACCGTAGTTAATCTTAAGTTCTCTCATTTCGACCTTATTTTATACAAATATGAACACTCTCACTTCTCGGCTACATTCAATCTCGCCTCGATAACATTCAATCTCTGAGCCACGTCCTCTGTCAGTATTTCACCGTGTCCTCTGACACACCTTGGTACATTATGACATGATACGCATGCACTTTTACACACAACAAAAAGTGTTCCAACGACATACAAAATCTGCCATTTTGGCCACTTGTCAGTGATATTTTTGATTTTTTATCATTTCCAGCAAGGTTGTCAATTTTCTTTCGAGCCTTTTCCTGTCATCGGCTGCAAACACATGACAGTCAGTCGTTAACCCATCCTCATTCTGACAGTTCAAGACGTCGCCACGACCTTTCATTCAAAACGGGGTGCAAAGGTACAACTTTTTATCAGACTCTCCAAATTATTCACAGTTTATTTTTATCCAATAATTAATCTTGGCCTACTTAACTTTGTTCCAGCGATTTCAAAGAGCGATTTGTCCACTTCAACGGAACATTCGTCCCATGAATAGCGGCGATTTTCCCAAATGTAAATAATCTATTTTGAAATTCCAAATAAATCGTGCAGTTTTTTTCACAAAAGCCCATGAAATCGTATGGTTTTAAGCCAACTGGTAGGTTGTTGCCAAAGTTTTCTGTCAAACATTCGTCGATTTTGGAAAAAAGTTCCTACATTTGTAGATTAAAGCGGAGTATGCCTTCCACTATGGGCAAACAACACGGCCAAAAGAACAAGAACTAACTAAATACTAAGCAAAATGAGAAAATTTCACTTTATCCTGTTGGCACTGACGATGGGCGCCATCTGGAGCTGTTCACAAGACATGGACGAACTCGAGATGCTTCAGCCCTCCACTCGCGCCAACTCCGTGATCTTCGACAGCGAGTACATCACAGCCAACTGTGACAGCATCGTCGATTCACGTGTTTACCTGAGCGCGGTCCTCCAGTCCAACGCACTGGACAGTCCCATCAAGACGAAAGGCTTCATGTACAGTCTCCAGGACCCCAACCCTCGCTATGGTGGAACAAGCGTGGTGCGCCGTACAGCATCGAAAAACGAAGGCGACACCATACACCTCGACTTTAAGGTCAGCAAGCGCGACACCTACATCTACTATCGCGCCTTCTGCATCACAGAGCTGTCGGACACCATCTACAGCAAGGTTGACAGCACGATAATTGCCGCCACGCCTCCTGCCATCACCACCCTCGCTGTTGACAACCGCGCTCGGGTCGCAGCCATCGCACTCGGACGTTTCACCACCATCGGTGACGAGGAGCTGTTGAACTATGGTGTCTGCCTCAACAAGAAGGGCTTCCCAACGCTCGACGACACGTACCTCAGCGCCGTTGATTACGCCACCGACGAGACATACAACGGCACCTTCGGCGTGTGGTTCGACGGACTGGAGCCAATGACGCTCTACCACATACGCGCTTTCTGCGTCTATAAGAAAAGCAAGGACCAGGAAAACGACACCATCTACGGCAACGAACGCGTGTTCCGCACCACAAGGGGCGGGAACGTGAAATGGAGCTGGAGCGACAAGTCAAACGCCAGCAGAGACCAGATCTCACGCATCGAGGTGGCCATGGACTCCGCATGCTACTACTACAACAACTACTCCAACCTGACACACGACATCCACGTGTCCTACAACGCCGGGGTACCGACCGCCGACTGCAACATCCTCGGATCAATGAGGTACGGCGCCAACGAAAGATACCAGTGGGTGGGAACAGCCCAGCACGAGATGAGCCACGCCATGGGAATCGGAACTGCCAGCAACTGGGGATCGTTCGGCGACCCTTGGAGCAAACCCGTCGCAGCCCTGTCGCTGAAGGTGATGATGCAGGACATGACCATCATCCTACACGGCGCCTACTCAGGCCAACAGCACTTCTGGCCCGGCGGCATCAACCAGAAGGAAGAGGTGACCAACGGCACGAAAAACAACAAGGGCGTGACCTTCAAGGACGAGCATATGCTGAAACTCAACGCCATGATGTGCAACGCCATGCGTATCGACGGCCTTTACGGCTGGTGGGAATAACAGACTAACACGAACTTAAAAAAGCTTACGACTATGAACAAGATAAGAAAAACATGTCTGCTCGCCCTGGCATTGTGTGTCAGTGTACTGGCTTCCGCCACCGGCAGCAAGAAAATCGAAAGCGTCAACAGCACGCAACTCTACCCTCTCTATTTCCCGGGATACCTGAGCAGCATCAAGGCCACGGGAAAGGTGGATTTCAAAGACTACAAAGACCAAGACCTGGTCTATGGACTCGACTATGTGGTAATGCGCTATGACTATCCCCGTTTCAGCTACGTCGAACTCGGCGAGGAGGAGACGCTGCAGTGCGGCTGCTACCTCGTACAGTTTGTTGACAACCTCAACAATGTCGAAGTACAGATGAGATTCACAGGCGCCAAGGACACCACCTGGGTGGAGCCCACAGAGGAATGTCCATACGTGCTGGCAGGAAACACCAGTCTCACACGACAGACTGTCGATGGATACTTCCTGCGCTACAACCCCGAGAGCCTTCGATTCGAATTGAAGAAAAACGAACAGGTCAACGGACTGGAGGCCTATATCGCCACCAACTCCACCTACCCCGTCAACCAAATCGCCGTGGGACCTATTCCCTCCGCCCTGAAACGCGTCTATGCTGACGACGGCACAAGTCTCAGCGTCAAGCCCACCAACGGAGGAGCGGTCATACACTCGGCTTCCGACACTTCACTGCCCATCTACAACGCTTCAGGGCAACTGGTGAAAATCGCTTCCCTCGACAAGGGCGCTAACACCATCGACCTGCCACGTGGCCTCTACGTAGCCGGTGGCGTGAAATTCTGTGTAAGATAAACGAAGGAATACAATAAAGGAAAACCATGAAAGGTGTACACTCTAAACCATTTTGGTGTACACCTTTTTTGTTTTTCTTGTACACTTCTCAATATTCTTATCTACACTTCCACTCTTCAGCCCCCCCTCTCATGCACAGATTCGTCATCAGCCTGTTCTTGCTTCGAAAAAGAGAGGCAATATGTAACAGCCGAATCCTCAGAAACAACTAAATCATCATAAACAAGAAAGAAAATGAGAAAATTATTATCACTACTGTGCCTGACCGTCCTTACGGTCCATGCCCAGAACGGCGGCATCAGTCCAGAGATGCTGCAGGAAATCCGAGGCGCCCACACCACAACCGTGGCGGAACGGGCCATCTCCAACGCACTGGCCACCAACGCCATCGACAACCTGGCCAAGAACTTCGCCAACAGTGGAGAGATTGACCCCAGATTCTCGGTGGAGACACCCAAACAGTCAATCACCAACCAGAAGAGCAGCGGACGCTGCTGGATGTTCAGCGGTCTGAACGTCTTACGCTCGATCTTCGCAGAGCGCTCCGACTCACTGACGGTGGAGTTCTCACAGGACTATCTCTTCTTCTGGGACCAGCTGGAGAAAGCCAACCTGTTCCTTCAAGGCGTGATTGACACATCAGGAAAATCCATCGATGACCTGCGCGTGCAGTTCTTCTTCAAAAGCCCGCTCAACGACGGTGGCACCTTTTGCGGTGTGGCCGACCTGACAGAGAAATACGGCCTGGTGCCCAAGTCTGTGATGCCCGAGACATTCAGCGCGGAAAGCACGAGCCGCATACGAGGCCTCCTGAACAGCAAACTGCGTGAGATGGGCCTCAAACTCCGTGACATGATGAACGGCGGAAAGAAGAAAGACGTGGAGAAAGAGAAGACGAAGATGCTGTCGGAGATCTACAAGTTGCTGTGCATCGCCTATGGTGAACCACCCACCTCCTTTACCTACGCTTTCAAGAGCAAGAACGGCAGGACAGGCGAGGCCAAGGCCTACACACCTCAAAGCTTCTACGAGGCCACGGTAGGCAACAAACTGAACGGTACCTTCATCATGGTGATGAACGACCCACGACGACCTTACCACAAGACCTACGAGGTGGAGTACGACCGACACACCTACGACGGACACAACTGGAAGTACCTCAACCTGCCGATGAACGAGATAGAGGAGCTGGCCATCGCCTCACTGAAAGACGGCAGGAAACTCTACAGCTCGTACGATGTAGGAAAGCAACTGGACCGCGACCGTGGTTATTGCGACCTTGAGAACTACGACTACGCCTCACTGCTCGGCACCTCGTTCAACATGGACAAGGCACAGCGCATCAGCACATTCGACAGTGGTTCCACACACGCCATGACACTCACAGCTGTCGATCTCGACGTTGAAGGCAAACCCACCCGTTGGAAGGTGGAGAACAGTTGGGGAGCGACTTCGGGCATGAGCGGATACATCGTGATGACCAACCGTTGGTTCGAGGAGTACATGTTCCGCCTTGTGGTGGACAACAAGTATGTCTCAGGAAAGCTCATGAAGGAATATGAGCAGAAACCTCTGATGGTGATGCCTGAAGACCCCTTGTTCCAGATGGATGAATGACATCCTTGTTGGATGATTCCTATTCCATCCCCTTTTCATGAACGACAGGAGTTATTTTTCTGGAAAATACTTGCATATGTCATTATTTTTTATGAATTTTGTGGCAAATCTCCTTTTGAAGGGATAAACCATAGCGTTTTTCCATACAATGGTGATAGAAATTGACGAAATGGCAAGTCCTTCAAGAAGGGGGATGGGTAAAAGGGAATATCCCCTAGGTGTATCATTTATAAAAACGAGAAAACATGAGAAAATTAATCGCATTGATGATCATGTCGGTGTTCGCGTTCGGTGAAGCCGACGCCCAAGGTATTCTGAAACGTCTGAAGGACAAAGCGGTGGAAACCGTGACCAACAAGGCCGAGGAGAAAGTCCAGAAGACGGTCAGCGACGAGATGGACGACGTGCTCGGCAACGAGGACGAATCTGAAGGCAAGAAATCGAAGAAGGACAAGAAAGGTGGAGGCGAAGAAGAGGTAGAGAGTGCTCCCGCTACTCCTGAAGCCGCTGAGGCCACATACGCCAAGAGTGACTTCGTGCCTGGCGATGAGGTGTTCTTCGCTGATGAACTTGCCGGTGAGAAACTCGGAGAGTTCCCCAGCCAGTGGGACTTGCTGGAAGGCAGCGCGGAAGTAGCGGTGATGAAAGGCCAGAACTGCATCCACTTCGACATCGACTCCAAAATCGCACCGCTCATGCGCGACATGGACAATTACCTGCCCGATGTATTCACGCTCGAATTGGACGTATGGCTCAACCATGAATCGACCGATATGGCCAACCGTTATTACATACGGGCTTACGACAGCGAAGATAAGACATACGAGTTATGTATCTCACGTGGCAACGAACAAAATGATCTGGAAATCTACAGCGACTATCAGCCCTCCAGCGGCAACGAGTGGCGCAATGCAGGCGACAACAACAGATGGGATTACAAGAAAAACGACTGGAACCACATCGCATTGTCGTTCAACAAACGCGCGCTGAAAGTCTATCTGAACGGTCTGCGCGTCCTCAACATCCCCAACTGCAAGGCCGCCACAAAACTAACGTTGGAGCAGTATGGCTGGGGAGGCTATAATGGCGACAAGTGTTACATCACGAACGTCCGCATGGCCAAAGGTGCAGTGCCACTCTACGACCGTCTGACCAGCGACGGAAAGATCACCACCTACGGCATCACCTTCGACACCGGCAAATCCACCATCAAGCCAGAGTCGATGGTGGAGATCACCCGCATTCAAAAGTTGATGACCGAGAACGCCTCTCTGAAGTTCGAGGTACAGGGTCACTGCGATAGCACTGGCAGCGCAGCCACCAACGACAAACTGTCGCAAGAACGCGCTGATGCTATTGTCGCCAAACTGGTGGAACTGGGCATCGCGAAGGACCGTTTGACAGCCGTGGGCAAGGGTTCTAAAGAACCTGTTGCCGACAACTCCACCGAGGAAGGCAAGGCCAAGAACCGTCGCGTGGTATTCGTGAAGAAATAACCACTAACCAACCACAAAGATTTTTCCCGCCTCCAGTCCGAACTGGGGGCGGGAAATGTTTTTTATGCGAAGCTAAATTCTGAGGATTTCTTTGCAGATGTCTGCAGATGTCTGCAAGGAGGGAGCAATGCAAAAAAGGCTCAAAGCGACACCCCCAAGGCCGACATATCCACATGCTGCATACCGTCGGAAGTCAAGATATAAAGTACTCCACCCTCAATTTTGACATCGCGGACCTTAGCTGTGAGTTGGCTGATCATGCGGCCATCTTGACCGATCACATAGAACCTCTCCCCATTGCCGATGACAAGGGCATTGCCATAGCGGGCGTATTCGCGGAAAAGGTTGGCGACATCATATTGAGCCACCACCTCATTCTGACGGTTGATGACAAACACATCATCCTTTTCGTTCAATACAGGACATAAATCCTCAGTGGCCGTGACGGGTTGGAAAGAATCATTGGAGATGACATAACGCGGTTCTTTCAATATGCTCACCAGCTCCTCTTTCCTGCTGACATTCCATTCCCTGATGTTAACCACGGAGTCGGTGAGTTGCTGGAAAGCAGTGCCATCGTCGAAAACGAGGAACACCCCGTCGGACGTGATGTATGAGTCCTCGATGATGTCCTTCTTGGTTGTGAGGTACATGAACGATTGTTGTTGTCCTGTAGAGGCATCGAACGACGCCAAGAAAGGTTTTCCACTCTTCACCTTCCCTTTGTTCTCTTTCAGGCCGTAACCGTCATTGAGCATCCAGATGCTGCCGTTTCGTTCGAAGAGTTGCGAGTGCGACGCTTTCCTTGCCGGTAAATCCGTTTCCCATTTAGGTCTGAAATCAGCATCTATACATGCCACGTTGTTGCGGTCTGCTATATAATGCAATCCATTATGGTGCAGGATATTGGAAGCCAGCGAAGTGGTGACGTCTGAACCGGTGAAGATATGAATGTCGGATTTGTAATGATACAACCCCCGTGTCAAGGCGGTGGACACAGTCAGAAGCAAGGCGTGTTTAGCCAATGAGCCCACCGACTTCAAGACAGAGTTGGTGAAGTCTTTGGTGGCAGTTTTCGCCTTATAGCGCTTGGTGTCGCCATTATCGAGTCGCAGACGGTAAAGGTCGTCGGCCATCACATAGAGGTAGTTCCCTGTGCGCGTGACATCGTCCCATCCCCAGCACACGTCATGGTCCACATCTGTGTCCCAACGTTTCTTGCCAGTGCGCAAGTCTATGCAAATAACGTCGTCATCCTCGATGTCCTGGTAGCAGAGCAGTTGCTGGTTGGGTTCGTCCACATACACGGGATAGTATCTTTTCTTCCACACCTGCTTGCCTTTCTCAATGTCGAGTAGAAGGGTATATTCCTCGGATGAGAACATCAGGATACCAGCTTCCACCATACGAGTCTGGTTCACGTCAAAGTCGTAATCCTTCTTCCATATCCTCTTTCCATCGCTCATGCGTAGGATCTGGATGGAACCGTCATTGCGCAACTTGTTTCCCGAACGGTCACGGAATTTCACACAAGCCATATCCAAGGATGGATAGACAAAAAACTCATAAGTGTTTTTCTTGAAGTCAACAGCGGTGCCTTTAACAGCAGTGCCATCTGCCATAGTGGCCACAACGTCTTTACGCTGCGCCTGGATACCAAGACAGAACAGCGGAAATAAAAAGAAGAGTAATCGTTTTCTCATCATGTCAGGAGTAAGATTAAATTGTACAGGTTAGCCCGATGTCAGGCATGCAAATTTACACCAAAACAACGATTCTGCAAAAAAACTAATGAAAAATGAATGATTAACTTCTTATTCACCGTAAAAGATGATGTTATGGGTATTGCAGTTGTAGATGATGGTGTCACGCATAGTCTCCAACCGCTATTGAGCAAGCGTGGTTTCTGTGAGAAAAAGTTTACAACGGTGCGAAATGACGAAATAACGCAACTTTTTCAGCCTCCTCGTGCTTTATTCTCGTTCTTTTTCCTTAACTTTGCTATTCGACAACCAAACAACAAGAAATCATTATCAAACACTCCAAAAACATACATAGACACGTCTGTTTGAGTCTGCTTTTCCTCTGCTTGTCAACCTTTCTGCCGACCTTTTCGGCAGAAGGAGTTGATGCTGTTGCGGCATACCCTGAAATACACATTGAAGCAGAACACCTGCCCAACCTGAACGTGGCGCGCTGTGGCCACACCACCATCCTTACTGGCAGCGAACCACTGGTGGTTGGCGGCCACACCACAGGTTTCGTACCCACGCCTACAGCGGAATATTACCATAATGGGCAGTGGCATCTCCTGACAACCGTGTACACCCACGATGAGGGATTCGCCATTCCCATGCGCAATGGCCAGGTGCTCATTGCCGGTGGTCATGAGCAACATCTGGGTATAGGACAAATCTTTGCCTTCGAGCTATACGATCCTCAGACGCACACCTTTGATGGCTATGGCTGCCTTGACAAAAAGCGCACATGGGCTGAGTGTTTGGAAATGGACAGTGGCAAGGTGATTATAAGCGGCAACTGGTATGCCCACGATGGCATTGAGTGTTACCAGGGCACCAGACAATGTATGAACGTCAAGGACGTCTCTTGTGCGCGAACCTTACCTTATATTTTCCGTACGGGGCGTGATGATGCCATCATCTTCGGTGGCATAGACGAATATGGAGAGCCCTTCGACACTATTGTCATAGACCGTCTGAAGGGTGATGCTTTCACACTGCCTTTCTTTGAACAGTGGAAACCGCTGCGTCATCTCCTTAAGACGGAGCACCGCAGTGCCGACAGTTTCATCGGCGATGAGGCCACTGGCCAATACGACTATCTGATGGCCGTGTGCGACGAGCAGGGACAAGTGGCCATCGCTCGGGTACACAACGGCCAATTCTCCATCCTGCCCACAGTCTGCCCTATACCCACCATCAGCCAGTCTGACTCTATTCAGTATTTCACAACCGTCATCATCGACCGTCAAGCCCAGCGTGGCTATATCGTTGGCAACGGCGAGAGCAACAAGCGGTTTTACGTGCTTGCTGTTGACTATGCACATAATCCCGCCCCGCTCACGCTCTACTATACAGACCCTTTGGAGAACGTAGGGTTGCAAACACCTATACTTACCGCCGAGGGCAACCTCCTGATAGCTGGTGGTTTTGCCGACAATAACTTCACGCCAGAATCCTCTGCAGTGCTGCTGCATGTCTCTCCAAACAGCCTTACCGCCACCGCTTTCTCACCGCTTTGGCTGCTCATAGGGGTGTTGGGCCTGGTTGCCATAGGGATGGTATTCGCACTGCACCGCCGCAAGAAGAGAGCAGGAAACTCCGTTCCCCCGGTGGCGGCAGAGACAGCGGAAACGGAGGAAACAGCGGAAACGGCGGAAACGGCAGATTTCACAAGCACATACGCTGTCAACGAAATCCTCATACAGCGCATTGAGGCGCTGATGGAACAGGAACGCGTATTCCTGCGCAACGACCTAAAAGTGTTAGATGTGGCAGAAGCCTTGCATACGAGTTCACGCACCGTCTCTGAATGTATCAAGGCACAACGTGGATACACTTTCACACGGTTTGTCAATGGCTACCGCATTGAGTACGCCAAGCAGTTGATGCGAAATCAGTCAGATACCAAGATGATTACCATTGCCTTGAATTCAGGCTTTACAAACGAAACATCATTCTTCCGTACATTCAAGGCTCTTGTGGGCAATACTCCGAGTGAATGGATGGCTTCAATCAACTGACAAAACTTGCAATGTCAGTTGATATGCAAAAATTGTAAGTCTTATTTTGTAGCTTTTTGGATATTTTTGTAAAAAGTTGTAGGTCGTCTGGACATTGTTTTTTCATCTACTCAGACTCCGACAGCTTCTGCTACATCTCGTCAGTGAAGAGACACAACGGACATTTAAGATTAACCAATAACTTTTACAAAACTATGGCATCATTTCTTAAAAATCTGATTAACAAAGCTACAAACAGCATGAGTGAAGGAATCAATAAAAGAGTTGAGGATGGCACTTTCAATCGTCTGGCCAGTAACTTCGGCAAGGGCATCAGCAACCTGGGAGCCGGTATGGTGAGTATTGTCAGCATGGCCGAAAACGCCTTCGGCAAGGTGAAGGACAAGGTATCCAAGGCAAAAGCTGACCGTGAACAGGAGCGTGCCGAGCGCAGAGCCGAGAAGGAAGAGCGTGAGCGCAAGGCTGAACAGCTCCGGGCAGAGCGTCTCGCTATGATGGAACAGGAAGTAGTGTCGTCGGGACAAGCTGACGACGAGGATGATTACGTGGCACCCATCGCCCTTAGCGATGATTTCATGGAACGTCTGGCCCGCATCTTCGACATCGAGGATGAGTACGACCTCCACATGCTATGTTTGACACGCCTTACGGCGCAAACTGCCTTGTTCTTTGCAAACTGCGACGGCGACTACACCGAGAAAGAGCGCGAGAATATTGAAAGATTCAAGGACATGGTTTACGAATACCTCGACGGCATGCACGAGGGTTCATCTGATGCCATTGAGTTCTTATTTGACGGTATAGACCGCCCATGTACCATCGATGAGATCATGGCCATGACTCATCGCTTCACCGACAATTTGGAAGATAAGGACCGTAAGGGGACTATTGAAAGCATCGACTGGTTGGTCAGCCAAATTATTGAGGCCGATGAACGTGACGATATGCGGACTGAGGAATTTTACAAAATGTGGTGTAAAGAGTTTAAACTATGAAAAGCTGTTGGAAGAAAGGATGTATCATCTATTGTATCCTGGCCATCCCTGGGCTTCTCATGATGTATGGAATATACTACATCATGTCAAACCATTCGGACGAGCGTGTTAAAAAAGATGTACAGGATTCCATATTGATTGATGAAGTGCAGACGGCACCCTTCGGTTTGTCAGACGATGAAGAACTGTTGCCACGGCCCGACACCGACTCCATCAACCTGACGACGGGTGTTTGACTTCCAACCAGCATCGCTGGCTTAACTCCCCATTTTACTCCATTTTATAACTTCCGAAACTCTATTACATAAATTGTTATGGCATATTGTGAAAAATGTGGACACCAGAACAACGGTGATGCGTTGTTCTGTAGTGCATGTGGTGCGCCGTTGAAGGGGGCTGATGAAAACGCAAAGGTTCCCCCGCGATGGGAACGAATACACCTGCAACGTGAGGATGATCCTCCCCGGGACGGCACTCCGCCACGTCGTGAGAAGAGTGCTGGTGTCTGGAGCGACATGATCGCAAAAAAGGAAAAAGCCGAGAAAGAATTTGAAAAACAGCAATCAGAGAAGAAGAAAAAGAAAGGTAGCTGTCTGAAGCATATCCTTGGATGGATTATCGGCTTGGGTGTTTTCTTCGTTCTATGGACGTTGTTAGTGAAAGCCTGCAGTGACGAAGAGGATGGCGGAAAAGAAATTCAGGATCCCGCGAAATTTGAGCGTGTCATGAGTCAGTCGTCTGTTGATTCACTACAGGCGGCCATTGGTTTTCCCCAGACTACTGACGACGTGGCCCCCCTTGGCGGCGACTACAAAGTCAGGACACATGGTGTTGCGATTACCGTTTCCCTTGAACCGGCTCAGAATGGCAAGGTGGTGGGTAATGCAGCCATGAAGCTGGGTAGCCGTTCGAAGTTCAAAGGAGTCTATGCCTACTGTGGCAACAGCATCTATGGTATTTACGAAAACGAAGAGGAAATAGGTGGAAATCCCCGTAATTACTTCTTTGCTCGTCCCGACCGTGAGTCGATCCTGATGATAGACGACGGCAAACACTATACTCTGGAGCGCACGGTACCGTTTAAGGGTAGCGGCACGAACACGCTGCTCAGCCGCGACTATGAAAAGTGTAAGGACGAAGCCAGTATGGCGGCAATTATCAAGAAAGAAGGTTTCCCTGAGACATATGAAGACAACGCCCCGCAATTCGGTACCTATTACTATAAGGTTGAAATGAATGGCGAGACACATTCCGTGGGTTTTCAGTTTGAGCCGTACGAAGGCGAGAATAAGATGATTGTTGCCAGAACCACCTATTTAGCTGATGAAAAACCCATGGCGAGAGGCTTTGTCGGCTATTGCGGTTTCAGTATCTATGCTTCATTTTTAAAGGAAATGGATTGGAAACCGTTCGACGAAGACGACATCGAGTTGGATAGGCCTCATACAAATGACTATTTCTATGCCAATCCCGACGGGTCCATCAGTTTGTATTTTGACGGATCAGAAAAGATAAGAATGAAACTTGGCGAAGTTGAAATAGTCGATTTGGCGAAGTTAAAAGAGTCAAGTTAGATTAACAAACTGTAGAAATAGTATGCTGACAGAACGCTTTACGAAAGTCCTTTTGGCTCTCACTGCCCTGCTTTTGACTGTTGTGCACCCCTCGGTTGCCGAGCCGAATGATGGGGACAAGGCAAAAACAGAACCTTATTCTATTGAACAAACCCATGACGGCGGGAACTATAAGGTGCGTTTCACGATAGAGGGTGCCATCGGCATTGCCGCATCCAGTCAGAGCACTGATTACGTCCAACTCGAAGGTCATGCTGCCCCCAATGGGACCATCACCGTCACGATGGAGTGGGTGGAGTGTAATGGCTCAGAGCGTGACTTGCAACTGAAGATAATCGATGTGCTCATGGGCAACCAAGTAAACAATGGCGATGCCGAGCGCAGCGATGATGAGAAATTGTTCGCTAAGAGCAGAACGAGTATCGACAACTCACTCGACCGTGTAGTCTATACTTTCAACTGTGCCGATTTCCGACAGGCCGACCCCTCAACGAATGACTCAGTACTGATGGTCACAGCCTTCAGCACCGTCCAGTTAGGCAGCAATGTCACCGAGACACATGTCTATCTGAAGCTAACGCTCGATGGCAATGACGGTCTGCACTACGAGGAGGACAACAAGGCCAATGATAAGGGCGGTGCGGAACGGTACATCATTCCTGTGATTATCGGCGGTGTGCTGATAGGTGGAGCCGAATGGTTGCGCAGAAGGAGAAAGAACAAGAAACAGAACGAGGGAGATGACGAGGGTAATGACGACGCTGACACCCCTGACTTTTTGGAGATGGAACTCTACAAGGATTTCGGCGACACACTGGTAGCCGGTGATGCTCCCCAACGGGTAAGTGCCTGTATTGTGCGTCACCCTGCCGATGGTCCGGAGTATGTCGATAAGCAGTTGACGAGTAAGATTCATATCTTTGCCGACGACGGCTATACTGCCGTGGAGGAGGAAGGTATCATCAACGGTTGGAAATGCGCTTTGGTGCAGGCTCCCAACTGGGAAACGCCTCCCGAGGAGGCCGTTGTGCAGTTCCGGGTAGCTTCTGCCGAGGCCAGTTATACCAACCGCATACACTTCAAAGTCAAGGCAAGCATGGTGGTGTTCGGTCAGGAAAACCTGACTCTGCCAGCCTGCTACCAGAAGGAGGTGAGGCTTCCGTTCTACGTCCAGGGCATCGAGGGCAGTGACGCAGACGTGACTGTGATTATCCATGGCAAGGAACGCAGTAATGCCGACTACAACGTCAAGACAGAGTGGGACACCAAGGACCAACTGTGGAACGCCGTCATTACTGACCTATGGCAGGACGTGAAGGAGAATGAGCAGTATATGCCTGGGGACTTCCTCACCTATTACATAGATGTGGAAGCCAAGAGCAAGGGGGGCTTGGTCGTCAAGGGTCGTCTGCCGCTTTACCGTTTCTATATGGGACTGGCCTTCCAGATTGACAGCAACGACGTGGGTTGCTACCTGGAGGAGTACGATCCCGTCCACCACGCCGATGCACAGGACGTGGTGAAGATGGACGACAAGGAATACACACCTGCTGAGACGCGCTGTTCACTGCGCTTGTTCGATTACGACGAGGACAAGAACCAGCTTGTCGTCATTAACCCTGTCGTAAGCGCCAACCCCGATGACTTTAAGGTGACCGCACTGCACAAGAGCGATCAGGAGCAGGTGGACAAACTCGGTCTGCAGCTCGTCATCCGCAGTTCCGCTAATGGTTCCCCTTCGTACCGTTTGCGCTGCCGCCGCGGAGTGCTCAATGCCCCTAACCGCATCAATGCCGTCATAGAGGTGAAGAGTCACATGGGAGGTGTGGAGTTGACTTTCAAACGCGTTGTCCGACTGCTGTCGCAGGCGCGGCCCTCGTTCAAGAGCGCCATCGAGTTAGCCGAGTGGCAGAAAGACCAGAACCGCATACGCGACGTATTGGAGAGCATAGACCATGATATTAGCGTCATGGGCCTTGGCGACCGCCTGGCTCCGCTGGTGCAGTACATCCAACTGCAGTTGGAGGCGTACCAGCAGGACGGCCACTTCGGTTTCGACCGTCGCAACGTGAAGGCCATACAAAAGACCTATCACAACGTATTGGAAGGCGAGCAGGGCAATGCGAACCAACATACTCTGGTGGCCTGCGATAACCTTGAGGAGGTATGCTGGGAGTTCTTCAAGAGCATGCGTACCACCATCAACGACATGGGAACGTTCCCGAAACTGTTTGCCAGCGTGGCCACGTTTGGTGCGTTCGACTTAGCCGTCGGCGCCATCGAGGTGGTGGGCCAGATGAAAGACTACGTGGACAAGGGTGGCAACAGTGTTTTTGGTGCTTTCACCGTTGGTGCTTGGCAGGTGACGAAGACGTACTTGGTGGAGAAGGCGATGAGCCTCGGCACAAGCATGGCGAAGAACTACTGGAAGAGTGGCGGCGACATCAAGAACACATGGAACCTGACTAAGACCGATGCGAAGAACTTGGTGCTCAAGGAAATCAACTCGGTGAAGGAGTTCGGCAAGAAGTTCCAGGCCGCCGATAACGCGAAGGTCCGCAACGCACAGTCAGCAAAGAAGGCGGACGAGTTGCTGAATGAAGCCAAGAAGAATCCCCTCAAGAACTCTGAATACAGCGACGAAGCCATCAAGTACGGCCGTAAGCGTGCTCAGAAAAACCTGAAGGAGTTGCAGGACTCCATCGACGCCTTGAAGAATAACCCCACAGAGGCTAACCTCATGCGCCGCAACGAGGCCATTATCCGTTGTCAACAGGACAAGCAGACCATGATGATGCTGAAGGGTCAGAGCAACATCGAGACCATTGCAGTGGCGAACAACAATGTGAACTTCGGTGAGTGTCGAAAGGTGCTGAACAACCACCTGGACAAGGTGTACAAAGCCACAGACAAACGTGTTCAGCAACGTCTGTCGAAGTTGCAGCCAGGCTTGAATCCTGATGAAGTGATCATCTACGGTGCTACGACGTCAGACAAGGCAAAGCTGTTAAGCGGCAAGAGCGTCACGTTCGACCGTGACATCACCTATTATTACATGGACAAGGTGACGGGCAATAAGGTGTATTTCCCTCAACGTATTACCCAGCAAATCTATGCCGAAGAGTTTTACGAGGTAGCCAAACTCGGCACCAGCCAAAGTACCTCCGCCATCATGAAGGCTACTAACGACGCTGCGAGGGAGTTTGCCAAGAAGATGGACCAGACAGTAGTCCAGGACGTGCTGCGACATTCCGAGAGCTATGGTGTAGATCTTCCGAAGATGATCAACAAGGCGCTACAGGGTCAGAAGCTTACAAATCCCGAGAAGGTGGCCGAAGCTGTGCTTTATAAGGGCCAGGAGCGCTTCTACATTGCCCATAAGTTGATGAAGGCCGCCGAGAAGGCGGGTAATGGCAAGCTTGACCTTCAGGCCTCAGCCATCAGTGAACTGATGGAAGGCTGCCGTCAGCAGGTGAAGGTCTTCGATTTGCTCGACGCCCGCGACATCGCCCGACTGGGCACGAACGGCGGAAGCATGATTTCCGGCACGCTGCGCAACGGCATAGCTGTGCTGAGGAAGTTGGCCGTGGATGGTAGCACAAATGTCAAGACGGCTCAGAGTGCCCTCAATGCTATCGGCCTCACCTACGAGGAGATTACCAAGGAGATGTACCGCACGGTTCTCAAAATAGGATGATTTAATAAAAAAATAAAGAATATGAAACAGCAAAGAATCGGCATGATATGGTTGGTCATTGTCATGGTGACTGTAATGATAATGGCCGCCTGCGGCAGCAAGCCCGATGGCAACGGTGGCGAAGATACCTATCCCATGCCCACCATTCAAGAGGAGTGCATGAATCATCTCTATGACGTGCTGATGAGCCCAGAGGGACGCGCCATGACAGGCGTACAGTTGGCCGTGCTAAACGACACAGGGCGGCTGCGGAACGTCTTCCGTATCGACCTACCTGTCAGCGAGACGAACCAACTGCCGCGGATGGGTATCTACCGCGCAGTCGGTGAGGGTACCACCTTTGAGTTCCTCCCATTGGCAGCAGAAGACCCCCTGGACACCATCTATGCAGTGTGCCAAGCCATCACCACCTTCGACAATGAAGACAGCACTCCTGACACGTTACTTGTCCACAACCGTGGCAACGGCATCCTGACGTTGTTCCGTTACGTCCATCGGGGAGGTCCCAATGGCGGCAAGCACCGTTGCTATGACAAGCATCCCGACGGTTATCCCGAATATTCGAGCGTCGTGATGAGTGTCTTTCAGGGTGCTGACAGTCTGATCATCAGCAGAGGTTTCGAGGAATCGGATTGTGTGTTCAGGTATGATGGAGAGTGAAATAGGATGTCGCGTCACGCTGTGCCCAGATGTATATTCTCGATCGGTGTGAGATCAAGTAACATTCTTAAGTACATAAATACCATCCATAATAGTTGTATTTCAACTTTTAGAGCGCAATTATCCTAACAATAGTTGCGCTCCAGTTATAGACTGGCAAATAGTGCTTTGAAAAGGACTACCGATATTACACCGTCATCATAGCGATGACAAACAACATCTGACGGTCGTCCTTGAATTTATCTCGGAGGATGCTGACAATCTTTGTCCTCCGTTTCTGAACACCATCAATAGTGATGCCAAGCAAACGAGCTACTTCGGCATGATGGAGTCCTTGCTCATAACTGAGTTCGAACAACTGACGGTACTTCTCTGGAAGTTCACGGATAGCGGCATGGAGTCGGTCGAGTGTTTCCTGTTCGATAATGGCAGCCGAAAGTTCCCGCTCATACTCCTCATCCTGCTCCGAGAGATAGTTCTGTTGGCTGTTTACTTTTCTTAATATAGAAATGCAGGCATTGCGTACACATGTATAAAGGTAAGCTTTCATCTGCATAGGAGAAGTAAAAGTCTGTCGTGTCTGGTAAGCGCTAACGATGGCGTCTTGCACACAATCCTCAGCCATCATGGCGTAATTGTCAGTCAGGTAACGAGCAGCAAACGACTTCAGCGACGAGAAACACTCAGCATAAAGCGAATCTATCCGACCCACCTTGAAATCCTTGTATATCTGCTCGCTAATATCCATGATTGACGCAATAATAGTGGCAAAGTTATGTTTTTTTCGCCTAAAAATCAACATTTTTACAAAAAACCCGACTATTTCGTTACAGATTTTCACATCCATTGCGTATTAGCGATAAAGACCAATTATAAATATCTAAATTATGACTAAAAAATTAATCATGAAGGCATCAGCCGCCTTATTGGCAATCGGTTTGACCGCCTGTACAAATGAGAACAGTGGTGCTCTGCTTGAATGCAGGGTAGTTGGTGAACCTGTCGAAGAGGGACTGGTGACTTATTGTCCCAATGGTAACATCTTCGAGAACGTGATGACGGAGTTCGAGATTGGCAAGGACAGTGTGTACAACTACAACACAGAATTGAACGGTGAAAGTGGCGATGTGGCCATAGAGATGAGCGGCATCGGCTACTTTGGTGCCCATTTGTTGAAAGGCCAGACCCTGAAGATGACCGTAGAGAAAGAAGGCGATGAATGGAAAGCGCGTTTCGAGGGTCCCCAGGCAGATATCAGCCGTTTTGTCAACGAATACACCCAGCGTTTCGACCAGATGCTCTATTGGAGTCCCGACCCAGGCGAGAGCAAGCCCAACACTGAATATCGCCAGTTGTTGGAGGAGAACTACGGCAAAGTGAAGAGTGCCTTGTCGAGTATCGAAGATGCAAAAGCACGCGACTACTACACCCGTTTGACCGAGGGAATGCACAAGTGGCTGACTATCCGTTTGATTATGGACAGTTGCGAGAACGACCACAGCAATTACAAGTTGAACGACGAGTACCGCCTGTTGGTGAAAGACATTGACATCAACGACCCCGTCAATCTTCAGACCAACATGGCTTTCACTGCGCTTAACAGCCTATGCAACGTGGAGGAAAGCAGCGACAACCAGAACACTTGCCTTCGTCAGATGGAGCTGACCGACAGCCTCGTGACGAACCCAAATCTACGTCGTTTCTTGGTGCAGATGATTGGACAGCAATACTATATGTATGGTGACGGCACGGGTGATTACGAGACATTCAACAAGAAATTCCTGGAATGGGCAGGCGATGACAAGGAAATCGCCCAAGCCATGATCAACCAGTTCATGGAGAAGAAGAGGTCCACAGAAATCACACAGGCAGGTGCTCAGGCACCCGATGTGGAACTGACCACTCCCGACGGCAAGACCGTGAAACTCAGCAGCCTGATTCAGGGAAAGTTCACATATATCGACGTATGGGCCACTTGGTGCGGTCCCTGCTGCAAGGAAATTCCTTTTGTGGAGAAACTGGTAGCCCAGTACAAGGACAATCCGAAAGTCCAGTTCCTGAGCATCTCCATCGACCAAAACAAGGACGCATGGTTGAAGAAACTGGAGAAGGACAAGCCTGAATGGCAGCAGTTCATCATCCAAGACGAGGTGGAAGCCCAATTCTCCAAAGACTGGGGCATCACAGGCATTCCCCGCTTCATCATGATCAATCCTGACGGCACCATCTTCTCCTCCGACGCCACTCGTCCCAGCGACCCGGAAACGGCGAAGACTATTGACACTGAAATCAACAAGTAATTACTGGGGGGACAAATATTCCTCTTTCTATCATTCATTTATTATTCTTCAAAGGCCTTAGGAAAGCCATAAAGGAAAAATGAATATCAACGAAGACATCTCACTGCTCATCATCAAGCAACTCTTGGGTAGCATCACTGCCGAAGAACAGCAGGTGCTTGACGATTGGCGACATGAGAACCCATACAACGAGACTGCTTACCAGCGGTTGCACAACAATGAGCAATTGCTGGTGGAACACCACCGTGACCAACTGACCGATTACCGGCGTCCCTTGTCTGAGATGAAGGCACGACTGGGGATAAGGCAACACCGCTGGCGACACTATGTCGCCGCAGCCATAGCAACCATCGTGTTGCTTATTGGCGGCGCATGGTTTTTCAATCATCAAATGCAGACGACTCCAGTGACAGAGAACCAACCTGCTGTCGCTTTCTCGGCCGGAAGCACGAAAGCGGTATTGACACTGGGAAACGGCAAGACCGTGGAATTGACCGAAGACGCCATAAAGAACCAGCAACTGCTGGCTGCCGCCCAGACGGAAAAGGCTGAGAACAGCAACACGGAGCCAGTAGAGCAGATACTGGCCACCCCACGTGGTGGCGAGTTCCGTGTGATGCTGGAAGACGGCACCGAAGTGTGGCTGAACGCCGCCTCACGTCTGGTCTATCCAGAGGAGTTCGAAGGCAACGAGCGTCTTGTGGAGCTGGATGGTGAGGCTTACTTCAAAGTGGCCAAGAACCCCGACAAACCGTTCATCGTCATCAGCGGTGGACAGGAAGTGCATGTCTATGGCACAGAGTTCAATGTGCATGCCTACAGCGATGAGCCCGATATCTATACCACCTTAGTGGAAGGCAGCATCGCTCTTCGGCTTTCAGGCAACCAGAACCAAAGTCGCGAACTTCTGTTGTCGCCAGGCCACCAGACGGTTTTCAACCAGCAGTCTTCCCTTTTCAATGTCAAAGAAGTAGATACAGACGTCGTGACGAGTTGGCGAAGTGGTATTTTCGTCTTTGAAAACCAAACGCTCGAACAAATCATGCTCACGTTGTCAAGATGGTATGATTTTGACTACGAGTTTCTGGACCGCCATACAGCAGAAACCGTGTTCATGGGCAGCATCCCGAAGTACGGCACCTTCAGCGAGGTAAGCGACATCTTCGACAAATTAGGCGGCATCCGTTTACGACAGCAGGGCCGCAAAATCATCATCTCCGCCAAATAAATAATCGTATGAAGAGACTTATCCTGACACTACTATTCATAACCACTCTTCTGAGTCCATGCCTCGCACAGCAGACCTACAACGTCGACTACAAGGAACAGAGCTTAGAGCAAGTCATCAAAGACCTGCGGCAGAAGAGCGGTTACCTGTTTGTCTATAAGAAAGAAACATTAGACAATACACCAACCATCACCTGCACTTACAAGAATGCCACACTTCAGCAATTGCTCAACCGCATCTTCTACGAAGAGGCTGGAGTGGATTATGAAATCACCAAAGGCACGATTGTGCTTAAGAAAGCGCCGGAGAACCGACCTTATTTCAAGCGCGTCATCACGGGTATTGTCACCGACATGGATGATCAGCCTCTGCCTGGCGCCAACGTCATGCTGAAAGGCACTTCCACAGGAGTCGTCACCGACTTGGAAGGCATCTTCTCGCTGACTGTGGAAGGCAAGGAACCTGAACTCGAAATCAGTTTCATCGGCATGAAGCCTATAACGGTGAAGATTTCACCAAGGACAGAGAAGCAGCTCTACATCCGGATGGAAAACGACGCCAAACTGTTGGACGAAATACTTGTGACTGGATACCAGAACATCAAGCGTGAGAACGCAACAGGTAGTTACCAACTCATTTCCTCCAACAATCTCGACCAGCGACATACGGGAGATGTGGTATCCAACCTTGAAGGCAAGGTACCTGGACTGGTGGGATACAACAACGGCTTCAACGAGGGAGGCGAGAGTGCGCTGACCATCCGTGGCGTAGGTTCGTTCAATGCCACCACCACCCCACTCATCGTTGTGGATGGGCTGCCAGTTGAAGGAGGTCTGAACAGTGTAAACCCCTACAACATCGAGAACATCACCGTACTGAAAGACGCGGCTGCGGCGAGTATCTATGGCGCAAGAGCCTCCAATGGTGTCATTGTCATTACTACAAAACGTGCCAAAAGCGACAAACTGGAGGTGAGTTTCAGCGCCGACCTTACTGTTTCCGAGAAGAACGATTACGAAGACCTGAACTGGGCCAATGCTTCTGAGATGATAGAACTTGAGCGTTACAACTTCAACTTCGTCAAGAACAACCCCTCGCAATCGGCTTGGCAGAACATCCAGAACTACTACTCCACCCAACGTCAGATCCTCAGTCCAATCTTGCGTCTGTTGACCGCCAGGGAAATGGGTGATTTGACTTCAGAGGAATTAGAACGTCAACTCAGTCTGTTGGGACGCAACGACTACAGACGTGAGTGGCAGAAGGTGTGGGAACGTTCACAAGTGACCCAACAATACGACCTCTCCTTGCGCAACCGTGGCAAATACGTCAACTCCAGTGTTGTGGTCAATTACAAAGGCGACAACCTCGGCATCAACAAAGAGCACGACAACACTTTGACCTTCAGTTATCGTGGAGACATGACCCCAACCAAATGGCTGGCATTGGAATTCGGCGCCAACGTCATCAACCAGCGTGCCAAACGCCATATCCTGTCAGAATGGAACGGCATCAATTCGTTTGTCCCCTATCTCTCCATGTACCGTCCCGACGGTTCACTCGAAGACATGGAGGCCGGCACTTGGCTTGAGGAACCTTCCCTTCTCAACAACACCTATGGACTGAAATCGGAGGCATACAATCTGAACAACGAGGTGAATCTCAACTTCACCAGAAGCCGACACACGAACATTCGCTCCTTCGTTCATGCCAATGCCACCCTGTTAGAGGGTTGGACACTAAGCGGCATGTTCCAGTATGAAGACATTTATGAGAAGAGCAACGCCTATCGCGAAGCGGAAAGTTACGATATGCGCCATCTCTACAATCTCTATACCTCTACCGACGGCACACATCATCTGCCTGACGGTGGTGAACTGACCACACGCACTCGAGAGGGAGCCTACTACACGTTCCGCGCACAGACTGATTTCAGCCGCACTTTTGCAGAACGTCACCAAGTGGAAGCACTTGCCGGTTTCGAATACAGGCAGTCACAGTTCAAGACCAACAATACATTGCTGTTGGGCTATGACGAGCAGTCGCAGACCAACAACATGGGCACCACCAATCTCGGCCAGCTGAAAGACCTTGAGGGCAGTACCTCTGCCCTTGGATCGTTCTACACGATGATAGGCGCACCAACAGGAGAGAATTACACCACCAGCGACATACTCCACCGTTTCTATTCCATTTATGTGAATGGCAACTACACATACGACAGCCGTTATTCGGCTTCAGTGTCCTACCGTGTGGATAAAGCCGACCTCTTTGGTGCCGACCCGAAATACCGTGGCCGTCCGCTATGGTCGGTTGGTCTGGGATGGAACGTTCACAACGAAGCGTTCATGAAAGATGTTGAATGGGTGGAAGCCCTGAAGTTGCGCTCCAGCTACGGTTTGACCGGCAACATCGCACAGGATTTTTCTTCCTACCTGACTGCCACTGTGGGAGTGAATGAAATCAACGGCGTGCGAGTGGCCACTCTCAACACCCCACCCAATGACCAGTTGCGTTGGGAGAAGACAGCTTCTTTCAATGTCGGTGCCGATTTCGCGCTCTTCAATGGACGGCTGACCGGTGCGCTCGACTATTATTACAAAAGAGGCACCGACCTGCTCACAGTGACCGACCTCGATCCGACAACTGGTTGGTCGTCGCTCACCATCAACAACGGCAAGATGACCAACACAGGAGTAGAGTTGCAATTGAACGGCGAGATTCTGCGCTCACGCAGCCGCCAACGTCTTGGAATCAGTGTTGACTTCGGCATTGCCTACAACAAGAACGAAGTGACAAGCGTGAACCACGAGGCGACAAGCGGAGCCGAGGCTCTGTCGGTCTATACACTTCACCAAGGCTACCCAGTTCACTCGCTCTTCTCCTACCGCTTCGCAGGTATGAAGGAAACCGGAGGCATTCAGTATTTCGGTTGGTATGATGCCAACGATGTGGTACATTACACTGATATCAACTCCGAGGAGTTCACCCCGGGCAACGTGGTCTATAGTGGTTCGCTCGACCCCAAGGTGTCTGCATCGCTAACACCGCAACTGACTTGGCAGGGCTTCACGCTCTCGTTCATGTTCGCCTATTACGGTGGACACGTGATGCGCGCGAGGTCGGAAGACTGGACATATGAAGGTTCGGCATACGGATACAGTGTCGTGAACGAAATCGAAGCCATCCCCCGCAGTTACCTGAACTACTGGACATCGACAAGCGACCGCTATCCAGCCAACGGTTACGCTGGTTCCACCAATGTGGTGGGCAACAGCCACTACCTCGATGCCAATGTAGTGCCTGCCGACTATCTGAAACTGCGCAACATCGTCTTGGGATACGACTTTCCGAGGACGATATGCCGACGACTTCATCTCCAGAACCTTCGACTTCGCCTCCAAGCCAACAACTTGTTGACCTGGACACGCAACAAATTGGACGTGGATCCAGAATCGTGCAATCCCACCAGCGGCGAGAGCGGACTGAAGACACCACGCAGTTACACGATGAGTCTAAGTGTGAACTTTTAACCATTGAACGTTAGTTCATGGACAATCAATTGAGCAATATGATTCAAATAAAGAATAAACAGCATCTGAAAGTATTGGCATTCACCATCGGATGTTTGGCGATAGTGCCAACATTGACTTCGTGTGACGACCAACTCGACATCACTCCCAAAGGCAAAGTGACTCTTTCCACGGTCAATGAACTGGAACTGTTGCTGAACCAAGAATATATGCTTGGCGACATTCCTTCAGACAACATCGGGATATTGGCAGGTGAGAGCGTGGGTACATTCGACCAGGTCTCGGCAGTGATGTCGCAGACCAACACGGTGAAATACGCACTGATGACTTTCAACGAACAGATTGACCGCGCTATTCTGACCACCAGCGATGAACGTTACAACAACATCTACAAGTACGTGAACTACATGAACACCGTCATCACGAAGATGGACGAAGCGACTGGAGAAGCGTCAAGGAAACCCGCCTTGGTTGCCGAAGCCAAGGTGATGCGAGCATGGTTGCATTTCTTGGCAGTCGTCATCCACGCCCGTCAGTACGACGATGATACGGCTGCCACAGACGGTGGCATCGCCTATGTGACATCGACGGAAGTGACAGAGCAGAAAACCAAACTGACACTGGCTGAGACTTACAAGATGATCCTTGCAGACTGCAGTGACGATGTCATCAGCCAACTACCTGAAACCCATGGGGACCAAGTGATGCGTGGTGACCGTGCCTGGGGTAATGCCGTCAGAGCAATGGTGCTGTTCCAGATGAAGCGCTACCCAGAGGCACTGCCCTACGCACAGGAAGCCATTCGTCTGCGTCCAGAGATGTTCGACCGTTCCTCCATCAAGGAAACAGGTGAGTGGATTCAGGACGAGACTTCCAACAACAACTTCCTATACATGGGTGGTACAGCCCGTGTCAGCCCCACAATGACCATGCTCACCTTAGAAGCGGGCAATATGTTTGAGGAGGGTGACTACGTCATCAATTACGAGAAAACAGGCTGGAGCCTGGAGTACGGCAAGATGTTCTCTGGCATCGATGGTGTGCGGATGTATATGGGTTGGAGTACCAGTTGCAATGTCTATGGACTGACTTCCGAACAGTTGCACTATGTGGCTGCCGAATGTTTGATTCGTACAGGCAAAATCGAAGAGGGTTTGGCGCTTGTGAATGCCGTTCGTCAACTGCGCATTGAGGACTGCCAGCCATTCACCGCCTCAACGGAACAAGAGGCCATGGAATTGTTGCAACGAGCCAAGTTTGTGGAGCAGTTCGGCACTCCATTCAACTATTTCGACCGCAAACGTTGGAACAGTGAATCCACATACCGAAAGCCAGTCACCCACCGTTTAGGTACGCTCGGCACTTTCACCCTGCAGCCAGAGTCCCCCCTTTGGGTGATGCCTTTCCCGGTAAACGCCGTGCGCTATAATCCGACATTAACACAAAACTATTAAACACATTTCAATCCTTAATATTATTAATTTCTAAAAGTTATGAAACAGACAAAGTATTTGCTTCTGATGCTGGCAGCCGCATTGTTTGCCGCCTGCAGCAGCGACGATGATGACTCTGGCAAAAAAGCCGCCATCACCTTCGACGACTATTCAAGCGTCATCGGAATGAGTTATTCTTCCATGATCCGTCAGTACCCCAATCCATCTATGCAGTTCGGCGACTTCTACATGTATGAGAACCCGACAGAAAAGGTGGAAAACATGACCATCGCCGTCAACTCCGACAACCAGACGGTATATTTGGTGGTAGAGAATCTGAAAGAGGGTGCCTACAAGGAAGAAGACATCGTCGCATACTTCACAAACAAGTTCAAAAGCTACGGCGTAGAAAAGATTGAAGAATGGGATGAGGACGGTAATGTTATAGGAGAGAGCAAAGTTTATGGCTTTGGAAACACAGAGAAAAAAGAAAACGCTACTCTGCTCATTTCCGTGCAAGGGAATACCGTTACTTACACGAATCCCCAGAACTACCCAGATGAACCCGAAGGTGGTGCACTTGACGAGATGACTCCCATAGAGGCAGTCAACGCTTTGATTATGGGCGATTTGGAAGAGATTGAGAGCGACTATCCAGACACGTTCTCGGATATGGGTGGCATGTACGTATGCTTCATGGAAGACAACCCCTACCTCATGGGTGTCGCTTTCACTCTTGATGGAGGTATTGTCAACTCTGTCATCCTGCTCTACAATGAAGATTTGAGTGACGAGGACATCATCAACTACTACACAGAGGCTGGCTACACTTGCCAAAAAACGGGCTACGACGAGGAGGAAGAAGCAGACATCTACACCTTCACTAATGGGATGTTTGCCATCACTTACTCAGGTGGAAGAGGCGTAGCTGTCTATATTGGAGAATTATAATCCTGTAGAATCATTGACCATTGGCTTCGCCTAAAATGCTCACGCTCGGCATAGCTCAAGCAAGCTTGGCTCTGCCCTCGCTAAATCGCATTTTTGAGCATTGACCATTGAGTATTGAGCATTGACCATTGGCTTCGCCTAAAATGCTCACGCTCGGCATAGTGCAAACGAGTTTGCCCTCTGCCCTCGCTAAATCGCATTTTTGACCATTGATTATTGAACGTTCCTGAAAGGGACATCTCTTAGTAACCGCGGGTGCATGAAGCAAAGCGAATGCACCCGCGGTTTATGATATTTCATCACCGCCATACGAACTCTTTAAGGTCTAAAAGAATAGTTTTTTCTTTCCGTTAACAATGTACAGGCCCTTTGAAGGTGTCGATACACGACGGCCTTGCAAATCATAGACAGATCCAACATTTTGCATCAAACCATCATCATAACGTGTTTCCTCAATGGCGTCGGGCGCGTCTCCAGCCAAATGAATGCGAATGTCAAAACGCCAGGCGCATTGTGGCTGGCCGCGAAGCAGACGGGGCGCAAGCATGTAGAGCGAGGTGGTGTAAACACCTGGCTGGCAGCTGTTGGGACGCTGACCGAAAGCAAGGACCACGGTCTGGTCGGTCCGATAAAAACCTTCGACGTTGAGGAATATGCGGGCGGTGGACTCGTTCCAGGCACCAGCCTGATTGTAAAGCGGCCCGGCCGTGTTCTCCATACGCTCCAGCCAGAAACCTTTGTGGTCGCTGGCTGTCTTACTACGACAGAGGGTGGCATCGTCAATGGGCATATACATCATGTCGAGCGAGAACTGGCTGATGGGTGTCTGAATCTTTGTTGGGATGTCGGCACCAGCTGGCTGTGCATCAACACCGTGAGTGGCCCAACCATCGTTGAGTGGCTCGGTCTCGATAACCAGATTGGTACTGCCGATAACGTCAATGTCGCTAATCGGCACGCGAACTGGCCATGCCTCAACAGGAATGCTTGCCTCATCGGCAGGAATCCAAACCTGCATACGCCCCAACTGGCGATTACACCATGCGTAGTAAGGGATGAGAGTCGCTGATTTGTTGCTGAGAGTGAACAGGCCGTTGAGATTATCGGTCCACAACGGTTTGAGTGGTTCATCATCAGGGAGAAAAATGTCGGCATACTGGGGATTATCGACTTCTTCCATGCAATAAACAATAGGGCCACGCTCAATGGCGATACGTCCTTCATCGTCATTGACGAGAGTATTGGCTTCAACACGGTGTACGTCCATAGGCAACGAGAAGCTGATGACATCACCGTCCTGCCAATTGCGACTAACAGTCATATAGCCGTTTTCGATGTTATATTCAGACTCCGTTCCGTTGATGTAGAGTTTGATGGACGGAGCGGCAGTAGTCTCAGCATAGTGATAGAGGTCAGAGGGAACGGGACGGTTCTGAGCCCAACCTGGCAGACGGAACATGAGGGTGAGCTCGCTATTCGTCAACTGTGAAGTATTCATCGTCACCTGAACTTCACCATTCCATGGGTATTCGGTGGTTTGAGTCAAATGCAGCGTGCCAAGGCCTTCACCAAGGTCGATGTCAGCAATGCCCTGAGCGTAGAGGTTGACATAAACTTTATCACGATTGTGAGCGTAAATATAGCCAGGGATGGATGCCATGAAACGGCAAAGGTTACTGGGACAGCATGCGCAGCCGAACCATTCGCTGCGCTGATAAGTACCGTCGCTGGCCAGCGGATTGGGGTAGAAGAACTTCTTTCCATCGAGCTGGATGCCACTGATCACACCGTTATAGAGCGTACGTTCGATGATGTCGTAGTACTTTGAGTCACCGTGAAGTAGGAACATACGCCAGTTCCAATAAATGTTGCCAATGGCGGCACAGGTTTCACAGTATGCACTCTGGTTTGGAAGTTCGTAGTTGCTGCCAAAAGCTTCACCGGCATGGCGTGCACCTATGCCGCCAGTGATGTAATACTTCTTCTGGACCACATTTTCCCAGATGTTGTCAATAGCCTGCAGATAGGCATCGTCATGCATAAGCGCAGCTACATCGGCCATTCCACTGTACATGTAGGCTGCACGTACGGCATGACCGACAGCTTCATCCTGCATGACAACCGGCTTATGAGTCTGGCTGTACTCCTGACGCATCATACCCCGAGTGCCTCGTAGGTCAAGGAAATATTTGGCGAGGCGCAGATAGTCTTCATTGCCTGTGGTCCGGTACATCTTCACCAAACCCATTTCCACAATCTGGTGACCAGGTTCGTAGGTGAGTCCGCCATAAAGGAAATCGTGAACCAACAGGTCGGCATTCTTCTGAGCCACCTTGAGGAGCGACGTCTTGCCTGTCGAAATGTAGTGGGCCACGGCTGCCTCATAGAGGTGTCCAGCATTATAAAGTTCGTGGCTCAGGTCGGGGTCTTTTTCCCAACGGTTCTGTCCTACCCAACCGTGCATACCGGCAGGATTACCAGCCGTACGTGCCGTGTAGAGATAGCCGTCAGGCTCCTGTGCGGATGCCACTAATGCGATAAGTTCATCCATCCGTGCGTCCAGCTCAGCCGAATAGTTGGTCTGTATGCTGTAGGCCATACCTTCAAGTATCTTGTATATGTCGGTATCGTCGAACGTACACTCCGTGTCAAAGTAGCCGATGTTCTCACCACGCAGTATGGCTGCGGCCTTCTGAAAGTTAAGCATGCGGTTCGATTTCTCACACTGCTCCAATGCCACAGGGATGGTGACGGTCTGATTCTGTTGCATACGAGGCGTCCAGAAATGGTCGTTCAGATGAACGTGGCTGAAATCCACGTTCTGTATGGGATAGTCGCCAATGGTGACAACGTTCTCCCTGCGGTGTCCGAGCACTTCCCATTCGGTCACGCCTACAGCTGAATAGGTAGAAGCACCCTTCTGGCACTGCATCACCAGTCGCAACTGAGCGGTTGTGACAGGATGGAAACGTACGCTACTCACCTCTGTACGGCTCTGAGTGTAGGCCTCGCCTTCTTCCAACCCGACATCCTTCCAAATGTCGTTCTCCTCGTCCCAGTACTGAATGGACCACGAAGCAGGTACAAGGACATTGTCTCCTGGCACTGTGTTGTCTGACCAGAAAGCCACACGGACGCGCTCCACCTGCTGAGGCTCCCTCCATCCGTAGCGCAACCACTGTTCGGAAGGGCGGTTGGTGCTCCATGTATTCCAGTGCTTTCGCTCTGGTAGTTCGCCAAAGCCCAGAATGCCGTCGTTGACGCTGTACAAGTCGGTGGTATTATGAGTGAAGCTGGCTTCCAGTTGCGATGCATCGTATGCCAGGTTGTCGAGTGCTTCGGGTAGGCCAGACGTATAGTCTGTTGTCGAACCGAGCATGATCTGACAGAACTCGTTCAGGTCTTGAAGCGCAACATGAGCATGTTGGTGCCAATAGTTGACAAACTTCTGCTGCAGCGTCTCTCCATCGAACGTCTTAACATAACGGACGATGGGCTCGACTAACGATTTCGTGCGGGTTTCGCCTTCAGGAAAAGACAACGCGGTGAGCTCGTAGTCGTTATAAAGGTCGTCTTCCGACATGCCCAGCAGACCTTCGAGCATCAGAGCCAGCGTACCCGTGCGGTCCGCACCCCAGATACAATGGAAATAGACAGGATTGCCCACACGCAGGTTCTTCAGGATGAAGTCGAAATCGTTTCGATAGTTCGCCCAGGCGGTGCGCACACCATCAAGATAGAAAGGTTCGTTCACTACTCGCAGGAAGTCCACGTCACTGCCCAACAGCGACTCCTTGATGTTCTGTGCCTGCTGATGAGTGCGCAGGTCGAGTTCCGCACGGATGCCCAGTTCATCGTGCAGCAGTTGCAGGTCGGCAGTCGTAGCCGTGAACTTCTCGCCCTGCAGCTCGGAACCACGGAACAGTTTGCCATACTGCACCTTCTCGCCCTGTGCCGTGGTCCAGCCACCCAAGTCACGGATGTTCTGCATTCCCTCGGCATTGACCACATGCACCCATTCAGGCGCTTCTTCGACTGAACCCACAACATTGAGCGTCAAATCCATCTCGACGGCTTTGGTGCCATTGACGGCATAAAAGACAGAGTGGTAGGTGTCGCCGACTTTTGAAGTGTAGGCATTGTTGTAAACACCTGCTTGACCAGTCCAGATAATCAAGTTGGAATTGTCGTCGGTCACAGGCTGTATGAACCAAAAACTCTGACCTTCCCAAGACGAACGATAGCCGTTCTTGTCGTACCAGTTGTCATTGTTGTGACCATAGGTGCCATCAGCAGCCAGAGGGAAGTAAAGCATGTTGTTCACATTCGATTGCGTTACCTTTGTGCCCAGCTGCGCAGACAAGTCGCTGTAGGGAATGGGTAGCACCGTATGGTCGTACCTTGTGTTCGGATTTTGCTTGGCGTTGAGCACGTAACGCACCGCCACCTGTAAGGTTTTCGATGTCGAATTATAGGTAAAGGGGACTTCGAGCGAAACCTCTTCACGAGTCACAGTTGGCTCACCAATGATTTCATCAGCCCACAGGCCTGTCGTTGTGACAAGCATCACCAACATCGTTGACAAGATTCTGTTCATTTGTTTCATATAATTAAGTTGTTTAGTTTTTAGCAAAATTCAAATTTTTTTATCTTCTATGTAACTCATGGCTGCTTTCTTGTAAGATGCAATTTAATCTATTTGCGGCAAATCCAGTCACATTTGGTGGAAATATTTCTCTTTTTTCATCATTTTCCTTCGCTTACCTTTCCTTCTTCCTTGTCATTGACAATTGTCATTTGACATCTGACAATTGCTGAAAGAAACCATAAAATCGTTAAAAGCGTTGATTCTATTTTTGTATTATTGAAAATTTGTTTAATTTTACAACTTGATTGCAGATAATGATTTCAAAGACATGGATGGCATCGTCTGTAAAAAACAAGAATAACAAATAATAACATCTTAATAATATGAAAGCAAGACATTTATTTATGGGTGCTCTCGCATTACTGACGTTGAGCTGCGCCAACACCAAGGAAAAAGGACAGCAAACAAGTGATGCAGACTCCACAGTCGTGGCTTTGTTCGACAACAACGTCATGCAGTCTTCAGATGATGATTATGACGATGGTGTCGTAGGCTTGTCCCTTCCCACCCCACTCGACCCAGGACCTCTCGATTATATTCCCGATGCCGAAACTGACGAGGTGGTGTTTTTCACCATTGCCAACCTTGGTCACTACAAGAATGTCGAAAGCATGAGAAAAGGTCCATTCTGGAAACTGCTCTGCAGCCTCTACCCCGACGTGGAGAACATCAACAAAATCACAGTTGACAATGGCACGGGCGACATCTGGCTGATCGTTCCTTGGGGAGAGAACACCTCTCTGGCCATCAACGAGTACAACATGGACATGTTCCTTGGCGAGCAAGACCCAAGCGACGGCCAGGTTTATTACCGCACAGAGTATGCTAAGCCCATGCTCATCCGCACACCGATGGACGATCCTGGCAGCATCATCATCAACGCTGTGGACAACGAAGGCAACTCCATGAGCTGGCTACCCACTCAAGAACCCCGCACCAACGAACTTCGTGAACAAAACGGCGCCCCCAACATCACTTACGACGCTATTTATTACTACGCCCACTACGGCACTTTCTATAATGCCTTCCCCAACAACGACGAAATCAGCCTGAAGTTCTTCGCTGACCGCCAGTTGTTCTACAATGGCAAACTCGGCCGATACATGTGCTATCACTCTGCTGCAGGTGATATGGTCCTCTATATGCGTTGCGACGACATGGAGTGCTATGGCATACTGGACGGCAACGTGGATGACGGCAAGTTCACTCTGACCATCAAAGAAGGGTCTATCAACGGTGTTGGCAAGGGCACCAAACTGACATTTGAAGAGAGCGAAGGCGTTTAGTCTTTGATATTACCCCCCTTAAATGATGACGAGTATGACAAGACGTATTATTATTCCTTTCCTGTCGATTGCTGTTAGCCTGATGTTGCTTTCCTGCGGTGACGGCGGCTACAAGGTGAACGGCGACAAAGTGAGTTATGAGTACTGGACTTTCAGTTTCGGTCCTCAGAAGTATGTACTTTATGATGCCGACGCCAGCAGTTTCGAGACTGTGAAAGATTGGTTGGCCAAGGACAGCCAGCATGTCTGGTACAAGCAAGAATGGATTGAAGGTGCCGACCCTGCCAGCATCAAGGCCGACAAAGAACCGCTGAGCCACGACGCCAAAGACTATTACTACAGGTCCACCCCCATGCATGTGTCGGACATGAAGAGTTTCAAAGTCGTCTCCTATGAGTTTCCTTTTTTAGCCAAGGACAAAGACTATGGTTACACTGATAGTGAGCGTTTCAAGATCGCCGACTACAAATCGTTCGACCTCGTAGGTCATCGCCACTCTGCCGACAATCAGTTTGTTTATTACAAAACTCAGGTGGTGGAAGGAGCCGACCCCAAGACTTTCAAGGAAGATCCAGAAGAATTCAGCATAGGCAGAGATAAATACGGCATCTACGAAGGTACACATCGCATAGAAACCACATCACCTGATACCTATCAAAATATAGGCTATGGTTATGGCTGCGACGGCGAGTTCATCTATTATGAAGGCCACCGATGTGCAGACATCAACGCATCCACCTTCGAGATGATTGAAGCCATCTGGGCGAGAGACAAGGACCACATCATCGCCAAGGGCAAACCTTTGGAAGGTGCAGACACCGCCTCTTTTACTACCGTCTGGTATTCCGCTTACGATGATGACCAGGCTTGGTATGATGGTGAGGAACTACCGGATATCGATATGGCGACCTTCACTTGTGAATCCTCATGGGCATACGACAGTCTTCACGTCTTCTATCAAGGTCATTTGCTGGAAGGCGCGATACCATCGGAAGCGAAGATGGAACGCGACTATGTGGTGACGAAGGATGCGGTGTGGTATTGCGAAAAACTCTTGCAAGGTGTTGATGCGGGCAGTTTTGAAATCGTAGAAGAACCTAATCAGCGCCAGATAAGGGTCTTCGACGCCTGGGACAAATCGTGGTGCTATCTGCAAGGAAAGAGAGTATGCAAGAGGGAAAACGTTGAGCATTGAACATTGGCTTCGCCTTCAACCCTCACGCTCGGCATAGTTCAAGCAAGCTTGACTCTGCTCTCACTTAATCGGGTTGTTGGCTTCGCCTAAAATGCTCACGTTGACTTTGTCTTCATTTGGCGCGACTCGGCAATCTAAGCAAGCTTGATTGCTCTCGCTGCTTCAAATGTCCGGCATAGCTCGAACAAGTTCGGCTCTGCCCTCACTTAATCGCATTTTTGAGCATTGACCATTGAACATTGAGCATTGAACATTGAGCATTGAACGTTGAGCGTTGAACATTGAGATATGAGAAAGCAAATATTGACAGCAGTTTTATTGTTGGGACTGGGCGCCACCGCTATGGCCCAGCAGATCCACAGTGTGGATGTGAATGCGGCGTTGCGTCATGACGGCAGCGCCATCATCACCCAAGTATGGGACGCCACCGTAGTGAGTGGCACAGAATGGTACATTCCCATTGAGAACCTCGACGAAATGTACGTTGACAGCCTTAGCGTAGAGGAAAACGGCAAGCAGTACATCAACGAGGGCGACAAATGGAAAGTGGAGCGCACCCTAAGTGAGAAGAAAGGCCGTTGCGGCATTGTGCGCAAGAAAGGGCACGACGTGGAACTCTGCTGGGGACAGGGCAGCTACGAACGTCACCAGTGGACAGCACGTTTCCGTGTGCAGGGCTTGGTACAGAGCTACGAGGACTACGATGCCTTCAACTTCATGTTCATCAACCCCGGGCTGGTGGCTCCGCCACAAACAGCACGTGTGGTCATCGAGAACCATGCCGATACCACCTACTGGACCCCAGAGAACACGAGGGTTTGGGCCTTTGGCTTCTATGGCGATATCCATGTGGAAGACGGTAAGATTGTCGCCACCACATCCCAGTCCATGACTGATGAGAGCAAGGTCATCATCATGGTGCGTTTCGACAAGGGGATGTTCAAACCAACAGTCAGTCGCGACAAACCGTTCGAGAAACTGAAGAAAAAGGCCTTTGAGAACAGCGACTACAACGAGGACGGCACAGAGAAGACGTTTTTCCAGAAGGCTTCTTGGAGTGAATTGTTGACATTGTTTGGTGTGGCCTTCTGCTGCATCTTCTTCTCCATCATCTTACCTATCTATAAACTCTTCCGTTACTGGTTTGGTTACCTCTACGACAAGAAGTTGCTGGGATTGAGCAAAATCACAGAGTGGTACCGCGCCGCGCCGCTCGAAAACAATCTCTTCGCTGCCTACTATGTATTGAGGAAAGGATCGCCCTACACCAGCTCAAAGGCTACACAAAACATCGTGGGAGCATTCTTCCTCAAGTGGATTCTTGAGGGCATCATCCATGCTGTTCCTGAGGGCAAGAAAGGAATCAACCTCGTGTTCGGCGAACATCTGCCCGAAAACACCAATCAAATGAGTGTTCAAGAATTGGAGTTGTACAGCATGGCGCGTGAGGCCTGTGGTGACAACCTCATACTTGAGAAAAACGAGTTCAAGAAATGGTCGAGGAAGAAATACACAAAGGTCACTAAATGGCCTGATAATGCTTACGCTGAGGGTAAGAGTTTCCTCATGTCGAAAGGATTCTTGGATAATAAGGGTCATGGCACGGAGACTGGCAAAGAGGAGATGCGTCATGTGATAGAACTGAAGAATTTCCTGAAGGACTTCACCAAGATCGACGAGCGTACGGCAATGGAGACTATCCTGTGGAAGGAATACCTCATCTACGCCCAACTCTTCGGTATCGCCGACAAGGTGAGCCAGCAGATGGCCAAACTCTTCCCTGCTGAGATGGAGCAATTCACCCAGTCTATTGGCACCGACCACACGACCTTTATGCGTGCCCTCACCTACAACAGCAGCATGACCAGTTCAGCAGTGCTTAACGCCTTGTCGAGATCAAGCGGTGGCAGCAGTTGGTCAAGCGGCGGAGGTGGCCGTTCTTCCTACGGCGGTGGCGGTGGCTTCAGTGGCGGTGGTTACGGCGGCGGCAGCAGGTAGTTCTTTGACCATTGACTTCGTCTTCAACCCTCACGCTCGGCATAGTGCAAAATTGCTCACGTTCGACAAACTGAATGCAAGCATTCGTTTGTACTCACTTACTCGCAATTTTGCCCTCTGTTCTCGCTTAATCGGGTTGTTGGCTTCGCCTAAAATGGAAGGATATGAAAAGACTCTTATTATTTCAAGCCCTGCTGCTATGCCTGACCATCTCGGCCTCAGCCCAACGCATCCACAGTGTGAATGTGAATGTGGAACTGCGCAAGGACGGCAGTGCCATCATCACCCAAGACTGGGATGCCACTGTGGTGAATGGCACCGAATGGTACATCCCGATTGACAACCTCGACAAGATGTATGTGGACAGTCTGACTGTATATGAAAACGGCAAGAGATACATCAGCGAGGGCGACAAATGGGATGTGGACCGTACTTTGGGTGAGAAGTTGTATCGTTGCGGTATTGTCCGCAAGTCACGCAAGTCCGTTGAGTTGTGCTGGGGCCAGGGCAGTTATAAGCGCCACCAATGGAAAGCCCGTTTCATTGTCACTGGACTGGTTCAGAGCCTGAAAGACTACGATGCCTTCAATTTCATGTTCATCAACCCTGGTTTGGTGGCCCCTCCCGACACAGCATCGGTCGTGATTGAGAACCATGCCGACACCACCTTATGGACACCCGAGAACACGAAGGTATGGGCGTTCGGTTTCTATGGCGACATCCATGTGGAGGATGGTAAGATTATCGCCTCCACATCCCAGCGTATGACCAGAGAAAGCAAGGTCATCATCATGGTTCGTTTCGACAAGGGCATATTCAGTCCGAGCGTGAGCCGTGACATGAAGTTTGAGAAGATGCACGAAAAGGCCATTCAGGAAAGTGACTACGATAACGGGGGCAGAGACAGTTCCAGCGGCTTTTTCTCTTACTTTTCTTGGGACGAGATATTTGAGATTTTCATAAGTGCTCTAATTGTCATCTTCTACCCTCTTTTCATGCTGATTTCCTATCGTTTGGGTTACAGATATTCAAAACGTCTGTTCAAGACATACAAGATAAAGGAATGGTGGCGCAATGTGCCATTAGACGGCAATCTTTTCGCCTCCTTCTATGTGTTGAAAAAGGGAGAATTGTTTGGCGAGGGCAACTCGCTGACCCACAATCTTGTGGGTGCGTTGTTCCTCAAATGGATACTCGACGGCATCATCAAAGCCGAACCAGATGAGAAGAAACCCAATATTATCAATCTTTCTTTCAAGCCTGTTCAGTCTTCTGTGGTTATGGGTGTGGCTGAACTCAGTTTGTACGACATGGCACGAGAGGCCTGTGGCGACAACCTGATTCTTGAGGAGAACGAATTCAAGAATTGGTCGAAGAAGAAATACAGCAAGGTCACGAAATGGCCCTCAGACGCAGAAAAGGAAGGATTGACATACCTTGAGTCGAAAGGATATCTGGGAAAAATCGACCATATCAGCACGGAAGAAGGTGCTGAGGAGATGCGTCATGTGATAGAGTTGAGGAATTTCCTGAAAGACTTCACAAAAATCGAGGAGCGCGGGGTGATGGAGACGGTTTTGTGGAAAGAGTATCTTATTTATGCCCAGATGTTCGGCATAGCCGACAAGGTGAGCGAGCAACTCTCAAAGCTTTATCCGACTGAAATGGCCCAATTCTCAAAGAGCATAGGCTCCGATATGGACACTTTCATGCGCACCATCACTTACAACAACACGATGACCAGTTCTGCTGTTTTACATGCCTTGTCGGAATCGGCGTCGAAAGAAGGAAGCAGTGGCAGCCGTTGGTTTGGCGACGGTGGCAGTTCGTCGTTCGGCGGAGGCGGTGGCTTCAGTGGTGGTGGTTACGGCGGCGGCAGCAGGTAAACATTGACCATTGGCTACGCCTAAAACCTAATAGAAAAAACAATGGTTAATAAAACCTGGTGCTGAGGTCGAAGAAGGCATTGATGAAGATGTCGTAGTAGCGTTTTCCGGCTTTCATCATGTCTTCGTCCTCCACGATTTCGCCGGGGATGCTCAGTTTGGAGTGGATGAGTTTTTCGTTGGCCCAATAGTATTGCTTCTCGCTCTCGTAGTTGTTTTCGTCACGCCGTTCATGTCTGTAGGCATAGATGAGAGGATCATCGCACAACTCATCTGTGTCGTTCATTTTGAAGAGATACTCCTCATAGAGGCTGTAACCTTCGTACACACGCTCGTGTAAGACGAAGTAGGGTTTGTTGTTTACCTGCAGCGCACCATCCTCGGCAGAGGTGTGGTCCTCGTAGTAGTAGATATGCGCCACGTCCTTGATTTTCTGTCCTGCATACCCGCCTTCGTCGCGCAGCACGAGGTCGAGACACTTGCGTTGGTGTCCTTCCTTTCCGTCATTGTCCATACGCTCTTGAGCTAAGTCGTATGCTTCCTTGATGCTTTGCAGTTGTTGCTCCTTGTTCTGCGCCTGTGCCATGGCCATTGTGAACAAGCATACCAGTGTAGTGAATATCGCTTTCATTGTTTCTTCGTTTAGGTTGATTTTTAAGTAATCCCATTAAATCTCCGTTATACCTCTGTTGCAAAGTTATGAATAATGAGGATGCAGGCAAAATTATAGGAAAAGGAAAATGAAATTTTAGGGTAAAAAAAGAGAAACGAAGGGGGAAAGTGGTGGTGTCAAATGTTTCATAGTAAATGTTAAAATCTGAACTTTCGCAAGTGAATATTCATTCATCAAGCGATTAATTTATACATTTGATATAGTTTATGGAACTTAGGATTCTCATCGATGACTGCGGAGAGCAGTTCGCTGGCATCAGCAGAGATTATCTCTGCGATTTCCAGG
>JAFWPH010000001.1 GCA_017509605.1 Bacteroidaceae bacterium | reverse complement strand
CCTTCAAGGCGAAGTATCTATCACACGGGAACATGTTGACAATAATGCCGCAGTACGTAAGATGCTCACAGAGCGAGGTATTATCCCAGAAAATCTTCCTCCTGCAGAGGATGTCAAAAAGGTAGAACGCCGTTTGGTAAGCGAGCAGAAGAAAATGCTGAAGAACAAGAAGAAATAATCTATCTTCTCATTAAGAAAAGAATAACTTATGGATATTCAAAAAAGAAACAACGATAAAGAGATTTACGCTCCTCTAAAAAACAAGTGGCTTATTATGAAGCCAGAAGAGGAAGTTCGCCAAAAGTATATTTGTCGTTTGGTTGATAGTTACGGCTACTCTCTTGGTCAAATGGATTAAGAGATACAAGTTTCTAATTCACAACGTGGCTTTGATCGTATCTGTCGTGAACAGGAGGCTAATGGTGCAAATGTCCCATCCTTCAGAACTGACGAGTTCATCCTGAAGATTACAGTGCCAAAGGTCGCAGAAAACGTACAGAAGCAAACTGGAAACGTAACAGAAAACAGTGGGAAGGTAGCAGAAAACCATAATAAGGTAGCAGAAAAGGTAGCAGAAAATCATGGCAAAGTAACAGAAAAGTTGAGAGAAAAGGCTGCTGCATTGGGAGAGACATTAACAGCTAATAGAATCAAGATACTTGAACTGATGATTGAAGATCCGTATATATCGAGAGCTGACTTGGCAAATAATGTTGGAATTAGCGAAACTTCAATTTACCGTAATATCGAAGCCATGCGTGGTAAATATCTCCGTCGAGTAGGCCCAGATAAAGGTGGCTTTTGGGAAATCATTATTTGATGAGGATATGATGCTAAAACGAATATAAGGAACGAGAATAAAACGATTAAGGGTCTGTATAGAAAAACACCTTGTAAATCAACGATTTACAAGGTGTTCTAAGTACCCAGAGCCGGGGTCGAACCGGCACGGGTTGCCCCACTGGTGTTTGAGACCAGCGCGTCTACCGATTCCGCCATCTGGGCTTAAAGCGAGTGCAAAGTTATGAGTTTTTTGTAAAACATCAAAATTTTACGCTGCTTTTTTTCCTAAGCTTCGATAGTGAGCAACCGATTTATTAATTCAAGCTGTCCTTCGAACCGTTTGTGTGGGTTATTCAAGCAGTTTTTTCAATGCCTCTTCGTTGATTTCCTCTGAATAATAGGCGACGAATTCCTTAGGCGACATGCCGAAGAACTCATGGAAGCTGTTGCTGAAATAAGAATGTGACGAGAATCCGACCGTGTAAGCCACTTCCGAAACATTGACTTTGTTGTTGACCAGTAGATAGGCGGCCTGTTTGAGTCGGAAAGTCTTGATATAGACACTGGGTGAGACGCCGTACCTCTCTTTCATCTTTCGGTTGAGGTGCACACGGCTCAGTCCGACCTCGTCGGCGAGTGTCACCACGCTGTACTCGGAATCGTCGAGATGCTTCTTCATGCTCTCGTTGATTTTCTTGAACAACTTGTCGTCTGCCGATTCCATGGTGACATCCTCGTATTTGTTGCCCACATCCATGCGTCGCATCTTGTTGAGCATGGTGTCGCGAGTGTGCAGAGTCTGGCTGATGGCCCTTTTGAGCATCTCCATGTTGAAGGGTTTCTCAATGAAGTAATCGACATGGATGTCCATACTCTTGAATTTCACTTCCTCGGAGTTCTCTGCTGTGAGCATGATGACGGGTATGAGTTCTGTCTCGGGGTTGTTCTTGATGTTTTCAGCGAGTTCATAGCCATCTCCGTTGGGCATCATGAGGTCGGTGACCACCACGTCAGGGCGGTTGGCGAGTACCAGTTTCCATGCTTCATGTCCTCCGAAGGCGACCATGATGTTGTATTCGTTTTCCAGTTCGCTGCGCATGTATTCCACGATTTGTGTGTCATCGTCCACGACCAGCAGAGTCCTCTTCGACTTTTTCTCAGTGAAATCGTCGTTTCCCATGGTGCTCTGTATCTTGATGTCCTCCTCGAGGGTTTCGATCTGCGCCTCGTCGATGGCTTTTTCAGTCTTGCTCTCGTCAACGTTTTCCATCTCGGCCGCTGTGAGGTGCTTGCATCCCAAGGGCAGTTTGACGGTGAATTTCACACCGTCGGGCTCCTGATTGGCGACATCGATGGTGGCGTGGTGGAGTAGTGTGAGCTCATAGACGAGGTTGAGGCCTATACCTGAGCCATAAGTCTCCATGGCGTTGGATGAACGGTAGAAACGTTCCCATACGTGCCCTATTTCCTTCTCGTCGATATGCGAGCCGCTGTTATAGACTTCACACACCAGATACTCCTTGATCCTGTTGTCCTTGAAAACACCGTCATCATTGCTTTTGACAGAGGTCGATACTTTCACATATCCTTCATCGGGAGTGAACTTGAAGGCGTTGGAGAGGAGGTTGATGATTATCTTCTCGAAATGCACGGGGTCTATCCAAGCCTTTCTTTCCCCATCCTGGAAGTCGCTGTTGAGGTTGACGCGTTTCACGGTTGCCATTCCTGAGAAAGAGTCAAGGATGTCTGACACATAGTCATCGAAGACCACCTCCTTGAAATGCAGTCTGAACTGTCCGTTGTCGATTTTCCTCACGTCGGTGAGTTGTTTCACGATGTCGAGCAGTCGGTTGCAGTTACGTTGCATCACATTGTAGAGGTTGATGTGTCCCTCGTCTTTTTCCGTGGACCTCAGTTGCTTGAGCGGCGAGACAATCATGATGAGTGGCGTGCGTAGTTCGTGGACGATGCTGGTGAACATCCTGAGTTTCGCTTCCTTCATCATCTCGTTCTGCTTCACACGTGCCAAGCGTAGTTTGTCAAGAACCTTTTCCCTGCGTACCCTGTAGATGGCATAGATGGCAGCCAATGCCAACAGACCATAAATCAACTTTGCCCAGAAGGAAGTGTACCAAGGGTGTTTGATGATGACGCTGATGCTGCGTTCCGTTGCCAGGTCCTCACTGTCAAGGAAAAAGGCCTTGACTTTCAGTTTGTACTTTCCCGGTGGCAGACTGGCGTAGTATGCACTTGGTGCGCCTTCCATTGCCGTGTGCCATATCTTCTCGTAGCCTTCGAGGCAGTATTTGTAAACCACAAACCTTTGAAGCGCCATTTCCGGGGAACTGAAGCCGATGGTGAAGGAGTTCTTGTCGTAGGGCAGTTTAATCCTTGTTGCGATACTGATGTCGGCGTTGAGGATGTTGTCGTTGTCCTGGCTGTTGTAATAGACTTTCTCGCCACTGCCCACCGTAAGGCTGGTGAAATAGACATCAGCCACTTGGTGGGATTCATTCTTCATCTCTTCGGGCTTAATGGCCAGTACACCATTGTCGCTACCAAACATGACGTGTCCGTCGGGAGTAGTCAGCACCGCTCCTTTATGGAACTCACCGATATAGTCGTCGCTTGTGGAGGGGTAGTTCGTGATGACGTCGGTTTGGGTATTCAATCTTGATACGCCAAGGATTGACGACATCCAGATGTCATCGCCCACCACAGCCACTGCCTTGACATTGTTGTCAAGCAGTCCCTTGTCCTGGTCGATGAAATCCACCTTCCAAGTCTTGTAGTCATAAATCATCAGTCCTTTGCTGGTACCAACATACAGTTTGTCGCCTTTCTGCACCATATTGTAGAAAGAGGCGGACGGACTGCCGTCGAAGTTGACAGGTTCGGTCTGCTGGGTATTGAAGTTGAATTGCACCAGGCTGCCCGCTGAACCAACCCAAAGATTGCGTTTGTTGTCGATGTAAAGTGTGTTGATCCACGGATTGTAGAGTTGTATGGCAGGTCTTCTGCAAACGTTGTTTTTGGGGTCCACTTCAAATACTCCATTACCATTGGTTCCCACATAGAGCAACCCTGATTTGGGGTCGTTGATAATGACCATGACCATCTGGTCGCGCAGTTCGCTCACAAAGGACGGAATGGTAAATGTGCCATTCTCCATTTTCCACAGACCATTACCATATGTGCCCACCCATACTGAGCCATTGTTGTCGATGGCGGAACTGGTGACGATGTCGAGTCCATGAGATGCTTGAACCTGCTTGGCATTGAGTAGATTACTGTCCTCACAACGGAACATGCCACATCCGTCGGTGCCTATCCAATAGACACCTTTAGGGTCGCGGCTGAGGGTAGTGATACATGTGGAGTTCTTCACACCGCCTTCTACCACCATAGGATAATAGTTGAATGGAGAGTTGCCGAGTGGAATCACCAGCAGACCTTTCATGAAGAGTGCGGCAACGATATTTCCGTCGCCATCCTCTTTCAGGCTGTGTACCTTTCCCTTGGCGATATCAAGGTTGGCCTCGTCGAGTTTCCAAGGCTGTAGCAGCTCGCTGTCCCTGTCGAAGGTCCACAATCCATTACCGTCGGTTCCGACAATCACCTGCCCGTTTTTCTTGATGAGTATCGCAGACACGAAGAGGTTGCTGGTGGTGCGGGTTGTTCTGAGGATGTCGTTTTTCTTGTCGTAAATCAGCAGTCCTTGGTTAGAGGTTCCAATCAGGAGGTTTCCTGTGGCAGGGTCTTCACAGATGTCTTGCACCGCACTGGTTGACAAGGCCTTGGAGGCTTCGTCGCTGATATGAATTTCCTTGGGCTTGATATTCTTTGTGTTGATTCTCCAAATCTCTTTGGAGTTGGTGTAAAGCCAAAGGTCTCCATCGGAACTCAAAATTGACTTGGCAACCATTGGATTGTTGTTGATGGCTGCGTTGTAACGTGAGGAGAGCAGTGTGTCAACTACACGCTCTTTCTTGTTGAAGATATATGAACCGTATCCGCCTGTACCCAGATACATATAGTCCTTGTCGGGCATATCGGTGCATTGGATGACAGAGCATCCCGACTCGGGTTCCTGACCGCCGAGCCTTATCCTTTGGAAAGCGTTTTTCTTTTGGTCATAATGCAAGAATCCGTTGCCTGTACCCAACCAGAAGAGCCCATCCCCTTCCTCTTTCACGAAATTGGCCAAGTCGAAAAGGCGTTGTCCCTTTTCGTTGAGGGTTCTGATGTTGTGGAAACGAACCCCATCAAACACATCGAGTGAACTCTCTCCAGAAAGCCAGAGGAATCCCTTGCTGTCCACAGTGATGGAGTTGATGTGGCTGCTGCTCAGTCCGTCGCTGATTGTATAGACATGAGGATGTTGTGCAAATGCGTTTGTAAAAAGCATCCATGACAGCAACATCAGGATGCGTATATCAAGTTTCTTGGTTTTCATTAGTCAATAATTACTTATGATGATAGTAAATTAATGTTAGTTTAGGATAGATAAGTAATAGTGAAATTGTCATGAATTTGTTAGCAAAGTTATACAAAAATCATGAAACAAAATATTCAGTAGATAGAAAAAGACGGTTTTATGAGTAAAAATGCGGAAAAGCAAGATTTTAATGGCTATTTCTTGTTCTCAAATGTTCTAATTGGAACTAGAAATGTGAGTTTTTCCTATTAGTCCTGTCAGGACATGTTGAAATAGGTTTTATCATCACATGTTTCAAATATAATAGTTTTTGTTCCGTTGTTGGTTAAAATGTAAAGATAATGATACAAAAATGTAATGACAGCATGGAAGTTTGTGCTAACTTTGCACTCGTAATTACAATATGATTACATCCTTATTAGCATAGTACACATCCAAATAGTTAAACGAGTCAGATAGTAAGTAAAAATTTCTAAATTTGTTAATTAGTGAGGCAGGGCATGCGTGAGCACACTCTGCCTTCTTTTTTTTTCGAAATCCTTAGCCAACATCACCAAGAATACGGCAAAATATATTAATAATGTCATTTTTATATGCTAACTTTGCAGTGAAATTGAAAGGGAACAGGCCAATCATATCAGAGAAAGAATAAAGGGGTCTTCTATGAATTCCCCGTTCACGATATGAATAATCAAAACAGGGTTACTATGAACTCTTTGGTAAATATTGGTCTTTCTTTGCATCTGGCTGTTTGTCAGTCGGTCACAATGCCCGCATTGCTCCCTCCCTCTGCTCAGCCATCTGCTAAAGAAATCCTCAATATTTCCTCAAAGGCAATTTATAGAAGACCCCTAAAAAGAACAAAATACAGCATGGAAAAAAAATTCAAGAGAACATTAGTGACAAGCGCATTGCCATACGCCAATGGTCCGGTGCATATCGGACATCTGGCCGGTGTCTATGTGCCTGCCGATATCTACGTGCGTTACCTCAGACTGAAAGGCGAGGACGTGTTGTTTATCGGTGGCAGTGACGAACACGGTGTGCCCGTGACCATCAGGGCCAAGAAAGAGGGCTGCACCCCCCAGGACGTGGTTGATCGCTACCACAAACTCATCAAGCAGTCGTTCGAGGACTTCGGCATCTCATTTGATGTTTATTCCCGCACCACCTCCGCCATCCACCACAAACTGGCGTCCGACTTCTTCCGCAAGCTCTACGACGACGGCAAGTTCGTGGAGATAGAGAGCGAGCAGTACTACGATGAGGAGACCCACGAGTTCCTCACCGACCGCAATATCAAGGGCGAGTGCCCACACTGCCACAATGCCGACGCATACGGCGACCAGTGTGAGAAGTGCGGCAGCACGCTCTCGCCCGATGAGCTCATCAACCCTGTCAATGCCATCAACGGTAATCCGTTGGTGAAGCACAAGACCTCTCACTGGTATCTTCCACTCGACCAGTACCAGCAGTGGCTGGAGCAGTGGATTTTGGAGGACCACAAGGAATGGCGTCCCAACGTCTATGGCCAGTGCAAGAGTTGGCTCGACGCAGGCCTTAAGCCCCGTGCCGTGACACGCGACCTCGACTGGGGTATTCCTGTGCCGGTGGAGGGTGCTGAAGGCAAGGTGCTTTATGTGTGGTTCGACGCTCCGATAGGATATATCTCCAACACTAAGGAACTGTGTGACCAGCATCCTGAGCTGGGCAGCTGGGAGACATGGTGGAAGGATCCCGAGAGCCGTCTGATCCATTTCATCGGCAAGGACAATATTGTGTTCCACTGCATCGTGTTCCCCTCCATGCTCAAGGCCCATGGTGACTACAACCTTCCCGACAACGTGCCGGCCAACGAGTTCCTGAATTTGGAGAACGGCAAGATCTCCACCTCCCGCAACTGGGCTGTATGGCTGAACGAGTATCTTGTGGACATGCCAGGCAAGCAGGATGTGTTGCGTTACGTGCTCACAGCCAACGCACCTGAGACCAAGGACAACGACTTCACTTGGAAAGATTACCAGGCCCGCAACAACAATGAGTTGGTGGCCGTTTATGGCAACTTTGTGAACCGCGCCTTGCAACTCACCCAGAAATACTATGGTGGCATAGTGCCTGAATGTGGCGAGCTGACCGACACCGACAAAGCTACGCTGGCTGAATTCAAGGACGTAAAGGAGCGCTTAGAGGCCCTGCTCGACAGTTTCAAGTTCCGTGAGGCGCTGAAAGAGGCGATGAACCTGGCGCGTATCGGTAACAAGTATATTGCAGACGAGGAACCATGGAAAGTGGTGAAGACCGATCCAGAACGTGTGAAGACAGTGATTTACATCTCCCTTCAGCTCACTGCCAATCTCGCCATCGCTTTCGAGCCATTCCTGCCTTTTTCCAGTCAGCGTCTTCGTGAGATGATCTGCATGGAAACTTTCGCGTGGAACGAACTGGGAAGCACTGAGCTCTTGCCAGCTGGCAAACAGCTTGCCAAGCCATCGCTGCTGTTCGAGAAGATAGAGGATGACGTGATACAAGCCCAAATCGACAAGCTCGAAGCCACCAAGAAAGCGAATGAGGAAGCCGGATATACCGCCGCTCCTGTGAAAGAGAACATCAGTTACGATGACTTCAGCAAGCTCGACATCCGTGTGGGTACGGTGTTGGAGTGTGAGCGTGTGCCTAAGATGAAGAAACTGCTTCAGTTCCGGATTGATGACGGACTACAGAAACGCACGATCGTCAGCGGTATCGCTCAGTTCTACGAGCCCGAGCAACTGGTGGGCAAGCAAGTGCTCTTCATCGCCAACCTGGCGCCCCGCCAATTCAAGAACGGCCTGGTGAGCGAGGGCATGATTCTCTCTGCCGAGGACTGGGACGGCAACATATCCGTGACCACCATTGACCGCGAGGTGAAGCCCGGTAGTTGCATCAGCTAATGTCAACGGCCAGCAAACTGGATTTTGTCTGCTGGCCGTTGATCTTTTTTATGAACCTGTATTCTAAACCACTAACACATCACCGATATGAAGAAAAGCCTCCTAATACTCTTTTGTCTGTTTCTGACAACAATGACAAAAGCACAGTATTCAGTGTCGTCTCCTAACGAGTCTGCACAGGTATATATCCATACAGAAAAGGCCAAACGCTTCAGAAGTAAGTTCATGCGGCCTTTCAAAAAGAGAATGAGTGTCAATGTCAATGGCAAAATGCTGATACGAGACCGCGAGATAGGCATGACGGTTCTTTCTCACGGCAGAAGGAAATCCTTTGGCAAATTTGATCTGGTGGATGTGCAGCGTACGACGTCAACCATTTCCAGCAAGGACAGGAGCGACCTTGCTCTTGCAGGTCTGGAAGGCAGGTGCAATGGTTTGGTGATGTTGTCAGCCTCAGGCATCATGCTCGAGGTGGTGGTGTTCAATCAAGGCATGGCTTACCGTTACTCCACCAAGAATGTAGCTGATGAGTACAAGATCGTGGATGTGACGAATGTCTTCCCCGATGACAAGCCCAACGCCATCCTTGGCACCTTCGCTGGCGACATGGTTTTTCCATGGCGTATCATGTTTTTCGATGAGGAAGAAGACCATGAGAAGTCAGAGAAGGCACCAGATGAGTGGGCGACGCTCTATCCCCACAGCAAGGTGGTATCGTGGAAAGACGCCCTTCCGTCTTTGTCAATAGGACACACCATGAATTGTATCACAGGCAAGACCTGGGGTAAAGTGAGTACCACCCAAGGTGTATCCGCTGACTTCACTTACAAGCATCTATATGGTGGATTGAGTTTCTCGCCCTGCCAAGAATTGCTCTACGTGTTCTATGAGCATGATTTCGATCCGTTCCTCGGGGTGATGGGATCAGTCCATGCTTGGGATTGTTCAGCCCGGTTCGGATATAGCCTTCCCGTTCAAAATGGCTATGATATCTGGTCTTTCGCTCCCTACGCCTCTGCCACCTACTTGAACCTGCACCAGCACGTGAAGATCCATCCCACGTACAGCGACATTTACAAAGAGCATCATTTTCTGGTGGGATTAGGCCTCAAGGCACAGTATATGATGCGCCAACGCATCTCTTTTGGTGTGGCTTACGAATACCAGTTTTTCACGGGTTGGAAAGAGCCTTTCGGACGCAATACCTTCATCGTCACCATGGGCTATGGTTTTTAGGCATTAGGCATTAGGCATTAGGCTTTAGGCCATTGAACACTATATGTTCAAGTGGGCGATAGTTTTCTGCATCATCATGTCGGACGATTCGATATCGCTAAAATAAAAGAGGACTGCCATGCAGTCCTCTTTTTACATTGTCATGAATGTCGTTAGTCCTTGAGCTTGGCCCAGATGAACTCGCGGTTGAGACGTGCGATGTTGGTGATGGTCTCGTTCTTGGGGCACACAGCCTCGCAAGCGCGGGTGTTGGTGCAGTTACCGAATCCGAGTTCGTCCATCTTTGCCACCATAGCCTTAGCGCGCTTGGCAGCCTCGGGGCGTCCTTGTGGCAGCAGTGCCAGCTGGCTTACCTTGGAGCTGACGAAGAGCATAGCCGAACCGTTCTTGCATGCAGCCACACACGCTCCACAACCGATGCAGCTTGCGCAGTCCATAGCCTCGTCGGCATCCTGCTTTGGAATCAGGATGGCGTTGGCGTCTTGTGGCGCACCAGTGCGCACGCTCACGTAACCGCCAGCCTGCATGATCTTATCGAATGCTGTGCGATCGACCATACAGTCCTTGATCACGGGGAAACCAGCTGAGCGCCATGGCTCCACGGTGATGGTCTCACCGTCGTGGAAACGGCGCATGTAGAGTTGGCAGGTGGTAGCACCGCGTTCAGTCTTGCCGTGAGGTGTTCCGTTGATGTAGAGAGAGCACATACCGCATATACCCTCGCGGCAGTCGTGGTCGAAGACGAACGGCTCTTTGCCCTCCTCGATGAGTTGCTCATTGAGGATGTCGAGCATTTCGAGGAAAGAGGTGTCTCCAGGGATGTCCTTCATCTCGCGGGTGTCAAAATGTCCTGCATCCTTAGGACCGTTCTGACGCCAGAATTTCAATGTGAAACTTATATTCTTGTCCATAACTTTTAGTTCTTATAATTACGTGTTTGCACCTTAATAGCCTCGTATTCGAGCGGTTCCTTGATGAGTTCGGGCGCAGCTGCGTCGCTGCCCATGTATTTCAGACAACCTACGTAGAAGTAGTTCTCGTCGTCGCGTTTGGCCTCGCCTTCCTCCGTCTGGTACTCCTCGCGGAAATGTCCGCCACAGCTCTCGTTGCGGCTGAGTGCGTCGTAGGCGATAAGTTTGCCCATGGTGAGGAAGTCGTCGAGGTGCACAGCCTTGTCGAGTTCCACATTCAGTCCCTCGCGAGTGCCGGGGATGAAGAGGTTGGTGTCGAACTCCTTGCGCAGTTTCTCAATCTCTTGGATACCTTTCTCCAGTCCTTCTTTAGTGCGTCCCATGCCGATGTACTCCCAGCAGATATGTCCCAGTTCTTTGTGGATGGAATCGACGGAACGTTTGCCCTTGATGTTCATCAAATGGTCGATGCGGTCGCTGACAGCTTTTTCCACCTCTGCAAATTCCTTGCGGTCTGTGGGCACCTTAGGCCAGATGGCCTGGTCGGCGAGGTAGTTCTGAATGGTGTAAGGCAGCACGAAGTAACCGTCGGCAAGACCCTGCATCAGCGCAGATGCACCGAGTCGGTTAGCACCGTGGTCGGAGAAGTTGCACTCGCCGATCGCGAAGAGGCCGGGGATGGAGGTCTGAAGTTCGTAGTCCACCCAGATACCACCCATGGTGTAGTGGATGGCGGGGAAGATCATCATCGGGTTGTAGTAGTCCACACCATTGACAGTCTTGCGCTTCTGGCCTGGGTTCACGTCAGTGATCTCCTCATACATGTCGAAGAGGTTGCCGTAACGCTGGAGAACGATGTCGATGCCGAGGCGCTGGATTGACTCGGAGAAGTCGAGGAACACGGCGAGGCCAGTGTTGTTCACGCCGAAGCCCTTGTCGCAACGCTCCTTGGCAGCACGAGACGCAACGTCGCGTGGCACGAGGTTACCGAATGCGGGGTAGCGACGCTCGAGGTAGTAGTCACGATCCTCCTCTGGAATCTCCCAACCTTCCTTCTTGCCTTCCTGCAATGCTTTGGCGTCCTCAAGTTTCTTGGGAACCCAGATACGTCCATCGTTGCGGAGCGACTCCGACATCAGGGTCAGCTTGGACTGCTTGTCGCCGTGGACAGGGATACAAGTGGGGTGAATCTGCACATAGCATGGGTTAGCGAAGTAAGCGCCTTTGCGGTAGCATGACATGGCAGCTGTGACATTACAGCCCATGGCGTTGGTGGACAGGAAGTAGGTGTTGCCATAACCACCAGTAGCGATTACCACTGCATTGGCAGAGAAACGCTCCAGTTTACCCGTCACGAGGTTCTTGGCGATGATGCCGCGTGCGCGACCGTCAACAATCACGAGGTCGAGCATCTCATAGCGTGTGTAGAGTTTCACCTTGCCGGCCTCCACCTGTGCGCTGAGTGCTGAGTAGGCACCGAGCAGCAGCTGCTGGCCAGTCTGTCCCTTGGCATAGAAGGTACGGCTCACCTGTGCTCCACCGAAAGAACGGTTGGCGAGTGTGCCACCATATTCGCGTGCGAAAGGCACGCCTTGTGCCACGCACTGGTCGATGATGCTGTTCGACACCTCTGCCAGACGATAAACGTTTGCCTCGCGTGCGCGGTAGTCACCACCTTTGACAGTGTCGTAGAACAGACGATAGACAGAGTCGCCGTCGTTCTGGTAGTTCTTGGCAGCGTTGATACCACCCTGTGCAGCGATGGAGTGTGCACGACGTGGAGAGTCTTGAATACAGAAGTTCAACACATTGAAACCCATCTCGCCGAGGGAAGCGGCGGCAGAAGCGCCGGCAAGACCTGTACCCACGACGATGACATCGAGTTTCAGTTTATTCTTTGGGTTCACCAGGCGCTGATGTGCCTTGTAGTTGGTCCATTTCTCAGCCACTGGTCCTTCCGGTATCTTTGAATCTATTTTAACCATAGTGTTTATCCGAGATTAAAAGTTAATAATTATTTACCGCAGCATCCACCAACGGCCTTAGCACATTCTTTGGCACATTCGCAAAGGTCACCTTGTCCACAGGTGCAGTCAGCACCGCAACCACAGCAGAGTGAGGGAGCGCAACCGAAAGCGAAGCCAAGGATAACGGCGAGGAACATCAAGCAAAGGAGGGTGACATAGATGATGCCGATAATTCTCCAGCGGTTGAACCAGAGATGTCCGCTCCAGCCAATGGTCTGGATGGCGCTCCAGAAACCATGAGTAAGGTGGAACCACAGGGCAATAATCCACACGATGTAGAGGCATACGAAGACAGGATTGGAGAATGTCTCTGCTATCCAGCCAAAGCCATCAGCTGGAGAATGAGCCAAACCTTCCATTCCGACAATTTCGGCGAACATCATGTTGTACCAGAAGTTGTAGAGGTGGAGCAACAGTCCAAGGAGGATGATGATACCTAATACAAGCATGTTCTGAGAAGCCCATTCCACTTTTGCCGGTTTGTCAGTCACGTCATAACGGTTGTTGCCACGTGCCTTGCGGTTTTGGATGGTGAGGATGAATGCATAGACAATGTGGATCACCGCCAATGCGGCAAGAGCCAGTGTAGCTGCCACTGCATACCAATTGGCGCCCAGGAATTCACATATCATGTTGTAACCTTTTGCTGAGAACAGGGCCACAACATTCATGCACCCATGGAACGTCATGAATAGAATAAGCGAGATGCCAGTTACCGACATCACCACTTTTCGTCCAATAGATGAATTAAATAACCACATAAAATGTTGAATTTGAAATTATTAAATTTGTTATTGCTTCTTCCGTTAGTTTTACGAACGTGTATGACGTTGGTCAACAAAGGTGGCTCTGCCCCTATGGGAAAAGCCTTGTTAAATTATAAGTTCGCGTCATAGCAAATGCAAAAATAACTTAAATAATGGACTTATACAAACTATTGATGATATTTTTTTTCGTTAATCTCATTTATCTTGCACATCTTTGCGATGAAACACACGTCAATTGTGACAAGAAAAGTGTAATTTTGCCATCAATTACAAATAGCAGAATGGAAACAAACAAGAAATACTTTATTGACCAATTGTTCGACCAAGCGGATGTGGATTCCGCAAGACATTTGATCGACATCAGCCAACATGTTGTCATCTCCGCTCACCAGACACCCGACGGTGATGCTGTAGGCTCATGCCTCGGACTGGCCGCCTACCTGCGTGCCAAAGGCAAGGATGTCACAGTCATCATGCCCAACTCATTTCCTGCGTACATGAACTGGATGGAGGGCGTGGCCGGCACCCTGCTTTTCGACCGTCAGCGACAAGCATCAGAAGAAGCCATCGCGCAAGCTGACCTTATTTTCTTCCTTGACCTCAACGCCCCTTACCGCATGCTTGACCTTGGTTCGGTGCTTGATGCGAAGGTAGCCCACAAGATAGTCATTGACCATCATCTCAATCCCGTTATCGCGTGCGATGTGATGTTCTCCTATCCGTCCGCCAGTTCCACTTGCGAGTTGGTGCTGCGGTTCATCCACGCGATGGGCGAATACGACCTGATTACCAAGGGCTGCGCAGAATGCCTTTGCGCCGGCATGATGACCGATACAGGGGCGTTTCAGTACAACTCCAACAACCCCGAGTTCTTCATCCTGTTGGCCATGCTTATGAACAAAGGGGCTGACAAGGACATGATTTACCGTCGTATCTACCATAGTTATAACAAGAGCCGCTACAATCTGCTCGGCTTGATTTTAGACAGAAAGATAGAATATCTTGATGACCTCCACGCCTCTATTTTCACCTTGTCAAGAGAAGAAATGCGTGAGAACGGCTATCAGAAAGGAGATGTGGAAGGCTTTGTGAACATCCCCCTGGAAATCCAGGGCATGCGTCTGAGCATTTCGCTTCGCGAGGATCTTGATGAGTCGCCTTTGGTGCATGTCTCGATTCGTAGTGTCGATGACATTCCAGCCAACGAAATGGCCAGCCGTTTCTTCAATGGAGGAGGTCACCTCAACGCTGCTGGGGGACGTTTGGAGTGCTCGCTCGAAGAGGCACTTCAGATTGCCCACAAGGCCTGCCAAGCATTCGCTGACTACCTGAAATGAAGCCTTATCAATTCAACCCTTTTAAACAATAATGGAACAACAGCATATTATCCTGTCGCAGGACTTAGAGAAGGAACTGACAGAAATCGTAGCACAATGTAGTCCTGACCGCATTTTCGTGTTGGCCGACACCACGACAGAGCGGCTTTGCGCGCCACGTTTGAGGGATATCGAGGCCATCAGCGACGCTCCGCATATTATAATCGGTGCCACCGACACCTACAAGAACCTTGACACGCTGTCGCAGGTATGGACCGCGCTGGGTGAAGGCGGCGCATCACGCCATTCCTTGCTCATCAACCTCGGCGGCGGCATGGTTACTGACCTCGGCGGCTTTGCTGCCTCTACCTTCAAGCGGGGCATCACCTACGTGAACATCCCCACCACCTTGCTTTCCATGGTTGATGCCTCTGTTGGTGGAAAGACGGGCATCAATTTCAACGGACTGAAGAACGAGATCGGGGTGTTTAATTCGGCACATACCGTTATCCTCGACACAGAGTTCCTGCGCACACTTGACCATGAGAATGTCTGCTCAGGTTATGCCGAGATGCTCAAACATGGACTCATCAGCAACCGGAAAAACTGGTCTGAACTCATCAACTTCGACCTTGACGAGGTGGATTACAAGCATTTGCAGGATATGGTGGCGACAAGTGTGGCTATCAAGGAGAGGGTAGTGACAGAAGACCCTTTGGAGAAAGGCATCCGCAAGGCTTTGAACCTCGGGCATACGGTAGGTCATGCTTTCGAGAGTCTGGCACTGAGGACCAACCGTCCCGTGTTGCATGGCTATGCGGTGGCATGGGGTCTGATTTGTGAGCTTTACCTGTCGGCGGTAAAGACTGGTTTCCCCCACGATGTGCTTTACCAGGCTGTGCGGTTCATCCGCGAGAACTATGGACGGTTTGATATTGACTGCAAGCAATATCCTGAGATTATCGAACTGATGACGCACGACAAGAAGAACACAGCGGGCATCATCAACTTCACCCTTCTTGGCGACATCGGCGACATCCGTATCAACCAGACCGCCGACCGCAAAGAGATAGAAGAAGCTCTCGACTTCTTCCGTGAAGGGTGAATTAGGCTTTAGGCGATAGGTTTTAGGCTTTAGGCAATAGAGGGCGGAATGACGGTAAATCCGTGGATAACGACGATTTGAAAAATGCATAAAAAAGGGCGGTTTCATCGATGGAACCGCCCTTTTTGGTGATAGAATTCTAAGAATCTGGATTAGAGTTTTGGACCAGCAGCTACAAGAGCCTTACCAGCCTCGTTGGTCTCGTACTTCTTGAAGTTCTTGATGAAGCGGGCAGCCAGGTCGCGTGCCTTTGCATCCCATTCGCCACGGTCCTGATAGGTGTCGCGAGGATCAAGGATACCCCAAGCCACACCGTCCAACTGAGTAGGAACAGTGAAGTTGAAGTAAGGAATAGTCTTGGTTGGAGCCTCGTCGATAGAGTGGTTGAGGATAGCGTCGATGATACCACGTGTATCCTTGATGGAGATACGCTTGCCAGTACCGTTCCAGCCTGTGTTCACGAGGTAAGCCTTGGCACCGCTCTTCTGCATCTTCTTCACGAGTTCCTCAGCATACTTGGTTGGGTGCAACTCGAGGAAAGCCTGGCCGAAGCAAGCGGAGAAAGTTGGAGTAGGCTCAGTGATACCACGCTCTGTACCAGCGAGTTTTGCTGTGAAACCAGAGAGGAAGTAGTACTTGGTCTGCTCTGGGTCGAGGATAGACACTGGAGGCAGCACACCGAAAGCATCTGCGCTGAGGAAGATCACCTGCTTTGCGTCTGGACCTGCGCTCTTTCCGTTCACCTTCTTCACGATGTTGGTGATGTGGTCAATAGGATAAGAAACGCGTGTGTTCTCAGTCACGCTCTTGTCAGCGAAGTCAATCTTGCCTTCTTCGTCAACTGTCACGTTCTCGAGCAGAGCGTCGCGCTTGATAGCGTTGTAGATGTCAGGCTCGCTCTCCTTGTCGAGGTTAATCACCTTGGCGTAGCAACCGCCTTCGAGGTTGAACACACCTTCGTCGTCCCATCCGTGCTCGTCGTCACCGATCAGCAGGCGCTTAGGATCTGTTGAAAGAGTGGTCTTACCAGTACCAGAGAGGCCGAAGAAGATGGCAGTGTTCTTGCCTTCCATATCAGTGTTGGCAGAGCAGTGCATGGAAGCGATGCCCTGGAGAGGCAGGTAGTAGTTCTGCATGGAGAACATACCCTTCTTCATCTCACCGCCGTACCAAGTATTGATGATCACCTGCTCGCGTGAAGTGGTGTTGAAAGCCACACAAGTCTCAGAGTTCAGACCCAGTTCCTTGTAGTTTTCCACCTTAGCCTTTGAAGCGTTGTAGATTACGAAGTTGGGCTCGAAGTTAGCCAGTTCCTCTTCTGTTGGTTGGATGAACATGTTCTTGATGAAATGTGCCTGCCAAGCCACCTCAAGGATGAAGCGCACTGCAAGGTGAGTGTTGGTGTTGGCACCGCAGAAAGCGTCCACTACATAGAGTTCCTTGTTGCAGAGTTCCTTCACAGCGATATCCTTAACCTTAGCCCATACCTCTTCGCTCATAGGATGGTTGTCGTTCTTGTAGCCCTCAGTGGTCCACCACACCTTGTCGTGGCTCTGAGCGTCGTCAACGATGTACTTGTCTTTAGGTGAACGGCCAGTGAAGATACCAGTCATCACGTTCACAGCGCCAAGTTCAGTCTCCTGACCTTTGTCGAAGCCTGTGAGTTCTTTCTTCATCTCCTCTTCATACAGATACTCGTAAGAAGGGTTGTGGGCTTTCACTGTGGAACCAGTGATGCCATACTTAGTCAAATCCAAATTTGCCATAATGTTAATATTGAGTTTTTGTGATAATTACCTGAAATAATAATTTCCTTCGGTTGTTTCGTCATCTGCGGACTTAATGGAAGCCCTGGCTCATCCTAAAAAACAGTATTCCCATGACGGCCTTTCCGCAAATAACAAACGCAAAGTTAACATTTTTCTACGTAAAAACAATTCTTTTACCTTATTCTTTTTAGTTAAAAACATAAAAAAAAGGGCGTTAGACGAACTAACACCCTTGTTTTTGCTATATGGAGTTGACGAAAACTACATCATGCCGCCCATTCCGCCCATACCTGGGGCACCGGCTGGCATAGGATTCTCTTCCTTCTTATCCACAATCACACACTCTGTGGTAAGGAACATACCAGCGATAGAAGCGGCGTTCTCAAGAGCTACACGTGTCACCTTGGTCGGGTCGATGATACCGCTCTCGCGGAGGTTCTCATAGACACCTGTGCGGGCATTGAAACCGAAGTCGCCCTTGCCCTCGCGAACCTTCTGAACGACTACACTGCCCTCAAGTCCTGCATTCTCCACAATCTGGCGAAGCGGCTCCTCGATGGCACGACGGATGATGTTGACACCAGTCTGCTCGTCGGCGTTATCGACCTTGATGCCCTCAAGTGCCTCAGTGGCACGGATGAGTGCGACACCACCGCCAGGGATAGTGCCTTCCTCGATAGCGGCGCGGGTAGCGCAAAGTGCGTCGTCAACACGGTCTTTCTTCTCTTTCATCTCCACCTCGCTGGCTGCGCCAACATAGAGAACGGCTACACCGCCAGAGAGTTTTGCAAGACGCTCCTGCAGTTTCTCCTTGTCGTATTCAGAAGTGGTGTTCTTGATTTCAGCCTTGATCTGGTTCACGCGGTCCTTGATGGCCTGCTTGTCGCCCTGTCCGCCTACGATGGTGGTGTTGTCCTTAGAGATGGTGACCTTCTCGGCAGAGCCCAGCATTTCCAATGTAGCCTGCTCCAGTTTCAGACCTTTCTCCTCGCTGATGACCACGCCGCCGGTAAGCACTGCGATGTCCTCAAGCATAGCTTTTCTGCGGTCACCGAAACCAGGAGCCTTCACGGCGCAGATCTTCAGTTGTGAGCGCAAGCGGTTGACCACCAAAGTGGTGAGAGCCTCGCTATCGATGTCCTCGGCAATGACGAGCAATGGACGACCAGTCTGCACTGCTGGTTCGAGGATAGGCAGGAACTCTTTCAAGTTCGAGATTTTCTTGTCGTAGATCAGTACGAGCGGTGAGTCCATCACGCACTCCATCTTCTCAGTGTCGGTTACGAAGTAGGGTGAGAGGTAACCACGGTCGAACTGCATACCTTCCACCACACCGATGGTGGTGTCGCGGCCTTTGGCCTCCTCGATAGTGATCACACCGTCCTTGCTGACCTTCTTCATGGCGTCGGCGATGAGTTTGCCCACTTCCTCGTCGTTGTTGGCACTGACGGTAGCCACCTGTTCGATTCTGTCGTAGTCGTCGCCGACCTGCTCGCTCTGGGCTTTGATATGCTCAACCACCTTGGCCACGGCCTTGTCGATACCGCGCTTGAGGTCCATAGGATTGGCACCGGCGGCCACGTTCTTCAGGCCTACACTGCAAATGCTCTGTGCAAGCACAGTGGCGGTAGTGGTACCATCACCGGCGTCGTCACCAGTCTTGCTGGCTACACTCTTCACGAGTTGTGCACCTGTGTTCTGGAATGGGTCGGAGAGTTCAATCTCCTTAGCCACTGTCACACCGTCCTTGGTGATCTGAGGTGCGCCGAACTTCTTCTCCAGGACCACATTACGGCCTTTTGGTCCGAGCGTCACTTTCACTGCGTCTGCCAAAGTGTCAACACCCAGCTTCAGTTGTTCGCGGGCGTCGATATTGAATTTCAAGTCTTTTGCCATTGTTTTGTTCCTTTCTTGATTTTGTTGTTGAAGTTGAATGTTAACCTAAGATGGCGAGTACGTCGCTCTGTCGCATGATGAGGTATTTCACGCCCTCGTACTCCAGTTCTGTGCCAGAGTACTTGCCGTAAAGCACCTTGTCGCCTACTTTGAGGATCATCTCCTCGTCCTTAGTGCCGTTGCCGACTGCAACTACTTCGCCCTGAAGCGGTTTCTCTTTTGCTGTATCGGGGATAATAATTCCACCGATGGTCTTCTCCTCTGCGGGAGCAGGAAGAACCAGAACTCTGTCTGATAATGGTTTGATGTTCATAATTGAAATATAGATTATTTGTTGTTAATTATTTCAACTTGTTGTGAGAAAGTTCTTTAAGTGCTTCTCGAACCTTAATGAATCTCTCAGTTGGGCCCCATTGAAATGGAATCCCAACTTCGTTACTGCAAAAGCCGTGCCAATACTGCAGGCTGACGTGACTGTAGCGGCCGCAATACCATCTTGTCAGTTCTTCGCCGGTCTTTCTCTGCCATTGTGTCAGTCGGCTGATTCTTACAGCAGCTGTCAAACGATTCACTCCAAGTTTACAGATAAGTTGAGGGACATGGGTGCATATTTACGGCCTACGGCATAAAAAGTGATTTCTCGCTAATTTGTTATTATAAATAAGGTAATATTTGCATTTTTTTGGCTAACTTTGCACCATAATTCCAAAAAGACATTATACAGCGATGATTTACTTTTTCAGAACACCATCGGACAGCGTGATTGCCACCAAGGCTGACCACGAACTGTCAGCAGAAGAGAAGCAAGCCCTTTGTTGGCTTTACGGCGAGGCAAAGGAGGAGAGCGGAAGCAGCCTGGAAGGCTTTTTTGTAGGTCCGCGCCGCGAGATGATCACTCCCTGGAGTACGAATGCAGTGGAGATCACCCAGAACATGAGTTTGAAGGGCATCAGCCGTATCGAGGAGTATTTTCCTGTAAGCAGTGAGGACGCCGACTACGATCCCATGCTTCAGCGCATGTACAAAGGGCTGGACCAGGATATCTTCACGGTCAACATCCAACCCGCCCCCATCAAGCATATCGACAATCTCGAGGCTTACAACGAGGAAGAGGGTCTGGCACTGAGCCCAGAGGAGATAGAGTACTTGCACAAGGTGGAAGGACAACTGGGTCGCAAACTCACAGACTCCGAAGTGTTCGGTTTCGCTCAGATCAATTCCGAGCACTGCCGCCACAAGATTTTCGGAGGTACGTTCATCATTGATGGCAAGGAGATGCCCAGCTCGCTCTTTAACCTCATCAAGAAGACCACCAAGGAGAACCCGAACAAGATACTTTCCGCCTACAAGGACAACGTGGCATTCGCCCAAGGCCCAGTAGTGGAGCAGTTCGCACCGGCCGACCAATCGACCAGCGACTATTTCCAGGTGAAGGACATCGAGTCAGTCATCTCGCTCAAGGCCGAGACCCACAACTTCCCCACCACAGTGGAGCCTTTCAATGGTGCCGCCACAGGTACTGGTGGTGAGATCCGCGACCGTATGGGCGGTGGTGTCGGTTCATGGCCGATAGCCGGTACAGCGGTTTATATCACCTCTTATCCCCGCAACGGCGAGAACGGCGCCCGTTCATGGGAGGACATCCTGCCCGTGCGCAAATGGCTTTACCAGACACCCGAGCAGATTCTCATCAAGGCCTCCAACGGTGCCAGCGACTTCGGCAACAAGTTCGGCCAGCCCCTTATCACGGGTTCCGTGCTCACTTTCGAGCATGAGGAGAACGGCGAGCAGTATGGCTACGACAAGGTCATCATGCTCGCGGGCGGTGTGGGCTACGGCACCAAGCGCGACTGTCTGAAGAAAGAGCCGCAGAAAGGCAACAAGATTGTGGTAGTCGGTGGCGACAACTACCGTATCGGTCTTGGTGGCGGCAGTGTCAGTTCAGTGGATACTGGCCGTTATTCCAGCGGTATCGAGCTCAACGCTGTGCAACGTGCCAACCCTGAGATGCAGAAACGTGCTTACAACCTTGTGCGCGCCCTCTGCGAGGAGGATGTGAACCCCGTGGTTTCCATCCACGACCACGGTTCGGCAGGTCATGTGAACTGTCTGTCGGAGTTGGTGGAAGAGTGTGGCGGTCTCATCGACATGACCAAACTGCCCGTTGGCGACACCACCTTGTCGTCGAAAGAAATCATTGCCAACGAGAGTCAGGAGCGCATGGGGCTGCTCATTGACGAGAAGCATATCGACCATGTACGCAAGATTGCTGAGCGTGAGCGCGCTCCGCTGTATGTGGTTGGCGAGACCACAGGTGACGCCCACTTCGCTTTTGAGCAGGGCGACGGCGTTCGTCCGTTCGATTTGGAGGTGGCCCAGATGTTCGGCCACTCGCCCAAGACCATCATGAGGGACGAGACCGTGGAACGCAAATATGAGGATGTGGCTTACAACGAGGCCGACATCGAGCGTTATTTGGAGCAGGTGTTGCAGTTGGAGGCCGTGGCCTGCAAGGACTGGCTCACCAACAAGGTCGATCGTTCGGTGACCGGCAAGATAGCCCGTCAGCAGTGCCAAGGCGAGTTGCAGCTGCCCTTGTCCGACTGTGGTGTGGTGGCTCTTGACTTCCGCGGTGAGAAAGGTATCGCCACCGCTATTGGCCATGCTCCCCAGGCCGGTTTGGCCGACCCCGCCGCAGGCAGTGTGCTGTCGGTGGCAGAGGCGCTGACCAATGTGGTTTGGGCTCCATTTGCCGAGGGCCTCGACAGTGTGTCGCTCAGTGCCAACTGGATGTGGCCCTGCCGTTCCCAGAAGGGCGAGGACGCCCGTCTGTACGCAGGTGTGAAGGCGCTCTCCGACTTCTGCTGTGCCCTTCAGATCAATGTGCCTACCGGCAAAGACTCCCTGTCGATGAGTCAGCAGTATCCTGACGGCAAGAAGATTGTCAGTCCTGGCACCGTCATCGTGAGTGCCGGCGGTGAGGTGTCGGACGTGAAGAAAGTTGTTTCGCCCGTATTGGTCAACAACCCCGACACCACCCTCTATCATATCGACTTCAGTTTCGACACCTACCATCTTGGAGGTTCCGCTTTCGCTCAGAGTCTGGGCAAGGTAGGCAGCGACGTGCCGACCGTCAAGAACGCACAGTACTTCAGTAATGCATTTGAAGCCATCCAGACTTTGGTGAACGCAGGCTTGATCCTCGCTGGACACGACATCAGCGCGGGCGGTCTCATCACCACCTTGCTCGAGATGACCTTCGCCAACACCCAAGGCGGTCTGCACATCGACCTCAAGGGCATCAAGGAAAACGACCTGGTGAAGGTGCTCTTCGCTGAGAACCCCGGTGTGGTGATTCAGGTCAAGAACGATGACAAGCATGAGGTGAAGAAGATTCTTGAGAATCTGGAAGTGGGTTATTGCGCCATCGGTCATCCGGTAGATGACCGCAAGCTGCGTGTTGTGAAGGACGGCCGCCATCTGTTGCTCGACATCGACCATCTGCGCGACGTATGGTATTCCACCTCTCACCGTCTCGACACCAAGCAGAGTTTCAACGGCATGGCCGACGAGCGTTTCAAGAACTACAAGCACCAGCCCGTTGAGATGAAGTTCAACACCAGTTTCACCGGCAAGTACAAGCAGTACGGCATCAATCCCGATCGTCGGAAGCCTACAGGCATCAAGGCCGCCATCATCCGTGAGAAAGGCACCAATGGCGAGCGCGAGATGGCCTATTCGCTCTATCTGGCCGGTTTCGACGTGAAAGACGTGATGATGACCGACTTGGTCAGTGGCCGCGAGACCCTGGAGGACATCAACATGATTGTGTTCTGCGGTGGTTTCAGCAACTCCGACGTGCTTGGCAGTGCCAAGGGATGGGCAGGTGCCTTCCTCTACAATCCCAAGGCCAAGGCCGCTCTCGATGCCTTCTATGCCCGCAAGGACACCCTCTCGCTCGGCATCTGCAACGGTTGTCAGCTGATGATAGAGCTTGGGCTCATCAACCCCGAGCACAAGGACAAAGCCCACATGCTCCACAACGTGTCGCACAAGTTCGAGAGTGAGTTCATCAGTTTGGCTATCCCTCAGAACAACAGTGTGATGCTTGGTTCGTTGAGCGGCAGCAAACTTGGTCTGTGGGTGGCTCACGGTGAAGGACGTTTCTCCCTTCCATACGACGAGGATAAATACAACGTGGTGGCAAAGTACAACTATTCGGGCTATCCCGGCAACCCCAACGGAAGCGACTACGACGTGGCTGGTTTGGCCAGCGCCGACGGCCGTCACCTGGCCATGATGCCTCATCCTGAGCGCGCCATCTTCCCCTGGCAGTCAGCATACTATCCACTCAACCGTGTCCACAGCGACCAAGTGACTCCATGGATAGAGGCTTTCGTCAATGCCCGCAAATGGATTGAGAACTACAAAGGTTAATTACAACAGGAAAACGATGTCGCTAAACACAGAGATGTTTTGGACCTTCGCCAAAATCGGAACCTTCACCTTAGGTGGAGGTTTCGCTATGGTGCCTTTGATGGAGAGCGAGATTGTGGATAAGAAACGCTGGTTGACCAAAGAGGAGTTCCTCGATGTCATCATCGTGTCTCAGTCCTCTCCAGGAGTGTTTGCCGTGAACATGGCGAGCCATGTAGGCTACAAGATTGGTGGCAAGTGGGGTGGTGTGGTCGGCTCACTCGGGGTAGTGATGCCTTCCTTGGTCATCATCCTGTTGATAGCCATGTTCTTCCAACAGTTCAAGTCCATCAGATGGGTGGAGAAGATCTTCATGGGCATCCGTCCGGCGGTGGTGGCTTTGATTGCCGCTCCCGTGTTCACCATGGCCAAATCAGCCAAACTCAACAAGCACAACTTCTGGATTCCCATTGTCGCAGCCCTCTTGATCAAATGTTTAGGTGTGTCGCCCATCTACATCATCATTGTGGCTGCCTTAGCAGGCTTCGTCTATGGCAGGTACAAGCATAAACAGGCCAAGCAAGACAACCAACAACTAAAAGACTGACAGATGATATTCCTGAGATTATTCCTGGTATTCTCGAAGATAGGTATCTTCAACTTCGGTGGCGGCTATGCCATGCTCTCGCTGATACAAAACGAGGTGGTGGTGAAGCACCAATGGATGACGATGAGCGAATTCACTGATATCGTCGCTGTCAGCCAGATGACACCTGGCCCCATAGGCATCAACGCAGCCACATATGTGGGTTACACAGCCGTGGTGAACGACCCAGCGGGCTACCCCGCATGGATGGGTGTGATAGGCGCCATCATTGCGACATTGTCAGTCTTGTGGCTGCCTTTCTTGCTGATGCTCACCATCAGCCGGTATATGATCAAGCACAAGAACGCTCGTTGGATCAACGACATTTTCTCGGCTTTGCGTCCCGCTATCGTGGGTCTGATTGCCGCTGCGGCCTTGTTGCTGATGACCAGTGAGAACTTCGGCAGTATCACCGACTCTCCTTACGTCTTTTGGTGCAGCGTTATCATCTTCGGTTTCGCGTTCGTGGGTACCCGTCTGTTCAAGATCAACCCCATCTTCATGATTCTGCTCTGCGGACTGGCCGGACTCCTGATCTATTAGAGGACTCCTCAGCATTTCCAGACTAAAGTTTTTTGACTATCAAACTTTCGTAATAATAAAATAACGTAATAACGATATAACGAAATATCGAAATAACGGAATATCGGGATAACGGAATAACGATATAACGAGATTCCCGAAAGACAATTAGAAGACCCCCTTAACAATAAAGCCATGGCTAATTACATCTTTGAACTGAAGATGAAGGTACGCGACTATGAATGTGACCTTCAGGGCATTGTCAATAACGCCAACTACCAGCACTATATCGAGCATACCCGTCATGAGTTCCTGCTTGCCCATGGCATCAGTTTCGCGCGACTTCATGAGGAGGGCACAGACGCCGTGGTCGCGAGGCTGAACATGCAGTTCAAGACCCCCTTGCGCAGCGGTGACGAGTTCGTCTCTAAACTGTACCTGAAGAAAGAAGGGCTCCGCTATATCTTCCTGCAAGACATCTTTCGGCTGCCCGACATGAAAGCCGTTGTCAAGGCGCAGGTGGACACCGTCTGCCTCATCAACGGCAGACTGGCCGACAGTCCCCAGCTCAACGAGGCCTTCGGACCTTTTTTCCAGTGATCTTTTGGGAACCTCATATGACTTAGAAACCACTGTCCACCGACACCCTTAATCCTTCCGCTTTATGGATACCAGCGAATTGATCAATGTCATGGCTCTGAGTGAACTGCCAGGTCTCGGACTCAACAACGCTTGCCAACTTTACAAGCGTGTGGGGTCGGCGACAGCGATTATCGAGCACCGCAACGACATCCTTGACATCCTGCCCGATGCGCATCCACGTCTCCGTGAAGTTTTGAGCAACGCATCAGGGGCTCTCGCCAGAGCAGAAGAGGAACTGGGGTTCATCGAGAAGAACCACATCAAGGCGTTGGTAATCGGTGAGGAGGACTATCCGGTGCGTCTGGCTGAATGTGAGGACGCCCCCTTGGTCATCTACTACCTGGGCAACACCAACCTCAATGCCATGAAGGTTGTCAGCATTGTCGGGACACGTCACTGCACGGAATACGGTCGTTCGCTCTGTGAGCGACTCATCAAAGACCTTTCTCAAGTCTATCCAGACACCTTGATTGTCAGCGGTCTGGCGTACGGTGTGGACATCACCGCGCACCGGGCGGCTCTCAACAACAACATGGACACTGTCGGTGTGCTTGCCCACGGGCTGGACACCATCTATCCCAACCTGCACCGTCATACAGCCTCTCAGATGGTTCATCAAGGAGGACTTCTGACGGAGTACATGAGCCATTGTCTCATCTCCAAGGGCAATTTCGTTCGCCGCAACCGTATCGTGGCGGGGATGAGCGACGCCACCATTGTGGTGGAGAGCGCGGAGAAAGGGGGAGCGTTGATCACCGCTGACATCGCATTCTCTTACAACCGCACCGTTGCCGCTTTCCCGGGCAAGGTGGACAATCCGTATAGTGCTGGCTGTCACAAACTGATTCACAGGAATATGGCCACACTCATCACCAATGCTGACGATTTGCTTGAACTCCTTCAATGGACCAATCCCAAATCCAACAACCAGCCCCGGCAACTGGAACTGTTCGATGACCTCACAGATGATGAGCGGACCATCGTGAACTACATGAAAGACAAGGACGACGTGCAAGTGAACAATGTGGTGGTGGCCACGGGCCTTTCGTATGATAAGGTGATGTCGTCGTTGTTGGAACTGGAGTTCAAGGGTGTGGTGAAGGTGCTTGGCGGGAACCGGTATAAGGTTTTAGGCGTTAGGCATTAGGCTTTAGCTATTTCGGGCTTGTTGCAAAAGAACATATAAACTTTAAAATGCACTTATTGATATGAAAAATGCTTCTAGCTATATCATTCTTGGTATCTTCGCCATCGGCGGTATCGCTATCTGGCTCCTCACAGGCAGCATGACCATGCTCTCATTCTCATTGTGTGTGTTGGTTCTTGCTTCCCTCATCTGGTGGAGTGAGAGAAGAGATGGTAAAAAAGCCGAACCCGACGCTCGTCCTACTCTCGACAAGATAATCGAACAGTATGGACAACCCGACGATATTATCGTCACCGACCCTACTCATGCAGAAGAGGCAGAAGGCGCCATATTGGTCTATCACGACAAACTGGTTTATAACCAAATTGAAATCCCTAAAGCCGACATTGTGGACTTGACCTTCAATAACGCCATGATTCCCTATCTCCCTGCTGAGTACCAAATCATCATCACGACAAAAGACAAGATGAAGCCATTCGTGCGCATACATGCAGGCAAAGATGCCCATTGGGCACAAGAAGTGTTGATTGCCATCAAGAGAGCCTGCTGCATAGAAGGCCTGTCTGAATAGTTCAAAAAGCAAAGGCGCTGACAAGATTCTTGCCAGCGCCTTTGTTATAGGAATGGATGATTTCTTATTCCTTCGGTTCGATAGCCTTCCAGATCAGGGCTGCAAGCAGACCGCCGACGCATGGGCCAACGATAAATACCCAAACCTGTGACAGGGCATCTCCTCCCTCGAAGAAAGCCGGGCCTAATGAACGGGCGGGGTTCACACTTGTACCTGTGTAGTGGATGCCTACGAGGTGGATGAGGATGAGGCTGAGACCGATGGCCAGTCCAGCGAAGTTGTTGGTGGCGCCGTTGGTCTTGGCAGTAGCGCCGAGCACTACAAGCACGAACAGGGTGGTGAGGACAATCTCAACCACGAGTCCGAGTCCGATATTGCCGTTAGGACAAGCATTGGCTCCAGTGTGAGTGCCTTCAGCCAGACTGGGTTCCATACCTACGATAGCTGCGAGACAAGCTGCAGCCAGTATGCCTCCGATGAACTGACCTACCCAATAGCCAATGGCATCCTTAGTGGTCATACGTCCACTGCAAAGCACGCCGAGGGTGATGGCTGGGTTGATATGGCAACCGGAGATACCACCGATGGTGTAAGCCATAGCCACAACCGACAAACCGAATGCGATGGCTGTTCCAACCACAGATGCTGTGTCGCTTCCGCAAGCGAGGCTCACGGCTGTGCCGCATCCCAAGAAAGTGAGCACGAAGGTACCCACCAATTCAGCTAAGTACTTTTTCATAATGAAATGATTTTAAGTTAATAAACAATATAATTAAAGCTTCTATCGTTTTATCGTTACAAATTTACAAAAAAAACAAATCAACCAAAACTTTTTTACAAATAATTGCTCATAGAGGCAAATAATCATGTGAACCACATCTGTTTTCGGACACATTACATATATTCCTCTCCGAGATTCAACTGCAGGTCGTTGACAAAACGTCGGATGCCGCCTTGGTCCTCCCTTTTGCAAACCACCAGAACGTCGCCCTCCTCGGCGATGATATATCCGTCGAGATCCTGCAGCATGGCTACCTTGCCACTGGGCAATTTGACCACACAGTTGTTGCAACCATACATCATTGCCTTGGAGTTGATGACTACGTTGTGGTTGCGGTCCTTGGGCAGGGTGTTGTAGAGTGAGTCCCACGTGCCGATGTCGGCCCATCCGAAATGGCACAGCATCACATCCACGTTGTCGGCCTTCTCCAACACACCGGTCTCCACAGCCTCGCTGGGTATCAGCGAGAACGCCTCTGACAGTTCCTGCTCACTCTTGTTCTTGAAATAATCGTCGTTCCAATGGTTGATGAACAGGGAATATTCGGGAACGAATTTCTTGACGGTTTGTATAAAGGTGTCGGCGTTCCAGATAAACAAGCCTGTGTTCCAGAGAAACTCCTTGTTCTCCACGAAGATCTTGGCGAATTCCAGTTCTGGTTTCTCTGTGAACGTACGTACGGAGTAGATATCGTCTTCCACTTTCTCGTTCATCTGGATATATCCATAGTTAGTGTCGGGCCTGGTAGGCATCACTCCCAAGGTCAGCAAAGACTTGTGTTTGCTGACATAGTCAAGTCCGCGCAAGATGCTGTTTTGGAAGATCTCCGCATTGGAAATCATCTGATCGACAGGAGTGATTGCCATATTGGCATTGGGATTGATGTCGCGCACTTTCATCGCTGCCCACAGCACGCTTGCCACCGTGTTGCGGCGTATAGGTTCGAAGAGCGCGTTCTCTTCCGGCAGTTCCGGTAATTGCTCACGTACCAGGTCGTAGTAAGTCTGGTTGGTCACCACCAAGATGTTTTCTTTTTTCATGAAAGCACTGAATCGGTGGTAAGTATATTGCAGTAGGGATTCGCCCATACCGATGAAATCGATGAACTGTTTAGGACGGTCCTGACGGCTGCTTGGCCAGAGGCGTAAGCCAATACCTCCAGCCAGTATCACACAGTAATTATTGTCGTTCATAAATAGTGTTGTTCTGAGTTAGATAATGCTAAGATAGTAAAAAGTATCCATGTCTTCATCATAAGAAACGGAAAAAATCAAAAAAAATTATTTTTTTCAACAAATTATGTGTTTATGGTCTATAGATGTCATCAGGAGTTGTCAGTCAGCCAGTGATTTTCACTCTATCGTCTGCTCCCTTTTCCAATTGACGAGATAGAGTCTTTCCGAGGCGCGTGTCAGTGCGGTGTAGAGCCAGCGGAAGTAGTCGATGCCCATCATGTCTTCCGTGATAAAGCCTTGATCGATAAAGACACGTTGCCATTGCCCGCCTTGTGCCTTATGGCAGGTCACCGCGTAAGCGTACTTGATTTGCAGCGCATTGTAATAGGGGTCGGACATCACGCCTTCAAGCCTTTCATTCTTGGTGGAAAGATGCTCATAGTCCTTCATCACCTCATTGAACAGCCTTTCATTCTGTTCGCGGCCAAGGGCGGGTGCTTCTGACAGCAAAGTGTCGAGAATCACGTTCACCTCAAGTTCATAGTCATCGTAATCGGGCATGCGAATGATGGCTGTTGCAAAGCGGAAGCCATAGAATTCGCGTTCGTTCCAGACCCTCAGCACCTGGACAATGTCGCCATTGGCAATATAGTCCATGGGTGCCTGGCACTTGCCTTGCTCATCCACATCGAGCGATGGCCAGTAATAATTGTTTTTCGCCACCATCAACATGTCGCCCGATTCCAGTTCGGCCTCACGGCCCAGAATCTGATAGCGCACACCTTTATTATATATATTGGCGAGTTTGTTGGACCGGCAGACGATAATCGTGTCGTCATGCCCCACCTTGTCGTAACAACTGGTCAGTTCTTCTATCAGTTCGTTGCCGGGAATGTTCACAATGTCGCTGAATTCCTTGAACTTGATTTTGGGGAAGGCCCCCACGTTGCCTTCATCGAGGGCGGCGCGAAGGTTGGTGGCATTCCAGAGCACTCCTGAGGTTTCGGCCTGGCGCACCACCTGACGGAGGGTGAAGCTGAGCACATGCAGTCCGTAGCCCGCCACGAAGGAGTCGTTCAGCGCCACACTCTCCAGCGAACCCACAGGTGGCAGCTGTGCGGTGTCGCCTATCAGCAGCAACCTGCAGCCGGGTGAGGAATAGACATATTGTATGAGATCGTCGAGCAACCTGCCGGTACCGTAAGATGCAGTGCCCTGCTGTTCGTTGGAAATCATGGATGCCTCGTCAACGACAAACAACGTTTGTTTCATGCCATTGAAACCTATCGCGAAGTTGGCATTGTACTCCTTCGATTGTTGTCGGTAGATACGTCGGTGGATGGTATATGCTGGATGGCCCGCACTGAGCGAAAGCACTTTTGCCGCCCTGCCAGTAGGTGCCATGAGTACACACGAACGTTCCAGTTTTGTCATCGTCTTGACCAATGCGCTCACGACCGATGTCTTTCCTGTTCCTGCATACCCTCTCAAGATGAAAACAGAATTGAAGTCGTCGGACAGCACAAATTCCGACAACTTGTGAATCAGCAAATGTTGCTCTTTTGTGGCTTGAAAACCCAAAGAAAGTTCAATTTCGCCACTTAAATAGTCTATTATCATCGTTTTTTGAAAAAAAGTTGCGCGAATATAACGAGATTAAAACAAAAAAAGTTATTTTTGCGAAACGAAATTAATAAAAATAAAAATAAACACACATATCATGAGGAAAATTATCAACATTATCCTGGCATTATGTGCAATTGCACTATGCTTCGCATGCTATTTTAGCATCTACAATGACATCTCTTTCGACGAAGAGAAAGCAGCACGTGAGAATCTGGTCAAGGCCAGACTGATGCAGATCCGCGACGCGGAGGAAAAATTCAAGATGAGCGGTCACCCCGAGTATTGCGGTGACATTGACTCTCTGATCGACTTCGTGAAGAATGACCGCGCAGTTGACCACATCGTGAAGCAAGGCGAACTGTCGGACGACCAGCTCGAAGCAGGTATGACAGAGGCCGAAGCAATCCGCAAGGGTATCATCAAGCGCGACACAGTGTGGGTATCTGCTGCTGAACTGCTCGGTATCAAGAACCCCGACTCACTGAAGTATGTTCCTGTAGGAAAAGAAGGCGCTCAGATCCAGTTGAGGAAGAAAGCCGCTTTCAACCTCAAGAGCAACGAATGGGATGTGCTTATGGAAGTACGTGCATCACTTGATGACTATCTTGACGGTATGGATCCCAAGAAACTGAAGTACCTGAAAGCCGACATGAAGAAAGCCGGCAAGAACAAAGCCGACCTTTTCGAGGACAATGCTGACGACTCCAAGGGTGAGTGGTACGGTCTGAGAATGGGCGACTTGCAAGATCCTTCCAACAAGAATGCAGGTAACTGGGAATAACACCATCAGCAATAAAAGTCTGTCCATTCGCATCAGTACGAATGGACTTTCTTTTTGTATATATGCCCCATCGGAGGAGCCTCACTATGTTTACAGCAAATACAAGGTGAGGCCCACCATCTCTATGGCCGCCAACCTCAAGGACGCCTTGATGAACGAGCCGTTGTTGAAGGAAGACTATCAGCGGGTGAATGTGATGGTGACAAGCCCTCATTTCACAGTGGTGCCTGTCACCTCGTTCAAGAGCGAGGATATCAACGACATCTACGCGTTCAACTTCCCCAAGGACGATGCGAAGCATGTGAGTTTCAATATCTTGCGTCGTCAGGGACTTGCCATCGTGTTTGGATTGGACAAGAATGTCTATCAGCTTATCACTGACGACTTCCCTCGTGCAAGGTTCTACGCCTCGGCGAGCACCTTGGCAGAGTTTTTCGCCGAGAGGAGTTCTGGTGGAAGGATGCAGAAGATGTACGCCTATATCCACGAAAGGGAAATGACCTTGTTCGTCTTCGAACACGGTAGGTTGTTATTTGTCAACACGTTTGAGTCGGCGCATGCCATCGACTACCAGTACTTCATCCTCAATGTGTGGAAGCAATTGGAGATGGACCAACTCACCGACATGCTCTTTGTGGTAGGCGACAATGATATAGCCCATCAACTCACCACATCTATTGCCACCTATATCAAGTCGGTGGAAATGATAAACCGTGAGGATGATTTCAGTTCCAAACTCACCCAAGGCAACAGCTTGATTCCGTACGACCTTCAGACACTGCTCGTTTGCGGTTTCTGACCAAACTGATTCATCCATGAGAGTGATTTCCGGAAAGTACAAGCACAGGCACTTCGATGTGCCACATGCTTTCAAGGCCCGTCCCACCACTGACTTTGCCAAGGAGAACCTATTCAACATCCTGCAGAACGTGTATGTGGATTTCGACGACCACCCCAGTGTGCTTGATCTCTTCGCGGGAACAGGCAGCATGAGTCTGGAGTTTCTCTCTCGTGGGTGCGGAAAAGTGGTGTCGGTGGAGAAGGACTACAAGCATTACCAGTTCATCCGCCGTGTGGCACGTGAGATTGGCGACCCTCAGTGGACGGTGGTCATGGGGGATGTGTTCAAATATATACAGCATTGCCACGACACGTTCGACATCATCTTTGCTGACCCTCCCTACGCATTGCCCACTATCGCCGACCTGCCGGTGACCATGCTTGAGAGTGGACTGCTTGCTCCCGGAGGGCTTTTCATCCTTGAACATGGCAAAACCAATGATTTCTCCACAAATCCTCACCTCATCGACCACCGTGAATACGGTTCGGTGAATTTCTCTTTCTTCCAGTTCCAACGTGAGGAAGAGGACGGATAATATGGTTCTATGCACGGGTTATCTTAACAAAAAGGCCTTTTTTAGTTTTAATAACAAAATGAAGTGCTGATGATTGCGAAAATATGCGTAACTTTGTAGATTGAAAGTGTTTTTGTCGCATTTTTTTGCTTTCATCAACCTTTCTTGAATGTTTCTGGCAGCCCGTTGCCGCCAGTTTTTTTGCCTTAGCAAAAACAATTAAACATAATAAATACAAGATGAGAGTTTACAAGATTGTGAACAACCTTATGGGTTGGTTCGTCTTTCTGATTGCCGCTTTCACCTACTGCTCTACGATAGAGCCGACGGCAAGTTTCTGGGATTGCCCGGAATTTATCACCACAGCCTACAAGTTTGAGGTTGGTCATCCGCCCGGTGCCCCCTTCTTCATGCTGTTGGGCAAATTGTTCACCCTTTTTGTTTCCGATGCCACTCAAGTGGCGAAGATGGTCAACACCATGTCGGCCATGCTCAGTGCCGGCTGTATTTTGTTCCTCTTCTGGAGCATCACCCATTTGGCACGTGTGCTGATTCATGACAATAGCAAAGAGATGACAGTGGCTCAGATTGTAGCCATCATGGCAAGTGGTGTGGCTGGCGCATTGGTTTATACCTGGAGCGACACCTTCTGGTTCAGTGCAGTAGAAGGTGAGGTTTATGCCTTCTCATCTTTCATGACCGCATTGGTGTTCTGGCTTATCCTCAAATGGGAGGACAATGCCGATGAGCCCCATAGTGACCGTTGGCTGGTACTTATCGCCTATCTGGCTGGTATCTCCATCGGTGTGCACCTGCTCAACCTCCTCTGCATCCCTGCTATTGTGCTGGTGTTTTACTACAAGAAAGGCAAGAACCCCAATCTCAAAGGTTCTTTGCTGGTGCTCCTGCTCTCCTTTGTGATTATCGCAGTAGTGCTATGGGGTATCATCCCCGGTATCGTGAAGATGGGCGCATGGTCCGAACTGATGTTCGTCAATCAGTTTGGTTGTCCGTTCAACACCGGTTTCTACATCTACCTCGCCCTGCTTGTGGTGACACTGGCTTGGGCACTCTATGAGAGTTATACCGCCAAGAGCGATATCCTGATGAAAATCTCGTTCCTCGCTTCTGTGTTCATGCTGGGTGTGCCTTTCATGACTGGAACGACGTTGTCGAGCTTCATCATCGGTCTTGTGATTCTTGCCGTGGTCGCTGTGGTGGTGTTCAAGCACAAGGTGTTCACCGCACGGGTGCTCAATACGGCCGTGCTTTGCATGGCACTCATCACTGTGGGTTACTCATCCTACGCCATTGTGGTGATCCGTTCGGGCGCTAATCCTCCCATGGACCAGAACTCGCCTGAAGACGCTTTCGCCTTGCAGGAGTACCTCAACCGTGAGCAGTACGGCGACCGTCCTTTGCTCTATGGACAGGCCTACACCTCCAAGCCGGAACTGAAACTGACCGACAATGGTTACTATATGTACAACACCAAGTCGAAAGGCGAAGTATGGCAGCGTCAGGACAAGGAGAATCCCGATGAACCAGACAAATACATCAAGATACGCGACAAATTGTCCTACGTCTATCCATCCAACCAGATGATGGTGTTCCCCCGCATCTACGATGAAGGACATGCCCGTGACTACGAGGACTGGCTTGGTGGTGTGGAGGGTCACATGGTGAACTACAACCGCGCTGGACAGAACATGCAGATCAAGATGCCTACACAAGGCGACAACCTCAGGTTCTTCCTTTCCTACCAAGTGAACTTCATGTATCTCAGATATTTCATGTGGAACTTTGTAGGACGACAGAACGATATCCAAAGCAACGGAGAACTGGAGCATGGCCAGTGGATCAGCGGCATCCCGTTCATCGACAACCTGCGACTCGGCGACCAGAGCCTGCTGCCTTCCGACCTTCAGAACAACAAGGGACACAATGTGTTCTTCTTCCTGCCACTCATCCTCGGTATGATTGGCCTGTTCTGGCAGTCGTTCAAGGGCGACAAGGGTGTACAGCAGTTCTGGGTGGTGTTCTTCCTCTTCTTCCTCACAGGAATCGCCATTGTGGTTTATCTCAACCAGACACCTGTTCAGCCTCGTGAGCGCGACTATGCTTACGCGGGTTCGTTCTATGCTTTCGCCATCTGGTGCGGTTTGGGCATCACGGCCATCTACGACTGGATCAGCAGTTGGCTGGGCAAGCGTAAGGCCCAGCAATCGACAGCCTTGATCGCGTCGCTCATCAGTGTGGTTCCTGCCATCGCTGTGCCGGCTCAGATGGTGAGCCAGACCTGGGACGACCATGACCGTAGCGGGCGTTATGTTTGTCGTGACTTTGGACTCAACTACTTGGAGACCATTCCGCACAACGGTGTGATTTACACCAACGGTGACAACGATACCTTCCCCCTTTGGTACAACGAGGATACAGAGGGCAACCGCACCGATGTCAGGGTGTGCAACCTCTCTTACCTGAACACCGACTGGTATATCGACCAGATGAAACGGCCAGCCTACGAGGGTGAGGGGCAATCGACGCCGCTGCCTATTGACTGGACCCGCTTACAGTATGCCACAGGCAAGAACGAGGTGACAGATGTGAACCCCACCATCATGACAGAGATGGGCGAGATGCCGTACAAGGAGTTTGTTCTTCGCATGTATCAGGAAGACCCTGAGACAGCCAAGATGCTGTTTGGTGAACAACCATTCGAGCTCAAGAACATCATCCACAACGTCATCCTCAATCCCGAACTTACCGACCAGTTCCGCAACTTCCCGTCCGACACCGTTTATGTGACTGTCGATAAGGAAGCCGTGCGCAAGAGCGGCATGATGATTCCTGACAGCATCCCTGACAGGATGGCCATTGACCTCTCGGCCACAAAGTCGGTTTATAAGAACTTGATGATGGTTCTGGAGATGATTTCCCAATCCAACTTCAGCCGTCCCCTTTATATGGCGACAACTGTTGGTTCGAGCAATTATGGAAATCTTTTCCGCAACTTCATCCAGGAGGGACTGGCCTACAGGATCTCACCGTTCACCTTCGATGAGAACGCCCCGTCGAGCACCATTGTTGACGCTGACAAGATGTTCGACAATATGGTCAACAAGTACCACTATGGCAACATGAGCCAGGAGGGGCTGTATGTGGATGAGACAGTGATGCGCATGTGTCTGACCCATCGCCGTTGGTTCTCTCTGCTCATCAACACTTTGGTGGAGCAAGGTGACGTAAAGCGCGCCCGCATCGCACTCGAGAAGGTGAGCAAGGAGTTGCCAGACTACAATATTCCGCACACCTTGGCAGGAGGTTCGCTCGACTTGGCCAAATCCTCACTGCTCTGCGGTATGGTGGCAGAGGGCGACAATATCAACGACGCACTTGTCAAGAACGCCCAGGAGTATCTCCGTTATTACTACTCACTCTCTCCCTCTCGTTTTGCAGGTGCTTCACAAGACGCCATGAACTGTCTCTACACGCTTGAGCAGATTCGCAAGACCTACGAGACGCTGGGTGAAGAAGGTGTTGACATTACAGGTAAGCCTTATACCGAGGCACAAATCGCATCGTTCAGGAAAAAGGCCACAGAATACGACACGTTGGTTCAATCGTTGTTCCAGAGTTATCAGGCCCGGACAGGAAGTGGATACTAACCATTCATTGTCTCCAATTAGCGAAACCAAGCACAACAACACAACTAAAAGATGCTGATTGAACAGCCCACAATGTTCCTTCGTTGGTTGTATCCAAGTGCAATCTGGCGTATGGACCCATCGGAGAAAGCCGTTTATCTGACTTTCGACGATGGTCCTATACCCGAGGCCACTCCGTGGATACTCGACACACTCGACCATTATGGTGTGAAGGCCACATTCTTCATGGTGGGCGACAACGTGCGAAAATACCCTGAGTTGTACGAAGAGATCAAGAAGAGAGGCCACCGTCTCGGCAACCACACCTATAATCATATCGGCGGGTTGAGGTGGAGAAGTTCCAAATACCTTTGGAACGCCAACAAGGCATACCACATCATCGGTTCTGACCTCTTCCGTCCGCCTCACGGATGGATGAAACCCTCCCAGTACCTGAGATTGAGAAACCATTATGTGATTGTGATGTGGGATGTGGTGACCCGCGACTACAGTAAGTTGCTTACCGCAGACGAGGTGTTTGAGAATGTGAAGAAATACTCACGTCCAGGTTCCATCATCACCTTTCACGACTCGCTCAAGAGCATCGACAAACTCAAGACTGCGTTGCCACGATCCATAGAATGGCTCAGGGACCAAGGCTACGAGTTCAAGATCTTTCCTGAAGACCAGAAAAAGAGCCGTCATCTGAAATAGATGACGGCTTCTTTTTTCCTTTGGGTATCAGTTCCCAAGCCCGCGATTATACAGCAAATTCTCCAGGCATGCCAACAAGCGAAAGGATGTTGCTTCTGCAATTAATGTAACATGAATTCGACGAAAAAAAGATACATGAATAATTAATGAACAAATGATGGTTATTTATGTTGATAATAAACATGAATGTCCACAAATTTAACACAAATTTCTCATGAATCTTCATGTAAGGCAAAGCCTTTTTGTAATTATCATAAATTTGTCGAACTGACGTTAATGTAACATGATTTACAATTCACGAAACATCACACCTCTTTTATTATTTTTTTATTTGGAAATAAAAGTCTCTTCATTGAAAAATTCTTATATTTGCAATTGGAAAAACCAAACTAACCAAACATACAAGGATCTTATCAAAACAACTTAAAGGATATGAAAAAAGCAAGGTATCTTTTCCCGCAGGACTACATGGCAGATCCCGCGGCAAACGTGTTCAATGGAAAAGTGTTCATCTATCCCTCCCACGACTGGGATTCAGGCGCCGCTGAGGACGACGACGGCGGTCATTTCGAGATGAAGGACTACCACGTCCTCTCACTCGATGATGTGGAGAACGGTGAAGTGACCGACCACGGTGTGATTCTCGCCCTTGAGGACATTCCATGGGCTGGTCGTCAGCTTTGGGACAACGACGTGGTGGAGAAAGACGGCAAGTACTACCTCATCTACTGCGCTAAGGACAAGACCGACATCTTCCACCTTGGTGTGGCTGTGGCAGAGAAGCCCGAGGGTCCGTTCATACCACAGGGCGACCCCATCCGTGGTTCTTACTCCATCGACCCCTGCGCTTTCAAGGACGACGATGGCAGCATCTACGTTTATTTCGGCGGTATCTGGGGCGGACAACTGCAGCGCTACAAGAACAACAAGGCTTTGCCCAACGAGCATCTGCCCGAGGGCGGTGAGGATGCCCTGCCATCGCGTGTGGCCAAGATGACCGACGATGTGCTGCAATTCGCCGAGGCACCACGTCCTGTGCTTGTTGTAGATGACCAGGGTGAGCCACTTAAGGCCAACAACCCTTATCGTTTCTTCGAGGCTTCCTGGATGCATAAGTACCAAGGCAAATATTACTTCACTTATTCCACAGGCGACACCCATTTCCTCTGCTACGCCATTGGTGACAACCCCTACGGACCATTCACCTTCAAGGGTGTGTTGCTCGACCCCGTTGTGGGATGGACCACTCACCACTCTGTTTGCCAGTACAAGGGAAAATGGTACCTCTTCCACCACGACTGTGTGCCATCTGATGGTGTGACATGGCTCAGAAGCCTCAAGGTAGCAGAACTGCACTACAATGAGGACGGAACAATTCAGAAAGTGATATCCGATTAAACGAGAACAGACTATGGCAACAGCAACAAATACAGCTCAGGAAGCCAAAGGCTTCTACAAACTCTCATGGGTGCAGCGCATAGGTTTCGGTAGCGGTGACTTGGCCCAGAACCTGATTTTCCAGGTCATCTGCACTTACCTCCTGTTCTTCTATACCGACATCTACGGACTGTCGCCATCCGCTGTGGCTGTCATGTTCCTTGTGGGTAATGTGGCTAACGTGATTTGGGACCCCATTGTGGGCGCATTGATTGACAAGAGCAATCCACGCTTCGGTAAATACCGTTCATATCTGCTTTATGTGGGTATTCCGCTTTCGGGATTCGCCATTCTGTGCTTCTACAATGGTTTCGCGCCATCACTGATTTACGCTTACGTGACCTACGTGTCCATGCAGTTGCTCTACACATTTATCAACGTGCCTTACGGAGCATTGAACTCCTCACTGACCCGCGACACCAACGAGATCACCATCCTCACCTCCGTGCGTATGTTCATGGCCAATGTGGGTGGTCTGGCTGTCAACTCCGGTCTTCCTTTGTTCATCGCTTTGCTTGCCGGTGCGCCATCCGACAGTCTTCCTAAAGACCCCAAGGCATGGTTCACCACCATGACCATTTATGCCATTGTGGGATTCTGCCTGCTTTTGTTCTGCTTCTCGCAGTGCAAGGAGCGTGTGGTGATGGATGCCAAAGCCACTGAGGATGTGAAAGTCAGCGACCTTTGGATGGAGTTCCTTCGCAACCGTCCTTTGCGTGTGCTTGCCTTCTTCTTCATCACTGCTTTTGCGATGATGTCGGTCGGTAATGCCGCAGGCGCTTATTTCATCAACAGCAACCTGCATGGTTCGGCTCAGGAACTGTCGATATTCATGGCTTTGGGTTCGATACCCGCATTCATCTTCATGCCGCTTGTGCCATGGTTCAAGCGCATGGTGGGAAAGAAGAACATGTTCTATCTTTTCCTTGGTGCCGCTATCGTCGGTATGGCGATGCTCTATTTCATCTCCAAGATGGAGCATCCAAGTATGATGATGGTTTATGTGGCTCAGTTCATCAAGAGCACTGGTGTGATTGTGGCTACAGGTTATATGTGGGCGCTGGTTCCCGAGGTGATTTCCTACGGTGAATACACCACAGGCCGTCGTATCTCAGGTATTGTCAACGCTTTGACGGGATTGTTCTTCAAGGCTGGTATGACCTTCGGAAGCATCGTTGGTCCTGCAGTTTTGGCTTATGTTGGCTACAACAGCGAGGTGATCGACCAGACTCCGTTCGCTGAGGAAGGCATCCTCTGGTTGGTATGCGTCATCCCCGCCATCCTGCTTGCCCTCGCGATGTGGATTATCTCCAAGTATGAACTCACCGACGAGGTCATCGACAAGATCAACACTGAAATTGAGGCACGCAGCAAAGAATAAACATAGAAATCCTGTGCAATTTTAGGATAATCTCAAGAAAAACACGGTCTTTCGGGGCCGTGTTTTTTTGTTGAAGGCTTATGAATAAGAATTAAGAGTTAAGAATTAAGAGTTAAGAGTTAAGAATGTTACACCAATTGGTGAACATTGGGGATAGGCAACCAGTGTAGTAAGGGAATTGATGGAGATGGATAAAAACAATGTCTCGAATGCAGAAATTGATGGTTCCTGCAGTCGTAAGACCACAGGAACCACCCCTCACATTCGCTTAGAAACTAATTTGCAATTTTAATGAAAAAAAAGAATACTCCAAACAAATTTCAGGAAATAAATGGTTATTGTGGTTTTTGTAAAACATGAATGACCATGAATTGGCCATGAATTAATCATGAATTTAATTTCTGAAAAATTTGTGTTTAATTCGTGGAAATTCGTGTGGAAAAACATCGCAGGCTAGCAGCCTGCGTACCCTGCTGTTCTTGTAGAACATGAATGCTTATGAATGGTTATAGGTTATGGGTTATAGAAAAAGGCTTCGCCTGAAAAACCATTGACCGTTGACCATTGATCATTGACCTTTGAACAAAGTCAACTCACATTCAGAAAAAACTTGATCCATGACGTATGTTTAACGGAAAAGTTGTAACTTGCACCGTGAAAACAAAATAAGTAGGAGATTATGCTTTACCCCATTGGCATACAGGATTTCGAAAGCCTGCGTACTGGAGGCTATCTTTATATCGACAAGACTGCCCTAATATATAAATTGCAGGGCGAAGGCAAGTATTATTTTTTGAGCCGTCCGCGACGTTTCGGCAAGAGTCTGCTTATCTCTACCATGGAAGCCTACTTCCTCGGGAAGAAGGAACTCTTCAAGGGACTGGCAATGGAACAACTGGAACAGGACTGGACAGTCTATCCTGTGCTGCATCTGGACCTGAACACCGCTGAGTATAGGAAAGAAAACGACTTGTCTGAAGAATTAAACAGGAACCTCCTCCGATGGGAATCAGTATATGGTAAGGGAGAAGGAGAGGTAAGTTCTTCTCAACGTTTCGCTGGAGTTATTGAACGTGCCTGCAATCAGACAGGCCGGAAGGTTGTCATCCTTATTGACGAGTACGACAAACCACTGCTCAATTCCATCGGTAACCCTGAACTGCAGGATCACTACCGCAGCCAGATGAAGGCTTTCTACTCGGTGATGAAGACACAGGACCGCTACATCAAATTTGGCTTCATCACAGGCGTGACTCGTTTCAGCAAGGTAAGCATCTTCAGCGACCTCAACAACTTCACCGACATCTCGATGGATCCTCGCTACGTGGAAATCTGTGGTATCACAGAGAGGGAAATACACGACCACATTGATTCAGAAGTGGAAGAATTAGCGATGGCTAACGACCTCACCAAAGAGGAATGCTTTGCCCAACTCAAGGACTATTACGACGGCTACCATTTCCGTCAGAACTCGGTTGGCCTCTACAACCCTTTCAGCCTGCTCAACACACTGTCGAGCAAGGTGTTCAGCGACTATTGGTTCGAAACCGGCACTCCAACCTTTCTTGTGGAGATCCTGAAAAAGACCAACTACAACCTCAACAATATTACAAGGGAACGGGTGACTGGTGATGTGTTGGGCAACATCAGTGACATGTACGTGAACCCCATCCCTGTGATCTACCAGAGCGGATACCTCACCATCAAAGGCTATGACAAGAGGTTCGAGAGTTACCACTTAGGCTTCCCCAATCGTGAGGTGGAAAAGGGATTCGTAAAATATCTCTCGCGCTCTTATTCCCGTCTGGGCATCGACAACTCATTCAGTATCGACAATTTCGTCCTTGAGCTTGAGGCAGGCAAGGTGGAGTCGTTCATGCGTCGTCTGGAGGCGCTCTTCACCGACAACGACTACCGTGTGCAGGGCAACCAGGAACTGTATTTCCAGAACGTGCTGTACGTCTTCTTCAAGTTGTTGGGCTTCTATGTGGAGGTGGAGCGTCCGACCAGTGACGGGCGCATGGACATGATTGTGAAGACCGATGATTATATCTACATCTTCGAGTTCAAACTCGACAAGAGCGCGGACGAGGCCCTGCAGCAAATCGAGGACAAGGGTTATGCCCAGCCCTATGCCGCCGACCCGCGTCGTCTCTACAAGATAGGCGTGAACTTCTCAAGCGAGCGACGCTGCATCGGCGAGTGGAAAATAGTGGAAGGATGACCGCCCCTTTCATTATCACCAGACCAGGACTTGGTCAACTACCACGCCTTTGTCGAGGGCTTTGATGTTCAGATGGGGAGTGATGCTGGTATCCGAGACTGTGAACACCGCCTCTACGATGGCTTGGTTGCGCAGGATGTTCAGTTTCCACGTCTCGCTGCGGCCTTGCGTCTGGTATTCGAGGACTTTTGAATCCTTGCCGTCAATATCCACAGCCACACGTAGTTGGGCATTGTCTTCCATCGGATGATTGGGCAACAGACGCACTTCAACCTTAATTGTCTTGCCAGCAGCCTTAGGACAGTCGAAGCCGATAGTTTCACCTTTCAGCACCTCAGCAGCCTTGCCTTCGTAACCAAGTCCATAGCAATCGACAGGAGAGCCAGATGTGGCATCAAGGCCGTTGAACTTATACAATGGAGTTGGTTCCTCTGTCAATGGAGAATCGAACTTCATCCTTTGCACAGGATCGAAGACGGAGAGTTCACGGGGGTGCATGTCCATGATGCCCTTCCACTTGCCTTGGTTGTAGCGGGCAGTCAGCACCACGATACTGTCGTAGGCAAGGTCGGCGGTATGGAATTTCGCCTTGCCATGACGCGCCAACTGAGCTGTCAGCATCTTCTCATTCATCTGGGTAGCGGCCTGAACAGGATAGCGCACCAAGTGGAAATAGGCAGTACGGCGGTCAAGTGGCACCTCATTCTCCATCTGCTGTACAGCGTCGCTGATGTTACGGTAGTCGGTCAGTCGGGCTTTTATGAAACCCTCACCCCAAGGCAAATCACTGACAATCTTGAATTTAGGGTCGCTCTCCTCAGTACGGGTATGTCCCAAGAACTCCGGGCGGGCAATAAACGCCAGGCGGTATTGTTCGCGCATGACATCACCCAGCCGATGACCTAAGCCTTCACCAAACTCACGGGCAAGGAAATGGTCAAGATGCCGGGCTATTCCCTGTTCCCTTACCTTGTCGATGTCCCATGCCATGTCCATGAACAGTTCTATCTGGTATTCAGCAGGTTTGATATCACCTACATTCAGCACCCACATCCGCTGTATGCCTTCATCGTATGCCTTGCCCATCTGCTGGAACAGCAAAGACGGGGAGAAAGTGCCGAGCCACAGGTAATCGTGTGGACGTCCCCAATACGACACATGGTAATACACGCCGTTTCCACCTTTGCGCTTCCGCTCCTTGGCAGTCGGGAAATGACGGATAAAGCCATAGTTGTCGTCGCACCACATCAAAGTGATGTCGTCAGGCACCTGCAAGCCCATCTTATAGGCTTCAAGCACCTCCTTATAGGGTATAAAGACCTGTGGTATCTGTTTCACGTCCTTATTCACATACTCCTTGAGGATAGCGCGCTGGTCGCGGAGCACATCCACAAGCACATCCTTCTGCTCAGCGGCAGTCTTGGCACCTTCCATCGGACCATCGTGGATGCCACGCAACCCCAAAGTGTAGATAATCTCCTGATTGGCGACATCCTTCACCCTGTCAGTCCAGAACTGGAGGATACCCTCCCTGTTCTTCAAGTAATTATAGTCGCCATTGCCCCTCTTGTGCCATTCTCCGAAAGAATTGCTGGCCATCGGCTCGCAGTGAGAGGTTCCCACATAGATGCCGAATTTCTCTGCCACCTCACGGTTCCCTTTGGTCATGAAGAAAGGATAAGACACATCGTGCATGGGCGGCCAATAGAGATTGGCGCGCAGACGCAACAACAGTTCGAAGATGCGTGCAGTGGTCTTAGGCCCTATGACACCCTTCTCCGCAGGTTCGTAAGTCTGGCAACTCCAGGGCATCAGTCCCCAGTCCTCGTCGTTGATGAAAATACCACGATACTCCACCTTGGGCGACTGGAAATCTGTATATCCCTCTGACAGACTGAATGATTCGAGATGCTGTGGCGTACAGTCAGCCCACCATTCCCATGGCGACACACCGATGAGGCGCGACAGTTGCATGATGCCGTAAGCAGTGCCGTGGGGGTCACTGCCAGCAACCACCAAATCACCGTCCTTGGTCACAACCAAAAGAAAAGCCTGGGTCTTACCTTTGAGGCATTTGAAATCCACCTCCACACCCTTCAAGACATTGCTCCGGTTCACCGTACCGACGATAACCTTTGGCTGTGCACTGTGGCTGAAAGGCTTGCCGAAAACCGCGTTCCAGTCGTTCTTGAGCATGTCAAGCGCAGTGTTCACCACCTGATGCTCCGAGGCGATGTCGGTCACAAGTTGACATTCCCCTTGGTTGACTCTGAAATCTTTAGCGTAAGAGTTGAAGAAAAACGAGATGAAAAGGATCAACAAAAGGATTTTTTTCATAGTCGGGTTCAATTGGTTAGTTGTTTTATCATTTCCTCCACAGTGAATCCGCAGTGTGGAGGTCTGAGCGTTGGAGCAATCTCAGCGAGTGGCTCGAGTACAAACAATCGCTTTGACAAAAGAGGATGCGGGACAGTCAGTCGCGGAGTGTTGATGTAAGAGTCGCCATAAACCAAGATGTCAATATCTATCACCCTGTCGTGGTATTCACCATCCACAGACTTGTGTTTCCGTCCCATCAAGCGTTCTATCGCCTGGGTGGTGTCGAGCAGCGCGAAAGGTTCAAGACTGGTGTCAACAGCCACCACGGCATTGAGAAATGCATTGTCAGACTCGAAGCCCCACGGAGAGGTCTTCACAAAAGCGGATTGGGCCTTAACTGGCCCAATCCGCCTCTGTATTTCTTCTATGGCTCGTGAGAGATTGTCCTCTTTCGATCCAAGATTCGTACCGAGGCCAAGAAAGACAATCATCAGTCAATCAGCAGCATGGCGTCGCCGTATGTTCCAAAGAGATAGTCACTCTTCAGGGCATGGTCGTATGCACGCATCACAAGTTCGTAGCCACCGAAAGCGCACTGCATCATCTGCATGACAGTCACTGGCAGTTGGAAGTTGGACAGCATGGCGTCAGCGATGGAGAACTCGTATGGTGGGAAGATGAACTTGTTGGTCCATCCCTCGAATTCCTTGAGGTGTCCGTATGTGCTGGCAGCAGTTTCCACAGCCCTCATGGTAGTGGTACCAACCACACACACCTTGTGGCTTGTGTCCTTGGCTCTGTTGACGATGTCGCAAGCTTCTTTGGTGACAAACATCTGTTCGCCATCGGTCTTGTGTTTCGTCAGGTCTTCCACGTCTATTCTCCGGAAATTGCCAAGTCCGCAGTGCAATGTGATGAAAGCCGATTCTATGCCCTTGATTTCCATCCGCTTCATCAATTGCTTGGAGAAATGCAGTCCGGCAGTGGGTGCGGTGACCGCTCCCTCATGACGGGCGAAGATGGTTTGGAAACGCTCCATGTCGTTGGCGTCAGCCTTTCTTCTCGCTCTCACATCGTCGGGGATAGGTGCTTCGCCAAGGCTGTAGAGTGCTTGTTTGAACTCCTCATGTGTGCCATCGAAGAGGAACCGCAAGGTGCGTCCACGCGAGGTGGTGTTGTCAATCACCTCAGCCACCATCGACTCGTCCTCACCGAAATAGAGTTTGTTGCCTATGCGTATCTTACGGGCAGGGTCAACAAGCACATCCCAATAGCGGAGACCTTCTTTCAACTCGCGAAGCAGAAAGACCTCAATCTGAGCCTGGGTCTTCTCTTTGGTTCCATAGAGGCGGGCAGGGAAGACCTTGGTGTCGTTGAAAATGAACACGTCCTTGTCATCAAAGTAATCCAGGATGTCGCGTACGGTTTTGTCCTCAATTTCGCCTGTCCGCTTGTGGACCACCATCATTTTCGAGTCCTCGCGTGTGTCGCGGAGGTAATCATCCGCTTCGTCTTCCTCTGGATTGAAGTGGCGTCCTCTGGGGTAAAGGGCGATTTTCTCAGGTGCGCTTTTTATGAAGTGATCAGCCCAATCAGTGTTTTTAGGAATAATGACCGACTTCTCAGGGGGGTAGCTGAAAGCAAATTCTGATAATTTCATAATGATACTATTATCTGTTTAGTTCAGTGATTATCGATATGATCAAGAATTCTCGGATTCTGAGAATTGTATGTTATCCACCATTTTCTCGAACGCCTCTACCGTGATGCAATCCGCAATGCTGTGGTTGCCAATACGTGTGCGGCGCAGGTCGGTGAGATAGGCGCCGCTTCCAAGTGCTTGGCCAATGTCGCGAGCCAACGCACGGATGTAGGTGCCTTTACTGCAAACCACCCGAATCGTCAGCAGAAGGTCGTCTGGCAGTTCAGACTTTTCTGACAGCTCAGCCTGTTCAGGATTCTGAGGACAGTCCATATCCTTGTTCCTTCCGAAATGGAGCAGTTCTATCTCGTCGATGACAAGTGTCTTAGGTTTGAGCGTCACCTCTTCTCCCTTCCGTGCCATTTTGTAGGCTCTCTCGCCATCCACCTTGAGGGCAGAGTAGGCAGGCGGGACCTGACTGATGGTTCCGACAAACGACTTCAACACTTCCTGTACCCTTTCCAGCGTGATGTGGCCGGTAGGGTAGGTGGCGTCTTCCGCCGTCTCCTTGTCGAACGATGGGGTAGTGGCGCCCAACTTGAGGGTAGCCACATACTCTTTGGTCTCAGCCTGCAGCGTGTCGATGGTCTTGGTCGCCTTGCCGGTGCAGACAATGAGGACTCCTGTAGCAAGGGGGTCGAGTGTGCCGGCATGTCCTACCTTGATTTTCCTCACCCCGAGATGACGACGTACAATGCCACGAACACGGGCCACCACATCAAATGATGTCCAGCCGTAAGGCTTGTCGAAACAAATCACCTCTCCAGTCTCGAAGTCCATGTAGTTAGTCCACCATTACCAGTGACTGTCCACAAAGCAGCATCACCAGTATGATTGCGCCGACGATGATACGATAGACACCGAAGGCTTTGAATCCATATTTCGACACAAATCCGACAAACCACTTCATGGCGAGCAACGCCACGATAAAGGCAATCACACAGCCCAGCACCAGCATCGCGATATTGCCAGAAGTGGCCCAGGCACCGTCTTCCTTCATCAAATCCACAAGGTCGAGCAGTGTGGCGCCAGCCATAGTGGGCACTGCGAGGAAGAACGAGAACTCGGCTGCCCGCTTGCGGGTCAGTCCCTGTGCCATGCCTCCCACAATGGTGGCCATGGAACGTGATACACCAGGAATGACGGAAATGCATTGGAAAAGGCCGATATTGAACGCACGACGCTCCGTGACATCGTTCTTCTCCTTCATCTTGTTCTCAAACAAGCGGTCGCAGAAGAGCATGAACACGCCTCCCACTACCAGCATGATGGCCACTACCCACACACTGTCGAGCAACCAGTCGAGCAACCCCGACTTCTTGGCGGCAAGACCGATGACGATAGCGGGAACCACACCGACAAAGAGCAGCCAGTAGAAACTGAACTTATGTTTTAGACGACCGAAAGCTGACGCTCCCTCTGGCGCAGGTGTGTGGTCGATTCGGAAAAACCGTTTCCAATAGAGGCACACTACCGAGAGGATAGCGCCAAACTGGATAATGAACGTGAAAGCGTGGATAAAGGGATTGCCCTCTTCCACTCCCAGCAGTTTCTGGGTGATGATCATGTGGCCAGTGGACGACACGGGCAGGAACTCTGTCAGTCCCTCCACAATGGCGATAATAATGGTTTCTAATGTTGATAAGTCTTGCATGATGAATACTGTTTATGACGGCAAATGAAGACCTTGGTCTTTAGCGAGAACGATGGTGTTCTATCCTTCCTCAGTGTTTATTCCTCAACGTCTTTTTTCGTGTCTCGGTTCGGAAAGAGGATACCGAAGACGATGAACACAAATCCCGCCAGACAAACCATGGGTGCCACGTCAATCCTTCTGCTGCTGAAAATATCGGGATTGAAAGCCGCCTCCGTGGTGCCATCGCCTGCCATGATGAATAATCCAGTCACTACAATGAGTATTCCTACGACGAGAAGTATGTAGTTGATCTTCCCGAATGCGTAATTGCGTTTGTCCATTGATGTATGATAATTTAGAATTTTATACCTTGATTCAAATCCTTCTGCTGAAGACAATGCCTCAGATATGATAAAGGGTGTTGCTGCTCATTTTCAGGAACTTGTTGAGCGAGAAATAGATACAGCAGAACGTGATGATTAAGCCGAAAGCATAGACACAGAGCGCCACCACGGCCATCACCTCGTTGGAGATGATCGCACCGAATTGAGGCTCTTGCTCTTTGAGGAACCTGATGCCGAAAAACAGGAATGCAGTGGCTATTGTGGCAGAAATGAGTCCCACCAGCAATCCCCGCTTAAGAAACGGCTTGCGTATGAACCACCAACTGGCGCCCACCAATTTCATGGTGTTGATATCAAAGCGTTGTGAGAAAATCGATAACCTCACAGTGTTGTTGATCAGCGCGAAGGAGATATAGGTGAACAAGGCGGCTATGATCAGCATGATGAAACTGATCTTCTTGATGTTGTTGTTCACCGAGTTGATGAGATCCTTTTGATAGAGCACATCCACCACATTGTTGGTCATCTTCATCTCGTCGAGAATGCGTTGGATGCTGTCGTTGTTGGCGTATTCCGACTTGAGTTTCACCTCGAACGAAGCTGTGATGGGATTGAATCCGAGAAACTCGGAGGGGTCAGCGCCCATCTCAGCTTTGACCGTCTCAAGTCCCTGTTCCTTGGATATGTACTCCAAAGACTTCACATAAGGTCGGGCCTCTAACTCAGCCTTGAATGCATCGATGGCCTTCTCGCTCATCTTGTCGTCGAGGAGCAGGCTGATGTTGATGTTCTCCCTCATGTAGTCGGACAGGTTCCTTGCTGTGAAGACAAAGAAGATGACGGTGCCCAACAGTATAAGCACCAGACTAATGCTCAAGCAAGAAGTAATGAATTGGGTATTGAAAATACCAGGTGCGTTGGATTTCTTAGACATTACAAGCTATAATAAACCTAATTTCATGCAAAATTACAACATTCTAACGCCGATGTCAAGTAATTTAAACTTTTTAAACATATAAATCCTGTTTCAGTGGTCATCAGCCACATTGTTCCATATAGAGTTGAAATGATGATCACTGAAAAACATTGAAGGATAAAAAAGATAATTTGTGTGCGCAAACGATTGATTTTGCAGTTCTGCAAGTGCTTTTCTTTCAATTTGGTTTGAAAAGTGGGCGAAAAAGCGTAATTTTGCAGGTTACAAGCAAAACGGTGTCACCGTTTGAAACCTACAAACACAAAAATAATAACTAAACAGCATAATGAAAGTACTGAAATTCGGAGGCACCTCCGTGGGATCGGCTGAAAGTATCCTCAACGTGAAGAAAATCGTGGAGGCACAAAACGAGCCCGTCATTGTCGTAGTATCAGCCCTTGGCGGCATCACAGACAAACTCATCAACACATCGAAAATGGCCCAGCAGGGCGATCTGTCGTACCTGCAGTCGTACGACGAGATGGTGGAACGTCATCACAAGATGATCCGCGAAGTCATCACCAACGGCGGACAGCGTGAACGGCTGCTGGAAAGTGTGGACAAACTGCTCAATGAGCTGAAGAGCATTTTTCAGGGTGTCTATCTCATACGCGACCTCTCGCCCAAGACCTCCAATGCCATCGTCAGCTATGGAGAGCGCATCTCATCGAAAATCTGCGCCACTCTCATCAATAACGCCAAATGGTATGACGCAAGGGAGTTCATCAAGACCACCAGTAAGCAGAACAAGAACCTGCTCGACACCGAGCTCACCACACAACTCGTGAAAGAGGCCTTCGCTGAATTCGGTTTGCACGAGTCTGTGGCTCTTGTGCCCGGCTTCATCTCCACCGATGCTGAAAGCGGCGAGACCACCAATCTCGGCCGTGGCGGATCGGACTACACAGCCAGCATACTGGCAGCCATCCTTGATGCGAAGGTGCTGGAGATCTGGACAGATGTGGATGGTTTCATGACTGCTGACCCAAGGGTCATCAACACCGCTTACACCATCAACAAACTGAGTTATGTGGAGGCCATGGAGCTTTGCAATTTCGGTGCGAAAGTGGTCTATCCTCCCACCATCTATCCCGTATGCCAGAAGAATATCCCTATCCTCATCAAGAACACGTTCAACCCCGAGGCCAAGGGGACAATCATAGAGAAGGACACAGACAACTCGACCCAAGCCATCAAAGGCATCTCCTCCATCAACGACACCAGTCTCATCACCGTCTCGGGTCTTTCCATGGTCGGTGTGATCGGTGTGAACCGCCGCATCTTCACCACCCTTGCCGATAGCGGAATCAGTGTGTTCATGGTGAGCCAGGCCTCTTCAGAGAACAGCACCTCTATCGGTGTGAGAAACGAGGATGCCCAGTTGGCATGTGAAGTGCTCAACCAGGAGTTCGCCAAGGAGATAGAGATGGGCGCCATGTTCAAGATGCAACTTGAGAGTCAGTTGGCCACGGTGGCTGTGGTGGGTGAGAACATGAAGCACACCCCCGGTATCGCAGGCAAGCTTTTCGGAACCTTAGGCCGTAACGGTATCAGTGTGATCGCTTGTGCTCAGGGCGCCTCCGAGACCAACATCTCCTTTGTGGTGGAAAGCAAGTCGTTGAGGAAAACCCTCAATGTCATCCACGACAGTTTCTTCCTTTCAGAATACCAAGTGCTCAATCTCTTCATTTGCGGCGTTGGAACAGTGGGCAACAGCCTTATACAACAGATTGACTCTCAAAGGGAAAGACTGATGAAGGAGCGCGGTCTCAAGCTCAATGTCGTGGGCATCGCAAGCGGCCACAACGCCATGTTCAACCGTGACGGGCTGGAATTGAAGGGATATAAAACCCGTTTGAAGGAAAGCCTGCCCAGCAACATCAAACGTCTCAAGGAGGAAGTCATCGGCATGAACATCTTCAACTCCGTGTTCGTCGATTGTACCGCCAGTCCTGAGGTGGCCAGCATCTACAACGACTTTTTCGAGCACAACATCTCAGTTGTGGCGGCCAACAAGATAGCGGCATCGTCGGACTACGACAACTACGCCAAACTCAAGCACACGGCTCGCAAACGCGGTGTGAAATATCTGTTCGAGACCAATGTGGGAGCGGGACTTCCCATCATCAACACCATCAATGACCTCATCAACAGCGGCGACAAGATACTCAAGATCGAGGCAGTGCTCAGCGGCACACTCAACTACATCTTCAACACCATCTCCGCCGACATCCCGTTCAGCGAGACCGTGCGACTGGCCAAGGAGAATGGTTATTCAGAGCCCGACCCGCGCATTGACCTCAGCGGCAAGGACGTGATCCGCAAACTCGTCATTCTCTCACGTGAGGCTGGCTATAAGGTGAACCAAAGCGATGTGGAGAAGCATCTCTTTGTACCCGATGACATTTTCGAAGGCAGCCTCGATGAGTTCTGGCAGAAAGTGCCCGCACTTGACCATGATTTCGAGACCCGCCGCAAGCAGCTTGAGGAAGAAGGCAAACACTGGCGGTTCGTCGCTAAGCTGGAGAACGGCAAGGCATCCGTGTCGCTTCAGGAAGTGGACAGCCACCACCCGTTCTTCGACCTTGAGGGCAGCAACAACATCATCATGCTCAGCACTGAGCGCTACAAGGAATATCCCATGCTCATCCAAGGCTACGGTGCCGGAGCAAGCGTCACCGCAGCAGGCGTATTCGCCGACATCATGAGCATCGCCAACATTTAAGGGGCCTTCTATTAATTCCCCCTTCACATCATCAATCATCAAAAAAGAAGACCTCTTAACACACAATGAAACACATCATCATACTCGGTGACGGAATGGCCGACTGGCACAACGAGGAACTGGGCGGAAAAACCCTGCTCCAATACGCCAGCACCCCCTATATGGATCTACTTGCCAAGAACGGGCGAACAGGTATGCTCAGCACTGTGCCCGAGGGTTTCCACCCTGGCAGCGAGGTGGCCAACTCGTCCATACTCGGTTACGACCAATACAAGGTATATGAGGGCCGTGGACCACTTGAGGCAGCAAGCATCGGTGTGGAGTTGTCCGACGACGACCTGGCCATCCGTTGCAACCTGATATGTATAGAGGGCGATCACATCAAGAACCATTCGGCAGGGCACCTCACCACAGCTGAGGCTGACGTGCTGATCAAGTTCCTGCAAGAGCGATTAGGAAGCGACAGCGTGCATTTCCACACAGGCATACAGTACCGTCATTTGCTTGTCATCAAAGGAGGCGACAAACGCATCCATTGCACACCGCCTCACGATGTGCCAGGACAACTTTTCTCGCCTTTGCTCGTCAAAGCGGAAGTACCTGAGGCTCAGCCTACAGCCGACCTCATCAATCGCCTCATACTCGAATCACAGAGACTACTGGCCACCCATCCCCTCAATCTCCAGCGCATGGCCCAGGGAAAGGATCCAGCCAACAGCATCTGGCCTTGGGCTGGAGGTTACCGTCCGAAAATGGAGCCATTGTCAGTGACTTACCCCCAGATCAAGAAGGGTGCTGTCATCACCGCCGTTGACCTCATCCGAGGCATTGGCCGTTACGCCGGTTTGCGGACCATAGAGGTAGAGGGCGCCACAGGAATGGCCGACACCAATTATGAAGGCAAGGCTCAGGCAGCCATCGATGCCTTGCGTACCGATGACTTCGTGTATCTTCATATCGAGGCAAGCGACGAGGCCGGTCACGACGGTAACATGCAACTCAAGCTGCAGACCATAGAAGATCTCGACCGCAGGGCAGTCGGTCCTATTTATGAGGCGGTGAAAGACTGGAAAGAACCCGTGGCCATTGCGGTTTTGCCCGACCACCCCACACCTGTGCACCACCGCACACACACCAACGAGCCCATACCCTTCCTGATCTATGCGCCGGGTCTGACCCCCGACAGCGTCCAGACTTTTGATGAGGATGCCTGCCAGCAGGGAGCCTATGGTTTGCTTCACAAGGACGAGTTCATGAAAGCCCTGATGGACATCAACTGAAAAAACGTACAACAATATGCAATATTACTCCACCAACCACAAAGCGCCACTCGCCACCTTGCATAAGGCAGTGGTGAAAGGACTTGCAGAGGACAGAGGCCTCTACATGCCCGAGCGCATCAAGCCTATGCCACAGGCTTTTTTCGACAACATCCAGGACCTCTCGTTCCAGGAGATAGCCTATCAAGTGGCCGACAACTTCTTCGGTGAGGATGTTCCCGCCGCAGACCTCCGTCGCATCGTTTACGACACATTGTCGTTCGACTGCCCCGTGGTGAAAGTCTGCGACAACATCTACAGTCTCGAACTCTTTCATGGTCCCACCCTTGCCTTCAAGGATGTGGGAGCGCGTTTCATGGCGCGTCTGCTCAGCCATTTCATCCGCCAGGAGGGGAAGCAGCAGGTCAATGTGCTGGTGGCCACCTCGGGCGACACGGGTTCGGCTGTAGCCAACGGCTTCCTTGGTGTGGAAGGCATCCATGTCTATGTGCTCTATCCCAAGGGCAAGGTGAGTCCGATTCAGGAGTGCCAGTTCACCACCTTAGGGCAGAACATCACCGCCATAGAGGTGGATGGTGTGTTCGACGACTGCCAGGCGCTGGTGAAGTCGGCTTTCATGGACGAGGAGCTCAACAGCAAGATGAAACTCACCTCGGCCAACTCCATCAATGTGGCCCGTTTCCTTCCCCAGTCTTTTTACTACTTCTATGCCTACGCCCAGATGAAACGTCTCGGAAAGGCCGACCACATGGTGGTTTGTGTGCCCAGCGGCAACTTCGGCAACATCACCTCCGGCCTATTCGGCCTTCACATGGGGCTGCCAGTCAAACGGTTCATAGCCGCCAACAACGCCAATGACATCTTCTACAATTATCTGCAGACAGGTGTTTACAATCCTCGTCCATCCATTCAGACCATCGCCAACGCGATGGATGTGGGCGACCCGAGCAACTTTGCCCGTATTTACGACCTTTACAAAGGCGATCACGACAAAATCACGGCCGAAATCAGCGGAGCCACCTACTCTGATGAAGAAATCCGACAAACTATTTGCGAGGTTTACAAAAAAAATCACTATATTTGCGACCCACACGGAGCGTGTGGCTTCAGAGCGTTAGCTGAAGGACTGAAAGACGGAGAGGCAGGAGTCTTCCTCGAGACTGCACATCCAGCCAAGTTCCTCGACACCGTTCAATCGGTCATCAACCACAAACTGGACATTCCGGCACCGCTCGCAGCATTCATGAAAGGCACCAAGCAGTCTGTCCCCATGTCTAAAGCCTTCAGCGACTTCAAGGCTTTCCTCATGGAAAGATAGAGCGAACCGGAGATTCCAGCCATTCAGGCTCATCCAACCCTTCAAAAACTGACAACTATGGCACCAGCAAGAGTAACACCAAGGAAGAAGAACCCGAACAAGAAAGCACTAAAGGCCATCAACAGTGTCTTCATTGTGATTGTCACCACAGCGCTGATTCTGTTCTTCATGCCGCGCGACTCGCAGTTCAACTACAAGTACGAGGTGAACTATCCTTGGCTCTATTCGCCATTGATTGCCAATTACCAGTTTGCCATCTCCAAGGACACCACACTTGTGAAACAAGAGCGCGACAGTGTGCTTCGCGCTTTCCAGCCTTACTACGATTTCAACGAGCAAGCGGCTGTCAATGCCAAGCAAGTGCTGAGCGAGATGGTGGTGACCAACGATAGGTTGTCGCCAGAAGAGGTTGAGATATACAGGAAACACATCTCAACGATGCTCGATACCATTTACAACCACTATCTATTGTCGTCCGAGAGTTACAATGAATTGAAGGACAATGACATCAAAACAGTGAGACTGATATCGGGCAATACTGCCAAGCATGTGGCTGTCAAGGAGATTTATTCCACTCGAAAGGCCTATGAAGTCATCGTGGGCTCTGATACCGCCCATTTCAAACGACCTTTGCTCCAACTGTTCGACATCACCCGCCTCTTGCAAGACAATATCACTTTCAATCAGATCAAATCGCAAGAGGAGCGCGATGAACTGGTCAACCAAGTGTCCTCCACCCTTGGTTTGGTCAGAGTCGGCGAGAAGATAGTTGACCGTGGTGAAGTGGTGACACCTGCCATCTACAACAAACTGGAATCCTACCGTCAGGAAGTGTCGAGACACAAGCAGTCGAACTCCAACTATGTCATCATCCTCGGACAGGCCACTTTCGTCATCATCATTATCATCATGTTGCTGACCTATCTCTTGCAGTACCGTTCCGACTACCTTGACCAGACGCGTACATCCATCATGCCTTTCGCGCTGATGACATTCTTCATCATCATCGCCGAACTGATGGTGCAGTACAACTTGCTCAATGTTGCCGTTGTGCCATTTGTCATGGTTCCCCTCATGATACGTGTCTTTATGGATTCCAGAACCGCATTCCTGGTCCACGTGTCCATGGTGCTGATCATCTCTTCTTTCCTGCATTATTCCTATGATTTCGTCATCTTCCAGTTGCTGGCCGGCATGGTCGCCATCTTCAGCCTCAGGGAACTGTCGAGCCGAGCGCAATTGATGCAGACTGCCGGTCTGGTGGTGCTTACCTACTGCACCATTTACACCGCCTATACGCTGCTGCACGAGAATGATGTGGACAAGGTGGAGATGCGTACGCTCATCTATTTCTTCATCAACGGTATCCTATTGCTCTTTGCATACCCCCTGCTGTGGTTCTTGGAGAAAGTCTTCGGCATGACCTCGGATGTCACTCTGGTGGAGTTGGTCAATCCCAACAGCAAACTCCTTCAGGAACTCACGACAAAAGCCCCAGGCACATACCAGCACTCACTGCAAGTGGCCAATCTGGTGTCAGAGGTGGCGAAGAAGATAGGCGCTGATGCCCAATTGGCACGTACTGGCGCCATGTACCATGATATTGGCAAGATGATGAATCCGTCTTATTTCACTGAGAACATGCCAGCGGGTACAAGCAAGTTCGACGGGATGGAACCGCAACAGAGCGCCAAGATCATCATCCAGCACGTCATCGATGGAGCTGAACTCGCCGACAGGCACCACTTGCCGAATATCATCAAGAGATTCATCCTCACTCACCACGGGGAAGGAAAGGCACGGTACTTCTACAACACCTTCAAGAACGCTCATCCTGATGAGGATATCGACGAGAAACCATTCACCTATCCTGGTCCGAATCCTTCCACCAAGGAAGAGGCCATTCTCATGATGTCGGATGCCATAGAAGCGGCATCACGCAGCATCAGTGAATATACAGAGGAAAGCATCAGCAAGTTTGTCGATAAGATCATTGACGGACAGGTAGCGGAAGGGTTCTTCCTCGATTCTCCCATCACTTTCAAGGACATCTCCACCGCCAAGAGAACCTTCAAGGAAAGGCTGAAAATCATCTATCACTCAAGGATTATGTATCCAGAACTCAATGAGACAGCCAAGAAGAAAATTGAAAGTAATCTTGACGAGAAAGGCAAAGTGGCTTTAGCCACCGCTAAAGCGCTCGACGAAGCAGAGGCGAAAGAAAGCGCAGAGGTTCAGAAGCCCGTTGAGGCAACAGACAACGTGCAGGCAAAGGCCAAAGCCGACACATCCACAGGTGAACCTCACGCCACAAAGGAAATGGACACAGACGTGAATACAGACCATGACCAAAGCGGGAATGAAACGGAACAGCATAATGTTTCTTTCATGCCTGTTGAGCACTTCAACAGAAATGCCATTGACCGCAAAGAAAGCGCGGCCACCGGTTCCACGCCGGCAGCCGACAATAAAGAAGTGTCCGACGAGGAAGTGGATCCCAACGGACGAATCAAGTGGTGATCAATAATTAAACGTACTTCCTCCGAGGAACTCGCGCAGGAGCGATGTGGGTGGCAGTTCTTTTTCGGGCAGTGCCCTGAAGCAGCGAAGGAAATGCTTCAGATGGTGAGCCTCTGCGTACTGTGGCACATCCTCCCTCACATTCTCAAGGATGGACAGCGCAAAGTTCTTGAACACAGCCAGCTCAAAGAGCAAAGCACTATTGAACATGACATCGGCGTACTCAGAGAACGGAAGAATCCATTTCTCCTCTCCCAGTCGGACCGAAGGCCAGCGTTTGATGGTGTCAACAGCCGACACTCCCCTGTAGCGGAAATCCCTCACGATGCGTCTTACCAATCGGTTGTCGGTGGTTGAGATGAAATGCTGTTTGTCGAGTTTGATGCCAGTCAATGCCGAAACAAACACCTTGTATTTCTGTTCATCAGGTATCTCGCTCGTGAGCTGGGGGTTAAGGCCATGTATGCCTTCAAGCACCAATATCATATTTGAGGTCAACTTCACATGCTTACCCTTGAACTCGCGCTCACCGGTGACAAAGTTGTAGGTCGGTAAGGCCACATCCTCACCAGCCAGTATTTGCTTGAGTTGCTGATTGAAGAAAGGCAGGTCGAGGGCATAGAGCGACTCATAGTCGTATTCCCCTTTCTCGTCTTTGGGCGTATGGTCGCGGTTCACGAAATAGTCATCGAGCGAGATGGCAAAGGGACGGATGCCCGAAGCCGCCAGTTGCACTGAAAGCCGTTTGCTGAAAGTGGTCTTGCCACTCGACGACGGGCCAGCGATCAACACTATCTTCACATTGCCTTTATTGACGATTTCATCGGCGATTCTGGCGATTTTCTTTTCTTGTAGTGCCTCCGCCACTTTGATGAGTGTGCCAGCCTCTCCTTTGTCGATGGCACGGTTGAGTTCTCCCACCGTACTCAGTCCTGTGATACGCAATAGTTTGTGGGTGTCTTTGAAGTTTGCGAGCATCTTGTCTTGCCGAACGATATCACACAGTCGGTCAGGATGTTCCTCCTGGGGGACACGGAGAAAGATGCCGTCATAATATTTCACCAGGTCAAACAACTTCAGATAGCCTGTGCTTGGTACTAATGGTCCATAGTAGAGGTCAATGGTGTCGCCCAGTCTATAGTATTCTGAGTAGAGACGTCCCCGACTCTCCATCAACAACGCCTTGCTCTCCAGTTTTTGTTCGCGGAAGAGTGGGATGGCCTCCTCCGTGGGCAGTGTCTGGTGTATGAACGGCATGTCTTCCGCCACAATTTCCTTCATACGCTGCTTCAGTATGTCCACGTCATGGAGTGTGACCTCGCGTCCGATGTCGAGTTTGAAGAAGAATCCGTTGGAGATAGTCGCTTCGAAATCGAGTTTGCCGTCCTGTTCGCCATACACGTCATCGACAGCTTTCATCAGCACCATGAATAGTGAACGGATATATACCTTCATGCCGTTGTAGCGTGTATAGTCGAGAAATTCCACTTGTTTGTTCTTATAGACTCTGTAGTCCAGACCTTCAACGCGGTTATTGACGTATGCACACAATGGTGGATAGGGTAATTGTGGCCCAATTTTGTTATAAATCTCAAAAATACTGGTTCCAAATTTAAAATTCCCAGTTTTTTTAGTATTTTTGCAAAGTATTTGTATCATAAGAAATTATTAAGAAGGTTAAAAGAAGAAAAAATGACGTGTTGACAAAGCATGCAAGCCAGCCTCAGTATTGGAGAGAAAGACTTGCGAGTTCAAAAATACGAATTTTTTCTTATACTTATCCTTTAATCGTGAAAAATATTATTTTTTTATGGATTATTTACCGTTTTTGACCCTCATCGGGTCGGTGGCCCTGCTCATGTACGGTATGAAAGTGATGAGCGAAGGTTTGCAGAAGATGGCTGGTAGCCAACTTCGAAAAGTGTTGGGAGCAATGACCACCAACAGGTTCACAGGACTGCTCACGGGTGCTTTCATCACCACTTCCATCCAGTCTTCGACCGCTACGACAGTGATGACCGTCAGTTTCGTCAATGCAGGCATTCTCACGCTCGCACAAGCCATCTCAGTCATCATGGGCGCTAACATCGGTACCACGGCCACTGCATGGATTATGGTACTGGGAGGTCAGGGCAACTACATGGTGTTCGTGGTCTATGCCGCCATCACCATCGCCATGGCATTGATTTATTCCAGTAAGAACAAACACAAGAACATAGGTGAGTTCATCATGGGATTGAGCCTTATGCTGCTTGGACTCACCACCCTCAGCGCCAATGCTAAAAGCATGAACCTTGGTGAAAACGAAGCGATACTCGGTTTCTTTGGTTCTCTATCGGGATGGGGATTTGGATCCTATCTGCTCTTCCTGCTCATCGGTGGCCTACTCACTTGCGCCGTACAAAGCTCGGCCGCAATCATGGCCATCACCATGACGCTGTGCTCCACGGGAGCCCTCGATATTTATATGGGCATTGCGTTGGTGATGGGTGAGAACATCGGTACCACCATCACCTCCAACATCGTGGCCATGTCGGCAAGCACTCAAGCCAGACGCGCCGCTATGGCTCACTTGATCTTCAACGTCTTCGGTGTTATCTGGGTGCTCTGCATCTACACCTATTTTGTGCGATTCGTCTGCTCCATCGTAGGTTATGACCCGACAGCACCCATCGCCGACAAGTCAATCCTCAATGCTGTACTGGCAGCATTCCATACCAGTTTCAACGTCTGCAACGTGCTGATACTCATTTGGTGTATCAAACCCATTGAGAAACTCGTCTGCATGATTATCCCAGACAGGAAAGACGAGTCGGGCGACGACTATAGACTGCAGTTCATCTCTGGTGGTATTCTTTCCACTGCTGAGCTTTCCGTGATTGCCGCCAAGAAGGAAATCAACCTCTTCGCAGAGCGCATGCGCAAGATGTTCGGCATCACTGCCAACCTTGCCGAAATCACGGAAGACAAGGAATTCAGCAAACAATTCGCCAGGGTGGAGAAATACGAGACCATCAGCGACAACATGGAACTTGAGATCGCGCGGTTCCTCAATCTTGTGTCGGAAGGCAGGCTAAGTTCAGACTCCAAACTGAAGATTCGCGACATGCTCCGCCAGATCAGCGAGATAGAGAGCATTGGCGACAGTTGCTTCCACTTGGCTAAGGAAATCAGCAACAACCGTGAAAAGAAGATTGTCTTCAACGAGAAACAGCAGGGACATATCAAGGCCATGTTCGAACTTTGCGACGAAGCCATCGACAACATGCAGAAGATACTTGATGGCGACCGCAACTCCAAGGTGATCCGTGAATCGTATAACTTGGAGAACGAGATCAACCATTACCGCACGCAACTCAAGAGCCAGAATGTACTCGACGTGAACAACGGCGTCTATTCCTACGAGATAGGCACCCAGTACCTCAACATCGTCTGCGAGAGCGAGAAACTCTGCGACTACGTCATCAACATCGTCGATATCTGCATCCACGCCAACGAGAAGAAGGCGATTTAGGCTTGAGCAAGGAAAGGAAGCCTAAGGTTTCATAGAAGTCAATTCTATATCATCATAAAAGAGAAAGCCGTGGAAGGTTCCGGTGACCTTCCACGGCTTTTACTTGTTCGCCCAGCATGGGCATACTCTAACGGGTGCAAGTCCCCAAGCCGCCCTGATAACGGGAAGGCTACAGCTAAAGACAAGGGTGTCCGTGGCGACGCGGAATCTGAAGGAAGTCGTCGGCAAACATCTGCTCTGATG
>JAFWPH010000056.1 GCA_017509605.1 Bacteroidaceae bacterium | reverse complement strand
CGAGCGCCTGAGGCACGCCCCCAAGGTGACGTTCTACCCCGAGGGCGGCGAACTTGTGGCTGGCCTCAAGACCCGCATGGCCTACAGCATCAACTACGGCGACAGCATTGACCGGGGTATCACGGAAATCACGCCCGACCCAGACATGACGGACTTCGAGTTCACCGACAGGAAAGGAAAGCGGAGAAAGGCGGAATTGCCCCTGATCAGACAGACGGGCGCATCACTGCGCCTTGACTTATTGGGCAATGACTCCGTGGTGGCAGAGGTGAACTTCACAGACGACCTCGAGGGTATGCTCATGGGATGCGCGGTGATGAACCGTGGCGAGTTTGTGGCATTGGACACCTTCCGTGTGTCAGGCACATGGCGCAGGGCATACGTCAGAGACGCACTGCCCCCTGGAGTGAGCCAGATCACCGTCTTCGGCAGCAACGGCATGCGCCTGGCCGAGCGCCTTTTCTTCATCTGTCCCAAAGAGAAACAAGGTAAGGAGGTTGTGGTCAACGTGAAATCGACAGCCTTCCGCCCCTGTGGAAAAATCGAGATGGAACTGCAAGCCGTTCCCGTGCATCGCTTTCGTTCTCAGCCATGGACGCCGCCACCGCCACAGGAGGAAAGGAGGGCAATGTGCATACATGGATGCTGCTCTCATCGGAACTCAAAGGGTATATCGAACACCCCGACTACTACTTCGAGGCGGATGACGAAGAACACCGCCGTGCCGCTGACCTGCTGACCATGATGCAGGGATGGCGGCGATACAACTGGGACCTGATGACCGGGCTGGCCGAATGGGACAGGTTCGAGCCTATCGAGAACCAGATGTACCTGCACGGGCATCTGCGCTCCAAGAAGAAGAGATTTCCTGTGGAGAACGTGGACATCACAGCCTACCTCTACAACCGGAAAGGCGAGAACATGAAGGCGTCCTTCACGACGGGAGTGGACGGGAAGTATTTCTTCACCCTGCCCGAAATCAGCGGGGAATGGAACCTGCAGCTGAGGTCTAAATACGACGACGAGCCACAGGACTACATCATCGGCATCGACCGCAACTTCTCACCCGCCAGCCGATGGCTGTCGCCATACGAGACAAGGCAGGTTGAGGTGGACACCACCAAGGTCTATCGCAGCGCGTTGATGGAGATAGACGAGACACCCATCCTGATGACCAAACAGAACCATGTGCTGCAGAACGTGACAGTGAAAGGCAAGAGTCCCTGGGGCGATTTCAAGAAATCCTCGTGGTTCGACGAGACGGACGCGCGACGCTACGCCACGCTATACTACGACGCTGACGCAGACGCCGAAGCGTATCTTGACAAAGGGGAGATGCTGCCCACCGTCATGGAATGGCTGAAGTCGAAGAACAACCTCATCGACGGAGAGGAAAACCCGAACGAGATTTATGTTCGGGTGGCACGTGTGGAGGTGTTAGGAGAAAATAACGACCGAGACGTCCTTGAGAGAAACCTTGAAGTGTTGAAAAGTATCGAAGCTGAAGCTGAAGCACCATTGATGTCCTCCCGTTATAATATCATCTACGGTGATGGCCTTACATACAGGGGAAAACCTGTCGTGTGGATAGTGGATAACTCGTTTTGCTCCATCACGGGATACAACAGGAGAACGCTGAGTGTCTTCAATGACAACTGCCTTGGTGCGGCTGTGTCATTGCCCACATTTATTGACGAGGTCAAATCGGTATATATCACTGATGACCAGAAATTCCTGTCGCAGTACATCCTCTCCGACGAACTTTCATCGCTGCAACCTGGCATCGTTCTCGTCTATACCCATCCCAAGTATTTCTTCAAGCAAAAAGGTTTGCGACGCACGCACTTCGAGGGTTACAACACGCCCGAGACCTTCCAGATGGAGGACTACTCCAAAATCCCGCCCATGGAGGACTTCCGACGTACGCTCTACTGGCAGCCCGATGTGAGAACAGACTGCGAGGGCAAGGCAAAGATCGAGTTCTACAACAACTCTTCCTGCCGCGAGATGTTCATCAGTGTTGAGGGCATGACCCCCGACGGCAAGTTCCTCACTAACGAATGACAGATCTTTTCTTTTTCTACTAAAATATGACACTGTTTTAACGGAAAAGTTGTAACTTGCACCGTGAAAACAAAAACAAGGAGGAGATTATGCTTTATCCCATTGGCATACAGGATTTCGAAAGCCTGCGTACTGGAGGTTATCTTTATATCGACAAGACAGCCCTAATATATAAATTACAGGGCGAAGGCAAGTATTATTTCCTAAGCCGTCCACGCCGGTTCGGCAAGAGTCTGCTCATCTCGACCATGGAAGCCTACTTCCTTGGAAAGAAGGAACTATTCAAGGGATTGGCGCTGGAAAAATTCGAACAAGACTGGACGGTCTATCCCGTGCTGCATCTCGACCTGAACACACGCAACTACATTAACAAGGACTCCCTTACAGAGGAACTGAACCGCCATCTCGAGATGTGGGAAAACATCTATGGCGACCAATATAAAGACCGAAAGGTGGAGGAGCGTTTCTATCACATCGTTCGGCTTGCATCCGAAAAGACAGGCCAGAAAGTGGTTATCCTCATCGACGAGTACGACAAACCTTTGCTCAATTCCATCGGTAACCCCGAACTGCAGGATCACTACCGCAGCCAGATGAAGGCCTTCTACTCGGTGATGAAGACGCAGGACCGATACATCAAATTTGGCTTCATCACAGGGGTGACCCGTTTCAGCAAGGTAAGCATCTTTAGCGACCTCAACAACTTCACCGACATCTCCATGGACCCACGTTATGTGGAAATCTGTGGCATCACCGAGCAAGAACTTCACGACAACCTCGATACAGAGGTGGAGGAACTCGCCTTGACCAACGACTTCACCATGGAGGAATGCTACGCCCAACTCAAAGACTATTACGACGGCTACCACTTCCGTCAGAACTCCGTAGGCATCTACAATCCTTTCAGCCTGCTCAGCACAATGGCAAGCCGTGTATTCTCATACTATTGGTTCGAGACTGGCACTCCAACCTTCCTTATGGAACTGTTGAAAAAGACCAACTACAATCTCAACGAACTCGTTGAGAACGAGGTGACGACCAGCACCCTCAGCGATATCGGAAACATGGACCGCAATCCCATTTCCGTG
>JAFWPH010000018.1 GCA_017509605.1 Bacteroidaceae bacterium | reverse complement strand
TTCTGAAGTTAAAATGGTAGTTAAAATGGAAGTTAATTCGCTGCGCTCATGGGAGTTAAAAAGGACGTTACATTGTTGATGGTATAGCATCTGCCATAATGATGTCGAAAACAAGACTATCGTCCACTTTAACTTCCTATTTATCTCCCTATTTAACTTCCTCTTTTACTTCATTTTACAACTTGTGAAAGTTTAGTCTATTTATTTGTATTTACCGCTGAGGATCCTTTTGCGCAGGCATTTTACAGCGGGCTTGTAATACTCTGTCTCCATCGCTTCAAGGGTGCGTTTCAACTCATCCATCAGTTCTGGATAGAAGTTGCACATGCGATAAGCGAGCTTCATGCAGAGCGTTTGGATGCCGGGAAACTCCTCGATGCTGACCGTATGCTCGAAACAGAAGTCAAGGAAGTCAGTCCGCAGGTCGTCCTGTTCTAACGTCAGACGCTCGATGACGTTCAGCGTCAGCCGCCTGACAGACGAATTTTCCGTCTGCATGGCCTGATCTATCAGTTCGTTGAGTAACACCTGCAATTCTGCCAGCTCCTGGTCGGCGGCTTTGGTCAGTCCCCACAAGGCACTCCTCGCCACACGACATCCTTATCAAAAACATATCGCCGTGCAAAGCCGAGGAAATCGCCTGTAGCCCTGACTTCCCGGTATATTTCCTGAGCACCACCCTCAGAAAACGTCTGCTTTAGTCTCTCGCTCGTTATTGCCATAGTAACTATTTATTCCTCATATCCTAATTATCCTGGCTGGCGGAGTTTTCCCTTCTTCGGGAAGGTTGCCCCATAAGCCTCGATGGCTTCTGGGCTCTCGTCGGCCACGAAATAGTCTTTGAGTTGTTCTAAATGGATATTCATATAACTGATATTTCTAATGGTGTCGATGGATATGAACTTACCTGTTATGTGAAAATTCATAATGAAATGGTTTGTCATTAATGTGATGTCTATTTGACGTTACAAAGATACGAATAGTTGCAGAAAAAACTGCATAAGTGGGATATTATGCAGGGTTTTGTGACGAATGACATGATTAAGCGTGATAACAGATTCATTTGTGTTAGCACTGTTAACACAGGAAATTGAGAAAAAAGGTGATCATTCCTGTATTGATTAAATCGGCGAACATGGCACCTATGATCGGAACGATGAGGAAAGGCTTGACTGTATAGTGGTATTTATAGCATACAGCACTCATGTTGGCCATTGCATTGGGGGTTGCGCCAAGGCCGAAGCCACATATACCGGCACACAGAACAGCTATATCTTTTTATCATTAGAATCTGTGGGGTCGATGTGAAAAAGGTGTTTATTAAGTGTAGGAGTAGTATGTTTTATAACTTTTTAGTTAGAAATCAAAACGTTATATCGATTCTCCACGCCTATGACAGGTGCAAATTTAATAGTTTTTTTGTACACTCGACGAATTCTGTAAATATTTTATCCCTGAATTGAAAAAACACATGCACCTTTCCTCTAATCAAAAAAAATCAAATTCTCTATCTCGACTGGCTTATGAATCCGTATTTTTATCTAATTTTGTACCGTAAAAAGATTGCAGATGATAGTAAATGACAACATCATGTGCCTCGGCTAATATCATCGATTGAATCGCTCACAAACTCAGTTGCAAAACAGCAAATCCAATGTACAAGCAAAGCATCCTCATCATCCTGCTTGCCCTCGTTGCAATGGCGGGACAAGCACAGACAAAAGTATGGAACAAGATTGTGACGGGCTACGTCAACGTGCCCATCATCAATGTGACCAAAGTATCAATCTACGATGACCGCACGGAGGTGTTCTTCCACCTGGAAGTGCCTCAGCAGATGACGGGGGACGCTGTTCCTCTCGCCACCAAACCCACACTACACGCCGATGGAAAGCCATACGCCGTGAAAGGGGCGACGGTAATATCCCTGACTGAGCCCTACAAAATCCCGGCAGACGGCAAAGTTGATTTCTCGCTTATCTTCGAGCCTATCCCAGCCAACACATGGATGATAGACGTGGCAGAACCTAACGCATGGACCTTTGCCAACGTCCGCGACGCAGAGAACCTGCCTGTCGGCATTGCCGACACCTATTGGCGTAACGAGGAAACGGGCGACTGGCTGATTGGATTCACCCCGAAGCATGCCATATACAACAACACGGTGTGGGACATTGTCAGCCAGGTGGAGAAAAAGGATGCTTATACACTTACCCTTATCTTCAACAACATGCCAGGGGTGAAATGCGCTTTTTATTCGAAGGATTTTTCATTAAAAGCCAAGGAAGTAAAGATAGGCAAACTGAAGAAAGGCAAGCGCACCATCACCATCGATGACGGTAAGCCCATCGTATGCAGTCCGATCACCGGCACCGCCCTGCCTGATTATCCGACGAAAGATGACCGCAAGGGATTTGCAGATAACGGATACAGAGCAGGTGACAGCGTGACGATTATTGGATGGATGAAGGACATGCCTCAAGAATTATGGCGGAAAAGCCGCGAGTTTGAGGTAGGCATTCAGAACATCTTCAACTCTGAGCAGGAGAGTTTATACACCTTGATGGACTCACTCGGGCGCTTCACACTGAAGATGCCGTTAGTCAACACCTCCCAGGCGTTTCTCGACTGGGGCAGAACGACCAAGAGCACCGTGCTGGAGCCCGGCAAGACCTACTTCTTCCTCAACGACTTCAAGACAGGTCAGACGCTCTGGATGGGCGATGATGTCAGGGTGCAGAACGAGTTGTTGGCCCATCCCCATTCATGGGAATCTGCAGATATCGACCGCAGTCGCAATGACCTTGACCCCATGACTTATCTTGCCCAGGCCGACAGTGTCAGGCGTGTGGAGATGGGTGAGTTGGAGCAATGGGTAACGAACCACCCGAATCTCTCGCAACGTTATCAAGACTATGTGGCGGGCTACTATCAGAACATCATGGGCGAGTCGATGACACAGGCCAGCTACCATTTTCCCAACTACGAGATGCCACAGGACTACATGGACTTTTTGGGCAAGGAGTGCTGGCAGAAGGCCATCAAGCCCTACACGCTCTATCGTGATTTTGAAGCATTCATGCGCGACTACTTCCGTGAGGTGATGCGCAAACGGGTGTGGCGGGTGAACTGGAATATCTATGATTACAACAACGTGTTAGCCTCGAACGACGAGGAACTGTCGCTTCTGAACCGATGGAGGGACTGGCTGATTGATGCCAACGCCAAGGTTGTGGCAGCCCCGACCCAGGAAGAACAGCAGAAGTTGGCAGAAAAACTCAATGCCGACAATGCGGATATGATAGCAGAGGTGGACAAGATAATCAACGGTCCGAAAGGTCAGAAAGTATTGCGTGGCATCAACCTCGTCATTCAGATGAAGCAAGAGGCTTTCGCCCTCGATTCGTTAGGAGCCGACCAAGACTTCAAGGACATCTGGCTCTCACGGTTAGTTTTAGGGGAGATCAACCACACGCACACATCGTTGTCGCCGATGGTCATCGACACTCTGAAGGCTTTGACCACAAATCCCGTGGGCATCGCGATGATTGAAAAGCAAAACAACTACTACCTCGCCATCGAGAACCGCGAGTTCGACAAATTGGTGCTCAAGTCGTCAGACAACCTCAAGGACATCTCAGAGGGCGAGGCGTTGCTGAAGAAAATCCTCGAGCCTTACAAGGGCAAGTTCGTGCTGCTCGACATCTGGGGCACATGGTGTGGCCCCTGCCGTGAAGCACTCTCCCACTCCACCGAGGAATACGCCCGGCTGAAGGACTATGACATCGAGTATCTCTATCTCGCCAACGGCAGCCCACAGACGGCATGGGAGAACATCATCAAGGAGTATAACATCAGCGGTCCGAACGTGGCCCACTACAACCTGCCCGAAGACCAGCAGTCAGCCATCGAGCACCACCTCAATGTGCACTCCTGGCCCACCTACAAACTCTTCGACCGCGATGGCAACCTGCTCGACCTGAAAGTAGATGCCCGCGACCTCGAAGGACTGGCAAGTCTGCTCGACATGATGAGATAGCACGACCTCGTCCTCATTCTTTTCTCTATCCCCACTTATCTGTCATTCTGTCGAGCGTCAGCCTCCAAATAAAAACCGATACCCTAATCATCTTCATCTCCTGTCATCGATTCCATATAAATTCCCGGCAAAATCATTAGACTTACCGCTTTTTTTATTACCTTTGCGAAGAAGAACATGATGTGGATGAGATGAGTGTTGTTGAAAGATTAGAGAAATGTTCATAAAGAATAGTGAGATACATTGGTAACATATTATGTTTCTTGCTGAGCATTCTTGTAGCCATGTCTCAGCCAAGTATCGCGGTTCCGTCTGTAAAGACCAGCACACCTTCTTCCTTGAAAAGGGAAGAGGTGGTATGCAGTCTGCAAGATACAGAGGGCTTTTGGTGGTATGGCGGTAGAGGAACAGGACTTTGCCGTTTCGACGGGTATGAAACCGAGATTTTCCGAAGTGACCGTCATAACCCAGACTTATTGCGCAGTAATGACTTGTTGTGCATTGCGGAACAAAGGAAGGGCACGGAGATATGGTTTGGCACGAAAGAGGGAGCATATATTCTGAGTAAGCATGACTATTCCATCAGTCCGATTATCTTGAGAACAGAACAGGGAGGCAATGAATTGGCAGATAAGCGAATCTCATGTATGTTGCCAGTGGCTGATGGAAGTCTGTGGCTGACCTATCGCAACCAGTTGTTGCATTTCTCGGCTCAAGCGGAACTGTTAGAGCGTTTCGAGACGATATGGGAGGGCAAGAACCGCAGTGTGTTGTCGCTCAGTTTCGATAAGGATAGCACCTTGTGGATAGGATTATGGAATGCTGGTGTCATTAGGATGAAGAATGAAAAAGGTCGTTGGAAAATGGAGAATAGGCAATGGAGCGACTATCCAGCAAGTCCACAGGAAATTCTAACGGCAGATGAGCAGAAGCATGTGCTCGATTCCGTGATGGCTCAACAGGCACCCACTAACGATGCCACCATATTATCGTGGGTTCGACTGCCTTCCTCGCAGTATTATATAGGTACATATCATTCCCTTTATCGTTACGACGGTCGTCAACTGACCTTGTTGCAAGGCGACCTTGACAAGTTGCGCAGCATGGCCTATTCAGAGTGTTCGCAAGTGCTTTATCTGCTGAGTAAGGCACGAGGTATCTGCCAGTGGAAGGATAGCACGCTGACAGTCCTCTTGGACAGTACACAGTTCCGTCATCTGCAACTGCAAGGCGATACAGCCTTGTTGCTTTCAGAAGGAGTGGGCAAGAACATGCTGTTTCATTTGCAAAGCCGGCAATTGACAGCCGACACCACGACAGCAGATCTCCACCCGATTGCCACCGCCTTCAGTACAGATGGTAAAAAGCATCTGATGTCCTTAGGGCAAGAGGCCCTCGAATTGCCAAAGCAGACCGACCTTGTGGAGGTATATCTTTCCACCCTCGATTTCGACCATGCATTGCAGGTGCAGTTCGCATATCGACTGAACGAAGGCGAAACATGGACAGAGTTGTCTGAAGGTGAACATATCGTTAAACTATCCCGTTTGCCTGTAGGCACAACCTGCCTTCAAGTCCGGGCCACAGACCACCTGGGACGTTGGTGCAAGCCAACGACCGTGCTGACCCTTATGCGACCAGCACGATGGTTTGAATCCACATGGTTGTGGTGTGTTCTCACTGTAGTTTTCTTCACTGCCTTTTATTACCTTTTGAAACGCAGTAAAAAGAAGGAAAGCGAGGAGACAGTTGATGTGGTTGCGGTTCATCAAGAGGAGCAATCACAGGAGACGGTAGAGGAGGAATCAGACAAACTCTCTGTGGCCGACCAGGAATTTCTTGACAAAGCTGCGTCAGCCGTTGCCGACCATATTATGGATTCCAATTATTCAGTGGATGCATTGGCCAGTGACCTTTGTATGAGCCGTGCCAACCTGCATCGCAAGTTACGTGCCATCACCAGGCAAACACCCACTGATTTCATCCGAAACCAACGTCTGGAGCGAGCTGCCCAACTGCTCCGCACCACCTCTTACAGCGTGAATGAGATAGCCGACATGGTAGGTTTCTCCTATGCCAGCTATTTCACGAAATGTTTCAAGGAAAAGTATGGTGTGTTGCCTAAAGACTACTAAAAACGGCACTTTGCAACGATTTTCTTATTATCTGCGACGAGGTTTTAAGGCTTTTTCCCGAAAAAAACCGACCTTTGCAACCAGAATATTGACTATAAACTAATGACTCAATGAAAATTTTCAATTACTTCTTCATTATGGCAGTGATGATGCTCCTGCCCATGACAATGAACGCCCAGCGCATCCAGCAGAGATTGGGGCGTGGTGTGGTCGCTGTGAAACGCAGTGGAACAAGTCGTACAGCAGATGGTGGTAGCGGAGCTTTAATCTCCTGGCGAAAACTGGCACAAGAGCCTGAAGGTACGACCTACAACCTCTACCAACGTAAAGCGGGCAGTGAGAACTATACAAAGGTCAATTCCACTCCCTTAACCAAAACCAATTACTCACCATCGTCATTGACCGCTAACACAGAATTTGCTGTCAGTGCAATTATCAATGGGGTTGAAGGTGAAATGAGTGCTCCTTTTCTATATAAATCCTATCCTTGGGACAATGTATGGTTTGACTTTGACTTCGACAACACAGTCATCAAACGCGATGAGTATCGCACGAAGTACGTATGGCCCATGGATTTGGACGGCAATGGAGAGGTGGATGCCGTAGTCGTTGACCGACTGTTTGCAGGTGCTGTGAGTTCAGACGAGACCGACCAAGAAGAGAATACGGCTACGACGAGTCACAAGATTCAGGCATACCTGTTGGACGGCACCCTTTTGTGGACTGTAGATATGGGACCGAACGTGAACATCTGTGGCGGTCAGAATGACATGGTTGTGGCCTACGACATCAATTGCGATGGACGTTGTGAGGTGATGGTTCGTTCCAGCGACGGCACTCGTTTTTGGGATAAGTCCAACGAGACATGGGGTAAATATGCCATGGGCAGTTCTAAGGCAGATGTGGATGGAGACGGTATTGTGGACTATAGGACTCAGTCGAAGCGCAATCGCCCGTTCTATGTGTCGGTCATCGATGGTGCGACGGGTGAGGAACTGGCTTGCAGTGAACTGGACTACAGCAAGGTGAAGGACGGCAGTGACTCCTACACTCGTGACAACCGAAGCGACTATATGAGCGACAGTTATTCCGCAATGGACGGGCATTTCTCTATCTGCTACCTTGATGGCGTGCATCCGTCATTGGTGATGGAGTGTCTTGACCGCGATAACAACAAGACCCATCATAATTATGTGTTCTCATGGGATTACGATTGGAATGGAGGCGTGGCTTCCAACTGGCATCAGAGTGCCACATGGAGTCGCAATGACAAACGTCCTTGGCCTGCCGAGTTTCACCAACTGCGAGTGGCTGATGTGGATGGTGACGGACGTGATGAGATGTTGCAGGGAGGCTACAGCATCAACCCATTGACAGGATGGTTCAAGAGTCCCGGTATCGGACATGGTGACCGTTTCATCGTGAGCGATATCAACCCTGAACGACCAGGTATGGAAGTCTTTGCCATCCAGCAAAGTGCACTGCTTGGTCAACTCATCTACGACCCAGCGACAGGCGAGCGTATAAAGGAATGGTACCTACCCAGCGTCTATGACGTGGGTCGTGGCTCATGTATGGACATAGACCCAAGTCATTTAGGCTATGAAATCTATAGTTTCACTGATGACTATATCTACGACTGCCAGGGAGACGGAACAGGCGAAACCCGTTCCCAATGGGGCATCTCGACCTGTTTTGAGGGTTGTTGGTGGAATGGTGACTTGCTTCGTGAGGAATTGTCTTCCCCTGGAGGGAAAGGGTGGGGCACAAACCTGATGGTGACAACAGTAAGAGGTAAGGCACGCCTTATTGAGTTCTCACGCGAAGCCAATTGGGGAGCAATGGCCGCCACAGGCACAAGACCTGCTTTCATGGGTGACATTATCGGCGATTGGCGTGAAGAAGTGATTCTGGCAAAGCAAAGCGATGACCACAGCACGGGAATCGTGGGATACAGCACTAACCTGACGACTAACTTCAGTATCTACTGCTTGCAGCAAGACCCGCATTATCGTGGCGACTGTACCACCCGTGGCTACTATCAGCACCCCAACACCAGTTTCTATTTGGGCGCGGGGATGCCTTTGCCACCACTGCCCCCTGTAATGGAGACCAACTTGCGTTATGTCAATGGCGTTTGGAGTGCAGGAAGCCATGGTTTTTCATCTTACGACCAGAAGCAAAAACTTCCTTTCGAAAATGGTCAGAGCGTCATCTTCGACCTTACAGGCGATAATGCGTCTGTTGTGGAGATAAAAGGCGATGTACAACCTAAAGCCACTTATCTGATGAATCCCAAAGACAAGGACTACACCTTCAGTGGCAACCTTGGTGGAACGGGAGACGTTTTCAAATCTCAGTTAGGTACAGCCACCTTCAACGGCAACTTCACTACCACGGGTAAGACGATTGTCAGCGAAGGAACTCTTGCGCTCAATGGCACAATGGCAGGACCTCTGGAACTTCGTGCCAAAGGAACTTTGGCAGGCAATGCCGTGCTCAACGGCAGTGTGACCTTTGAAGGAGGACTAAATTATGAGGGATGCCGCCTCTCGCCTGGAACACCAGACAAACCGTTTGGCTTGATTACCTCAAATCAAGACCTGACACTTACAGGTGGCGTATTTGTGGAATTGAACCTGCAGACGGAGGGTGAGGTAAAATGCGACCTTGTTCAGGTCAATGGAAACCTTTCCCTGAACAAAACGAACACTTTGACCATTGTTCTTGCAGAGACAAAGCCCTTGGCTGGTGAATATGTGATGATGGAATGCACAGGTACACTTTCCGCCGATGCGAAAAACATCCAAGTGCGTGGTCTGGTGGGGCTGAACTATGTGGTAGAAGTGCGCGAAAAGCAGATTGTGCTTGTGATTCGCGACATGCGTGAACCTGCCAAAGATGTACTTTGGACTGGTGCGGAAAATAGCAACTGGGACTATCAGACAGCCAATTTCTCCTTGAACGACATAGCTGTGGCTTTTGTGACCAACGATGAAATCATCTTCCCCGAGGAAGCTGCACAACGTACTGTGAACCTGACCGACAAGATGGTGACAGGCGGCGTGCGCTTCACACATGACAGTGGCAAATACACCTTCAATGGCGATGGTGGCTTCAGTGGCAAGGGCGATTTGGTGATGGACGGTGCAGGAACATTGGTGCTCAATGCCACTAAGAGCGACTATACAGGAAAGACCATTCTAAACCGTGGTACAGTGACTGTGAAGAATCTGGAGAACAAAGGTGTTGAGAGTTGTTTCGGTGCTGGAACTACCATAGAGATAGGAAAGGCTACCCTGAATGTGAACCACACCAATGCGGCATCCGACCGCAGTGTGGTGCTGACAGACTCAGCTGCCATAAACATACCTGCCAATAGCACAACTACGTTGCAGTCAGCACTGACAGGAAAGGGTGTGTTGGTGAAGAAGGGGGCTGGCCAACTGAACTTGAACTACGGTGGCAACAACGGATATGCAGGAACAGTCCTTGAAGGCGGTACGCTCTCACAGGGTGCATGGAACGCCACTTTAGGAAAGGCTGGCTCCAAGATAGACGTAACTGGAAATGCCACTATCAGGGTGTTCAACAACAACTCCACCAGTGCTGTACCAGCCCTCAACAACGCCATTACCGTGCAGAAAGGGAAGACGCTCACTATCAGTACAGGACAACGTTGCAAGGTGCAAGGTTCGCTCTCTGGTGAAGGCACTGTGAAAATCAGTTTCCCATACGTCCGCGGAGACTTTGAGACCAATCTTACCAACTTCGAGGGAACCCTTAATCCCACTGGTGGGCAATTCCGACTGACTTCGGGCATGAACATGCAGAAGGGTACTTTCATGCTTGGAGAAGGAGTTTACGCAGTGGGTGTGAAAAGTCAGAGCGC
>JAFWPH010000055.1 GCA_017509605.1 Bacteroidaceae bacterium | reverse complement strand
TCCTTAGGAATCAGCATGCTGAATAGGTTTTCTTAGCGGAGGGGACCCATCTGGATACTGGGTGTGTATACTTTTATGACCCCCTTCTAAGGGATACAAAAAGTGTAAACGATGTCCTGAGCTACGATACTTAACTCTTAACTCTTAACCCTCGACTCTCGACTCTTGACTAAAAATCACAGTGTCCAAGTGTGGCGGAAAGTCTCTCCCGACTTGTATGTGCCGCAAACGGTGACGGAGTAGGAGGGAGCGTCGGAGAAGAGGAGCACCTTGGCGCTGCAACCACTTTGTTCGAGAATCACCCCTCCTTGTACTTGCCAATATACCGATTCAATGTCTGATGAAGTCACTTGGAAGGTCTGTGTCAAACCTGTGTGTTCAGGAACAACCGGAGGCGGAGACATCAGGTTAGAGAAGAACTGACACATCCCAGACTCCATCTCGTAAAAACGTGGACTGAGTATGGTGTTCCCTTTCTCATCCTCATCCGTATGAATGGTATGACGGCCTGGCAAATCATAACTCTTGAGGGATGCTCTTTCGGCTCCAAGATACTCCGTGATTTTCTCTGAACCATACATTTTGGGGAAGACCAACCAATTGAGGAACACATTCTTGAAAGGATGTCCTTCTCCGAAAGGAACTACACGGTCACCTGTGCTCTGGAAAGAGATGACGGAAGTAGTGGCATTATTCAGGATGGACAAGTCATTGACTGCTCCCCATAAGTTACCGACGCCCAAGACCGTATAGGTGTCTTTCAACTCGGGAGAAACAGCTTTGATGCCTCCTTCTTCATCTGCGTCATTGGGGATGTTCTCCTCCTTCATGAACGCCACATTCAATGCGGTGATACCGCCGGCGCTCGTTCCTGCCACAAACACGCGGTTCGGATCGACAGCATAGTCTTTTTTATGAACGAGATAACGAATGGCTGCATCAACATCCTGGATAGCACGGAAACCGGCCCTGTTCACCGAAGGGATGCTCTTGCGGAAACCGAGGCGGTAATTCACGGATGCCACCACATAGCCTCTCCCGGCGAAATAACGTGCAAACTCCGGAAAACCTGGGTCTCTCTTGTCACCATTGAAGAAAGCACCGCCATGCACAAGGACAAGCAATGGACGGCGTGAGGCGGACTTGTTGTCTTTCGGGAGATACACGTCCATGGTCAACTTCAACTCGGTCTTTCCACGCTTGAGCTCCTTTTTCTTTACCTTGAAGATTTCGTTAATGGTTCCGCCCGTGTCAGGATAGGATATCCAGTATCCTTCGGCTTTTGCATAAACCACATCTTTCTTGACGGAAACGGCGTATGCGGAATCCTCGTAAGTCCATGTCTCCGGATAATCCTTGAATTCAGGTGCCTCATAACGGCTATGACTGAGCACAGGAATGGTGTCGCCCGTGATCTCGGTCAAACTCAGTTTGCCTTTCTTGGATGTCAGACCCACTTTCCGCGCATCAGCCATCATACGCCCCTCATTCAGGTAATAGACACCGCTCCACTGACCGTCCGACAGCCGTTCGAACTTGGCGAACCCCTCTCCTTCTGTCGTCGTCAGACGATAGACAGTGCCTGTAACGAGATTGATCTCATTTCCTTTCTCTTTCTCTTGGTCTTTCTCTTTACATCCGACACACAGGACGAATGCCACTAAAACCGTTATGTAATGTCTATAATTCATAAATGAGTTATTTATATCACTAAAATTTCGCAAATTATAAAAAGGAGTTAAAAAGGAAGTTAAGTCAGCCGTGCTGACTGGAAGTTAAGCACTTTCGTGCTGGACGAAACGACTGCTATTAAAACCTATTGTCCTGTGCGTAGCACATAACTCCAATGAGCGTAGCGAGTTTACTTCCATTTTTACTTCCATTTTTACTTCCATTTTTACTTGAGAAAGTTGAGTAAATCATCTTTGGCGAAGCCAATGGTCAATGGTCCATGTTCCATGTTCAATGGTCATCTACCACATACCAACTTATTCAGACGAGGCAAATACTTCTCCATGAGCACAGAGGCTATCATGCAAATGAAAACAATGACCACTATCCTTGCCAGATAAACCATCAAAACAAGGCAGGGGTATCTTGTGGACATTTCCAACGAGTAAACCCCATAGTCTTCTGTCACCAAGTCAACTAACTTGTTCAATATGGCTTGCACACTGCTAAGAAAGAAGACATGAAGGGCATATATCATGAAAGAGGCATTCTGCCATTTGATAAACCAGTTTTTGAGTGCCGACACGCTCTTGCTTGTAGGGCTTTTCTTCACCATCCAAGAAGCAATGTTAACGACTGTCATGACTTCGAAAACACGATAAATAGGATGTATGATAATCCCTGCGATGGACGCTTGGAAACCATAATACAGCTCGGCGAAAAACAAGCTCAAGGTTACGATCCCTATCAGCATTCTCTTTGGATAAAACACCTCGGACAACTCAAGACCATTTAATGACAGGAATGCCCCCAAGCCATAGAAGAAAAAAGCCTCGGCTGTAAAACCCGAAAGGACAAAAGACGTCTGTGTGAGTAGAAAGAAGGTCAGAAATCCAATTGTGATAACTGCACATGGAGTGATACGATGATTTCGAGCACGTAGCAAGAAATACAGCAAAGGAGTGAATAGACTCACCACCATCAGATCGCGTATGAAGTAGAATGGCAGCAAGACCGGACCTGAAAATTGTACAGGTTGTCCCCAGAGGTTAACAATTCCCGAGTCCAAGACTTTTCCGTCCCAAAACATCCCCAACCATCCTCCGTGTACATTTATCCAAGAGGTTACAATGTCCCATGAACAACCATGGAAGATACATCGCGCTATTTCCGGACCTATCTGAAAAAGGATATACAAAATGTTCCAGATTATATAGGGAATAAAAAGGGACCATATTCGTCGGGACATTTTCCGTTTCCAGACATTGGAGTCCCAGCTCTTCAGATGGACGAAAAACAAATAACCTGAGATCGTATAGAAAATGCAAATGGCAGAGGATAACACGATTTTGGATGACAACATCAGTTCCGAGACCACATTGCTTCCGATACTTTGTGCTGACAATTGATTGTAGTGCCAACCTTCTATCGCAATATAGCAATGTTGGACCACGACAAAAAACGCCAAGGGATATCTCAGCATACTAATCAATTCTGACGTGACAGTCTTTTTCCCTTGCATTATCTACCTGATTATGACGCTTCTTTGATTTGTTGCGCAAATTTAGATAAAAAAACTGAATTATATCCCTGTCGAGAGAAAGAAAGTGTTTCAACATTCATAACAACAGCAGCTACAACCTGATTTGATTGTAACTGCTGTTGAAATTCTATAGCATCGTTGCTATTGCTATTCGTGGGTGACAAGCATCAACGCTCTCTTTTCCTTGATGAGAAAGTCGATGTCGTAAATCATCAGGCAGGTTGTCCGTCTCCTTGCGGTCAGTACGGAACTCTGTACGAGTCAGAGCTAGACGTTGACATAGTCATTTCGATGTCATCATATCATTAATAATGATTCCCAGAAAGTTGAAAAATTATGGATGATTTCATATTATGAAGAAAAATGAGTACTTTTGGGCAAACTTTTCAAATTAATGCTGAAATGTCTAATAGAAATTATACATTAGATGTAATTCGTACTATTGCAATCCTATTTGTTGTTGCCAATCATGCTATAGAAATGTCATTCCCATTTCATTACAAAACAAATGGGTATGAATCGTTTTGTGGCATGCCATATACACTACAGTTTTTCCAGTTTTTTGTTTTCACAATGGGAAGATTGGGCGTCCCTTTATTTTTTATGCTTACTGGATATTTACTTTTAACCAGAGGTTATGACACGAAAGAAAAAATAGTCAAATTTTATAAAAAGAAGTTTTTAGGACTTATTATGGTATGGTATGTATGGATACTTTTATACAATGTGTTCTTCCTTTTATATGCGCATAAACCATTTATAATAAAAGACATCCTATTAGAGATGTTGTTTATAAAGATAGTACCATTGATGCATGCATGGTACATGAATGAATTTGTTATCATTTATGCGCTCATACCAGTATTGTCGTATGTGTTAATGAAAATAGGACATGCCCGAGAACTTATCATTGGAATTCTTACAGTTTCCATCATCTATGTTATGGTAGGTGGAATTTCTCATGCCACAATCTATGTCTATAGATTAATGTATATAGCTTATGTCATAGCAGGCTACTACTTTGCTGTAATACAAAAACATCCAGGGGAATTCATCTGCATGGTTGTGTTTGTGATAGGTCTGGGGGTTATTATTGGGTGGCAAATTCATGGTTATCATAACCATCAACCATCAAGTATATGGTATTCAAATCCTTTACTTTATATAACTTCATTCTCTCTCTTCTCACTGCTGCTTACGCATAAATGGAATAAAGGGCGTTTTTCGTCTTATGTGGAAACAATTTCAAGAATTTCATTTGGTATATACCTGTTGCACGTCCCCGTCATGAGAATAACCATCTCATTAATCCCCTCACTAAAAGACATGAAAATAATTAATGTCGTATTCTTATTTTTGATAACCTTTTCAACATGCACATTAATTATCTTGATGATTTCAAAAATGTCACGGATAGGGAAATTACTATTCTATATGAAATAGAAACAGTAACGTGACTCTTTTTCGCCAATAAGAAAACGGAGCAACTGTGACTGCTGCCCCGCTTTCTTTGTTATTACGGTACATTATCGGACTGCGTGATCAGTTCTGGGCATCAACGCACGACCTTGCGGGTTGTTGTGCTGCCGTCGGCTCTCTTTTCCTTGATGAGGACAAGGCCACGGGTGGGCTGGGCGATGCGAACACCATTCGGACTATAATACTCAGTGCCTATGATGGGCGAGTTGTCACCCTCAGCTGGGGTGTCGATGCCTGAGAGCACACTCTCCATAACGGACTGGATCTCTTCCTGGGGCAGAGGGTAGTTGTAGAAACGCAGGTCGTCTATATAACCTGTCATAAAGGGGTCGGATGCAGACTGACCGCGTCCGAGGTAACAGAGACCGGGACGTATGTCGGCAGGACTCAGCGTGATGTCGGTCGAAGCGCCTTTAATCTCACCATCCACATAGACCTTCACATCCATGCCCGTTTCGGTAGCTCCTATCGTGAGCGCAACGTGATGCCATTTGTTTTTTTGCAGACCTTCTTCGCAGACAAGTGTCTGTTCGTCACCACCATTCTTGATGCCGAAAGCCATCTTCTTGTCGTCATTCGATGGGGTGAGGTAGAAGTAGCGGTCGGGGCCACAGCCGAAGTCAAAGATTCGTTCCCAGTTGTTTCCTCCACGCCAGCGCAACCACATGGCAATGGTCATCTCACGCTGATCGCCCACTTCGTGAGGCAACATGATATATTTGTTGTTGGAAATTGCCACTGATGCTGTACCCTCTTTGTGGTAGGAATCCGTGCCCATATAATTGGTGTTGTCGGGAGCGACAGCATCGAAGATGTTCTCACTTTCTTCCAGCAACGTGTGGTCGAACGTGTAACGGGCAATCAGAGCGGGACCAGCTATGGTTTGGGAAGCCACTAACTCAGAAGCCTCCGAACGGTTGCCCGCCTTGTCAACTGCAATGAGCTTGTAGAGGTAAACCTGGCCAGACACGCAGGCGTTGTCGATAAACAGAGTGTCTGTCAGCTGACGGCCTATGGTCTGCCAGTTCTCTCCCTGCTCAGTAGTGGCTTCACCGCGCAGGATGGTGTAGGAGGCAAAATCGTCTTCGGTGTTGGCTTCCCAATTCAGAAGGACAGATGCCGACTGAGGCGTGGCGGTCAGTCCTGCAGGAGCGGCGGGTGCGGAGGTCTCACACTTGGTGTCAACAGGTACCAGGCGCCAGCGCTGGGTGAGGTCCTCGGCATTGAATTCCCGTTGAACCACTCTGTTGTTGTTCACCCCGAGGAATAGGCCCGAGTAACGGGACTGAATGTAGTAGTCGCCATTGCTGGCATAGATGAAGTGCCACTGCTCGATAGCCCCCTTGCCACCAGGGTAGGCGCAGATGTCGCCATTGTTGTTGAGATTGCTGTTCTTGACATCCAAGAGACGGGCGCCCGTTTTGTTGGTGACGAAATGATAGCAGAAGTCGCCTCCAATGCGTGCTGGCACAGCCTCAATGGTCCAGATCTCATCGTTGCGCGTTTTGCTGGCAGGAGCGGAAACCATGACGTCAGCGGCATTGGACGAGTTGTTCGAGGTAGACATAATCATGACGGACTTGTTGCGGCTGTTCATGATGAAATATTGTCCGTTCGCTATCGGACCGTCTGCAACATCTTCACCTGTGGTGATGTGAATGGTGGTCTCGGCATTGGTCTGTCCCACCTGGTAGCCGGTTCCGCCAGGAATCTCACAGGTGTAGAAACGAGTGGGACCATAGCCGTCGTAGAAGACATCGCGGTCCTGACAAACCAGTTCGAACGTGTTGGTGTTGGCCTGGCGTTCACTGGAACCGAGGAAGGCATCGACCGAACCGTCAGGAAGTCGATAGACGCAACCGGCTGTCCAGGTGCGACGGCTTTCACCATAGCCCAGGCGACGGCCACCACTGGTCGCCTTGCAATAACGGCCACGTGTCACACCCTCGTAACCCCACCAGATGCCGTTCTGCAAGCCGTACTCGACAGCTACGAAAGCCTCCATCGTGTTGTGAAGCTCGTCGGCCGTGGCGATTTTACCGTCAGCACGCACCGTCTGGAAGAATTTGGCGTAGTTGTCAAATGAGCCTGCCAACTGGTGGGTGTTGCCTTCGTCCACATACGGTTTCATGTAGTTGTACCATTCGAGCGCTGGGTCGGGATTGAGCGTGTTGCCGGCACAGATGCGGATGTTGTCGAAGAAGGGGTCTTCACGCATCAGCTTGACCACTTGACGGAAGTGTTCCTTGGTGCCCTGTCCGTTATAGGTGTAGTCTGGCTCGTTCATCGGGGCTATCGCCTCGACGGTCATACCCTGCTGCTGGCAGGCGATGGCGGTCGCCTTGATCATGTTGTACCAGTTCTTGGGCTTGCCGTAATAGTACTTTGCCAGTTTGTCGGGGTCGTTAGGGTCGCTGTTGAGCAGAATTGACGTCACGCCCGTCCGTTTCATGTTGTTGATACGGCTGTTGAGATTGCGTTGCTGAGCATTCGACAGCTTCAGGTCGTCACCCACGGAGTCGGTAGGCTGGAACGAGACACGACCGTAGCTCAGGTTCTCACGTCCAATGTGGTATGTGCCGCGAACGATGTTGTTGCGGTCGTTCCAAGCCGTGTCCATACCCCAGCGGACACGGTATTCAATACCATCCCCGTCATAATCGTAAGGCACCTGGGTGGCACCGACAAATGGGGCCAGCATCCACATCGAAGAATTAGGAATGCGAGTCAATTCCTGGGCCATCGCTGTAACAAAAACGAGCAGCGAAAGCGTTGATAAAGTAAAAAATCGTTTCATAAGCTATTGTGTTTTTACAAGTAACTGTTTAAAAAGCAGACTCACTGCATCGACAATTCATGTATTGGGACGAGTGACCCAAAAAGAATGAAGCGCTCGGTCAAGCAACCAACTTGACCGAACGCTTACGTATCATTGCTAATCCTCTGCATACATCTTCTGGCGCAGTTCCTTGATGGCGTCGGAGGCGATGTAATCGTCGTACTCCATCAGTTTGTCAATGCTGCCCTTAGGAGTGAGCTCGATGATGCGGTTGGCAACCGTCTGGATGAACTCATGGTCGTGGCTGGCGAACAGGATGTTGCCCTTGAACTGCTGAAGGTTGTTGTTGAAGGCCTGAATGGACTCCAAGTCGAGGTGGTTGGTCGGCGTGTCGAGAATCAGGCAGTTGGCGTTCTTCAACTGCATACGGGCGATCATACAGCGCATCTTCTCACCTCCCGACAGCACATTCACTTTCTTCAGCACTTCCTCGCCCGAGAAAAGCATACGGCCAAGGTAACCCTTGAAGAAGACCTCGTTGCCTGTGCCGAACTGCGACAGCCAGTCCACAAGGTTCAGGTCGCTCTCGAAGAACTTGGTGTTGTCGAGTGGCAGGTAAGCCGTGGTGATGGTGATTCCCCATTTGTAGGTGCCGGCGGCTGGTTCGGCGTTGCCGTTGATGATCTCGAACAAGGCGGTCATCGCCCTGGGGTTATGACTGAGGAACACCACCTTTTGACCTTTCTCCACCGTGAAGTTGAGGTTGTCGAACAGGACGGTGCCATCCTCGGTCACGGCTTTCATGTCGTGTACCTCCAGAATCTGGTTCCCCGGGTCACGGTCCATGGTGAAGATGATGCCGGGATACTTGCGGCTCGATGGCTTGATCTCCTCGATATTCAGCTTCTCCAGCATTTTCTTGCGACTGGTGGTCTGCTTGCTCTTGGCGACATTGGCGGAGAAACGGCGGATGAACTCCTCCAGTTCCTTGCGCTTCTCTTCGGCCTTGGCGCGTTGGTTCTGGGCCTGACGGAGAGCCAGCTGGCTGCTCTGGTACCAGAAACTGTAGTTGCCGGCGAAGAGGTTGACCTTCCCGTAGTCAATATCCACGGTATGTGTGCTCACCGCGTCGAGGAAGTGACGGTCGTGACTCACAACCAGAACCGTGTGCTCGAAGTTGGAGAGATACTCTTCCAACCAACTCACCGTGTCAAGGTCAAGGTCGTTGGTGGGCTCATCGAGCAACAGGTTGTCAGGGTTACCGTAAAGAGCTTGGGCCAACATCACCCTCACCTTCTGGTTACCGCTCAACTCACTCATCAACTGATGGTGGAACTCCTCTTTGATGCCAAGACCGCTCAACAGAATGGCTGCGTCGCTCTCAGCGTTCCAACCATCCAATTCAGCGAACTTCTCTTCCAGCTCGGCGGCCTTGATACCGTCCTCATCGGTGAAGTCGGCCTTGGCGTAGAGAGCCTCACGCTCTTTCATGATGCCCCACAGAACCGTGTGACCCATCATCACGGTGTCCATCACTGTCTCCTGGTCAAACTTGAAGTGGTCCTGGCTCAATACAGACAGGCGTTCGCCCGGGCCAAGGGTGATACTGCCCTTCGAGGGCTCCAACTCGCCCGATATGGCTTTGATCAATGTTGACTTGCCTGCTCCATTAGCACCAATCACACCGTAGATGTTGCCGTTGGTGAATTTCAGGTTCACGTCTTTGTAGAGCACTCGCTTGCCAAACTGAATGGCGAGATTCGTAAGTGTTATCATATCTTTTTTTCTTTATGTCTTTTTTCTTTATTGCTTTTTAATTTTTGTTGAGTAGTTTATTCTCTTTTTTATTCTCTTCGCTCAAGCCAATGGTCAAAATTGCGATTAAGCGAGCGCAGAGCCGAACTTGTTCGAGCTATGCCGGACATTTGAAGCAGCGAGAGCAATCAAGCTTGCTTAGATTGCCGAGTCGCGCCAAATGAAGACAAAGTCAGCGTGAGCAATTTAGGCGAAGCCAATGGTCAATGGCTAAATTGACAACTCGTCGAGCACTTTGATCAACTCTTTGCGCAGGACCTTCTCGCTGTGGATGGCATCGACGAAAGGAACATACACAATCTGGTTGTTCTTGATGCCGATCATCACATTGCGCTGACCGTCTAAAAGGGCATCGATGGCACCGGCGCCCAGACGGCTCGAGAGAATACGGTCACGAGCAGAAGGAGAACCACCGCGCTGCACATGACCGAGGATCGAAACCCTCACATCGTACTGGGGGTATTCCTTTTTCACCCTGTCGGCATAGAAGAGGGCACCGCACTTCGGACTCTCGCTCACAATCACGATGCTCGAGTTCTTGCTCTTGCGGATACCGCGACCAATGAAGTGTTCCAACTGGTCGGCATCGGTGCTGTCCTCTGGGATAATGGCTGCCTCGGCACCACTGGCGATGGCGCTGTTCTGCGCGAGGAAACCGGCGTCACGTCCCATCACCTCCACAAAGAAGATGCGCTCGTGGGAGTTGGCTGTATCGCGGATCTTATCTACACAATCGACAATGGTGTTCAGCGTGGTGTCGTAACCAATCGTGATGTCGGTGCCATAAAGGTCGTTGTCGATGGTGCCTGGCAAACCGATACACGGGATGTTGAACTCATCGCCAAAGGTCTTGGCACCTGTCAGCGAACCATTGCCACCAATCACTACCAATGCGTCTATCCCTTCGCGCTGCATGGTCTGATAGGCCTTCTCACGGCCCTCGCGAGTCATGAACTCCTTCGAACGGGCGCTTTTGAGAATGGTGCCGCCACGACCGATGATGTTGCTCACACTCTCGGTGGTGAACTCTTTCACATCACCGTTGATCAGTCCGTCATAACCATGGTAGATCCCTTTCACCTTCATGCCTTTGCACAATGCAGTGCGGGTCACGGACCTGATTGCGGCGTTCATGCCAGGGGAGTCGCCGCCTGATGTCAATATTCCTATACAACTAATATTCATAATCCTTTGTGTTTTAATGGTTCTAATGGTTCTCGTTGATTTCCCTATTAACCTGAAGTCTGTTGCCTAAAGATGTGTCAGCCAGAACATGGCCATGGCCGCTGCCCATGCCACGAACACTCGCCAGAGGAAGTGCCTGATGTACCAGATCATACGAACCTTCTCCGACTCCATTGCTTGCTGACCTGCCAAACTGCCAATCATCAGCAGAGATCCGCCCAAGGCTGAACATAGGGATAGCAACTGCCAGTAACTGCCGTTGAGCGCGAAAGCGGAGGCGTGGTTCACAGTGTCGAGGTCGAAGGCGTTCAAACCAATCATCATCAGGGGCACATTGTCCACAACACTTGAGAGCAAGCCCAGAATCGATGCGTAGATGTATTCGTTGCCGATATAGGTAGTCATCAGGTCGGAGATGAAGTTGATGGCACCTGTCTCTTTCAGAGCGCCCACACCTAATGAGATGCCAAGGAAATAGAGGATGGTCTTCATGCTGATGAACTCGCTGTCGCGCACGTAGTTGCGGCGGATCACAATGTCCATGCCGTTGCGCTCAAGGTTCAGAATCCCATCCACCACCCATACCAAGGCTAACACACAAAGCGCGCCAAGGAAGGGAGGCAGTTTCGTCGCGGCGTGGAAGGTGGGAATGGCCCAGATGCCCACGATGCCTATAACGAGCAACAAGACCTTCGCCCAGGGTGCCAATGGCGAGTCATCGCCTCGGTAACGGCCCAGGAAGGAGTGGATCTCTACCTTGCCGTGAAGTAGGGTGGAGGTGCAGAGGTTGAACACTGCCAAAGCGCAAAGGGCTGGAAGGATCAGACCGAGAAAGAATGATGACGGAGTCACCACACCGCGCACCCACAGCATCAGCGAGGTCATGTCGCCGATCACGGTGACCGAACCTCCAAGATTGGCTGCCATCATGATGGCACAGGCATATACCACTTTCTGCGCATGCGAACGAACAATCTGGTTCATGATGGTGAGCATCAGAACCACTGTTGTCAGGTTGTCGATGTTGGCCGAGATGAGGAAGGTCAGCCCTGTCAGCACCCAAAGGAACTTCTTGCTGTTGCGAGTGCGGATCCATTCGGCGATGGGGTCGAACACGCCGTTGTTGTTGAGCACCTCCACGATGGTGTTGGTGGCGATTAAGAACAGGAGTACAGCGCAAGCCTCTCCAATGTAGCCTCCAACAACATTGTTGGCCACAAACTCCTTGACTGCGGCAGCTGACGACTCGTCGCCACCAAGAAAGGTGTTATAGGCATCTGGATGCATCAACTTCAGGAATGTCCCACCACGAAGCATATAGAGCAACCAGGCTGTCACACCGCAGATCATGGCTACAGCGGCACGGCTGATGTGGTTGGTCTGCTCTGTTGCCATCAGGGCATAACCAACAGCCAACACGGCCACTATGATTAATGTCATTACTAACACGTCGAATAGCTGTTTTTTATTGTCCTACTAAAGTTTCGGAAGTTGTTTTTACTCCCATTTTATATCCTAAAGGTTAGATCTTGATTTGTGGAGCGAGGTCAAGCACTGCAATGAACACGCTTTGCACCATTTTAACTACAAAAATATCATTCTTTTCTGTCTTATCCAAAATATCTCGTTTTTTTAACATAAAAAGAGGCTGTTCCCTGAATAAACTACAGATAACTGTCGTCAAACGTCAATGGCAACAGGTCTCTCGCACTCTTCACAAGGTAGCAGCAATCACTGCCGTAGAGCAGGACCTGAAGGGGCTGGCCGCCGCGCCGCTCCGACTCAACCAGCACCTGACGGCACGCACCACACGGACTGATGGGAATCTTGGTGAAGGTGCCGTCCTCGGAACTGGCGGCTATGCATATCAACAGGATGCGTTTGCCGGGATAGCGGGAATTGGCATAGAAAACGGCCGTTCGCTCGGCGCACAGACCCGATGGGTAGGCGCAGTTCTCCTGGTTGGAACCGCTCACCACCTCGCCGTTGTCAAGCACAACCGATGCACCTACACGGAAATGAGAGTAGGGACTGTAGCTGCGGAGAGTGGCGGCTTTGGCCTGTGCGAGGGCTTTCTGCTGTTGTGCGTCCAGTTCCTCTTCATGCAGTCTCACGATCTTTGTCTTCAATTCAAGAGTCTCCATGGGATAAGTTTTTGAGGTTTTTTCTGCAAATATATCATTTTATCCGCAATTATGAGGATTTTTCGTTATATTTGCACAGAATTACAAGACAAGGGATGAAAAAAACGCTTTTATATATTGCATTATCTGTTCTATCTGTGTTCGCACTGCCGGCAATGGCTCAGAACAGACAGAACCAGACTTACCTCAATTACATCCACCAATACAAGGATATGGCCATCAAGGAGATGGAGAAATACCATATACCGGCAAGTATCACTCTGGCACAGGGACTGCTCGAGAGCGGAGCGGGGAGAAGCGACTTGGCCACTAAGGGAAACAACCATTTCGGCATCAAGTGCGGAGGTGGATGGACGGGGCGACGCATGTACAAGGATGACGACCAGAAGAACGACTGCTTCCGCGTTTATGGCAATGCGAAGGACTCCTACGAGGATCATTCGCGCTTCTTGTTGCGCGACCGATACAAGAGGCTCTTCAATTTGAAAATCACCGACTACAAGGGATGGGCCAAAGGACTCAAGGAGTGTGGATACGCCACTTCACCTACATACGCCACACGACTGATAAATATCATCGAGACCTACGAACTCTATCAGTATGATAAAGGCGGAAAGGGCAATCATGGAGGTTACCACGACGAGATTTACGATATCGCAACCACCACAACAACAATAACGGACAGCCAACCTGCTGGAAAACATACCTATACCGTCAACAATGGAGTGGTTTGTGTGGTGGCACTGCCGGGCGACACATGGCAGTCGCTGTCGAAGTCGCTCCACAAGAGCAGGAGACGTCTGCTGAAGTACAACGAGGCAGTGGTCACAGACCCCATCCAGCCTGGCACTTTCATCTACCTGCACAAGAAGCAGAAGAAGGCGGATCGTAAGTACCGCAAGTACTGGCACAAGGTCCAGCCAGGAGAGTCCATGTATTCCATCGCACAACTCTACGGCATACGAATCAAGTATCTCTACAAGAAGAACTTCAAGTCTGCCGCTTACTCACCACAGCCGGGAGACCTACTCAAGGTCAGATAGAAAGCAGCCACTCTATGCTGCGTGAGATGGAAAAGCTTCTAAATCAGTGCAAGGTACTGATGAAGGTGTCTGACAAAGAACTGGAGGCTTTTGCTGAGGGACAGAAAAAACTCTTGGAAACAACGAGCGACAGCAACTCTGATGAAGAGGTTTTGCTGAATCTTGCCAATTTTTCCGAGCGAGTGGAACAGATGAATCAGGCAAAGGAACAAGGAAGAAAGAAACTAAAACAGCAATAGAATAATCACAAATAGGTTGTTATGAAAAAACTCATCATCGCTATGGCTGGAATCTTAGCAGGCTGTAATTCCGCTGTTGACATCGAACAGCAGGTCAACGAACTCTACAACCGTATGTCGCAGGAGGAACGAATCGCTCAATTGAGGGGAATGTATATGGATGACCTACTCGATGAACAAGGACAACTCGACACGGCCAAATGCCGACAACTGATACCTAACGGCATCGGACATTTCTCGCAGTTCGCATCACAGAAACCTGTTGACCCCAACGTGCTGCGCGACCGTGTGGCTGAAGTGCAGGACTGGCTGATACACAATACCCCCAACGGCATCCCCGCCCTCTATCACGAGGAAGTGCTGTCTGGGGTCAACACCAAAGGTTCCACCATCTATCCGCAGCAGATAGGGCAGGCTTGTTCCTTCAATCCACAACTGGCTGAACTCAAAACACGTCAGACGGCTAACGCCATGCGCAAGATGGGCGGTGTGTTGTCGCTCTCGCCCATGGTCGATGTGTGCCGCACACCCAGTTTCAACCGACTGGAGGAGTCGTATGGCGAGGACGCCTACCTTTCCGCTGTCATGGGCACTGCCTTTGTGCGCGGATTGCAACAGGGAGACTTGAAGAAAGGTGTCGGCACCTGCTCCAAGCATTACCTCGGCTACGGCGGTGGTGGAGATGCCGATGAGAAGGAACTCATGGAGGAAATCCTCCTGCCGCACGAAACGATGATTCGCTTGGCTGGAAGCAAAGCCGTGATGCCGGGCTATCACGCCATGCTCGATGTCGACGGGAAGAAGAACAACTGTGTGGGCAACACCAAAATCCTCATGGACATCCTGCGTGGATATCTGGGCTTCGACGGTATGGTGGTCAGCGACTATACGGCCATTGGACAACTGCCTGTTCCCTCCGAGGGAGCAAATGCCTCTGCTTCTGCCATGAAGGCCGCCATGGCCATCAATGCCGGAAACGATGTCGATTTCCCCGAGGGCTCCGACTATCGCAATTTGCAGGAGGCCATCGATAAAGGGTTGGTGCAACCCGAAGCTTTCGAGCGTGCTGTGAAGGATGTCCTGCGCTATAAGTTCCGCGCTGGCTTGTTCGACAAGGATGCCTATCTTTATAGCAAGGAACAAATCACACTTGACACCCCCGAGGAACGCCAGACAGCCTACGACATCGCCACACAGTCGGTCGTACTCCTCGAAAATAACGGTATTCTGCCACTCGTGGGAGATGCCTCAAAGGAACAGAAAATCCTGCTCACTGGGCCCAATGCCAACTCCATGTGGGCAATGTGTGGCGACTATTCCTTCCCGGCCATGACCTATTTCTGGAAGCGGATCATGGAAGACTTGGAGTATCCCGATATCGTGACACTTCTGGAGGGAATGAACAGTCGCAAGCCCGACGGCTTCAACATCATGTACAGCCGTGGATGCGACTGGACGGAGGAGATTGAGACGAAGTTCTCTGAACTGGGCGACGAGCGTGCATGGGAGTATGAGTTGCTGCACCGCAGGGTGGATTCGGGCGAGAAAGCCGACAAGGCTGAGGCACTCGCCTTGGCGAAACAAGCCGATGTCATCATCGCTGCCGTCGGCGAGAACGTGATGCTTTGTGGTGAGAACCGCGACCGCCAAGGACTCCGATTGCCTGGCAAGCAGGAACAATATGTGGAGGAACTGCTGAAGACTGGAAAACCTGTGGTGCTGGTTGTGTTCGGTGGAAGGGCACAGGTCATCTCTGGGCTTGCAGAGCGTTGTGCCGCTGTCGTTCAGGCATGGTATCCCGGTGAGGAAGGGGGAAATGCCGTGGCCGACATCCTTTACGGAAAGGTGTCACCATCGGCAAAACTATCCGTCAGCTATCCCAACACAGAAGTCTATGAACCTCTATGCTACAACTACACAGCTGAGAAAGACCCGCGTGTGCAGTGGCCTTTCGGCTATGGACTGTCCTACACCACATTTGAATATCAGAACCTGAAAGTCGATGGCGAATGGTCAACTGCCGATGAGAGCATCCAATTCTCCTTTGAAGTGAAGAACACTGGCAAGATGGCTGCTGATGAAATCGCACAAGTGTATCTCTCACCTGCCAACAACGATATTCCCATCCGTCCTATCCAGTTGCAGGGCTTTGCACGTGTGTCGTTGCAGCCAGGGGAGAGCAAGACCGTCAAGGTAAAACTCTTTACCGAGCAGTTCGGTTACTACACACATCAGGACGAGCGTCAATGGAACATCGCTCCTGGCCAGTATGTCATCAAGGTCGGAGCATCGTCCGAGGATATTCGCCTCCAGCAACCCGTCACCCTTAAAGGAGACATTGTCACAAAACCTCTCCGCGACTTCTATTTCTCCGAGCTATCAGTCTTGTAATCATAAACAAAAGAGGCGGAGCATGATTTGTATCACACTCCGCCTCTTTGTCTTATGCCTTGTCTTTTATTCCTTACCGATAGACTTTTTCCCCATTAATGTAGCTTTTCAGCTTCTGCCAGTCTTTGGGTGTCCATAGTTCGCCTTTGGTGGTGATGACGAGGATATGGTAGCCTTCTTCGTCCATCATGCATTTGAGGTGATAATCCTTGTCGCCCCTGATGTCATGGCCTTCAACAATGCCAGTGATATTGGCGTGTGGAAGAAAGCGTGAGGAGTAATAATAAGTGTACTGCTGCTCGGGGTGGTTGTCCACATAGTTGTGTGTCAGTGAGTCCAGTTGGTGGTAGATGGCTTCTGCTTCGGATTTGTACTGGATGGGGATGAAGTAATGGGTACCGGTGGTCAGTCCTGTGTGTTTGTTGTCGCCATATTCGCTTTGGCGGCTCACCTTAGAGATGAGGCCTCCATTGCCAACGTTGTCTTCAAATCCTTCGTCGTGACGCCAATAGACGGGATAGGTCTTCGATCCTTTCAGCTTTTTCAACGTTTTCAGTACGGGTTGGATTTGCGCTTCGAAGGCGGCGAAGTCGAAGGGTTTCAAGTCGTCCCAAGTGATGCCGTTCGGGATGGTATAGACGTGTTGGTAACTGCCATAGCCATTGACTCTGTTGTAGTTGGAGTCGTAGCCCTTCTGGTAGTCGAAACTCGCTACTTCACGGGCATTGTGGAAATAGACCTGGTTGCCGTAGCGGGAGGAATAAAGTGAGTCTTCCTCTTGACGGAATGCTAAGGAATATTTGATGGTGTCGGTACCGTCCTTGTGATACTCATAAAGGTAACTCTCCGAGGCATACTTGCCTAAAGCGGCAAAAGCGATACGGATGGAGTCGAGGGCTTTGTTCATCTGCTCCTCTCTTCTGGCGTTGATGCTGTCGATGGAGTGGATGACCTTCTGTCGTTGCTCTTCGCTCATGTTCCCGTTGTTGGAGGGGTGAGGGAGTAGATATATAGGGAAAGACGTGCGCCATCGGTGGGTGATTCCTCTTTCGTGAGTGTTGGATTGTTCATGGCTGACGCCATACTCCAATTCCTTTAGGTAGGTTTCCAACTGGTGGAGACGTTCGTTGGCTTCCTGGCTATGGGCTGTGGCAGACAACGTTGCCAGCAGCATGATGGTGAGAAACTTTTTCATCGTTCTTATTCTGTTTTTATAGGTTATCCATGTTTTTATAGGTTATCCATGAGTAATGCCACTTCCTTATGCAGGCGTTCGCCTCGTGTTCTGATATCCTGTACCTGGGAGGCCATCGTAAGGTATGGGTCGGGTGAAGCGTAGTGAACGGGTGCTATGACAGGTTCGTCGGCTGCTGGTGAGGCTTCTTGGCTTTGGCTTTCAGTGAGGGCAACATGCTGTTCTTCCTGTTGTACTTGAGGTATCGTCTTATTCCTCTTCTTAGCCTTTTTCACCGGTTTGTGTTGGACGACTTGCGCTTTTTCTATGTGCTCGACTGTAGCGTTCTGCCTCACCACTTCTGTTGCCGTTTGTGTGTCTTCAACGGCTTGCTGTGGTTCCTCTTTTACGTTGTTCGGCTGCGTTGCCTCTTTTACGTTGTTCGGCTGAGTTGCCTCTGTTTTCTGCTTGGCTACCAAAGGCCGTTCCGTGGGTTGGTCTCCACTATGGTTGAAAAAGAACAACAGCAGCAGGCTGGCGGCTACAGCACCGATGGATATCGGGTATAACCAACGTCGGAGTGTCCGTCGTTTGTTTTCCTTCTCCCGTGCTTGATGCATCCTTTCCATGAAATCGGATGGCAATTGGGGCGTGTCGGCGTACATGCGGCGCATGGCTTCGCGCAGGTCTGTATCTTTCGGTTTGTTCATATCGCTGTAAGTTTCTTATAGAGTTTCTTTCTGATTCGGTAGAGTCGGCTGGCCAGTGCTTTCGAGTCGATGCCTGTGATAAAGGCTATCTCGGTGAGCGGGCGGTCGTCGAAGTAGTAGAGTGTGAGCAGCATCCTTTCTTCGTGGGGCAACTGTTCCATCTGTGCTTGCAACTGTTCGATGCGTTGTTCGTTGCCTGTGGAGAGTTCTGCTTCCAGTTCCTCATTGCTGATATCTGTCTGCCAGACCGAACTGTCTTCCATTGATATCACAAAGGGTCGATGGCGTTTCAGAAAATCTATCGTCTGTTGGTAGGCAATCCGGCATAACCAGGTGGAGAGGGAAGACTGATAGCCGTCAAAATGGCCAATATAACGGAAGGCTTTGAGGAAGGTGTCTTGAAGCAGCTCCTGAGCATCCATCATATCGGGAACCTGCCTCGCTATCATGGCGAAGACGGGAGCGGCGAAACGGCTGACCAACTCGTCCTGCCCTTTGCGCTCACCCTTCTTCACGGATTCCACAATCTGCTTTTCTGTCTGCATCACCAGTCCTGTTTTTGATTATTAATATATGTAAACGGGGAATTTTTAGAAGGCCCCTCTACTCGTTATACGACAATAAAGGAAAAATATCACGCTTGTTTCGCGCTTTTTTCACCATTTTCTACTTTTTTCCGCAAAAATAGACAAAAACAGTGGATGAAGATGCCTGTCATCCGTTTCTTTGTGACTTTTGCCTTCATTCTTCAATTCCTTCTGACTTTTGTACCTAAAAAAGACCGGTTACCCGACTTTTTCTACAGATTGTCTTGTGCGCATACAAAAAAATGCATTAAATTTGCAACGCGATGTCGGAAAAAGCGGATGAAAGATATCCTTATCATTGGAAAGAAACCCCGATTCTCTTTTTCTGACGGGAAAGTCAAAGATCAAACTATGAAGAACTATCTTGATAAAACACTATGCTTATGAACTTAACCTTAACATATCAACACTATCTCGAGGACAAACTCAACGACCCCGACTTTGTGTCGCAGGCCGAACGTGAGGCTTTCTACTGTTGCTGTCATTTGGAAGCAAGAGACGACTTCATGTTGATTGTTATTCGTCAAGACTGCATCGAGACCTATCTGTGCCATTGCGCTGAACGACAAGGAACACTCCAACTGAGCATCGACGGCATGAACCAGCATCCTTTCTCATTTACCCACGTACTGGAACATGTAAGTGGAGGACAGGTTGACACACAGGGGTGGAACGCCATGTTTTTTCACAATGGACAACGGTTTGAATACGACACGTATTACGACCAGTATCTGCCGGAAAAAGCCATGTGTAAAATCACCGACTATATGACGATCATACCCCGGCATGACCATCTGCCGGCTTTCGTCATAGGCGAGCACACCGACTTCAACATGCTGATGTATGCGATGCAGCGAAGATTCGCTAATTTCAAGGTCATACCCAGTCATCGCAACGACGATGTTCAACCTGCCTATATCCTTCCTGACAAACTCAATTCGGATGGCGTCGGTCTATCTGTGTCTGGCGCTCAACTCGGGAGGTGGCTCAACAGATGGTCAACTCCGCTCGTCGTCCCAATGGAGGGAAACACGCTCAACTCTTCATTTTGGCTCGACAAGAAGTGGAAGGACGTTTTGCCTGAACTCCGACAACCTGACGCTCTCGTGGCGGGAACAAACGTGAAGTATATTTCGTTCAAAACCCAAACCGACGCGTATAGGAACATCTTCCTAACGGCGAAAGCCATTGCTGACGGAACGGAGAAAATTACAAGGCTGCACAGCATTTTCTGATACTCAAAATAAGACAACGATATGACAGACTTACAGAACATGATGTCCGACATCGGACTCAGAGACATAGAATCAGAGATTCAGTCACAACTCCAAACGGTGGAGAATAGCGACAATACAATGAAACTGGCTGTCTTGCTCTCCATCTTATCCGAGGAATGCCTGAGGCGGCTCGATAACATTGACACCGCACCCTTCGTCTCACAACTTCAGGAAAGACTCCAGAAACTCCATAATGAATACGAGAAGAGGAAACCGCAACTGGAGACACACCGACGCCTCAACATGGATATACTGCAGCAGACGGAATCAGTGAACGAACAACTGAAAGAACTTGACGAACGTATATCACGACTGCTGACCAAGTACGACGAACAATTGAAATCGGTGATACAAAGCCGCGACAAACTGCAGATCGAGAATGTCATCAAATCATAACATACGACTCTTCGACATCTGTCGAGAAGGCACACACGTGCTGGGGCCGGGGCTGCGCTATGTGCTGTGGACGCAGGGATGCCACCGAAGATGCAAGGGGTGTGTCACACCTGAAAGCCAATCCTTGGACGGCGGAACGGAGATTGACATCGAGGCTCTGGCCACAGATATCGTGGACAACAGCCGGATTGACGGACTGACCGTCAGTGGGGGAGAGCCTTTCCTCCAGGCTGGCCAGTTGAACAGACTGCTCGAACTGGTGCATCAGTACAGACCTGAACTCACCGTGATTGTTTACACGGGCTACACGATAGAACAACTCGAACACATCACTCACGCCAAAGAAGCACTGCAATACGTGGATGTGCTGATTGACGGAGAATATGTGGAGGAACTGAACGACAACAAGGGCATTCGTGGCTCATCAAACCAGCGCATCATCCCACTGAGCCACCGACTCGACAAATATCTCGACCAAATGGCGGATGGAATCAGAAAAATTGAATACGTGGCCCAAGACGCGGCAACAGCGACAACGATTGGAGTCCCACACAAACACAAACTTTAAATCTTAAAACACTATGAGTAGAGATGTAAAATCAACCACACTTGATGGTATCAACGATGGACTCGAAAGAGGCATCAACCGCCTGCGCGGACAATTGCAGAACGAAATCAGAAACGCAGAACAGAAAGTCCTCAACCAAGCTGACCAGAACGCACGATGGATGATAGAAGACACAAGACGAGAACTCTATCAGAACATCAATACACTCGCTGCCAACCTCGACAGCCACATCGACGATGTCCAGAAAAGCCTGGGAGCGCGTATTGACGACAACGCACGGAAATTGAGGGCTAACCTAAGAGCCATTGACCAGAAACACACACAGGCACTGCGCAACCTCCGCGACGAGATCTACGATGCACTCGATAAACAGAGTGAGGCCATGGAAGAGATGCAGGACGAGATTGAATCACTCGCTGATGGACTGAACACGCTCAACAACAATCTCAACCAACTCGAGAAGGACGTGAACAAGCGTTTCCAAAACCAACAGCAGCAAATCAACACCATCAACGCCAACGTCAAGAACCTCTACGACTTGCGCCAGCAGGACGAGAACAACAAACTGCTCGCAGCAGGCGAGGCGCTCGCACTTCTCGACACCATACGCCAAAGAACACCTGTGGCACGATTCGCGCCACAGAGCATGCAGGACAAAGTGGCACTGCTGGAACAACGTCTCCGCGGAATCAAGTCCAACCCGGGAACATGTTCCATCACCGACGCCAACAACCTCGTGGACGATGCACTCGTCATGGAAGCAGAAGCAGTGCGCGAACACCTGAAATGGCAGGCAAAGCACAAACTGGCCAAAACCATGGCTGATGCCTTGTTGAGACTCATGCAGGAAAACATGAAACTCAAGGTCAACAGCATCTACGACGAAAGCAAGACTGAGGAACTGCAGGCCGACTACTGGACACACGGCAAGTACAGCCAACTGGAACAGCAGATCAAGGAGGTGCAGAAGCGCATCGACAGCGAACAGCCCGACATGGAAGAACTCGACCAGCTGATTGCCAAACTCAACCTGATGAAAGAACAGGCTGACGAACTGCGCCAGGAGGCGGTCAACCTCGGCATCTTGAGCGAGTGCCGCGTGGCTGTCTCCAACGACATCCTCAATGCCATGCTCGACCAGGGATGGGAACTGAAGGACGCCCCTGGTTTCATGGGTGGTGAGGAGGACGACGACTGCCGCGAAGGTACATACGCCGTGCTTGAGCGTCATTCCACAGGTGAGCAACTCTCCATACTCATCCTGCCTGAAGAGCAGAATGGAACAACGGTCAACAAGATCATCTTCCATCGCAACGACGAACGTGTGGAGGCAGAAGGAGCATTCCAGACTCGCATGGAACAAATCAAGCGCGAAATCGAGAAGAGCGGACATAAACTCGGAAGCATCAAGGCACCCGCTTGTGGTGGCGACGGCAAGATACCGCAGCTGAAGGATCCACAGAAACTGCGCCGCAAAGGAGCTGCCAAAGACGTGGACAAAGCCGTGAACAGAAGAAAATAACGCTCGATAACAACCTTCAATATTTCGTAATAACGTTATAACGAAGTCACTGTGATAACGCATTCTTCGAAATAACGTTATTACGAAATCACGAAATCACAAAAAAGAAAAAAAGGTAAACCCATGATCACACAGCGAATCGATGCTCTCAACATCAACGAAAGAGGTCTCTTCACCGCCATCTACGGCGTGAACAGGACAGATGAGGTATATGTCACTGCAGACTTGCGTGTCAACAACCTCTATGAGGCACTATACCTCTATCTCAGGCAGGAGGGATACATTACTGTGTTCTATGACGACAAGGCCTTCTCTTTCGAACAGCAACAACTCATCGACTTCTTCGGGTTCAACGCACCACAGCAGAACGCTCCTGCTGCACCTCAGCGCAGGGACTTCTTCGCTGGAAAGGGACCCATGGCCAAGAGCCGCAATGTGAACCGACAGGCCAATGCCGCTAATGGAAACAACCCGACAAGCAATGCTGATGACAACACCACTCGCCATCCTTCTATACAAGTGATCAGCAACAGCCTCGGCAGAGTCTATACGGTCACTCAGAGTGTTGGATTCTTCAGCTCGGTCAACGGAATGGTCGAACGTGACGCGCAGCGAAAGGTGGCGGTGGTATTTGTCAATCCTAACACGCTACAATATGATGAGGACGAACAGAAGATGTATGAGAACCAACTCAGCAACATCAGGGCCAACTATATCAGACGGAATATCGGACTCAAGATCATCGCGCTCTACGACTTCAAGTCCAACGAGGCATTCGCGGAGGAACTGAAGAACGGAAGCGACAAATTCCTCTTCCGACCGCCATTCAAGGACCTCATGCTCGAGGACCTCATCCCCACTACCGACAAAGAGGGAAACACTAAGAAACAAGTCCTCAAGACAGTCTTCTTTATGGCTGACCCCGAACGTGACGAAATTGCCAACCTGCTGAACAGAAGACGAATCACAGAGGGACTGCCCCATATCTTTGGAAACGTTCCCTGGGATCATGTAGTGCTGAGGATGTGGCAGGGCATATCTACCGACAAGAAGCAAAAGGATGCCAATACCTTGCGCATGATGCGTGATTTCATCACATTGCCTATAGAAATCTTAGATCAAATCATCAATAACATGGATACAATCAAAGCAATCGACAAACTCAATGCCATGCAAGGCATTGACAACATCAGGAAACAGTTCGAAGACTACAGAAGGGCGCTCAATGCACACCGAGCAGGAGCGGGGGGAGGACGATTCCGTCCACACATGGCGCTCATGGGAAGCCCCGGAACAGGTAAATCGACGGTGGCTCGTCTCTTCGGCGACATTCTTCGTGAGGATGGACTACTGCCCAAAGGACATTTCGTCAAGGTGGATGTCAGCGAGCTCATCGGTGAGTACATCGGAAGCACAAGACCGAAAACAAGAGCGGTCTGCGAGCGAGCCCGAGGTGGTGTGCTCTTCATCGACGAAGCCTATGGACTCATGTCGGGCGACAACGACCACGGCGACGTCAACTACGGTTCAGAGGCTATCGAGGTACTCATACAGTTCATGGAGGACAACGACGACTCCCTCGTCATTCTCGCAGGATATACTGACGAGATCATGCATCTCATCAATGAGGGAAACAAGGGATTCCGACGCAGGTTCAACAACCTGGGATTCTTCTATTTCCATGACTACAAACCCGACGTGCTCTTCAATATCTCCATGAAGATGATCAATGTGCCTACAACCGAGGAGTTCCGCACGGCACTCAAGAACATCATCAAGTTCAAGTATGCGTACCGCACCAAGAAGTTCGGTAATGTGGGCGATATGGAAAACCTCGTCAACAACATCGTGGGAACCTACCGCAACAGCGGAGATACACAGCCTCTCGACGTCCGTCACCTGCCTGATAAACTGCGCATGCTCATCGACCCGTCTATGCTCAATCATAAGGTGATTTTCGGTGACCTCAATGCGCTGGTGGGACAGCAAGGCGTGAAAGAAGTGGTGAAGAACCTCTTCAACAAATGCCTCGCCGAAAGAAACAAACTGAGGCTCATTGATGACTTTGAACCTGAGATGCCCAAACTCAACTTCGTGTTCAGCGGTAATCCGGGAACGGGAAAGACAACCATCGCCCGTATCATGGGTGAGGTACTGCAGAAACTGGGAGTCCTCCAAAGCGAGGACGCCAATGTGATGACGGAAATCGCCGGTAATGACTTGCTCACATCAACTCCTGAACAAGTGAAGAAACTGTTTGAGGACAACATTGGAAAGGTGCTCTTCATCGACGAGGCTTATATGCTCACACAAAGCCCGAGAGTGCTGGCAGATATCGTCGGTAATATTACCAATAGGGACTACGAGAACAAACTCTGCATCATCATGGCGGGTTACACTAATGAAATGCAGCAGATGATCAATGTCAATCCCGGTATGTCACGACGAATGAGCAACGTCATTAACTTCACGGATTATACCAACGAGGAATTGTGGGAGATTCTTCTGCGTATGGCCAATAATCCCAAGACACAGGTAAGAATGGATCCCAATACTTGCAAGGAGCCCGCTATTCGATATTTCGCATCCCTTGTCAGAGACCGCAATTTCGGAAATGCTGGGGTGGTGGGAACATTGATGGCCATTCTCAAAGACCATCGTGACGAACGCTACAACAATGCAACACACGAACAGCAAGCCGACACGGATTTCGCAATGCGCATCATCCCGGAAGACTTCCCTCTGGTGGAAGGCACTGAGGATGCAAACAATGCACAAGGAAATGACGGACTGGACATCTTTGACCATCCAGCATACTACAGCGGGCAAATCGACTGCTCAGGAGAGGAAGAGGACGCTTACGTGGCCAACGGCAACGACCTTTATGCTTCCGTCGGACTGATTGAGTTGCGTGGCGGTTCGGGTACGGCGTTCATCATCTCGCTCAAGAACAGATATGTGCTCACGGCAAGCCATGTGGTGGAAGGTGAAAACAATTTCACTTTCACACTCAACATGAGGGGAACGAAGATGGCCACTCAGGCTACATTGCTTTGGAACAACCCACAGCATGACTTCGCCATCCTTCAGCTCAACAGCCTGCCCGACGGAGCCAAATGCTTCCACGTAGATGTGGACACACCGCGCGAACCGGCTACATACATCCAAATTGCCGGATTCCCCATGGGCACACAGGTGTCGGACAGCATGCTGCTCACACAAGGAGTTATCAGTAATACGGAGAGCAACTGCCGAATCACCAACACTCGGGGTGTCTCCCGTACTTTCGATGCCATCCGCACCCAGGCGGGTGCCACACATGGATCCTCGGGGGGACCGGTGATGCTCGCCAACAACTGGAAAGTGATAGGAATACTGCATGGCGGCATGAACGAGGACGGATTCTCGATGAATATCGTCAGCGACATACGCCAGCTGTTCAATGACAACACATTGAACATCAAAATGTAAGGGGACTTGGCCTGACCTCTTCCCCCTCCATGTTTTGATGCCGACAGATAACCAAAATTCATTATGGCAAAGATTTGTGGAAAATGTGGACACCTGAACGACGACGCATACAACTACTGCGCCAATTGTCGTATGCCACTTGGCTCAGAAGTGACCGTGGTCAGCAAGGAGGAGGTCGAAAGGCTTCGCAAAGACCAAACCGAGTTGAGGAACCTGAAGGTGCAGGGCTATGCTCCTGAGGGTTTCCAACTGGTTGGAAATGCGCAGATGAGGAACCTCAACGACGCAAGAGGTAAACTGGAAACCATCCAACGCGAAGGATATGCCCCGGAAGGTTATCAACTGATCAGGTATTGGGAGTTGAGAAACCTTAAAGAAGCAAAGGGCAGGCTCGATACAATCCAACGCGAGGGATTTGCCCCATCAGGAAATGTGCTGATCAGCAGGAGTGAATACGATGCGCTGAGAGACAATCCTTGGAAGAAGTGGACCCTTCGGGTCGGAGCCGTACTCCTGGTCTTTATCGTATGTGCGCTGCTTTACAAGATCTTTACCAGAGATTCGTCGTCAAACTTCCCGCCACCCTCAGAATACGCTGTGAATGAGGAAACGGTACCACGTGACATCTCTGGCGTTTATTTTCCCAGAGAAATGAACGGCAGCGATCAAACCAATGCCTCTGTAGAGATTCTCTACAAAGACAGCCAGTATGAGATGAATGTCTATACCACCAACATCACCCGGCGATACACTTTCTCTTACAACATCTCAAACGGAGAAATCTATTCCGAACAACTTGGAACGGGAAAAGCGAGGATAAAGAACTTAACAAACGAAATAGAAATAACTTTTGAAGGATGGATACTCGTAAAATGATTATGATGGCAGGCCTGATGGGCCTGTTGTGTTGCTCTTGTGGACAAAGAGACACTGCGAACATGGATCTCACCGAATTGCAAATGGAATGTGACCGGCTGAGACAAGAAAGGTCCAAGGCGCTCGAAAACAATGTCGAGGCACAAAAACTCATCGATAACATCTTCACTGCAATCAACTCCGTATCAGGAAGGACTGCCAATCTTGAACGCTCGCTCGAAGACAACTCTGGAAGCAGCAACCGCATCAAAGCGGAGGAGATAGCCAAGGACATCGCATCTATCAAGCAGAAACTGGAAAGGGCTGAGGAAATGGAGAGCATAGACCAATCCACAAAACTTTTCCTCGAAAAACTCAAAACCACGCTACGTCAGAAAGAGCAGGAAATAGATGAACTGAAGACCATCATACGGCAGAAGGATGAGCAAATCACCAAGATGGACCAACAGATCTCAACACTTGACCATGAACTCGGACAGACGAGCAAACAACTCCAGGAGAGTAATGCGGAATTGGCCAATACAAGGGAAGAACTCCGGGAAAGCGAGATCAACTCCTGGCTGGCAATGGGGGACGAACTCATCAGTGCAGCTGAAACACTGCCAATCGTGAAAGGACACGGAAACATGAAACCGGTCAAAGTGGCAAAACTGACTTTTGTACTGAAGGCCAGAGGATGCTACCAGAAGGCTCAGCAATTGGGCAGCCCAAGCGCGGCTTCAAGAATCTCTTATGCCGACAGACTCTATCGACAGTTCAATTAGACAACAACTCGCCTCGAATTCCATTGACGGCTCTCCTCGTGTACCTACAAATTGAGGCGTTAAGAGAATAAAAACTGAAAAGGTTTGATGGTCTCGCTTTTTATGGTTAACTTTGTCAGGATAATAAAACGAACCGAACTGATGAACGAAATCTTAGAAAGGAAAGTGTTGATAGGTGAAAACGGCATCACCATTCAGGAACTGCTCAAGGATAAACAGATGGTGCTGGTACCGATTGACAAGACCTCTTTGGAGGCCGAGGTAGTGGAAGGAGATAGGCGAACATGGCGCCATTTCCTGGGCGACAACCCCGCGCCCGACCTGTTCTTTGCAGAAATACCTGTCAAGAGAATGACATTGAAAGCATCGGCCGTTTCCGGTAATCGAATACTCCTATATGCACCAGAATGCGCTTCCATGATTCTCAAAAACGACGAGAACCCCAAGATTGTGAAGACTGAGGTGAAGAAAAAAGAAACAACCGAAGAGAAGAAAGAAGAGAAGAAGGAGAAAAAAGAGGAAAAAGAGGAAAAAGAGAAAAAAGAAATCAAGACTACACCGACTGCCAATCCTCAAAAATCCAAGTTTGTCTATTTCATGGGGTCGAGAATAAATCTCTATGAGAGAGAAGAACTCGAAAAGAAGAGTGAAGTGGAACTTATCCGACAACGGGATTACTTGATGCGTCAACTCGATTTTAACGTCATTGCCACCGACACCAATATCTGGCTGGCGGATGAAGACTGCAATGGGAAGAAACAGATGAAATACAAGCACATGTTGTTGTTTCTCGGACAAACACAAAGAGAAAAGGCCATCAAACCCGACGATGACTACACCTTTAACGACTATCGGTTTGAAGTGCACAATGCTGTCTATTCTGAAATCAACAGTTTCAGTAAAGACATGGAAGATCCCCGGCAGCCTATGGCCTGGAGCGCCAAGTGCCTGATCAGTGACATGTGCAAAAAAGAGGGAAAGCAACTCAAGGCCAGACTTGAATTGGTGGTTGAAGAAGCTGAAGACGACAAGAATAAGATATATGCCGACAAATGGATCAGACAGTACAGCAAGAACATCATGATTGAGGAAAGATTGCGGCTGTTGGTCATCACCAATGACAGGGACTTGCAAATCAGGGTCAATAATGACTGTAACCGAGACTGGACTGATTACAACAAGAAACCAGAAAACAAGGATAAAAGAATCAAACATGATTTAATACCTGTAACAGAAAGAGGTGACATCATCATGAACATCACCGACCAGATACAACTGATTGACAGCGTGCTGCAAGAGCGCTGTCACAATATCGACAATAGGAAGAAAACAGAGAAACGAACTTATTAAACACACAACGATATGGCTACTACAATATGCCCAGTCTGCAATAAGGCAACCAGCTCCACCTTTTGCGAACATTGTGGATTTGAAATCCATATATTGCCTACAACCGTCAGCGCTGAAGTCAAGGCGTACGAAAAGAAACGTATAGCCAAGTACATGGATCGTCTAGCCAAAATGAAGGAAGAACAGGAGGCGCATGAGACCACCAAAAGAGAACTGGAGGAACTGAGGGCAGAGAAAAAGGCTGCTGCATCAGTTGAACCTTCTTCTACTGAAGTGCCCATACCGTTTCCAAAGGAACTCGTCATAGCGGATAAATGCCCGGTGTGCGAGGCGCAGATGACAGAGGAGCAAACCTATTGCGAACATTGCGGATGGACCAGAATCATCTATCCACAGGTGGTGCCTCCAGCCATCGTCAGAATGGAGGAGGAAAGGCTCGCCAAAATGAAGGAGGCGTATCAGAAACGTTTGGACACGGAACGCCAGCAGGCCACTGACACCAAATCCCTGAACGAGGAAATCGAACGCCAGAAAAAACTCGTCACCGATGTCCAAAACAAAAACAAGGAACTTACAGAAAGCAACAAGGAACTGTTTGAAGAACTTTTCACGACCAAAGGAGAACTCAGCGCCGTCAACGAGGAACTTGGTATCGCCAATGGGAAACTTGATATCGCCAATAAAAAAATCACTACCGCCGAGAGCGAAAGGGACGTTGCCAAAGGGAATCTGGAAACTGAGAAGACAGAACATGACAAAACCAAGGAATTGTTGGATGCAGAAAAAAGAAAACTGAGCGAATCTCAACGGCTACTGCAAGAAGAGAAGAATGCCCATGCAGCAACCAAACGAGCCTTGGAAGCTCTGCGCAAGGCTGCACCTACACCAAGACCGACTCCCACACCCAATCCGGTTAACCATGGCGAAAAGAAAGGCGAAGTGGTCTTCAATGGCAACGGGAAAACAGTGAAACAACCTCTCTATGAAGGAACAAATGTCTTCACAGCGCCACAAGGTATAGGATGTCCTATTTCTGGTGATCTGTTTCAGGTTGAAGTCAATGGTGTTGAGGTGCGGGTTTTCAATGTCAACGGTCAGACCTTGAGAGTTAACGGACGGGAAATCGGCCCGAAGGGCAAGCAGGTCTATTCTGATGATGTCCTCACCGTCGGAAATATCAAAGTGGCTCTTGATTTACCAGATTGATTCCGGCTTCGTTTTCAACAGTAAATATTCACAACGATACTAATAAATTAAACTTCAATAATTCTAATCATTATGGCAAACGAACCCTTATTTGGCGATAATCGCCCTTACAGAAAGCAATGGGGATCAACACATCCCGGTCACATTGTCTTTCTCGTTGACCTCTCTGGTTCAATGGAAGATAAAATCGATTACGTCATTGACGCGCTCCATCAAACATGCCGGAGCATATCAGCGCATTGCAAATCAAATTCCGGACCGAAAAACCGTGTGAGTGTCTCTATATATGGCTATAATTACCATATCGTGCAATTGCTTAAAGTTGATGCTATTGGACTTTCTAAGGCACTCCTGGAAGCCAAGAAAGGGGGACGGCCTCTCTTCAATAAGGAAGAAGAAGCAAAACCCGAGTTTCAAACCTGTATGAAGATGGCTTTCGACAAAGCCAAGGAGGATGTGGAACAATGGATTGCACAGCAGAAAGCCGAAGGACGTACTGAGATACCGTCCCCCATCGTAATCAACATCACTGACGGCGAACCCTACGAGGGAGACGATATATCCAAAGAGGAAGTCTTCGAAAAGACACGACAGGCTGCAATGGCACTCATGAATGTCAGTACCGATGACGGGAATGTGCGCATCTTCAATGTGCATCACGATCCCACTATTAGTGACCCCTCTTTGAGTTTTCCAACATCACAACCCACTATCAACGAAAACATGGCGTTCCTCTATCAAATCAGTTCCCCCATGTATGAGGACCTCCTCGATTCGGCACATACTTTTGGCTTCACCGAAGCAACCATTGGGTCGCATTGCATGATTTCTAATGAGAAAGACGTGTCTCGGGTAGTCAGTTTCATTGAGTGGGGATCATCTAAGTAGTAATTGATTATGGCAAACATTCAGGTGAAATCATTCATCACCCATAAACGGGGCGAAACGGATGTGGACATTCAGGATTCTATAGCTTACGACCTGGAGAGTGGATGCTTTGCCTTGAGTGATGGAGTCACCAACTCCTTCTTGCCTAAAATCCTGTCGGATTTACTCACAAGTACATATATTGACGGCAAAGGCAAATCCATCTTCCCTCCTCCGTCGATGCCTGAGTGCTTCATGACCGAACGAAACCATTATATGGACAGTCTTGATGAGGATATGCGCCTGATGGAGGAAATGGTGGAGGAGGAGTTTCATGTCGGGGCGGCAACATTCGTCGGACTGACCATGAACGGCGACGAGTTCTCTTGGCAGATCTTGGGCGATTCCTGCCTCTTCATCTTGCCTGAGGATGGCCGAATGCGATGTTTCTGCAGTATGACTGTGAAAGTGTCACCACAATGGCAACTCGATGTGCAGTTCGACAACCACCCCCGTCAAATCCATTCTGATGGGATAGTGGTTGGAGAGTGGATCAAGGGAAAAAGGAACATCACGTCTGGCTGGGCCATTTTGGCCAGCGATGCCATCTCCAATTGGATTATACAACAGTGGAATGAAGGACGAGACATCATCACAGAACTGTGGAACCTCCATGACAATGAGTTTTTCGAATCATTCGTAGAGCAGGAATACCAGGAACACCGATTGAAAAGCGACGACGAAAGCGTCATACTCATCAGAATTGGACAACAAGAGGAGATTGCTGAAATACCTGTCGTTCCTGATACGCCCGAACTCTCAGAAAAATCTGAGTCCCCCGAACCCTCTGAGCCCACCGAACTCATTGAATCTCCCGAACCCTCCGAGTCCTGTGAACCTTCGGAGTCCCCCGTAATCTCTGAGTCTCTCGTAATCTCAGATTCGTCAGAGAACTCCGTATCCTCCGAACCCATCATTGAGGATGATGAATTCGACTACTCTGGTTATTCACAATAAACACAAAACAACAGCAGGTAAAGGTAAATGAGATGCCCTAATTGTAAAGAAACCAACCATGAGCCTGGAGCAAGGTTTTGCATCATCTGTGGAACTCCCTTGGTCGCCGATGATGAGCCAAGGAGCAGAAATGTGAACAATGGACATCAAACTGAGGATGTTCACCCTTCAGGAGATAGGCAAAGAGGTGTCCCCGCTTGGTACTACGAAGGGTTGAGAGAGAACGAGGACAGAGATATCGCCCCCGTTCACAACAGACTGAAATGGACCAAGATGGGGAGATGGATGCTGCTTCTGCTTATGCTTGTGGAGTATATCTTCATCAGCATACAGGAGGCACCTATCCACCAACCTTGGGGAGGTGTGACTATTGGGTTTGTCAATGTACCGGCATTTCTCATGACATTGTTCCTTTGTGCTGATTCCTATCACGATGAGAAGAAAGGATTCTGGAAAACATACTACACTTGGCTGCATTTCATACCTGCGGCAGTAGTGCCTATAGTGGGTTATCTAATTCTCACCAATATTCAGAATCTATTGACAATTGTGTTGGAAGGGCTGTTGGTCTTTCTTCTATTAGTTGCGGATTTCGGAACTTTGGAAACCATTTTCTCGGATTAGTTCCTTAATCATTCTTGACCTATCCTTATCCTCTAATAAATCTTATACTAACATTCAAATCAGTTCAATAATATGAGTTTGGATCTTGAAATATTGGATGCCTTTGAGAAACCAGGCAATGTGTTGGTCCCAGATTTGAAAGGTTATGATTACGTGCCGACAATCATCGAGTACGATGAATATCCTTTTATGATGAGTCCAGGTGGTTTTTGTCTTACATTTCCCATGGCTAATGCTGGAAAGAAGACAAAGAAATGTCTCCGTCTTTGGTTCAACGACAAGGCAAGAGTGGACAATCTCGCTCACATCAGGAATGTTGCAGGATATTTCAACCTACATCAACCTCATTATGTGGTTAAATACAAGTATGTAGAACAGGCGCTAAGACTACTCAACGGAAAAGTGATTCCTGGGGTGGTGATGGATTGGATAGAGGGGGATACACTGATTGAATACGTCCGCAAGAACTACAGAAAAGCCAACGTTATGCGTAGTCTTGCTAAGACCTTCTACAACATGGTGGATTATCTCAACCACAACAATATGGCTCATGGTGACCTGTCGGGCGAAAATATCATCGTAACATCCGTGGGTAATATGGTCTTGATTGACTACGACTCTTTCTTTGTCAAGGGACAACCAACAAATATCGAACAGCCAACATGGGGAGTGCCTGCATACCAGCACCCTGCGAGAGAAGCTAATCAGTTCCTCAACACTTATATGGACTTCTTTTCGCAGCAGATTATCTATCTCTCACTGATTGCCATTGCAGAGAAACCTTCCCTCTTTAATTCCGATAGCGACAAGGAACTGATTTTCCAGAATTCAGACCTTTCCTCTCAAACTGCACTCGTGAACTCTGCAGCCTACAAAGCTATAGCGTCTATCCCGAATCAAGAGGTGAAAGACCGACTGGAGGATTTGAGAAAAGACATCGCCCTACCTCTCGACAAGGTACGCTCTCTGACCGCCATCTATGACAGGGATAAAGAAAAACGACGCAGGGAAGAGGAGGTCAGAAACCGCCCAAAGCCACAGGACAGGGTGGTGCCTAAGGAGAATAAGGAGGTGAAAAGGAGGGTCTCCTCTTTCGCGTCTTTCTGCGGTTATTGCGGATATCGTTTCCCCATTGAGAGAGATAACGCCTACTACTGCCCGATTTGTGGGAGCAAACGCGCTATAATACATCAAACCTACGATAATTAACGTCAGTTCGATGAATTGATGAGAATTACAAAAAGGCTTTGCCTTACATTAAAATTCATGAGAAATTTATGTTAAATTTGTGGGCATTCATGTTTAATATCAACATAAATTGCCAATAATTCATCATAAATGATTTTCGTCGAATTCACGTTAATTAGAGTGCTTAAGCTTAACATGCCCGAGAAAAACATGTGAACTATGACTAAGATCTGTAAATACTGTAAGCACCAGAATCTGGACATCCACCACTATTGCGTGAAGTGTGGGAAACCCTTGGAGACGGGAGTAGCCCTTCTCCCTAAGAAGTATGTGGTGATATCGGAAGATGAGTATAAGAAACTGAAAGGACAACAGGCGCAGCTCGGAACATTACAGCAGAACTTCAAGAGCCTGCAAAACAATTACCGAAATCTCAAGAACCAAACCAACCGTTCATGGGGAAATAGGTTGCGCGATTGGTGGAGCGACTTCTGGACAGAACATGGAGAAGATGTCTGGATCACCCTTGGCAGCTTGTTTTTCTTGGCCATTTGCTTTGGAATAGGCTATTCATTCAAAAGCTGTTCCAAAGACAACGACAACTACTTCGTGAAAATCGTACAGGACGAGAACACTCACAAGTTTGGACTTTACAACGAGCAGACAAAACAACAGGTGCTGCCATGCGACTACGACACCATCCTTCACCAGAGAGGCTACTACTACCATTTCTTCTACACCCGTCAGGGCGCGCTCTGGGGTGTGACCGACAGTCTTGGAAATGTGACGGTCAATTGCTCGCTCGACTCGGTGCGAACATCAAGCCCACGTCCTGACTGCGTGCTCATTACTTTTGCCAATGACAAACAAGGTGTGATATCCAACTTAGGACAGGTCATCCTGCCTTGCGAGTATGCACGAGTGCTGTGGGATTACGACATGAGAAACCACTCCGCTAACGTTAACTCTGCTGGCAACTATATCGGCAATATCATACCGGCCAAGCAAACTGCCAACGGGAAATGGGAACTCTACAATAGGAATGGAGAACGTATCACGCAAAATACTTATCTTGATGTGCAGCAAACTGGGGCCTCAGACCTCGTAAAGGTCAGTAAGGATAAGACCAAGTATGGACTGGTCGATATCAATGGAACAGAGGTGCAGAAATGTAATTACGGCACCATTCAAACTTTCTTCGGCGACTATTCATGGATCAGGGTGGGAAGACCTCGTCGATCCTTAACCGATGACGGAGCCGATGACAAATGGATGTGCATTTACTCTGATGGAACAATCCTCTTCTCTTTCCCTGGCAACTACACCCCTTATCCTTTCAGCCAAGGATTGGCTGCCATCGTCAATAATGATGTCATGAAAATCAACAACAATTCACTGGTGGGTTTTTGTGATGTCAATGGAGAAATGGTTATCCCTATGATCTACAACCCGAAGATGACAGAAACAGGTGGATGGTATCATCCCTCATTCTCTGACGGCGATAATCCGAAAGCGTGGGTCTCCTATCAAGGCAAGGACGGTTATCTCACTACCGACGGTGTTTTCCATGAGGATTAGTTTTTGTCGAGACAAACCATAAAAAGAGGGTGCGCCAAATCACTTGACGCACCCTTGCTGTATCATGAATGAATGATTATTTCATCACCTTCACCGTCTTATTGCCTTTCTTCACAATAAACACACCATGTTGTGGTACTTGCTGCAGACGGATGCCTTGGAGTGAGTAAATCTCTATTGGGGCGTCTGTGTCATCCGTCTTGTTGAGTTCAATGATACTGGGCTCGATGTTGTAGCCGTAGAGCACAACTTGGTCGGCGCGGAACTCTTGTTCGCCTGCTCCCTCTGCCAGATTGGCCTGGAAACCGAGGCAAACATCCTGAGGCTCGCTGAGCGTGAAGAAGATGCCATTGAAAGTGCTGCTTTCACCACCGTTGGCAATGTTGAGCCATGCGATGGACTGACTCTCTATCTCGTCTGTTGGAAGTGGCTCAGAGGCGGCGAAGAGGTAAGCCTGAGAGAGGTTGTAACGGGTCTGGAAAGTGTTGCCGAAATAATAGCGGCCGGCTTCAAGATGCACTTTCTGATATATACGTGCATTGTGCAAGTCACCCTCTTGACTGTTGCCGCGGTCGCCCCAAATACCAAGCATCAGACAGTCGTAACCAGGATACTTGTCAAGACCCTGTTTCGTTCCATCTCCTCCATTGGGAATGCTGAAGTTCTCAACTGTCCAGTAGGCGGGCTTGGCGAAACGAGTGGCTACACTTGGGTCCTCACGGCTGAAACCCGATGCCTCGTGCAGTTTCTCTTCGGTGATGTCAACAGCACTGAGCTTTTCTGGCTCACCGCCGGGGTTGCGTCCGTTCTGAAGGAAGTCTGCCATGGCTTCGCTTAAGGTGTTGTAGGCATCACTGATGGCATCGTAGCTGGCGTCCTCAGCCACGCCCTTGGCCGAAGCCACAATTTCAGAAAGATGATTGTATGCCTCTTCCGAGTAGTGACCAGTGTTCTTGTTCACTTTCACTGCTGCCATCTGTTCCTCCACGGAGGCAATCAGGGACGACAGTTTGGAGTATGTGATTTCACCATAGTAGAGCAGTTTCACTGCTTTCACACGGACGTTGTTGGTCTGGGAGTTGCTGAAGTCGGCCTGGAAACCCATATAGACGGTTGTCGGTTCGTCGAGCGTGAAGTTAATGCCACGGAACGTACCGTCACGGGGAGCTAAGCTGACTTGTTCGTATGCGATGGATTGCGAGGTCATCTCGCTGGAGTTGAGTATGCGGTCGGAAACGAATATCCAACTCTCGTCGTTAGGCTCGAATGGGGAGTAAGCTGCGCCCAAATAATAGCGTCCTGCTGGCAGTTCTGCCTTTTGGTAGAGACGGGCGTTGGCGATGTCATAGCCATGCTCGGGGAAGGCGTTGCTGTTCCACCACACCTCCAAATGAAGGCAGTCGTATCCAGGGTTGTTGTCGATGCCGGCTTGATGGTCAAAACCGAAGTTCTCCACTGTCCAGTAGAGGGTTTCTCCGAAGCGTCCACCATCTTGTGTCTCAGGAGTACGGGCGAAGTTCTCAGACTCTTGGAAGGTCTGGATAGTGATGTCCTCGTAGTTGGAGCCTATGGGCGAACCTCCTATGTTCTTTCCGTTTTTCAAGAAGTCCTCAAGGGCATTCTGAAGGGCATCGTAAGCGGCTTCCACTTCTTCTTCTGTACCGTCAACCTTTTCTTCTGCGGTCTCAATGGCTGCTTGCAACGCATTGGCTGCATCTTTTCGGTAGTAACCTGTGTTGTTGTTGATTTTTACCGATTCAATCGTTTCCCAAGCGCGTTGGATAAGGTTGAAAAGGGCATCGTTGCTCACCATACCGTAACTGAGCAATTTCACTTCCTTCACACGGAACTCCTGCTCTGTGGAGCCTTCGGTAAGGTCGGCCTGCCAACCAAGTACCACATCCTGCGCTTTGTCGATGAAGAAGGTGATTCCGAACCATTTACCCTCCCCAGTAGCATTGTTGTGGGCGAAAGCGATGCTGTTCTCTTCAACAGCCTGAGTGGAAAGGGTGGTGTTGGCTGCAAAGATATAGTTCGACTCAGAGATGTTGTAGTGGGTCTCGTACAACACACCAAAATAGTATGTGCCTGGTTCAAGGTGAACGGTGCGATAGATGCGTGCGTTGGTGATGTCGCTTTCGATGGGTTGAACCTCTTCGCTCAACCAACGGCCCAGCATCAGGGTGTTGTGGCCAGGATAACTGTCAATACCGTTCTTCGTGTCACCGTTAGTCATCTTGATGGCATAGTTCTCTACAGTCCAGTTTTCAGGGGTGCCAAAACGCTTGCCCATCTCAGAGGCAGTGAAATTGCTGGCTTCAATGAGACCCGTGGTAGTGATGTCGGCTTCGTAACCATCCATGGGGGCACCAGGCTGGTTGCGACCCTCTGAGAGGAGCTTCTGGTAAGCTTCGTTCAAGGAAGCAAGGATGATTTTCTGGTTGGCTTCACTGTCATTCAGGTGAGTGCGGGCTTCAGCGATCGCCTGGGCGAAAGCGTCCAATCCTTTCTTGTTCATCTTACCCGTGTTATTGCTGGCCTGAGGGGTTAGCTCTGCCAAACGAGCCTCATATCCCTCAATCACTTCCAAAAGGGTGGCGGGGGTGTCGGTGCCGGGCTCAAAGGTAATCTGGAACACTGGTGCGATGTCGTTGGGGTGAGTCGAGGGTAAAGTGACGGTCACTCCGTCAATACCTTCACTGTATTCCACGTCACCATAACCCAACAGCTGAAGGCTTTTCACCTTGCCACTGTAGTATTCTGAACTCTTGCCCAGGCTCTGGAAGGTGAATGACTTGCCTGAAGGCCAACGCATGATGGTGGCGAAAAGTGTGTCATTGCGCTGCACGTAGCGAACATCTTTCGAGGAGTAGTTGTTGCCTTCGTTAAAGCCCTGGGCACTCAGCGGGTTGGCGGCATCGGCTAAAGGTCCCTCACCAAAGGTCTTCCATGGACGTGTGCCGTAGATGCTCATTGAGTTGATGTCCATCCATGCCTTGATGTCGGCGAGGATTTTCTGCTCCTTGTCGTCAATGGTACCGTCGCTCTTTACAGGGACTGACAACAACAAGTTGCCGTTCTTCGACACAATATCGACAAGCATGCACACTACTTGCTGGGCACTCTTATAGCCTCCGCGGTTATAGACGTTCACGTCGTAATGCCATGATCCTATGCAAGTACAGGTCTGCCAGTATTTCTCCTGGATACGGTCGGGAACACCACGTTCCACGTCCCAAAGCATGTGCTCTTTCTGGGCGGTGTTCAGTTGCTTTCCTGTTACGACCACCTCGGAATTTGCTTCGTTAGCCTTGTTGTAGTAGTGGGCGAGGATGTTCTTGCCTATTTCGTCGTCACAACCATAGAATGGCATGGCGGTGTCGTCGAAATAAATCATGTCGGGAGCATAGTCGTTAATAAGTTCCAGCACACGGTTCTGGAATTTCTGCTTGTAGGCCTCGGAGGGTAGGCTGGCGCCATTGCCCCAATCCCATTGACTGTGAATGGAACCAGAGTCCATCCAGCCACGGCTGTGTTCGTGATTCTGGGCGTACAATTCCTGTGGGTCCAAGCCTTCCCACCACTTGCCAACACCGTCTGCCTTGGTCAGGTTGCCATCGTATGCCTGTGAGGGCTCGAGCCATGTCCAGGCGTGAGAGGCATGGATGCTCACACCAAGAGGCAACCCCGCTTTCTTGCAGGCGTCGCTCCATCCCTTGATGATGTCTTTTTTCGGACCTACGTTCACGGAGTTCCATTCTTGATAAGGAGAGTTCCAAAGGTCGAAGTTGTCGTGGTGGTTGCCTAATGCCATGAAATAGCGGGCGCCTACGCTTTTGTAGAGGTTAACCAACGATTCTGGGTTCCAGTTCTGGGCTTTCCAGTCGTTGCAGAGTTCTTTCAAACCAAACTCGGCTGGGTCGCCAAAGTGGTCCCAATGCCATCTGTTCTGGCCGCTGCCGTCATAGTACATGAAACGGGCATACCAGTCGCCGTCTTCTGCGTGACACTGAGGACCCCAGTGGGCCCAGATGCCGAACTTGGCGTCCTTGAACCATTCAGGACACTCCCATGCGTCCAACGACTGCCAGTCTGCTGTGAACGGACCGGTCTCGACGGCAACATTGCCTTGCTGGGCAGAGGCGTTTAGGCCTAAGACCAGCATACATACGATAAAGGATAATTTTCTCATAATAAGGGTATAAATAGTTAATTAGTTTAGTCAATCAAAATACAACACATCCAAAATACGGTTGCAAATTAACAACAAAAAGAACCCCCGTCCATCTAATAATATTGCAAAAAAATAGGACAAAATTGCAAAATCACTTTTTTGTTATATAAATAATGTCTAATTTTGTAACCACAACCTTAATTGACAGTTTTTATGCAAATACCAATCGAAGCACTCAACCTTCTCATGCTCAACGTAGGATATGCAGAGCATAATGCCGACTGGAACTGGAAGAATGTTTTCTCACCCTTTACCCGTATTTTTTATGTTACCGAGGGAAGGGCTTATCTCCACATGCACAACACTTCATGTGAACTCAGACCCAATCATCTTTACATCATCCCTGCATACACCATGCACGATTATGAATGTAATGAATGGTTCTCACATTATTACCTGCATGTTTATGAGGCATTTAAGGCAGAAACCAACGCTTTCGAGTTCTATGATTTCCCCACCGAAGTGGACGGGTCTGAAGTGGATAGACTGTTGCTCGACATGATGTGCCAATTGCATCCTGAGGCTCAACTGCCAGCCAGTGACCCTACAGCTTACGATAACCAGTCTTCATTTTCGGGATTTGTGAAGCGTTACAACGACATGCCTCTCTTCGATAAGATGAGGCTAAGAGGGGCTACACTCACGCTTTTCTCGAGATTCCTTGAACATGCTACACCCCGAATGTGGACAACCAACGAACGCATGCAGAAAGTGCTCAGCTACATCAACAATCATATATGTAACGATATTGACATCGATGAACTGGCTGAGGTGGCATGTGTGACCAAACCTTATCTGATACGCCTTTTCAAACAAGACCTCGGAAGTTCTCCACTCAAATACATCAACCAGAAAAAGGTGGAGAGGGCGCAACTGCTGCTCATCACCGAGGAGATGCCTGTCAAGGACATCGCCTACGAACTGGGATTCAACGATTATTCATATTTCATCAGGATGTTCAAGAAAACAACGGGAAAAACACCACAAATGTATAGAAACACGATGCGATAGTCAATTTTGTCCTACTCTCTTTTCTTATTATCCGCTATAACCAAACAGCTTATTCGTATTTTTGCACAACAAATAAATAAATGATTATGCGATACACAGAACTTGGACATACAGGCATGAGCCTTTCTTCATTGGCTTTCGGGGCATCATCGCTTGGAAGTGTCTTTCACGAGACAAAAGAAAAAGAAAGCATCGAGGCTGTCGAAACGGCCATCGAGGGTGGCATCAATTTCATCGACGTCAGCCCCTACTACGGACACTACAAGGCGGAAACAGTACTTGGAAAGGCACTGAAACTGATTCCCCGAGACAAGTATTATCTCAGCACCAAGGTCGGACGATATGGCAAGGATGGGGTCAACACGTGGGACTATTCTGCTAAACGTGCTACGGAGAGTGTTTATGAGAGCATGGACCGTCTTAACATCGACTACATCGACCTCATCAATGTACACGACATAGAGTTCCAGGCCGCACTCCCCGGAGGATTGCAGAAGGTCGTGGATGAGACTCTGCCTGCACTCGTGGAGTTGCGTGAGAAAGGTGTCGTGGGGCATGTCGGCATCACCGACCTGCAGCTGGATAACCTGAAATGGGTGGTGCAACATTCACCAAAGGGCACTGTTGAAAGTGTGCTCAATTTCTGCCATTACTGCATCAACGACGATGCGCTGACTGATTACCTCGATTTCTTCGAGCAGAATGGGGTAGGGGTTGTCAATGCCTCACCGCTTAGCATGGGACTGCTCTCCAAACGAGGAGTGCCGGCATGGCACCCCGCACCGAAACCTTTGGTGGAGGTCTGCGCCAAGGCCGCTGAGTTCTGTGAGAGCAAAGGCTATCCCATCGAGAAACTGGCTGTACAGTTCTCTGTGAGCAATCCACGCATCGCGGCAACACTGTTCTCGTCTGCTAATCCCGTTAACGTCCGTCGTAATATCGAATGGGCTAACGAGGAACCCGACTGGGATCTCGTGAACGAAGTGAAAAAGATCATCGGTAATCAACAGCGTGTGACATGGGCAAACTCATAATCGATGCACATTCGCATCTTTGGCTGAAACAAGACGCCATCGTTGACGGTAAGGTCATCAAGTCTTTGCCCAATGGAAGAAGCATCTTCTTTGGCGAAGAAGTGCAAATGATGCCGCCATTCATAATCGACAGCGTGAACTCCGCTGAGGTCTTCCTCTCGAACATGAACTATGCACAGGTAGGCGCTGCCGTGGTGGTACAGGAAATCATCGACGGCAACCAGAATGAATACCTCAAGGACGTGCAACACCGTTATCCCGACCGATTCTTCTGCATGGGAATGGCGCTCTGCCGTGAAGAGGCTGAACAGTGTCTCAATGATGGACTCAAGGGGATTGCTATACCTGGTCATCGACTGAAAAGCATCGCTCAAGCACAACCACAATACTTCACAGATAAGCAGAATCCTTTGCTTTCGATGATGACCATGTTCAAGTTCTTGGAGGAAAAAGGCATGGTGCTCTCAATGTGTCTTGATGATGACGAACAGCAAATCGCAGAGATGAAAGAGGTGATACAGGAGTGTCCACGGCTGAAAGTGGCCATCGGCCATTTCGGAATGCCTACCACTGCGTCGTTCCGCTCCCAGGTGGGACTTGCACTTGCAGGTGAGAATGTCATGGTGGAGTCGGGTGGCATCACGTGGCTCTACAACAGCGAGTTCTATCCGTTCCCCACAGCGGTTAAGAAAATACGCGAGGCTGCCGATATGGTGGGAATGGACCGCTTGATGTGGGGAAGCGACTATCCCCGCACCATCACGGCTATTACTTACCGTATGTCCTACGACTTCGTTGAAAAGACTACCGAACTGACCGAGGCGGAGAAACAAGACTTCCTTGGGGGGAACGCTATGCGTTTCTATGGTTTCCACAACCTCCCAGACCTCCCCTACATCAAAAACATGTCGGAATAAAGCCTTTTCGAAATAACAAAATAGCGTTATAACGAAATAACGTTATAACGAAATAACGAAAAAAACTAAAATAATCACTAACCTTATCAAACAGATGAATAAATATCCCAAAATAGGCATCCGCCCGACCATTGACGGTCGTCAAGGCGGGGTACGAGAGAGCCTGGAAGACAAAACCATGGCCTTGGCTCGTGCTGTGGCTGAACTCATCAGCGGCAATCTGAAAAATGGTGATGGCTCTCCTGTGGAATGTGTCATCGCTGACACCACCATCGGACGAGTGGCCGAAAGCGCTGCATGCGCAGAGAAGTTCGAACGAGAGGGAGTGGGTAGCACCATCACAGTTACATCATGCTGGTGCTACGGGTCGGAAACCATGGACATGAATCCGTACTACCCGAAAGCGGTCTGGGGATTCAACGGAACGGAAAGGCCCGGAGCTGTCTATCTCGCAGCTGTGCTGGCTGCACATGCACAGAAGGGACTGCCCGCGTTCGGCATCTACGGACACGACGTGCAAGACCTCGACGACAACACCATACCCGCTGACGTGGCTGAGAAAATCCTTCGTTTTGCACGTGCCGCTCAAGCGGTGGCCACCATGAGGGGGAAATCCTATCTCTCCCTCGGAAACACCTGCATGGGTATCGCTGGCAGTATTGTCAACGCCGACTTCCTCCAGCAATACCTTGGCATGAGGACAGAATACGTGGAACTGGTGGAGATTCTCCGTCGTGTGGATTTCGGCATCTACGACCACGAGGAATTCAAGAAGGCCATGGAGTGGGTTGATCAATATTGCAAACCACAGGAAGGACACGACTATAATGAGGACCGCGCCCTTTTCCCCGGCATTCCTATGACTACCTTCAAAGGGAAAGGAAAGGGGAAGAATCGTGAGGAGAAGGATGCAGACTGGGAATTCACGGTGAAGAACATGATGATCATCCGCGACCTGATAGAAGGCAATCCGAAACTACTGGAGATGGGATACAAGGAGGAATCGCTCGGACATAACGCCATCGCGGCTGGTGTGCAGGGACAACGTCAGTGGACGGACTACAAACCCAACTTCGACTTTCCAGAGTCACTCCTCTGCACCTCTTTCGACTGGAACGGAATACGCGAGGCGAAGATTCTCGCCACAGAGAACGACTTCTGCAATGGTATGGCCATGCTCTTCGGACATCTGCTCACCAACCGTGGCGTGATGTTCTCCGATGTCCGTACTTATTGGAGTCCTCAGGCTGTGGAACGTGTCACTGGTAAAGCTCCTGAGGGCCTGGCAAAGAACGGTTTCATCCATCTCATCAACTCGGGAGCCACTACACTCGACGCCACTGGTGCCATGACCGATGCCGAGGGAAAAGCCACCATCAAGGAACCTTGGAACATGACCCAACAGGATGTGGAGGCATGCCTCAAGGCAACAAACTGGATGCCGGCTGACCGTGACTATTTCCGCGGAGGCGGCTATTCAGCTCATTTTGTCTCAAAGGCAGGAATGCCAATGACTATGCTGCGCCTCAACATGGTCCATGGACTCGGACCTGTCCTCCAAATCGCGGAGGGATGGACTGCCGAACTGCCCAAGGAGCAGCACGACATTCTCGACAAACGAACTGACCCCACATGGCCCACAACATGGTTCGTCCCAAGGCTTGACGAGAAAAAGGACGCCTTCAAGGACGTCTATTCCGTGATGAATAACTGGGGAGCCAACCATGGAGCCATCGCTTACGGACACATCGGGGCGGATCTCATCACTTTGGCATCCATCTTGAGAATACCTGTTTGCATGCACAATCTCAGCGACAACGACATCTTCCGGCCATCAGCATGGAACGCCTTTGGCATGGACAAGGAAGGGGCTGACTACCGCGCATGCGCTAACTTCGGACCTATATATAAATAACTAAACTTTCTCTACGAAAGTAAAAATGAAAAATGGGAGTAATAATGAAAAGCGACAATTCTTTAATTAAAAAGGATGGAGTGAGTTTTCTCATTCCGTTCATTCTCGTGACATTCTGTTTCGCACTCTGGGGATTCGCCAACGACATCACCAACCCGATGGTGAAGGCTTTCTCCAAAATCTTCCGTATGAATGTGACGGAGGGAACATTGGTGCAGGTGGCTTTCTATGGCGGATACTTCTGTATGGCCTTCCCTGCTGCTGTCTTTATTCGTAAGTTTTCTTACAAAGCTGGCGTGTTGATGGGACTCGGGCTCTACGCAACAGGTGCCTTGCTGTTTTTCCCCGCAAAAGCCATCGGAGTTTATGGCTGTTTCCTCATCGCCTATTTCATCATGACTTGTGGACTGTCTTTCCTGGAAACATCATGTAATCCCTACATCCTGACCATGGGACCGGAAGAAACCGCCACACGACGTCTCAACCTGGCGCAATGCTTCAATCCTTGCGGTAGCATCATCGGTATGTTCGTCGCCATGAATTTCATTCAGGCCAAACTGAATCCTCTGAGCAGTGAAGAAAGGGCGCTTTTGAACGACAACGAATTCGAGGCTTTAAAAGATTCTGACCTCAGTGTACTCATCTCACCGTATCTGGCTATAGGAATCGTCATTGTCGTCATGTTCCTGATCATACTTTTTGCGAAGATGCCAAAGAATGGTGACCAGAGCCATGACGTCCATTTCATCGCCACCATCAAGCGCATTTTCGCAATCAAATTCTATCGGGAAGGTGTCATAGCACAGTTCTTTTATGTCGGAGCGCAAATCATGTGCTGGACCTTTATCATACAGTATGGCACAAGGCTGTTGCTGGCTGAAGGCAATTACACAGCATTGGAGCGTGGTATCGGAAGCATTCTGGGGATCGACACGTCGGGACCGATGACGGAAAGAAATGCCGAGGTACTCAGCCAAGGCTATAATATTATGGCGATGCTGTTCTTCATTTGCTCAAGGTTCATTGCCACTTATCTGATGAAATGGCTCAAACCCGCTAAACTCCTGGCTATCTTCGCTGTCTTGGGAATGATATTCACCTTAGGTGTTATCCTCTTCCAGAATCGTCTTGGACTCTATAGCTTGGTATGCGTCAGTGGGTGTATGTCGCTGATGTTTCCAACCATCTATGGAATCGCGCTTGACGGACTTGGAGATGATGCCAAGTTTGGAGCGGCTGGCCTGATTATGGCCATTCTCGGTGGTTCGGTTCTCCCCCCAATTCAGGCTTTGATCATCGACCAGGGTACAGTAGTCGGAATGCCTGCCGTCAACGCTTCGTTCATCCTCCCCTTCATCTGCTTTATCATCATAGCCTTCTATGGTTGGCGCACTTATAAAGTCAGAGGATTATAAATAGCCGATTTCTATGCCGCCTCAATTCGGTGGCCAAACAATAATAAAAATGAAAGCAATTCAAATTTCTCATTCACAAAACCTGAGCGTCATCAACATTGACACTCCACAACAACCCTCAGCCGGCGAGGTGCTGTTGCGTCTCCAGTACGTCGGCTTCTGTGGTAGCGACCTCAATACGTTCATGGGACGCAACACCATGGCCCTTAATCCTGTCATCCCAGGACACGAGGTTGGTGCGGTCATCGAGGCTGTAGGCACCAATGTTCCCGAGGAACTCAAACCTGGCTTGGTTGTCACATGCAATCCTTATACCAATTGCAATAAATGCGCGTCATGTCGCAACGGACGCGTCAACGCTTGCCAACATAACGAGACACTGGGCGTGCAACGCAACGGAGCAATGAAGGAATACATCGTGTTGCCATGGGAAAAGGTCATCCCGGCAGGAACACTCGATACAAAGACCAGCGCACTCATTGAACCCATGAGTGTCGGTTTCCATGCCGTGAGCAGGGCTCAAGTCACCGACATCGACGTCGTCATGGTCATCGGATGTGGAATGGTTGGTATGGGAGCCGTGGTTAGAGCTGTGACACGTGGAGCTACGGTTATCGCCGCTGACCTTGATGACGAGAAACTCGAACTAGCCAAGAAGATGGGAGCAACATTTACCATCAACACGAAGACTGAGGATGTGCACCAACGACTTCTGGATATCACTGGCGGTTTTGGCCCTGACGTGGTCATCGAAGCGGTCGGTAATCCCTTCACTTACCAGATGGCTGTCAATGAGGTCGCTTTCACTGGACGGGTGGCTTGCATCGGCTATGCCAAGAGCGATGTCACTTTCCAAACAAAACTCTTCGTGCAGAAAGAACTCGACATACGAGGCTCTCGCAATGCCACTCCACAGGACTTCCGAGCTGTCATCCGTTATCTCGAAAGAGGGAACTGTCCTGTAGATAACCTCATCACTAAGGTTGTCAAACCAGAAGAGGCTCTCGAGACCATGCAGTGGTGGAGCCAGAACCCTGGTAAGGTTTTCCGCATACTCGTCGATTTCACAGAATGATTGTTCAAGGGAGCCCAGGACATCTTTCTCCAGACGCCCTGGGCTCTCCAATACTATCCTACTATCTTCCTGATGATCTTATTATCTTCGTTCCTCCTAAAATAAATCAATTATGACTAAAGGTTATCAACAAAAAGACTACGGCTTCCCCACCAAACGCTATGTTCAGATTCTTGAACTCCGAGACAATCCCGAAATGATAGCCAAATACAGAGAACTACATTCTGAGAAATCATCATGGAAAGAAGTGCGTGATGGCATTCGGCAGGTGGGCATCCTCGAAATGGAACTCTATATTCTCGGCACAAAAGTTGTCATGATTGTTGACACACCTGTCGATTTCGATTGGCAACAAGCCATGAACCGATTGGCTACCTTGCCTCGACAAGCGGAGTGGGAGGCTACTGTCGCCAAAATGCAGGGCTGTGACGAACATGCCCGTAGCGATGAGAAATGGCAGATGATGGAACGCTTCTTCCACCTCTATTGATAGAGCCCAGCAATACAGTTCTATAGTATCTATAGCATCTATCCCCTCTATAAATCCTAAATAACTTGACTAAAATGAAAAAAACTTTTATTTCCACGTTAATGCTGCTTGTCCTGACATCGGCATCAGCACAAGAATACCAAATTCCAGTACTTGAAACCGACGAACCCATGCAGACTGGCGCTTTCTCTCCCACATGGGAGTCGTTGAGAACCTATGAGGTACCTGAGTGGTTCCGCGATGCCAAGTTCGGCATTTGGGCACACTGGGGACCACAATGCGTTGAAGGCTCCGGCGACTGGATGGCACGTGAGATGTATATGGAAGGAACTTACAAGTACAACTACCACCGCGAGCACTATGGACATCCCAGCGAGGTCGGATTCAAAGACATTCTGCCACTCTTCAAGGCGGAGAACTGGAATCCCGACGAACTCGTGCGCTTCTACAAGGAGGAGTGCGGAGCACAGTATTTCTTCGCGCTTGGCAACCACCACGACAACTTCGACCTCTGGGACAGCAAGTACCAGGAATGGAACGCCAAAGCCATCGGACCTCACAAGGACTTGCTCGATGGATGGTCAAAAGCCGCCAAAAAGTACGGACTGCCATTCGGCGTCTCTTTCCATGCAGACCATTCTTGGATTTGGTATGAACCCTCACGACGATTCGACCTTAAGGGCGACAAGCGTGGTGTGAAGTACGATGGATGGCTTACCAAAGAAGATGGCTACAAACCCAACCCCGATGGAACGGAGAAATGGTGGAAGGGACTCGACCCTCAGAAACTGTACCAGCAGGACCACGATTTCAGCGATCGGACATGGGACAATGGAGGAATACATAACCAATGGGGGTGGCAAGGTGGTGCATGTCCTCCTTCACAGGAGTTTGTCACTAACTTCTATAACCGAACCATTGATGCCATCAACCGATACAACATTGACCTCGTCTATTTCGATGTGACGGTACTGCCGTTCTATCCCATCAGTGATTGTGGCCTCAAAATCACCACCCACATGTACAACCATAGCATGGCGACGCATAAGGGAAAGAACGAGGCTGTCGTGTTCGGTAAAATACTCAACGATGAGCAGAAAGAAGCCTTGGTGTGGGATGTGGAGCGTGGAGCGCCAAACAAAATCATCGAACGTCCTTGGCAGTGCTGCAACTGCATCGGTGACTGGCACTACAACAAAGGCATCTACGAAAGGAATGGTTACAAGAGCGCGGCCACCGTTGCCAAACTGCTGGTCGATATTGTGAGCAAAAATGGCAATATGCTCCTCTCTGTTCCACTGCGTGCTGATGGCACTCCCGACGAGAAAGAACTCGCCATCATGAAGGAGTTCGGTGCATGGATGAAAATCAACAGCGAGGGTATCGTGAAGACGCGTCCTTGGAAAATCTTCGGTGAAGGACCCATTGCAGAAAGCGATATAGCCATCAACAACCAAGGTTTTAACGACGGACAATACACAAAGGCTGGTTCTAATGAGATTCGTTTCACACAAAATGGTAAGAACCTCTACGTCGCTGCACTCGCTTGGCCCGAAGACCACACCGTAAGGGTGAAGGCGCTCAAGGAAGGTTCTGACTTGTGCACCGAGAAAATCAAGTCCATTGAACTCCTCGGCTACGGAAAAGTGAAGTACCAGCGAACGACTGAGGCGCTTATTGTCAACCTCCCCGAGAAGAACCTCAACAACATCATGCCCATTCTCAAGGTAAAACTCTGAACGGACTTGGTTCTGAAGGACAACGACACAGTGAAGGCGGGGCAAATAACACCCCGCCTTCAATGTGTCATAAGGGAAATGACGACTTCCACGGCTAATGTTTGGAATAAGCCACGGTGGACACCTTAGTCGTAGTACTCAATGCTTAGTTCCTCACTCACATCAAACTCCATCCCGTCAGGATAATAATAGACCAAGCGAAATCCCCTGTACTGTGATGGTACTTTCAGCGTCTCCAACAAATGCCATTTCGGAACCCCAAAATCGGTGGAAGAACGGTCAAGGAGCAGACGGTTGCACGTATAGTCAACTTCATAATAACCTCCACCTATACATGAATCTCCTTGCCGCAGCAGATCCTGATGAAGAAAAACCATGCCGAGACGGAAGAAACCGTCCATAGTGATGATGAATTTCGGGTGTGTCATATCATGTCGAAGATGGTCATCAGAAGAACTTCACAACCTCATCAAGGTCCCTGTGTCCAGGTTGATTGGGCTCTTCGGCTCTGTAACCCAAGGCAATCACGGCCATGACGGTCTCGTTCTCGGGAATGGAAAACAACTCACGTAGTTGGTCGGCATCACGCATACCCATGATGAGTGTGTCGAATCCCATGGCCCTTGCCTTCATAATCAGATAGCAGTTGCTCAGACCGTTGTCGTAGGCACCCCAGCCGTCACCGACCTCATTGGTCTGGTTGCCTTGGAAGAAGCCCGACTTGCCACGTTCAAATGTGGATACGATGAGAACGGGCGCGTTGGAGATGCGGTCCTTGTTGCCGCCAACCATGTTCTGAACGGCTGCCAGTTTCTCCTCGCTCATCGCCACATAATACTTTGAGGGCTGTTGGTTGGCCCACGATGGTGCTTCTTGGGTGGCTTTGAATAGTTCACGGACTTCTGCCTCAGTGATCTTCTTTGTGGCGTCGTAGCTGCGGATGCTTCTTCTCGTGGTCAACACCTCGTCGAACGAAGGAGTGGATGTGGTTTTTTCATTGCTGTTGTTGCTACAGCCGGTCAATGTGAAGAGTGCGATAACTGCACCCCATAAAAACTTCTTTTTCATAGGTCTAAAATTTTTTTAAAAGTTCATATCGTTTTTGAAAGTAGTATTTATAAAAGGCATTGTTCTTCGTTATTCCACGATCACGGTGCGGGTGGTGTAGTTGGAATAGACCACAATCTGAACACCTTTCTCCTGTGGACGGACAGGGATGCCCTGTAGGTTGAAGCGGGCCACTTCCACGACTTCACTGTTGTTGCCCATCATCGTATTCCCACGAACCGATGTGAGATCGGGAGAGGCTGTCTTGGACAGCAAAACGGCTTCCACACCTTTCTCACCGCCTCCACACGACATCTGCTCGACAACAAATCCTTGAGCCACCAATTTGTTGATGACATCGCCCAAAGTTGTTTGGTCGGTGTAGGGGTCGTAGTAGTTCTTAATGCCTGAAGGCACGTCTCCTGTGATGGAGAGGGAATGATACCTGTCCAGCAATCCAGACGCCACGACATTCACATACGTTTTCTGTGCCATTGCACAAAGGGGCAGCACAACTGCCACTATCATCATAATCACCTTTTTCATAATCTTCTTGTTTTTGTCTATGTGTGCAAATATAGTCATTTAGACATGAAATAGACAAGAAAAATGCGGAAAATATGGAGCCGGTTTGTGAAATACTCATGCAATTATGATTTTTGAAATAAAAAGTCACCCAAAATTTTGGAGATTGCAAAAGTTATTGTAACTTTGCACTCGCTTTTGGGGGTTGTCCCTCATCAACCAACATGGTGGCTATAGTTCAGTTGGTTAGAGCGTCAGATTGTGGTTCTGAATGTCGTCGGTTCGAGTCCGACTAGCCACCCCAAAGATAAAGAGATTGATTCTCAGTCAATAACAGAAATGTTGTTGGCTGATTTTTTTGTTTATATGTGATATTTCAAATAATCGTTGAAAACCGTAATTAAAACGTTTTTACCGCAATGAAAAAGACATTAGTAATGACCGTGGCCGCAGTGTGCATTTCGCCAAAGACCTACCTCAACAGCATTGTCGAATCAGTCCATGTGCGGATTGTTACAGAGTTACCATTTATTGATACCGAGAAATAGCAGTCAAATGACCTATGATTCATAATTTTGCACCAAAATAGCCCTATCAATAACGTTTTTTTATCCGATTCTGAATCATAGAACTTCATCAAGTATATAAACAAAAAAACAATATTCAGTATGAGACTAACTAACTTTTTCGCTCTGGCAATTTCTGCCCTCATGAGCGTAGGTGTCATGGCACAGACTGACGTCACAGCCGACTACCTTACCAACTACAATTTCGACAGTGGGTTCCATTACAAAAAAGGAGCTACCAACGAGGTGAAACAGGAAATAAAAGACATCAAGGGATGGACTGCTGGATTCACCGTTGATTACACCATCACGGGCATCTATGAATACGGATTCGCAGGTACCTTCAACGGTGGTTCCGTACCCGAAAAAGGTTACAACGGAGGGACTACAGGAGGTGCACTCGCCCTGTCCACAGGATGGGGGGTGTCGATGACCTACTACCAGACAGTCACTCTTCCCGCAGGCGTTTACACCATCTATGCACCTACTTACAATGGAAAGTCGGCCACCAAGGGAACATCGGAACTGTCGTGGGTTCCAGTCAATGGTACGGCTGTCAAATCCACCATCAAGAGCTACCCATCCAAAGCATGGACACTCGACCAGATAACCTTCACCATCACTCAAGAGACAAAAGGCAAGATACAGATTGGCTACCAAGCTGGCGACGGAGGTTCCAGCAACTCTGCCAACTTGCTGATTGACTATGTGCAGATTCTCGTCCAGGACATGACTGCCATCAAGGAAAAACTGAGCCAGACGTTGCAGTCTGCCACTACAGCGTACGCCGACGGAAGCGGACGCGAGGCATCCAGCCTTTTGGCTGCCATCGAACAAGCACAGGCTGTGCTGGACAATGCGGAATCTACTGTTGGCGACTTACTTACTGCCGATGAGGCACTTCAGGCTGCACTGGACAACTACCATTGGCTCAATGCCTCGGAAACCAATCCTGTGGACTGCACCGACCTGTTCCTGACCAATCCCTCCTTCGAGGACGGCACATCAGGATGGACGGTGAAGGGGATGAGCACACAGAGCAACAATGTGTTCTCACAAAAGGAGGGGACCTATTATCTTGAAGCATGGACCAGTATCGGAAACAAAATTGGCAACACTTCTGTCCTTCAGACAATCACGGGACTTCCCAAAGGCAAATACAAACTCACCGCTACGGCTCTCCACATCCAGCAGACGGGCAGCGGAAGCAGCACCAATAACGGCTCCGCACAGAAGGGAGCGACACTCGTGGCGGGACTGCACCAGACCACCATCACCGCCATGCGCACTTACTCCATCGAATTCACCGTTGTTGATGAGAACGAAAAGAACAATATCGGTGCCATGACCGTGAACCCCACTGGCAACTACTTCTGCGTGGACAACTTCCGTCTGCTCTATATTGGTGAAGTGGCAACCAATGACTATGCAAAAGCACTGGAAGAACTCATCACTGTGGGTGAGAAAGCACTCGCCAAACCCGTACAGGACGTTGCCACCGAAGCGCTCAGTGCCGCTATTGAGCAAGCTCGTACCGCCTTGCAGGGAACAGGCACTGACGATGAGGGCAATAAGATATACGATGAAAACGCCATCGAGCAGGCACATAACGCTCTCAGCGATGCCATACAGCTGGCCAATGACTCGCACCAACTCTACAATGACCTTGCACAACGAATTGACTATGCCAAGAAAGTAGTCAACTGGTGGAAAGATTCTGAGCGAAAGTCCACTACTGTCAACAATCTTATGTCTGCCATCGAGACGGCCAACGAGCGCATGGAGGACTACACACTCACTGATGATCAGTTACGCGGCGCCGTCAACGCCCTCAACAGACGCATCACTGCCGTAGATAAGAAAATCTACTGCAGCGGCAGTGCCTGTGGATCCGATGCCAAACTCCAGGACAATGACAACCAGTGGAGTTACAAACGGTCCATGCAGTCCAAGCACTGGGTGGTCTTCTGGGAGAAGGGCTATGGTGACGAAGCGCCTGAACCCGTGGCGAATATCCTTTCCACTGCCGACAAGATATTTGAGATGTACGCCAACAAACTTGGATTCATCACCATCAATCAGGGTAAGTCCAAAACCGACACCTACAAGATGATTATCCGACTCAAATCTACCAGCGATTGGATTGCCGAAGGCAGTGGCATCGACAACCAGATTGGTATGCTCACCCTCTCGCGATGGGCCTATACATCGAGGGGAGGTCAGACTGTGGCTCATGAGATAGGTCACTGCTTCCAGTATCAAGTCCACTGCGACAACGGCGACTGGAACGGGTGGATGTACAATTGGCATCAGTCAACCCAGAATCCGTTCTGGGAAATGTGTGCCCAGTGGATGGCGTACGTGTATTATCCCAACCAGTTACTCGATGGCAATGAATGGCTCTGGAACTCGCTCAACGGCATGCATCGCCATCCTATGGCTGGCTATCTACGCTATGAGAACTTCTTCATCCAGAATTGGTTCGTGCACAAATTCGGATGGGATGCTGTAGGCCGTCTTTGGAACGATTGCAAAGATCCCGAAGACCCTTTCGAAACCTATATGCGCACACGCATGACTGGCAGCATTTCACAGAAAGTCAGTTTGCTCGGTGATGAGATGTGGGAATGGGGAGCGAGAATGACCACCTTCGACCTCGACCCCATACGATCCATCGCTAACGGTAAGGCCAGTTGGCGCAGCCAGACTGCCCTTACCAAGGATGCAGAAGGATATTGGTGGCCTGAGAAGAAGGCCTGCATAGAGAACTACGGCAACAACGCCATACGCATTAACGCTCCTTCTAAAGCCACAACCCTATATGTGGATTTCGAAGGCAAGGCTGGGGAGGAAGGATATACAGCCTACAACACTAACCGCGCTGGATGGCGCATCGGTTTCGTGGCGTTCAAGGGCGATGGTACACGTATCTACAGCGACATCACACGCGCCACTTATAATGACGCTAACCACTCCATATCCTTTGATTGTCCTGCAGGTTGCACCCACGTTTGGCTGGTTGTCAGCGGAGCACCCACGTCCTATTGGTCGCGCGATCTGACCAACTGGGTGGAAAGTACTGCCGAACAGTGGCCATACAGAGTCAAGTTCTACATGACCAATGTCTATGGAGAGCCTAACAACGGAGTTCCCTCTGGCATCGAGGAAATAGCTGGCGGTAACCAGCAAGCGAACGATGAGAATGTATATTCCATCTCTGGCCAACTCGTTCGACAAGGCACCACATCGCTCGACGGACTGCCTCACGGCATCTACATCGTGGCCGGTAAGAAAGTATTGAAGTAAGGGAATTCATCGCTTGCCTGATTCTATGAGCGGAATGAAACGCGAATGTGTTTCATTCCGCTGCAATCAGAACACTGTTTTTTATCTCGATTGACAGGTAAATCCGATATTTTATTTATATTTGCGACATGAACGTGCATTCAGGGGAACAAGAAATTCTACCAGCGCTAACCCCAAATTCAGTGCTGCAATGAACGTTCCTGCTTGAAACACTACTATAAAAACGAAACAGATATTATTTCAGCTACATGATTCCAGCTTCGTCCACAACAGGGCGAATCATACTCTGCCTCTTGATCGGGTGGCTTTCCACTAAATCAATCAATGCTCAGTCAGGTTCCGCCCTTTACGACATCGCCACCATTAAGAATATACCTTGGGGAAATGTACACGTTTTCTTCCGCGACAGCGAAGGCTACTTGTGGTACAGCACCGAGGAGGGACTTTATCGTGACAATGGGTATCAGCCAGATGTGTTCTGTTCCAATGAGAGAAATCCCCAGCTGATGCGTTCGAATTGTATCTATGATATAGTGGAAGATGGAAAGGGGCATATTTGGTTCGGGACGACGATGGGGGCCTATGTCCTTGACAAGAATGACTATGGCATACACGGCATCGCTGAGGATAAGACGCAGCGGTTGCCTGTCGAGGCTATCTATGCCCTTAGCGATGGCACAGTCTGGATGTCAACTGGAGACGTTCTCTTGCATTTTGACCCCAACGAGCAACTTATTCAGCAGATTGACGTGTCGAAGCGGAGCAATGGACAAAAGTTTGTCAACGCTTTCTACGAAGACAGCCAGCATTCACTATGGTTGGCCCAGAGTGGGGGCTGTATGTGGCGTTATGACATTCAGAAGCAGGATTTCATACCCTATCCCAAGGTGGAAAATATAGATCCGCAGTGTTTGTTGGAAGATTCAATTCATGGATGCTATTGGATAGGCACATGGGGAAAAGGCGTCGTGAAATACATCCCCAATATGGTCGGCAACAACGCCATCTATGAATTTCAACCCGCCACATACAGCCTCGACAACAAAGATATCGGTGAAATACTGGATATGGAGATGGATTTGCACACTGAACTCCTCTGGGTCACCACAGCGGCTGGTATGTATGCCTATCAGTTTGATGAAGACGGCACTCTTTGCCCATGCGCCATCACACAACAACTTCCCAAAGGAAAATACTATCTGCGCAACATCACACGCGACCCGTATGGGAACCTTTGGGTTTCAGGAGCTTCAAGCCATGTCTTCATGTTGCCACGAGCCAATGAAGGCATTCTGAAATACGCCGGCAGATGGAAACGGCAGATCGACGACGATTCACTGTTTGTGACGATGCGAAAGAAGATGCCCGACCTTTTACGTGTCGTACAGGATGCTGACGGCAACATCTTCTACCAAGGACGTCAGACTGGTTTGTGCATGTTGCGCAAAGGGGAGGAACAACCAACTACCTTGTTGAAGGAATTCGAGACATGTTCGTGCCTGACGTTGCTCAACGACGGTACATTGTGTATAGGCACGGTCCTCGGGAGTGTTTACACCTTTCATCCCCATACGGATAAGGCTCCTTGTTATGTGCCTCAACTCAGCAACCCACAAGGGAAGAAAATATTGGATGTGAAACAAGATTCCAATGGCCATATATGGGTACTCACGCGCGAAAGTGTCAAGGAATGGGACAGAGAGTCCGACAATTGTCGCTCGCTGCTTTGTAACCATCCTATGATACACATGGACCATTTCTCTACCTTGAATGTGACTCAAGGCGACTCGGTCTGTGTGGGGGAAGAAGAAAGTTACTGCATCTTGATCTCAACCCGTTTTCAAGACTTTGCCCAATCCGATGCAAAAGCCAGGGTTTCCACCGTGATCATTGACAACAAGATTGAATACATTGGTCAAGACCGCCAGACACTTGATGTCGATTGTCATGCCAATGTCGTTGAGTTAAGGCTTACCACACTGCGCCACCATCTTTCCTCTCAGGTCCAGTTCGCTTACAGATTACTGAAAAAAGGCTTTTGGGGCGATAGTATGGGAGACTGGGTGGAACTACCCGTAGGCAACAACACCATCGTGCTGACTTCACTTAGGAAAGGCGACTACACCGTTGAAGTGCGTGCAACCAACGGGCAAGGCATCTGGGGGCAACCAGTCAAGGTCATCCTTTTGCATCGTCTGCCTGCCTGGTGGGAAACATGGTGGGCATACACGCTCTATGCGGCATGTCTTGCGGCATTGGCCTTTTGGGTGCTCAGGTGGTACTCTCTGTATGTGCGCAGTAAACGCATGACACAGATGGAAGAACAACTCACCGAACTCAAATTCCGTTTCTTCACAAACATCAGTCACGAACTGCGCACACCATTAACGCTTATCTTGGTACCAGTGGAGCAGATGCTCGCTGGTAAGAAGGCCTTGTCCGAACGCGATCAGATGAGATTGGAGAGCATTCAGCGAAATGCCTTGGAACTGCAACAACTCGTCAATCAATTGCTCGATTTCCGCCGGATGGAGATAGGAGTCCAGACACTCTCGCCTCGTCATGCTGATATCAGCGGATTCATACTGGCAGCAGTCGATGCTTTCCATCCCCTGGCCCAGCGAAAGGGCATCACTTTGTCGTATGAGCATCCCAATGAACCGATCTACGCTACTTTCGACCACGAGAAAATGCATCACATCATCTGGAACCTGCTGAGCAATGCGATGAAATTCACACCTGAGGGTGGATATGTGAAAGTGTTGCTGAAAGGTCCGGAAAACGGCGACAACCGCATGTCGGTGCATGTCATCGATAGCGGTGTGGGCATTCCTCCTGTTGACCTGCCTCATATCTTCGACCGCTACTACCAAGCGGAGAATAGCAAATCACATGGTGGAAGTGGCATTGGTCTGCACATGGTACGTGAACTCGTCAGACTCCATGGCGGGGAAGTAGGCGTGGAAAGTCAGTTGGGCAAAGGGTCTGATTTCTGGTTCGTGATGCCTTTGATTTGCCAAGGAGGCGCTACGGCGGACGAAAACCACGGAGCACCGGAACCTAAGAATGAAAATATTGACGCGATTGGTGAAATAGCCAGAGACCAGACCACCGACAGCATCTTGTTGGTGGAGGACAATCTGGAAATGCGCACGCTCATTGCCGACCAATTGCGCGACGAGGGCTACCACGTTGTTGAAGCCAGTGATGGAAAGCAGGGGTGGCAACTGCTTTCCGAAACAGACAATATTTGTCTCGTCATCAGCGATGTCATGATGCCTGTCATGGATGGGTTTGAATTGTGCCGACATATTAAGTCCTCGGAGCAGACAAGCCACATCCCCGTCATCTTGCTCACTGCCAAAACCAGCGAAGAGTCAAAACTTGAAGGGTACAAAATGGGAGCCGACTGCTATTTGACCAAACCCTTCAGTCCTGCCGTATTGCTTAATCGTATCAAGCATTTACAAGAACAGCGTGCCTCCATTCAGCAAAAATACCAGCACGATGAAGAACACGAAGTGGCTCAACTGACATATTCACCAATTGACGAGGAACTGATTACGCGGGCCCAAAGGGTGGTGGAGTCTCATCTTGACGACAAGGATTACAACGTTGAACAGTTTAGCAACGATATGTGCACAAGCAGAATGACGCTTTATCGGAAAATCAACAGCATCACTGGACAGTCACCCAGCGAGTTTATCACCACCGTACGTCTGAAACACGCTGCTAAGCTGTTGCGGACGACCTCCCTCACAACCCAGCACATTGCCGAACTGACAGGTTTCTCCTCACCAAGTTATTTCACCAAGAACTTCAAGAAAATGTTCGGCAAATTACCGAAAGACTACAGAACTCAAGGATGAGAGATTCCCGCTTGACGTCTTTTTCCTTTTTATTCTTTGCATTTTTCTTTTTTCTGCTTATTTTTGCTGTTGTGTTTGGGGAATGACGGGAATATCTCGTAGTTCTTCAATCTTTATACATTTCGATAAATCAAAACATGAGGGAAAAGACATCATGAACAGGAAGAAGGATCCGATGGGAAGGGCCATCGCTGAGTATTACAAGACTCGGAAAGCGGGTAAGCTCAGGGTGTTCTCGCCGATGTTCGACGAGGACGAGATACCCGTGGAGACGCTTTTCCGCAGTTTTGAGGACATGCCCGGGATAGAGCGGAAGGCGCTCGACATGGCTCGTGGAAAAGTGCTCGATGTGGGGGCAGGTTCGGGCTGCCATTCGCTTGTACTCCAGCAGTGGGGACTTGATGTGACCGCCATCGACATCTCTCCTCTGTCCGTGGAAACAATGAGGCAACGTGGGCTGAAGAATGTGCTTGAACAGGATTTCTTCACCCTGGAGGGACGGTTCGACACCATTCTGATGCTCATGAATGGCATTGGCATTGTCGGGACGTTGGAGCGCATGCCCGAGTTCTTCCATCAGCTCGACAAGGTTCTTTCTCCGGGAGGTCAGTTGCTCTGCGACTCTTCCGACATCAGTTATGTGTTCGAGGATGAAGAACCAGAGGAAGAAGATGAGACATCGGGAATGGACGAAACCTTCGACGGCTCTGAAGATACATACTACTATGGGGAACTGAGTTTCCGGATGAGGTATAAGGACACCATCGGCGATCCTTTCCCATGGATATACATCGACGCTGACACCTTGCGGCGTAAAGCGGAAGAAAACGGCTATCAAGTGGAAGTGGTCGCCGAGGGAGAGCATTATGACTATTTGGCCAGAATCACCAGAAAGAAGTGATGGTTGCTCAGTCAATGAATGAACCAAAATAAAGTAACTCAACTTTCGCAAGTAAAAATGGAAGTAAAAATGGAAGTAAACTCGCTACGCACATGGGAGTTATGTGCTACGCACAGGACAATAGGTTTTAATAGCAGTCGTATCGTCCTGCACGAAAGTGCTTAACTTCCAGTCAGCACAGCTGACTTAACTCCCTATTTAACTCCTTTTTATAACTTCCGAAACTTTAGTAACCCATTAATAATCACCTAATAACAACTATGAAGAAGTATTTATCATTATGCTTAGCGCTTGTCGCTGCTTTGTTGTTCAGCTCATGCGAAAAAGAGACTGATTTCCGCATCAAGCGAGGAACCAACCTGAGCCATTGGCTCTCCCAGTCTGAAGAACGAGGAGAGGCACGACGGCTGCACATTCAGGAAGACGACTTCGAACGACTCGAACAACTCGGATTCGACTTCGTACGCATCCCCATCGACGAGGAGCAGTTCTGGGACGAGGACGGCAACAAACTCCCAGAGGCTTGGGACCTCCTCAAATTCGCACTCGACATGTGCGACAAGCACCATCTCAGAGCCATTGTTGACCTCCACATCATCCGCTCGCACTATTTCAATGCAGTCAACGAGGGAAAAGCCGACGCCAACACCCTCTTCACTTCAGAAGAGGCTCAACAGCAACTCATCGACATGTGGTACCAGCTGTCCGACGCCCTCAAAGGCTATAGCAACGACATGGTGGCTTACGAGTTCATGAACGAACCTGTGGCTGAAGACCATGAGCAGTGGAACCAGCTTGTTGCCAAGGTGCACAAGGCTTTGCGTGAACGAGAGCCGAAGCGAACACTCGTCATAGGCTCCAACATGTGGCAGAGCTATGAGACGATTCAATACCTCAAGGTACCAGAGGGAGACAAGAACATCGTCTTGTCGTTCCACTACTACAATCCCATGGTGCTCACACATTACGGCGCATGGTGGACTCCTGTCGGCAAATATACGGGAAAGGTGAATTATCCTGGAGTGCTCATCTCAAAGGAGGACTATGAGGCAGCGCCTGATTCACTCAAACCGGTACTCGAACCATACACCACTCAGGAATGGAACATCGACAAGATACGCCAGGACTTCAAGGATGCCATCGAGGTGGCTAAGAAGTACAACCTCCAGCTCTTCTGCGGAGAATGGGGAGTGTATGAGCCCGTGGACCGCGAACTCGCCTACAAGTGGTACAAAGACATGCTCACCGTGTTCGATGAGTTCGACATTGCATGGACCACTTGGTGCTATGATGCAGACTTCGGATTCTGGGACCAGCAGAAAAACGACTACAAGGACAAACCGCTTGTCGATATCCTCACCTCAGGAAAGAAACTCGAAGACAAGAAGTAGCGTCTGCTACCAACTGCCGAGGGACCAAATGCTTGGGTCCAGCTAAAAGAAAAAAAAGGATTCACGGCCTCATGCCGGGAATCCTTTTCTGTTTTGGTCTTGATGTCAGATCCTTGTTCTGTGAGTCAGGAGGGTTCTGCATCTCAATTTCTCATTTTGTCTCCATCTCCTCTGTCAGGTTCAGCTCGTTTCCTTCTCTGTCCTTGAAAATATATTGAAGGAATCCTAATTGCTGACTCGGGATGATGCTGAAACAGAATCCGTACTTCAATTGCCACCTGCGGTAGAGCGATATGAAGCCTTGGTTGATGTACGCCGCCACGTAAGGGTGGACGTAAAGTTTGAAGCGCTTAGTGTTGAGCGTGTTGACCAAATAGTCGATTTTGCTCTCTAACGTGTCGGTGAAGAGGAAGGAGGACTTGATGGTGCCCTTTCCGAAACAGGTGGGACAGGTCTCCTCTACTTGGACGTCCATCGCCGGACGAACCCTTTGGCGGGTAATCTGCATCAACCCGAACTTGCTCAGAGGAAGGATGTTGTGCTTGGCGCGGTCCGTGCGCATCAACTCGTTCATGCGCTCGTAGAGCTTTTGCCGGTGCTCGGCGGAGTCCATGTCGATGAAATCCACGACGATGATACCTCCCATGTCCCTTAGCCTCAACTGGCGCGCCAGCTCCTCCGCTGCGCCCATGTTCACCTCAAAGGCATTGGCTTCTTGTCCATCCACACCGCGGTTGCGGTTGCCACTGTTCACGTCCACGACGTGAAGGGCCTCGGTGTGCTCGATAATCAAGTAGGCGCCTCGCTTGTATGACACTGTTCGTCCAAAGCCCGACTTGATTTGTTTGGTCACGGAGAAGTTGTCGAAGATAGGAACCTGCCCTTTGTAGTGCTTCACAATCTGCTCACATTCCGGAGCAATCAAGCTCACGTACTTCTTCACCTCCTTGTAAACGTCCTCGTTGTTGACGTAGATGCTTTCGTAAGAGGGATTGAACAGATCGCGTAGAATAGCCACCGTTCGGCTGGTCTCTTCGTGAGTGAGAACCGGCAGGTCTTTTGCTTGCTGGGTGTTGCGGAGACAGTCGTTCCAGTTCTCCAACAGGATGTTCAGTTCCTTGTCCAGTTCCGACACGCGTTTGCCCTCAGCTACTGTACGAACAATCACACCGAAGTTTTTCGGCTTGATGCTCATGATCAGCTGTTTCAAACGGGCTCGCTCCTCTGCCGACTTGATTTTCGACGATACCGATACTTTGTCGTTGAAGGGTATCAATACCAACAGTCGTCCTGCAAACGACAATTCACAAGTCAGACGGGGACCTTTGGTGGAAATCGGCTCCTTGACAATCTGGACCAGCACTTCCTGCCCTACTTCCAAAAGGTCCTGGATGCTGCCTTCCTTTGGCAAGTCTTGCTGACGACCCAACTTCGACATGGTCGCAAGTTTCTTGCGGTCGCTCACCACTTGTTTCACGTACTTCTCCAATGCGAGAAATTGAGAACCCAAATCCTGATAATGCAAAAATGCCTCACGCTCATGACCCACATCCACGAAACATGCGTTCAGTCCGGGCATTATCTTCTTAACCCTTCCCGCGTAAATGTTGCCAACCGTGTATTTGGTGTCCTTACCCTCTTTCTGGAACTCTACCAGTCGCTTGTCCTCAAGCAGGGCTATCGTCACTTCTTTCGGTTGCGCGTCAATGATAAGTTCGCTTGTCATTTTTTGCTTTGATGATTTGTTTGGCTTCCTGGACAACTACTGAAGACGCTTCTTCAGCTAACGATGAACGACTCCTTTTGCCATCAAGGGAAACAAGGCCGTTCAAAATCCAGTCTGCCTGGTCAGAATTTGTTTTCTTTGCTAATGAAGAACAAACCCTCATGCCCGTTGTGAGCGTGTGATGATTTGTTCTTCATTTGCCTTGTAAGAAAGAGCCACTGGCCACTACTTGCTCTTGTGGCGGTTCTTTCTCAGTCTTTTCTTACGCTTGTGCGTAGAAATCTTGTGTCTCTTCTTTTTCTTACCGTTTGGCATAGTTTCCTGTGTTTTAATGATTAATTGAATTGTTGTTCCTGATAAAGCCCTGAATTATGCCTTGTCAATAGTGAAGGCCTTCGAAGGCTTGAAAGATGGAATCTTGTGCTCTGGAATGATCAGAGTGGTGTTCTTCGAGATGTTGCGAGCGGTCTTCTGGGCTCTGCGCTTCACAACGAAACTACCGAAACCGCGGAGATAAACATTCTCGTCATTCTCAAGGGATTCCTTCACGTTCTTCATGAACGACTCCACTACTACAAGTACATTAGTTCTGTCCAAGCCAGTTTCTTTGGCAATCTGGGCTACTATTTCTGCTTTTGTCATATTGATAATTATTGATGTTTGTTTTTGGTAATCAATGTTTTATTATTCAGTTCTAAGTCTTGGCCGATTACTGAAACCAGAGCTTTCTGTAGTCTGAATCAGATTTCGGAGTGCAAATATAGTGCTTTATTCCCATTTGACGAAATATTTCTTTCGCAATTTGCTAAAAAACAGAATTATATATCATGTTTTCAGCCTTTTTGCTCTTTTTTTGTCACTTTTATGACGTTAACATGACACTTTTTCTCTCCGCCATCCTTCCCTGCTTCAACTTTCCTTGAATGATAAAGGAGATGAGTGTCGGAGGAGTTCTTCGCTGGCGATTCTATATTCCATCTTCATCTCTGGTATTCACATTATTATATAATGTCAGTTCGACGAATGTGAAGTTAGGGTTCATTCATATCCTCTCGCCTCTCGCCCCTCGACTCTTGACCCCTCAATAACCAATAACCAATAACCATTCATAGCCTCTTGCCTCTCGCCTCTCGACCCATTATAATTTTTTAATCCATTTTTTATAATTTTGAGGCCGCAGGCCGACCCTCCTTGCCTCTCGCCTCTTGCCTCTCGCCTCTCGACCCTTGCCTCTTGACCCCTCAATAACCCTTCACCTGCTAAAGCCTAAGGAAAAGGGGTACGTGGGCTGCCAGCCCGCGATGCAAACGTCCATATCAGTCAGCCAGACATCTGAAGGTTGATTGATGTATCTCATTGAGAGGGAGCCATGTGCCCGGGCTTTCGGAGCCCGGTGTAATCGGTTTTGTGCTCGACCGTAGTACGGCCGAGAAAAGCTAAAGCCTACTCTTGACTCTCGCCTCTCGCCTCTTGCCTCTTGACTCTTGACTTATTAACAGTGTTTTCACAATAAATCTAAAAAAACAAGCCATTTTCTTCACTATTAGAGGAAAAAACGCTAACTTTGAAGCTTGAATGTAAATTAACTAAGAATAATGGGATTTATAGAGCGTAACCTCACATCCAACGAGACCATTGTCTATCGGGGAAAACTCCATTGGCTCGTCTTCTGGAAACCAATAGCAATCACGATGTTGGTGATATTGGCCACGGTCGTGACTGGCTTTTTCACCTACGAAGACAACCCCGACCTCACACTGATCATCGGAGGTATTATTATACTTGTGGCTATCATTACATGCGCCATCATCGTGCATTTCTACCGCAAGAACAGAGAGTATATCGTCACCACCAGACGAGTCATCATCAAAACGGGCATCATACGTCGGCAACTGGCCGAACTCAGCCTCGAGAAATGCGAGGGACTGTTCATCGACCAGGGATTCATGCAGCGCATGCTCAACTACGGCACAATCGTCATCACTACGGGCGATGTGCGCAACGAGTTCAAGTATCTCAGCAATCCCGTCACTTTTAGACGACACGTCAATGAGTGTATCGACAAACTCAAAAGCAAAAACACAACTACTGATACGTCAACAGGAAAATAATATTTTTGCATCAACCTAATCACATAACACGAAATTTTAACACTAAACACTTTTTTTATGATCGACAAAAAAAGATTTATCTTGCCTGAAGAAGAGATACCCACACAATGGTACAACATTCAGGCCGACATGGTGAACAAACCACAACCCATGCTTCACCCAGCAACACACCAGCCACTCAAGGCCGAAGACCTTTTCCCGATCTTCGCTGAGGAGTGCGCGCGTCAGGAACTCGACCAGACCAACGCCTGGATTGACATTCCGGAAGAAGTGCGCGACCAGTACAAGTTCTACCGCTCAACACCATTGGTACGTGCTACTGAACTGGAGAAGGCGCTCGGCACACCGGCGCACATTTACTTCAAGAACGAGAGCGTGAGCCCCGTGGGTTCACACAAACTCAATTCTGCGCTCGCGCAGGCTTACTACTGCAAGAAGCAGGGAGTGACCAACGTTACCACTGAAACAGGTGCCGGACAATGGGGAACAGCCCTTTCATACGCCTGCCGACAGTTCGGACTTGAACTGGCCGTTTATATGGTGAAGATCAGCTATCAGCAGAAACCATACCGCAGGTCGATGATGCAGACCTACGGAGCGCAGGTGACTGCAAGCCCATCTATGTCAACCCGTGCGGGTAAGGATATCCTGACTGCCGATCCTGACTGCAGCGGTTCACTCGGATGCGCCATTTCTGAGGCCATCGAACTTGCCATGCAGACCCCCAACTGCAAATATACGCTCGGTTCAGTGCTCAACCATGTATCGCTCCATCAGACTGTCATCGGACTTGAGGCCGAGAAGCAGATGGCTATGGCTGGAGAGTATCCCGACAAGGTCATCGCCTGCTTCGGTGGTGGTTCCAACTTCTCTGGTATCGCTTATCCGTTCATGCGCCACAACCTCCTCGATGGATACAAAACCCAGTTCATCGCTGCCGAACCCTCATCATGTCCTAAACTCACACGTGGTAAGTTTGAGTACGACTTCGGAGACGAGACTGGTTACACACCGCTCATTCCTATGTTCACCCTCGGTCACAACTTCCAGCCGGCAAACATCCATGCAGGTGGACTACGCTACCACGGTGCTGGTGCCATCATCTCCCAGTTGCTGAAGGACGGCTACATGAGCGCCGTGGATATCCAGCAGACAGAGTCGTTCAAGGCCGGTGTGCTTTTCGCACGCACCGAAGGTATCGTGCCCGCTCCTGAGTCATGCCACGCTATCGCTGCCACCGTCAACGAGGCGCTTCGCTGCAAGGAAGAGGGGAAGAAGGAAGTGCTTCTCTTCAACCTCTCTGGTCACGGTCTCATCGACATGGCCGCTTACGACCGCTACTTCGCCCACGACCTCATCGACTACTCACCATCCGACGACGAAATCAAGAACTTCCTCAAGGACGTTGAGTCTCTCCAAGGTTAATTTGGCTTTAGGTTCTATGCCTTAGGCCTTAGATTATAGGCATTAAACTCAACATTAAGCCCCGAAGGTGCAAACCTTCGGGGCTTAATGTTGTCGGTCTATCTACGGGGGTCTAACGCCTACAATTTATTAATCCATTTTTTTATAATTTTGAGGCCGCAGGCCGACCTCCTCGCCCCTCGCCTCTCGCCTCTTGACTATATCAAAAAAGATTTGTCAGATTTGTCTCGATTTGTGAGATTTTGATAAATTGCTACCGCTTGGCATAGTTCGAACAAGTTCGGCTCTGCCCTCGCTTAATCGCAATTTTCTCGCCGAAGGCGACTCCAAATAATAGAAAAAGAATTATTATAATTTTTTAAATCCATTTTTTTATAATTTTGAGGCCGCAGGCCGACCTCCTCGCCCCTTGACTCTTGACCTCTCAATAACCAATAACCTATAACCCTTCACCAGCTAACGCCTACTCATATCTGATGGCCTCGATGGGGTCGAGGTTCGCAGCCTTCTGAGCGGGGAAATAGCCGAAGACAATACCGATGAGCGTGCATACCGCAAAGCTCACGAAGATGCTCCACATTGGAATGGACGTGGGAAGGCCAAAGGATGAGCATACGAAAGTGCCTAAGTATCCCACGATGACACCCAGCACACCGCCCGTCACACTGATCATGATCGACTCGATGAGGAACTGGTTGCTGATGTCTAAGCCGCGTGCGCCGACCGACATTCGGAGACCGATTTCCTTCGTGCGCTCGGTCACCGAAACCAGCATGATGTTCATGATGCCGATACCAGCCACCAGCAGCGAGAAGGCCGCGGCAACCACGAGGATGACCGTGATGGTGTCCATCGTCGTGGACATCGTCTCCATCATCTCCTGCTGTGAACGGATGGTGAAGTCATCGACCGCGTCGGCGGTCAGCTTGTGGTTGGAACGAAGAATACGGGTCAACTCCTCGATGGCCTGGTCGGTCATCTCCTCCGACAGTGCGGAGCAGTTGATGCTGCTGAAATAGGTCTGTGCCAGCAGTCGTTTCATCACGGTCGTGTATGGGGCGACCATCAGGTTGTCCTGGTCCATGCCGAACGAGTTGTAGCCTTTCGACTTCAGCACACCGATGATGCGGAACGGGATGGACTTGAAACGTATCGTCTTTCCTACAGGGTCCTGGCCATTGGGAAAGAGTTCGTCGGCCACCGTCTTTCCGATCAGACAGACCTTCGCGCTCTTTCTCACATCCTCCTCGGTGAAGCTCTCACCGTCGGCGATTGTCCATTGGCGGATGTCGAAGTATTCGACCGACTCACCGTACATCGATGTTGAAGTGTTGTTCGCGCCATAGATAGCCTGACCCGATGAGGTCACCTCAGGACTGACGTGAGTCACGTAGGCCTTCTCTTCGAGGATACGCTCGTAGTCGGCCATCTTCAGCGTCTGCATCGCGCTCGGGTCCTGACGGACACCGCCACGCATGTCGGCACCCGGACGTATCATGATGATGTTCGTACCCATCTGAGAGATATTCTGTCTGACGCTCTCCTTGGAGCCTTGTCCGATGGCCATCATGATGATCACGGCTGCCACGCCGATGATGATACCCAGCATCGACAGGAACGAACGGAACTTATTGCTTGCTATGGCTCGTAGAGCCACTTTCAGTAGGTTGAAGAAGTTCATATATATATCGTCTAATATCTAATACCTAAAGCCTATTGTTAGGGAGCCATTGTGCCCGCCGATTCGGTCGGCGGTGTTTTCGCTTGAGTGCTCGGCCATACTACGGCCGAGAAAAGCTAACGCCTAAGAAAAGGTCGTGTGCCCGGGCCTTCCATGCCCGGTGTAATCACCAGCCAACACCTAGCGCTTACTAAGGGCTCTCGCCTCTCGCCTCTTGCCTCTCGACTCATTATAATTTTTTAATCCATTTTTTTATAATTTTGAGGCCGCAGGCCGACCCTCCTCGCTTCTCGCCTCTCGACCCTTGACTCTTGACCTCTCTAAACCTTTCAATGGATCAATCATCCTGCGTCTTCGGCAGTTTGGCCAGTCCTTCCTCTGCTGAGAGGATGTTGTCGTTCAGCGTGTCCTCGCGAATCTTGCCGTCACGAAGCATGATGTTGCGGCTGCTGTAGTGCGCGATTTCAGGATTGTGCGTCACGAAGATGATCGTGCGTCCTTCCTTGTAGAGTTTCTGGAAGAGCACCAGCATCTCGAACGATGTGCGTGTGTCGAGGTTACCAGTCGCCTCGTCCGCAAGGATCACCGCAGGGTCGTTGACCAGAGCTCGAGCAATGGCCACGCGCTGCATCTGTCCACCCGACATCTGGTTGCTCTTGTGGTTCAGTCGGTCGCCCAGTCCTACGGCCTCAAGCGCCTTGATGGCGGCTTCACGTCGCTGTCGGCTGTTGTACTTGCTGTTATACATCAATGGCAACTCCACGTTCTCCACGGCAGTGGTCTTGGGCAGGAGGTTGTAGCTCTGGAACACGAAACCTATCTTTCGGTTGCGCAGTTTGGCACGTTGGTTCTTCGACATCTTGCGTACCGACACTCCGTCGAGGAAGTACTCGCCTGAGGTGGGGGTGTCCAGACATCCCAACTGGTTCAGAAGTGTCGATTTACCGGAACCCGACGTACCCATGATGGTGACGAACTCGCCCTCGTAAATCTTGAACGAGACGCCCCGTAACGCCTTGACGGTTTCAGAACCTACCGTGAAATAACGCTTCACATTCTGGAGTTCTATGACTACTTTTCTATCTTCTTCCATAAGGAATTGGTCTTCTATGAGAATTATTCTCAGGAGTTGTAGTATGTATTTATCTGCGGTGTTTTCGGTTGAGTGCTCGGCCGTACTACGGCCGAGAAAAGCTAACGCCTAAGAAAGGTCGTGTGCCCGGGCCTTCCATGCCCGGTGTAATCACCAGCCAACACCTAGCGCCTACTAAGGGCTCTCGCCTCTTGACTCTTGACCCTTGACTCTTGACTATATAAGGCCTAACGCCTAACTAATGCCTATTGTCAGGGAGCCCTTGTGCCCGCCGATTCGGTCGGCGGTGTTTACGGTTGAGTGCTCGGCAGTACTACGGCCGAGAAAAGTTAACGCCTTCCAGGGACTCTCGACCCTTGACTCTTGACTCTCGACTATATAACGCCTAATTACTGCCTCCCGCCTTGCTGGCCTCCTTGCTGCGCGCCACCACGTTGCTGGTTGCGGTTAGGCCGTCCTGGCATGAATGGGTTGGAGTTCTGTTGCTGAGGACCACCCATCTGAGGCATCATGGGCATCTGGATTTCGGTGAGAACCTCCTTGCCGGCTTCGATGCCGCTGAGGATCTCGGTCAGGGTGCCGTTGCTCACACCTGTTTTCACAGGGTAGGCCTTGAAGGTCGTACCTTCCTTCACCCAAAGTTTCGGGTAGCCTTTGCAGTCCTCGATGGTCTCGTCCTTCTGAAGGAAGGCTTCGCTGGGGGTGAACCGCAGCGCCTTGGAGGCCACAGACAGCACATGGCTCTTCTCCTGTGTGAAGATCGTCACGTTGGCCGTCAGTCCGGGTTTGAGCTTCAAGTCGGGGTTCGGTGCGGAGATGACCACCTCGTACGTCACCACGTTGCTCTCGGTGGTGGCTTCCTGACGCACCTGTGTGACTTGGCCCTCGAACACGTCGTCGGGGAAAGCGTCAACGGTGAAAGTCACACGCTGCGCGTCCTTCACACCGCCGATGTCGGCCTCGTCAATGTCGGCGATCACGCGCATGTTGGTCAGGTCCTGGGCGATGATGAACAGGGTAGGGGTCGTCATGGCCGATGCCACAGTCTGTCCCTCTTCCACTTCTTTGCTCAGCACCACACCGTCGATGGGTGCCAGAATTGTGGCGTAACCGAGGTTGGTGCGGGCCTTCTGGACGTTCTGCTTCTGTACGTTCACGCTCTCTCGTGCCTGTTCGTAGTTCAAGCGGGCGTTCTCGTAGTCGTTGGCGCTGACCAGCCCCTTGTCGTAGAGCTGCTTGTAGCGGTTGTAGTTCGACTGCTGGTAGTTCAGGTTGCTCTGGGCGTTCTGGAGGTTGCTTTGTGCGCTGGCCAGTTCGCTCAGCAGGTTGGTCTTGTCGAGTTCGGCAATCACCTGGCCTTTTCGTACCACGCTGTTGTAGTCCACGTAGATACGGTCGATGATACCCGACACCTGCGTACCCACCTCCACCTTGGTCACTGGTTCGATGGTGCCGGTGGCGGTGATGCTGGTTGAGATGTCCCTGTACTCTACTTTGTCGGAACTGTAGGTGATCTTGCTCTCTTTCTTGCAGGAGCTGAAACTGATCAGCAGCGCTGCTGCCAATACGGTGTATAATGTTCGCTTGTTCATCGCTTTGTTTGTTTCTAATTGTTGGAGGAAGTTGTGGTCGTATCTGAATTTTGATGATTGTTTTTTGAGCTATGTTTCTTTGATTCGAAAATTCGTGATGACCTTATAGTTTCAGCTCCTCGCCTTGGTAGAATCGGAGCATGGCGCGGTTGAGCAGCGCCGTGTATTTGGTCTGCAGCAACTGTTGCTGTGCTTGCAGCAGGTTGTTCTTGCCGGTCGTGAGTTCCACGATGTTCTTCAGACCCAGTCGGAACTGCTCGCTCACGAGGTCATAGCTCTGCTGCATGCTCTCCACGTTGGCCTTGGCATAGACGTATTGCTGCTGGGCCGTGGTGGCGTTGAGCCAGTAGTTCTCGATGTCGCTGTAAAGACGCTTCTCCGTGTCCTGCAGACTGAGCTCGCTCTCCTGGATGGCGATGCGGGCCTTGTTCACCGATGTGCGGGCGGAACGCTGGTCGTAGATGGGAATGGAGAGTGACAGGCCGAGCGAGTTGCTCCAGTTGTTCTTCAGCTGCCTGAAGTAGGAAGTGTGGGTGCCGCTGGCGTTGTTGGTTCCGATGCTGGCGGTCAGGTTGAGCGTGGGCAGGTAGCCCGCCTTGGCGATGGCCAGGTCGAGATGCGACGACTCAATGCTCAGCTTACTGCTCTCAATCTCCGGCCGGAGGTTGAGTGCTGCCATATAGACATCCTCCTCGGAGGGTATCAGCGCCATCACCTCGGCGTCATCAATCACGGGGATGACCACGTCGAACGCCTCTCCGCCGTGCAACTCAAGCAGTTGCTTCAGCTGGAGCTTGTAGTTGGCCAACTGAGAACGGGCGCTCACCAACGAGTACTGGTCCTGTGTCACCTGGGCCTCCAGTTGTGTCAGATCGACGCGCGCCAGACTTCCTACACCCACCATGACTTGCGCACGGTCGCGCTGCATCTCCGATGCCTTGACAATTTCCTCGTTCACTCTCACGGCCTCGTCCTCATAGAGAATCTGGACATAGAGCTGTGCGATTTGCTCCTGAATGGAGTTGGCGGTCTGTTCCGTCTGGAGTTCGGCGAGCTCGCTGTTGTACTTGCTCTTCTCGATGTTCTTCGTGTTCCTGCCCCCGTTCCAGACCGTCCAGTTGGCGTTGATGCCGTAACTGCCGTTGTAGCTCACCTTGTTGCTCGACGAGGTCATCGTTCCGTTGGTCAGGTTGATGGTGGACATCGCGTTGGGTCTATAGGCCACGTTCTGGTTCGTGCTGGCCGAAAGGCTCGGGAAGAGTGCTGCCTTCGACTGTCGTACGTCCTCTTGGCTCGACGCGCTGGAGAGGATGTTCTGTTTGATCTGGATGTTGTGCGCTAATGCATATTGGATGCACTCCTCCAGCGTCCACTGTTTTTGGGCGTTGGAGGAGGATGGCATCAGGCATAGGGCCAACATACTGATGATGGGTATTTTTTTCATAATCTATGAAAGTGTGTTTCAAAAAAACAGTCGGACTGTAAGCCGGATTCTGTGCTCCCCAGAAGGGAAGTGTCTGTCATTTATCTAAACCAGAAGTCACCCCCTGGCTTCGTGGACCAAGGCCCACACCTATAGCGTTCTACCCTCTGCCTCGGACGAGCAACCCTCATAACGGCAGTTTACATGAACTTGCAGCTTCCAAGATGCACAGCCAGTATGTCACCATACTGCTGGTGGGCTCTTACCCCGCCTTCTCACCCTTACCGGCCACCTTCCCTTTCTCCATGAAGCATGGTTAGGGGTAGATGTCGGCGGTTGTTTTCTTCTGCATGACTCAACCCTCGCGGACTCCTTCTATATTAGGAAGTGGAATGCTCTATGCTGTCCGGACTTTCCTCTCGTGATTCAGCGCCACACGTGGTGCCTTTCACCAGCGACAGACCGCCCGACTGTTTAAAACATTAAGCAAAAGTATCATTTTTTTCCCGTTTAATATCTCAACCCCAACAAAAAACTTCATTTATTAAGTTTCTTTAGTATTATACGAAATGTATTATACGAAATGTGGATGCGGTCGGATTGGTTTATCTAATTGAGAGGAAGCCATGTGCCCGGGCTTTCGGAGCCCGGTGCAATCGGTTGAGTGCTCGGCCGTACTGCGCCGAGAAAAGCTAAAGCCTAAGAAAGGTCGTGTGCCCGGGCTTTCGGAGCCCGGTGCAATCACCAGCCAACGCCTAACGCCTGCTAAGGGCTCTCGACTCTTGACTCTCGACTCTCGACCCCTCAAAAACCAATAACCTTTCAAAAAAACCCCCCTTCACTTCTATTTTTTTCACCCCAATTCTCAAATTCGTTTTACAATTATTTCCGCCCTCATCCTCATTTGTCATAACTTTGCTAAAAATCCATAATAATTTAACAAACGTCAATTCATCAAATTCAAAGTATCTATACCATCTATACCATCTATACCATCTATACCATCTATAATATCTATACCATCTATAGTATCTATATAAAAAGATTTGTTTGATTTGCCTCGAGTGAGATTTCTCGCCGTAGGCGACTCCAAATAACACAAATAGAGTTTTTATAATTTTTTATCTCATTTTTTTATAATTTTGAGGCCGAAGGCCGACCCTCGACTCTCGACTCTTGACTCTTGACCCTTGACTCTCGACTCTTGACTCTTGACTCTTGACTAAATAAAAAACCATGAAACAACCTGAATACTACGACGCCGACCGATGTGGCATCTTTTCCGACAACTATGAGGAAAAGAAAAACAATGTACAACTCAATTGTTACGAAGGCGAGGAGCTACTCAAGGCATACTCGCAAGACACGCCTTTCCTCTGGGGAAAAATACTCCCCAAAACTGGACTCATCTGCTTCGCAGGCGAAAGCGGCTGCGGCCAATCAGCCTTCCTCAGACAACTCGCCATCTTCAATTGCAGTTATCAAACCGGTAATTTCCTCGGAATGAAATTCGAAAACGACAACTGGCGCAAAAAATCACTCTACATCTCGACCGAAGACGATCAACTCTATTTTGCCGCTGTCTTGCGCAAACAGTGCAAGGAACTCAAAGTAGAACCCAACCAACTCTGTGGATTGAAAGTCATCTTCGAAAACGACAATATCATCGAGAAAATCGAACTGTTCCAGAAACGAGAACATACCAACCTCATCATCATCGACTGCCTCAACGACATCCTGCCCAAACAGGCCACTTCTGCCGTCGCCATCAAGAAGTTCCTCTCCAAACTGCAACGCATCGCGGAAGACCACCAATGCCTCATCATTCTCACACATCATACCAACAAATACGCGCGCAACAGAAGACCAAGCAAGTACAACCTCATCGAATCACCGGCTCTCGAAGCCAAATGCAGAACGGTCATCGAATTGAGGACAGACCTCTTCCAAAGAAACCTCAAACACCTCTGCGTCGTCAAAGGCAATTACACCCCTTACGAGGTAAAGTACAAATCCTACATGTTCGAGTTCACACCCCAGCTCACCTTCATAAACACAGGAAGAAGGGTGGATATCGACACGCTTACACTCATGCCTGACCATATCGCCGACAGAGTGGAGAAATACAACCGCCTCCGAAACGAAGGACTCAGAGGCGACGAACTCGCCAAAGCCATGGGATTCGCTTCTCGTGGCAGCCTCTCCGTATGGGCCAAAAAGTATATCAAAACCAACAACGAACCCACCAAACCCACCGAATCCTCGGCACCCATCGACCCCACTGAGCCCAAAGAACCAATAGAGTCCTCCGTCCCTTCGGAACCTCAACCCACTCCTGAATCCACCCAACCTTCTGTAACCAAACAATCTTCAGGCCACACCGACCCTCCTTCCCTCCTCCCCTCCTTAGACAAAAAGGCTAAAGCCTAAACTCAATAACCAATAACCTTTTATAGGCTCTTGACTCCAATCAGGTTGATAGATATTGAACATCCGCAGGTTGTTCAAAAAAACGCGGGTGAGTGGAGGAAGGAGAACTTGTTCTCATGACGCCACTCCACCAGTGTTTTTTGGCATCCCCGAAGGGGTGGCATATAGCTATCCACCTGATTCAAAGCCCCCAGGCTTTTCTTTGTTGTTTCTAGTTGTTTTAAGTTGTTTCCAATAAGAAGCCATTTGCTTTCGAGGTTCTTCGGATATAGATTTGTAAGATTTGATTAGATTTGTAAGATTTCTCGCCGTCAGGCGACTCCAATCCCTGTGCCCGCCGATTCATCGGCGGTGTAATCGGTTGTGTGCTCGGCCGTAGTGCGGCCGAGAAAAGCTTAAGCCTACCCTTGACCCTCGACTCTTGACCCTCGACTCTTGACCCTTGACTCTAATGAGTGAGCCATGTTCCCGGGCTTTCGGAGCCCGGTGTAGGCACCAGCAAAAAAAGCTAACGCCTAAAGCCTAAACAGGCCTAGAGCCTACAACCTTTCCATCCAGCGAGAAAGGAATACATCGCTCACGGTATAGACTGTGCCTTCCAGAGTGCTTTCGCCGTTCAGCAGACCCTTTTCGCACAAAGCATCAGCGAGGCGGCGGGAAACAGAAGCATTCCCTAATTTGTGACGCTTCAGAAACTTTGAAGACGTGATTTGAATTACACTCCCTTCTTTTGCAATAGCGATCAAATAGGCCCATTGTTTGTCGGTAAGCATTTGGCGATATTGTAGGTAAACAGCCTCTCCCTGCTGCATCAATTGACCGCATGCCTTTTTGACTTCTTCCAAACCTATAGTTGTTTGGCCATTGGCATATATCGTATGGCAGAGTTGCTGTGTATAATAGGTATGGCGACGAGTCCATGTGAGAATAAATTGGAGCGCTTCGTCTTCAATGACACGTTGTCTCTCGCTGAAAAGACGACGAATGAAAGCAGAATACGCCTCTTCACTGATTTTTGTTAACGAAATGAAAGTCGTGCTGGAATAGAATGGCTTTTTCGCATTAGCGAATATATCTGCCATGAGGTGTTTCCTGCTGCCACAGAAGATAAAATGCAGATTGTGCATCTGTTGGATATATGTCCTCAGCAGTGCTTCCATGTTTTGTTCTGGGTACTCTCTGATTTGTTGGAACTCATCAATTGCTATAACTATTGACACTCCTTGGTTGTCAAGGAAGTCAAACAACCCCCGTAAGGTGTATTCCTTTTCGTGCGGTGTTTGGTATGCTATCTGTACTTGTGGCTCTCCTGTTATGGGATCAAACGATATTTGAGGACGAAGTGACTTGATAAATGTCATGAGACGGTCACCAATTGATGTCTTTGGCTGGAAAGAATGCATAGTGGCCTCCGCAAACAGCTTAATAAAATCATCAATATTCTGGGAAGAGAAAATGTCAAGATAAATGGTATGGATATCAGGTCTTGATGAGTGCAGCTCTTCGAAAAGACGGAGTATAAGTCCAGTCTTTCCCATACGGCGTTGTGAGATTAGCGTCATGTCTGAATGATTATCTACATTTCGTAGCATCAACTCCAATTCTTCTTCGCGGTCGCAGAACAACTCTTTCGACTCATATGACTTGATAATAAACGGATTGTCCATAATGTTCCCAATTTCAAATTTGGTGGCAAATATACAAACTTTTTTTGATCATGCAAAATGTATTATACAAAATGTATTATACAAAATGTATAATCATTGCGAAGGGTAATTATGAGGGAGCCATGTGCCCGGGCTTTCGGAGCCCGGTGTAATCGGTTTTGTGCTCGGCAGTAGTACGGCCGAGAAAATCTACCGCTTACGAAAAAAAGGGTACGTGGGCTGCCAGCCCGCGATGTAAACGCCCATATTAGTCAGCCAGACATCTGAAGTTTGATTGATGTATGTATCTCATTGAGAGGGAGCCATGTTCCCGGGCTTTCGGAGCCCGGTGTAGGCACCAGCAAAAAAAGCTAAAGCCTACCCTTGACCCTCGACTCTTGACCCTTGACTCTAATGAGGGAGCCATGTTCCCGGGCTTTCGGAGTCCGGTGTAATCGGTTTTGTGCTCGGCCGTATTACGGCCGAGAAAAGCTAAAGCCTACCCTTGACCCTCGACCCTTGACTCTAATGAGGGAGCCATGTTCCCGGGCTTTCGGAGCCTGGTGTAATCGGTTTAGTGAAGTGCTTAACTTCCCCTTTAACTCCCTCTTAAACTTGATTTTGTAACTACCTATACTTTTGTAATTATGGAAGTAATTATGAAAAAGTTGTTGATTTTTGGAAAAGGCTTGGTTTCGGGCGGTTGGTTTCAGGCTCCATAAATCAGAGAAGAATCATAGATACCGAAGTCTGCGTTGATTTTTTCGGGCTGATTGTTTGGTGTGTTGGGATTTTTGATTATATTTGCGGTGTCAATCGGGCGGAGTGGTCTTAGTGCCATTCTTATCCGATAGACCAGGAAAGCGTTTTTTGCTTTCATCCTTGCTTACGAATTCGCCAAGTTCAAACACATAGTAGGATGAGAATAACAAGACGCTCACATGTTGGTATATACTGATGGCATGCACTCATGCTGCCGATGATATACTCGACAGCGTGGGAATATTGTTGCTTTTTCATTACTATGTTGGTGTTTGGCGATACCAGTAAGCAGATGAATCAGAAACAAGGCTCACGCTCTTTCTGCATCCATACGTTTCATGCTATTTCGGAGTCTTAGTAGCGATATAACATGGTAGGTATTTCGTAGAAGAGTACAAATCATCAGCAAAAGTTCAATTCTAAAAAGAAATCTCTCATTGATGAATAGCCTCGATAGAGATTCCATGTGTAATTTTGTCAACTACAAACAATCTAATTATTTAAACTTATGAAACAGCGATTAACTCTATTGTTGATGTTGCTATTTGCAATCATCAATTTGACTCATGCATACACTTGGTATGGGACAAGTGGTGCTTACGAGTTTCCCAATGACAAAGTGTATAGTGGTAGCGGCACTATCACCTATACCTTTACGACCAAAGCAGGAACGGAATTCTTCCTTTCGGCCTCCTCGGGTACAGTCTATTTGGATGGCGTTAAAGAAACACAGTCCGCTAATAATTATTCTAAGTCTTTTTCTGACAACACAACACACACTATCAAACTATCTTATAGTAATGGTATAACTGTCACTGAAGCTGTTGTCAAGCATCCTCTCGACAATCAGCGTTTAACAAGAACTATAGATTTGGACGAAGCGGGAGATCTGCAATATTATCTGTCAAGTACAGATAAGTATTACATTAAGAAATTGATTATTACTGGTCCTATGAATGGGGACGATGTGAAACAGGTAAAACAATTGGCCAATTCAAAGTCAAGTTCTCTTTCTATTTTGAATCTTGCAGAAGTTCAAATGAAATCCGGTGGAGGTGAGTGCGGCACGTATTGGTATGACTGGTCTGGTGAATATGGAGACTATACAGACGAAGCAAACTCTTATACTGTAGATGATAATATTGGTGCAGGACTTTTCTATGGTTTGGAGAAAATAACAGAGATAACCCTCCCACATTCGGCGACAAGCATTGGAGAATATGCTTTTGAAAACAGTAAAGATTTGGAGAAGGTCATAGTCGGCAACTCAACTATTTCGATTGGTTTCAATGCATTTAGAAATTGCGAAAAACTTAAAACTGTAGAACTACCTGCGACAATAAGCAGTATCGATTCACAAGCATTTTGTAATTGCAATAGTTTAGTATCAATCAATCTGCCAAATTCATTGACAAGTATAGGCAGTAGCACTTTTGCTTCCTGTAGCAGCTTGGCCTCAATAGTAATACCTGAGGGGGTAACGTACATATCTTCCAGTGCTTTTGGGGATTGCAAATCATTAAAGACTGTATCATTTCCCAGTAGTTTGTCAAGGATTGAGAGGAATGCTTTTTCGGGTTGCGAAGCAATTACAAGAGTTTACGTCACAACTCTTGAATCTTGGTGTTCTGTGAATTTTGGAGAAGGGGCTAATCCTACGATTTATTCGAAAAAACTGTATTTAAAGAATTCTTCCTCACCCATTACTACACTCAATATACCAGAAGGTGTCACTTCTATTGGGTCACGATGTTTCATTAATTGTACGGGAATAACGTCGGTCACATTTCCAAACACACTTACTTCTGTAGGGGCAAGTGCTTTTGAGGGTTGTACTGGCATCAAGCAAGTAAATACTGATGATATTGCGGCATGGTGTAATATCAACTTCTCAGAAAACTATATTTATGAGACTATCCTTGATGAATTCGGAAACATTCCTTGGGATACTAATGGAGATGATTCTTGGGATATCGTATTAGAAAAAATAGGCTTTTATTCAAATCCTCTAACTTATTCTCAGAAACTATTCTACAACGATGAAATGGTCACTGATTTGGTAATACCCGAAGGGGTTACAGAGATAGGAAGAGGTGCTTTCGCAAATTGCTTATCCCTAAAGACCGTATCGTTTCCTGAAACGCTCAAGAAAGTCAATCAAATGGCTTTTGACAATTGTGTGAATGTGCAGACGGTGAAAGTGAAAGGAATGAGTACATGGAATAGTATTTTGTTTTGTTCTTATAATTGGAGACCTTACGGAATTGAACTTGGAGAGGCGGATGATTATTACGGAAATACTAGTTATTATCCAAATAATCAAAGATTATATACTACTGATTATTCTTCAAATCCCATCTATTCAGCATGTGTAAATGGGTTTACCAATTATAGCAATATTGAATGGATATCTTCCAACACGAATGTGGCAGAAATCGACAACAAGGGTTTGATTACAGCGAAAACGTCAGGTGAGGTGATGATATTCGCAAACACCCCAGGCCAGAGAAATTATTGCACTCTTATAATCGAACCTAACCTGATTTCAGATACGTATCAATTAACAATCTCTGAAGCGGGGATGTCAACTCTCTATCTTGATTATCCTGTAGTCATTCCCGATGACGACAACCTCCTTGGTGTGTTCTATATCAACAATATTGACGGCAACATTATGTGGATGAAGAGATTAAAGAACTATATCCCGGCCAACACAGGTGTTATCGTTCAAGCCAACCCTGTGACCATCACATTCCAAGGCATTGGGGACAATATAGCGGAGATTTCCGATAATCAGTTGTCAGGTGTGACCGAAAGGACTCCTGTTTCATCCATCGACGGAACAGTCTATACGCTTGGCCGTGGTGTCAACAGTGGTTATTTCGGCTTCCACAAATTTACTGGGACAACTATTCCCGCCAACAAAGCGTTCTTAGTTCGTAATGCTTCATCGGGTGTCAACAGTTTCAACCTCGTTCTCGACAATGAGGATGGAACAAGCACCGCTATCGGACGCATCGAAAACGGCGAATTCGTACCTGAAAGCAACGTTGTCTATGACTTACAAGGCCGCCGTGTTGAGAACCCATCCAAGGGCATCTACATCGTGAATGGCAAGAAGCAATACATCAAGTAAAAAGAGTGTAAATATGAAGAAGAAAGAATATACAACACCCGATTTTGAGACCACCGATTATACTCCTATGATGGTCGTTGCCATGAGTTGGAGTGATGAGGAGACTGGCGAAGCACTTGCCCCTGACCGTGGAGATTACAATACCAACTTCGAGGAAGACTTCTGGGAAGGCCGTGAATAGACCTTAACGCATTCTGATTTATGTTCCTGGGGGATTTCATCTGGCGATTTTTATAACAGGTGGATCCTCTGGGAACTTTTGCATACTAACGAAAAAAGAGGGTTTTCACGCCCTCTTTCTTGTTTCTATGCCATGATGAAACCGAAGTCTGCATTGTTTTATTCCCCTTTGTTTTTGGGCGTTTTAGATTTTTAGTCTTTACGATAACATTTTCCACGCGGGTGGAGAATCCATGAATCATCCTGACATCATTGAAATGCAACAACGGCAGTCAAGAATGGCGGCGGAAGAAACAGATGAATGACTTATACTATAAATACTTGTTACTTTAGGAGCAAAGAAGCGACAATGAACGGGTTGTTATGAGACCCTAGAGTTGGATTGAAAAGTAATAGCTACACAGACGATGACCGCATAATGATAGTCCGTGAGTACCCTGAGACTTACCTTCCTGCAGAGAGTGTCGTCACAAAATACCACATAAAAACCAACATCCTCACCGAGATAACTTTGACAATAGAATTGCAATCACTTCACGAATGTTTCGCCTGTATTGGAGGGAGTTTTTCAGCCGTAAAGAGTCTTTTTCCATATATGCCTTCTTGTTCACTTCAAGCATCATCGACTGGTACGGGAACGGGCAGGCTGGAGTTTCTGAATTGCTGTAAGGATTGTTGACACCCACCTTGTAACCATTCTCCTCGAAGAGATTCACTGACATCTCAATCGTTTCTTTGTCGGGACGAGACCAGTCCTCGTTGAACCCAATGCAAACGTCCACATCACTCATTTCACTGGGAAAAGAGTGACAGTCGAGGAGCAAGGCACCATCGCAAAGGCTGCTTCTCAGCCTTTGTTGATGCCAATGCCATAAACCAAGGAGTATCCGTCTATTACGCTCTGGTACCGTACGTGTGTAACCATCAAAACTGCGATAAACTATCCCTTGTCCCTTTTGCTCCAAAGGGTCATTCCACAATCTTTCAGCATCAACGATAAATCTTGAATATGGGAAACGCACAGTTCTTATACCCTCGCTCGTATAACCATGGAAGAGGAAATCGGTGTGCCAGTCCGTCCATTTCAGCACAATGTCTGCAAATTTCGGACTATATGCACCCAGCCTTTCGGTGCATGACCACCCACTTTTTTGATTGACGTGGCAAATTTATAACATTATTTTCTTAAACTGTCCCCTTTAAGGGAAAATCTGCATGATAATTTGACCAGTCTGTCC
>JAFWPH010000054.1 GCA_017509605.1 Bacteroidaceae bacterium | reverse complement strand
TTTAGTCTTGCAGAATATCATCGAATCATCGGCATAGCGTACAAAGGGGTGTCCTCTGCGTGCCAGTTCCTTGTCCAACTCGTTCAGCATGATGTTGCTGAGCAATGGACTCAGTGGTCCTCCTTGCGGAGTGCCTTCCTCACTTGCGTGCCACAGTCCTTTGTCTATAACTCCGCTTCGGAGATATTTGTGTATAAGGCTGACTACTCTGCCATCCTTGATGGTTCGGCTGAGTATCTCTATGAGCTTGCTGTGGCTCACTGTATCAAAGAAGCGTTCGAGGTCGAGGTCAACTACATATTTGTAGCCTTCGTTGACTGTCTTCTGCACTTCTCGCAGTGCGTTAAGGCATCCTCTTCTCGGACGGAAGCCGAAGCTCCGCCTGGAGAATTGGGACTCATAGATTATTGTCAGTACTTGGTTGATGGCTTGTTGCACCATGCGGTCAACCACGGTGGGGATGCCCAAGAGGCGCATCTTGCCATTGTCCTTGGGGATCTCTACCCTTCGGACGGGATTCGGACGGTATCTACCGTCAAGCAAGGAGCGTATCAGTTCATCCTTATTAGCCTTTAGCCACGGGAGCAACTGCTCGCATGACATCTTGTCGATACCGCCACAGCCCTTATTCCTCACTACTGCCTTGTAGGCTTCATTGAGGTTGTAGGGGCTAAGGATTACTTCAAATAAATGCTCCTTGTCGAATGGAACTTCCACGATGTTGTCTTCGGTCATCCACATGAAAGTCTGCACTCCCCCATACCATTCGGATTCCGTCCTATTTCTTTGGGGGCAGTCATTAGCAAGGGCTGATGTTTTCTGCATTCTGTCTTTCATTAGGTAACGTTCAGTTACTAATCGCTTAATTGTTAGGTTCAGCCCTTCATGGAGCGATATCGATTACTCCACTACTGTGGCTTCGGCTGACTTCTCACGGCAAGCTTTACTCCATGGTTTTTGTAAAAGTAACTAATCACCATGTCCGTGAGACCTCCTCGGATAAGGGCTTTGTCTTTCCATCTTATGCCTACTTCATTTACACCAACCGTTCCGAATAGCTATAGGGCTTTGGTTTGTTAAGCAACCTTACCCACGGTCATATGCCTCGTATGAAGTTTCTGTTCGTTAGACCAGATGTTTGCCGACGGCTTCCTTCAGATTCCACCTCACGATGGACACCCTTGCCTTGGGCTATGTGATTCCCGCTATTAGGGCTCACTCGGGACTTGCACCCGTTAGACAATGCTCATGCCGAGCGTACTAACAAGGGAAACCGCCCAAAATTCTGGACGGCTTCCCTTTTATTCGTCTTCTATAAAAACCTTGCGATTCATTCACATCGTTCCATGAAGACGGTAGCATTCAGAAAGAGACATCACTCGCGATATTCCCAATAAGACTCCCAGCCGTCCCCTTCATCATCGTAGCGTTGGTTGGTCAATGCCTCACCGGTTTCCTCGTCGCTCCAACTCATGGCGATGACACTGCTCAGTGCATACTCCATGACCTTTATCTCGGGTGTTGTATATATCGTCTTTTTCATCGTCCTACTGTTTACTTGATATACTGTTTTTTTCCATTCACAATGTAGATTCCTCTGCCCGGACGTTCCACACGACGACCCTGCAGGTCATACACCACATCAAGGATGAACTCGTCGTTCTCAATGTGTCCGATTGTGGTAGAGGTACCGTCCTCATTGTCGAGAACGAGGTTGAATCCATTGACATCTGACGAACCGTCGCGTACCAAGAAGGCCTTATTGGCAGGCAAACTGCTGCCGGTGTATCTGTAGAAACCGATATAACCGCTGTTCTTGCCGTGGCCCAAAGTATAGACCTTTCCATCGATGGAAGAGACAGGAGTAGCCACCGTCGTTCCTTGTAACTGGTTGTTGGTGATTGCCTCCACTTCTTCATCCGTTCTGTTGAAAGTGAAAGTCCCGGGGTTAGCCATGACTATCACACCGTTGTTGGCAGGAATATAGTCATGCAGTCTCTCCATCAGCATGATATGGCCGTCGATACTATTAACATAGAACACGCCGAGCATGTTGACATCATTCGGGATAGCCACAGGGAAGTCAAGATAAAGGGTGGATATACCCGCAGCCGTCACTGTCAAGTCAAAACCATCTCCAGCTTCTTGTACCGTCCAGCCGGCGGGGATGCCGTGTACAAACGTGCAGGGCACTTCTTCACCTTCATCTCCCCAAGTTCCTTCGGTGGTGCCTTTTCCTGACCAATCCACACCGGCGGGCTGAACGAATGTTCCTGTGGCTGCCACATTGGTCAACCAACCATCAGTACTGCTTTCGTCACCAAGGTCGGTTGCCATACACTTCACGTAGTTCAGACTGTTGCAGTTCATGAACATGTGCTCGTAGCAGCCGGGAGTCAGTGTCTTGGCTGGCAACACAGGTGCTTTCTCAAGACTGGTGCAACCAAGGAACATCATGGTGTAGCAGTAGTCTGCCAATTCCGTAGCGGGCAGTTCGGGGGCGTTCTTCAGGCCTGTGCATTCCCAGAACATGTCGTTGTAGCAGAGGTCGGCGAGGTTGGTTGCGGGTAAGGCTGGAGCGGTAACGAGACTGGTACAGCCTTCAAACATACGCTGATAGCACTGTGAAGCCAATGTTGTGGCTGGCAGCACGGGAGCATTGGTCAGTGCGGTGCACCCACTGAACATGAAGTTATAACATGCAGGAGCCAATGTCGTGGCGGAAAGGGCGGGCGCGGTAACCAGACTTGTACAATTCATAAACATATACTCACAACTACTTTCACCTGTCGTTGTGGCGGAAATGTCGCCTACCGTCTCTAATAACGGACAGTCTGCAAACATCTTATAGTAACACATATCAGCCAACGTCGTAGCCGTCAGGGCTGGTGACGAAACTAAATGCGGATTGTTCTGGAACATCTGGTAATAACAACTCTCTGCAAGGGTCGTGGCTGGAAGAGATGGGGCCGCTGTCAGGCCGGTATTGACATACATTCCCAAATAGCAACCCTTTGCCAATATAGAGGCTGGCAGGGTGGATGGTGTCGTGAGGGATGTACAAGCCTGATACATACAACGATAGCAGTATTCTGCCAATTCTGTGGCGGGAAGTTTCGCTCCTGTCGTCAGGGCACGACATTGACGGAACATCTCGTTATAGCAGTAAGGTGCCATGGTTGTAGCGGGAAGCGACGTGATGGTCGTCAATCCATTACTACCAACAAACATCCTGTAATAGCAATAGTCGGCCAAGGTTGTTGCTGGAAGAGCGGGAGTTTCGGTTATACTGTGGCAAAAGCCGAACATATTGGTATAACAATAGGGAGCCATCGTCGTTGCTGGAAGGGCTGGTGCTGCAGTCAAGCCATTACAGCCATAGAACATGAAATTGTAGCAATGGTCGGCCATCGTCATCGCTGGCAGTTCTGGCGCAACTGTCAGGGACGTACATGACTGGAACATTCGTTCGTAACATTTGGTGGCCATTACTGGGGCTGGCAGGGCTGGGGCCTTGCTCAATGCCGAGCATTTGTAAAACAGGTTGGAATAGCAGCCTTCGGTCAGTGTTGTGGCAGGTAAGACAATGTCCTTGCCAGGATAGTTCTTTAAGTGCGTATTAGTATCAAACAAATCAAAGAATGTGTAATTAGCGGTGAGACTTGTTACTTTTGCAAAACCTGTACTATTGACCAGACTCATCATATTGCCATATACATAGCAGTCTTTGTCAAAGGAGATGATGGTACTGTTGGCAATAACACCATTGGAATAAGCTGCGTTGTTACCTCGCAACTGAACGGTTCCACCTGGGGCAATATCGCTGATGCTAATCGTAGCGTTGCTCTTTGACGTCCATGTCGAACCTCCATCCGTGCTGTATTCGATAGTCAGACCAAGCGGATTGGAGATGGTGACGGTCGTCGCATACTCTATAGCCTCGAAGGTCAGCGGAGTGACGTAGGGATCGAAAGCGGCGGCGTCTTCAACGGTCCATCCTGCGGGGATGCCACTCGCGCCTTCGGGCCATGTGGTCATTTCGGCAGCCTTGATGAAAGTGCCGGATGACGAGACTTCTTTGAGCCATTCGTCAACTGCCATTTCTTCCGAAATGTCTGTGGCAAGACACTTCACGTAGTTCAGGGACGTGCAACCGTCGAACATGTGGCCGTAAGCACAGTCGGCCACCTTGGCTGCAGGCAGTTCGGGGGCTTTCGTCAGACTCATGCATCCGTAAAACATATACTGATAGACCCCGTGGACGATTTGGGTTGCGGGAAGGATGGAAGGCCCTTGTTTGAGGTTCTTGCAACCTTTGAACATTTCCATGTAGCAATCTATGCTGCCATCAGAGTAATCGTATGTCACTTCGTCGTACCACCAGTCGTCCATCTCCGTCGCAGGAAGTTCAGGCGCGCGCTCCAATGCCTCGCAACCAGCGAACATGTCGGCATAGCACGAGCAGGGAACGTAAGGAGATGGCAACAAGAGTTCTTTTGTCGGATGGCTCTTGATGGTGGTGTTGGTGATGAGTTCCCAATCGGTGTCGTTACTGTAGCCGGCGCAGAAAAGATTTTTGAAGGCGAACGAATTTGTCAGCCTGGTGTTGGTGGCATAGTCGGTGGCATGAACGAGACTCATGATGTTGCCATAGACATACACCTCTGCCGTACTGGTGATGTTATGGTCGTCAGGAGTGTTGCCGTATTGCTCATTGTTACCGCGCAGGCGCACCACATCACCAGCGGCCACATCGATAGTGATGGCTGGTGAGGTGTTGACGGCTGTCCATGTGGTCCCGTCCTTGGAATATTCAATGGTCAGTGCTGACAACGATGGGTTGTTCATCGAAATCGTACCTGCCGTGATGGCCTCTAAGGAGAGCGGAGTACTGAGCATATCCTGTGCTCGGTTTTTCGTTGTCATCGCCACGACAGCTAATAGTAGGAGTATTATTTTCTTCATGTCTTGACAGTATTAAATATGAGTTTATCAATCATTTTATTCGGGGAGTGAAATCATTCCACTCCCCAAATATTATTCAATTAGTCAACTATCAGTCGTGCTTACTTGATGACCATCTTGCGGCCGCCAACTACATACACGCCCTTGGCCAGGCCTTGGATGCTGTCGCCCACATAACGTCCGTCAATCGTGTAAACCTTGATGGAAGCATTCGGGTCGCTGACAACCTTCACGTTCTTGATACCAGTGACACTGACAGCCTGTGGAATGATTTCCTCCACATTGCCCACATTGTCCATGGCAAGCACATAGAAGCTGTAAGTGGCTACCTCACCCGTTGCTACAGGATATGGAATCGTGCTTGTCACGCTCTGGCCGTAATAAGCATATTCGCCACCGTCTTTGGACACGAAGAGCAAGTAACTCTGTACGCCTGCACCCTCATCAGCGGTATTGCAAACTACATTCACCTTGTCGCCATAGTTGTATTCAGCCTCTGCCATGGTGGTGACTGGAGCCTGGATGTCGATGGTGTTGACGAACTCGTTGGTCTCGATAGGCGTATTCTTGTCGAAGATGATGGTCGCCTTGTTCTTCACCTGTGTGCCGTTGGCAAGCCCTGGCTTGAGACCGACGGAGAACTCCACATAGCCCTCGCCTTCAGGTGCGTTCACGTTAGGCGGCAGTTCGATACCCTTGATGTCCCATGAGAGTTTATTGCCGTCGCGACTCATCTCCCACTGGTAGCCCACGCCGTTGTGGCTGGTCTCGCCAAAGCGCACGCTCGACACGTCGAAGACATTCTCGTCGAGTTCGTCGCTGATGCGGATTCTATAGGCTGGTGCACCGGCCTCGGCCTTGTTCTCGAAGAGGATGCGGTAGTTGACGGTCTGCACGTCTCCAATATAGTGTTTCTCGCCTACTCCTGCTGGGCCTACCATCTCGTTAGGATCCCAAGATGCCACGATGTCGGTGATGGCAGCCTTGCCGTCATAAATCTCGATGTCGTCCTGCATGTAGTTCTTGTCCTGGTAAATCCAGTAGAAGACACGCTGGCGGATAGGCAGAGCCAACTGGCAAGGCATCTCGTCGATGCGCTCAATCTGGGCGGCAAACTCACTGCCTGGCAACAGTTCTGTGATATGGGCAAACACTTGCTTCATCACCGACTTCATGCCATAAACAGCAACACCTGTCTCTGCTTTCACGGCGTCGAGTTCCTCAACGGTCAAGTCAATGCTCTTCTTGAGTACACTGCGCTCTGTGTCGTCAAGTCCGAAAACTGTCGCCACCTTCTTGAGGATATAGTCACTGAGTTTCTTTCCTTCCGCTGGCTCATCGACATAACCCATTGCGGTCACTACCACGTAGGTGTTGCCGTTGATGACAATCTTGTTGAGGCCTGTGGAGTGAGGTGATCTTATGGGTGCGTAAGCGATGTCGCCCTCTCCCTCGCTAATCATGGTGAAGGTGTAACTCTCCCATGGATTGAGGCTCGGCACGAGGAACAACAAGGTGTTCTCGCAATCGGTCTCGCCAATTGTGGTGACGCTGTCAACAGGGAGGTAGCGGCTGCCGTACCTGCCTCTCAAACGGAATCCGAGGATATCCACATCGTCCGTGGCGGTGATGGCCAGGATGAAGGCTCCGGTCTTCTCCGTCGAGGTGTTGGTGATGGTGATGGGGTTCTCGCACGGCACACCCTTGCGCACGGTGTTGCGGCCCTCAGTCATGACGTTGACGCTGGACTTGGCAATCAGTGGCGTCTCTTCCTTGAGTTCAGCACCGAAGAGAATGAGGTAGCCTCCATGACTGCTACTGCTGTAGTTGGGCACACGGAAGACATAGTGCTTGTCTGCGTCGTTCTTGTCAAGGTAACTGATGGTACCCTGGCTGCGCTCGATGCGGCTCTCTGCCACTTTCGTCAATTTAGGACTTCCATCCTCATTGTCACCCTCATAAACGTAGAGCGCCGGAACGCCGATGATAAGTTGACGTGTGGTGTCGGGGAAGATGGTCACGTCAATCTGCCGTCCGTGCATCATACCTAAGTCGTACCAGTCCTCGTTGTTCTGTGAACGATAGGTGTAGCCAAGCGTGGTGCTGACAAGTTTGCCCTCCTCCAACTGATAACGTGTGGCGAATGTGCCGTTCTGGATGTTCTCGCGGTCATAGGGATTGCGCTCATAGTCGTATTTCAGCGTATAGCCTCCAACTCCGTTTGTGCGACGCTGCCTCAAGTAGTAAGTGCCGGCTCCAAGGTTGTTGATTTGGTAAACCACGGTAGTGTCTTTGCCACCACCGTCCATGTTCTTGTCCACACGCAAATTGACACCTGTTCCCGCTTCATTGGGAATATACAAGCCCAAATAGTAAAGACGAAGAGCGCTTTCACTGCTGGTGGTCAGGGTGATATTACCAACGTATGGCACCTCAATCTTGTACCAGTCCTCATTGTCGGTGCTGTTGAAGTAATTGTAGCCCAAGCGACCTTGCTGCGTGGAACCCGCGGCTAATTCGGTGGCTTTGTCCCAAGTATCGTTATCGAAGGAGTCTGGGCCATAGATGTTGGGGGTGAAGTCATAACGAAGGTCATAACCGCCAACACCGTTGGTCCTGCGCAGGCGGATGTAATAGGTGCCTGGCGCGCAGTCCGGCACGGTATAGACCATGGTGGTGTCTTCTCCAACGGCATCCATGTTCCTGTCGTTGCGGAGATTCACGTTCATACCATCTGCATTTGGGGTGTACATGCCTAAATAATAGAGACGGAGCGACGGCTCGGCAGTGGTGGAGAATGTCACCGTACCTTCATCAGGGACTTCAATCTTGAACCAATCCTCCGGATCGGTGCTGTTGAAATAGTTGTAGCCTAAACGTCCTTGCTGGATGGTTCCTGCTTCGATGAGTGTGGCCTTGTCCCAGGTATTGTTGTCGAGATGGTCCTGGCCATGAGAATTGGGGGTGAAGGTGTAGCCGAGTTTGTAGCCTCCTACACCGTTGGTCCAGCGGAGGCGGATGTAATAGGTGCCAGGAGAGCAGTCCGTCACGGTATAGACCATAGTGGTGTCTTTTCCAACGGCATCCATGTTCTTGTCGTTGCGGAGATTCACTCTCGTGCCTTCGTCATTCGGGGTGTACATGCCTAAATAGTAGAGACGGAGCGACGGCTCGGCAGTGGTGGAGAATGTCACTGTGCCTTCATCGGGAACCTCAATCTTGAACCAGTCCTCTGAGTCATAGTTGCCATGGTGGTGATAACCTAAACAGCCTTCCTGTGTGGTCCCGTTGGCGATAAGCGAGGCCTTGTCCCAAGTGTCGTTGGGTTCGGGATCGTTCTCATGCGTATTGGGATTGAACACATAGTGCATGGAATAGGTGCCGTAGCCGTTGGTCCGGCGCAAACGGACATAATAAGTGCCGGGAGCGCAGTTCGGTACGGTATAGACCACAGTGGTGTCCTTGCCACCGCCGTCCATGTTCTTGTCATTGCGTAAATCCACGTTCGTTCCTGCACTATTCAGGGTGTATAGACCTAAATAGTACAGACGAAGCGTAGTCTCAGACTTCAGGCTGAAGACGGCTGTGCCTTCCTTTGGAACCTCTATCTTGTACCAGTCCTCGGTGTCGGTGTTGCTGTTGTAGTCGTAACCCAACTGACCTGTCACTGCTGGTCCGCTCTTCAGGGCGATGGCGCTCTTCCAGTCGTTGTTGGGCTCGGGGTCGGCCTCATCAGCATGGCTGGTGAAATAGCAGGTGAGGGTGTAACCACCGTAACCGTTGGTCCGACGCAACCTGACATAGTAAATGCCGCTCGAAACGTTGGGCACCTCATACACCACGGTGGTATCCTTACCGCCACCGTCCATGTTCTTGTCGTTGCGGAGATTCACATTCGTACCATCGGCATTCGGGGTGTACATCCCTAAATAGTAGAGTCTCAACGTGGGCTCGCTCTTGGTCAAGAAGGTGAGTTTGCCATCTGCCGGCACTTCTATCTTGTACCAGTCTTCTATGTCTGTGCTGTTGAAGTAATTATAACCCATTCTTCCCTGGGTCGGAGTGTCGAGTGTCAGGTCGAGCGACTTGTTCCAAACGTCGTTGTCGGGGGCATCGGCCTTGTGGGAACTGGGAGTGAACGTGTATTTCAACTTATAACTGCCATGTCCGTTGGTGCGACGCAAACGAACGTAATAGGTGCCAGGGGCGCAATCGGGAACGGTATAGACCACAGTGGTGTCCTTACCGCCACCGTCCATGTTCTTGTCGTTGCGGAGATTCACATTCGTAGCTTCATCATTCGGGGTGTACATCCCTAAATAGTAGAGGCGAAGGTTTTCGGTTGCACTGACACAGGTGGTGGTGGAGATTGTCACTGTACCCTCGTCTGGAACTTCTATCTTGTACCAGTCTTCGTTGTCAGTATAGTTGCCTTGTCGATAGCCCAAATGGCCTTGCTGCTCGTCACCGTTCTTGATCAGAGTGCCTTTGTCCCACGTGTCGTTGGATTCGGGGTCGTTTTTCCATGCAGCGGGGCTGTAGATATAACTGAATACCACATTGCCGCCATAACCCTTACTGTCGATGGGGTAGCCTGTCAGACGAATCCGATAAATGCCTTTGGCCACGTCGGTGAAAGAACCCGTTGTCTGGTTGAAGTCCGCCATAAACGTGTCATTGAAGTAAATCCCGATATAGTGGGCCTTGGCGGCTTCCACCGATGCCCACGAAAACTGCAGGACGCCGTCCTCCTCCACGTTGACGTAATAGGACATCTCGGTCCTCGAATAATGTCTGCTGCCAGAAGTGTAATTGTAGAACGAAACCGTTCTCGTCGTTCCGCTCTCCCAATACTGCGCTATACCCGAAAGGGGCACAAGCAGCAAGGCGAGTGTCATGAGTAATTTAAAGTGTTTCATAAAACGATGAGTTATTAGTTAAACATAAATTATATCAAAAGTTGCCGATTTTGTATGATTGAACCTCAAAAACGGTTTTGTGGGTATAAAATTAGAAAGAATCCACGAGTCACGAGGTCTTCAAAAAGTACATTTTGACGAAGCGTGGTCTGCGAGTGACGAAACACGCGTTTCACGTGACGAAAGGAAAAAAGTGATTCCAACCACACAGAAAATGAGGTCTGAATGGAATAATAGTTGTAATTTTGTAGTCGATGAACAAGAAAAGACTACTCCACTTCCTACTCTGTATGGCGGTCTTTATCACTGAAACTATCGCCATGCCGTTTCTGCCTTCAGCGGAGGCAGACAGGCTTGATATGGACGAACCTCCCGTCCAGAGTGGATTGAGTTACCGTCGATTCACCACCCATGACAGATTGCCACAGATGCAGACAGAAATAATCTGGCAGGACTCGCACGGGTATATATATATAGGTACGTTGTCGGGCTTCGTGCGTTACGACGGACGAACATTGACACCGTTTCTTGGGGGAAAGCGAGAGAACATCGTGGGATTCCAGGAAATAAATGTCGGTAAGGATCCCGAAGACAGGGAAATACGCGCCATGGGATTCATTCGTCAATGGCACGTCAAAGGGAATTCTGTAAAAAAGGAGCAAATCGACCCCCTGGGGCATCTGTTGCTCAACAACTTCAACTCCGCTGACCTACCCGCAGGTTATGTGCTTTTGGAGGACCGTCAGGAACAGAACAGACAACTCTGCAAGATAGAAGCCGAAGGTTTCAAGAGCATCATGGAGAACCCCTTGTTGGACGAAATGACACCCGACCGAAAGATGTATATCGACACAACGGGCATCTATGTGCCGACTCCACAGGGGCTTTATGTCATCAAAGACGACCGCGACCACTTGTTGACAGACAAAGACGACGTGTTCTCTCTGGTTCGAATGGGCAACACACTCTGTGCTCTGGCTACCGACGGAATCTACACGATAGAGGGAGACAGTATCAAACCGCTGTATGAACATCATTTCGAGGCACCCGACTACGGATTGTTCGTCAGACAGAACAATCAGGGCCAACTCGTCATCGCCGACTCCCACACCCTCTGGCTCTACGATAGCCAAGCAGCCAACCCCATGCAGCAGTTGGGAACCGGCTTCAACATGATTAAAGGAGTGTTCATCGACAAATGGGACCGACTCTGGTTGGCCACCTACCAAGGTGCGTATTGCTTCTTCAGCTACAACTTCACCAACCACCATTTGACCGATAAGAACGATATTGTGCGAGCGGTGGCCACATGCAATGGACGGCTCGTCATGGGGTCGCTCAACGGCAAGGTCATCGTTGACGATCATGTGATCAGCAGTATCGAAGGCAATTACTATGCGCCCAGTTCGGCTACCATCGGCGACAAGGTCTATCTGGCCGGCAATGGTGACATCGCCACCGTGCAAGGCGACACAATGCAATGGCTGGGACTGCCGTTCGACAAATACCAGTTCGTGGTCAAAGCCAAGGACAACACATCTCCGCAATCTGAACGCCTGATTATCGGCACGCGCAACAGCATCCTTGCTTACCATCCGACTAACGGATTGCTCGACACGCTGACCACAGAGATTCCGAGACCTTGGTGCGCCGCTGACGACGGACAAGGAAGGCTTTGGGTAAGCAGCACTCCTGGATTATTCTGCCTGACGGAAACAGACAATGGTAAAATCGATGTCAAGAAAATCAAGGACACACCAACAGCCCAAGTCATCACAACCATGACCAACGACAACATGGGCAACGTTATTTTTGCCTTAGGGGACTCCGTATTCTACATCCACGAAGGGAAGGTGTCAGCGATAGCAGAGCTCTTGCCCATGCTGGCTGGTCACGAGATACGCACCATACATGCCTCCCCTTACGGTTATCTGATTGTTGCAGCCATCGACGGGCTTCTTGTAGCACGCATCGATGAGCAATGCCATGCAAGCGACCCTTGCTGGTTTGACTCGCAGAACGGATTCACCATGATTGAACCCCTGATGAGTACGATGGCAGAGAGCGAGGACGGCACGGTGTGGCTGGCAGGATTGGAAGAATTGACATCCTTCAACCCAGCACACTTGATTGACAACAACCGCCAATCGACCATTGTGGAGACGCCAAGACCATGGTGGAAACAATGGTGGATGTGGATTGTAGGAGCATGCCTTCTTTCACTGGTCGTATGGCGCTTGGCACGATGGTTTGAACAAAGACAAGCCAAGAAGAAAATGATTGACCTGCTCCGTGAGAAAAGACAAAAAGAGCTCCAGCTGAGTGCCATACGCTTGAAAGCCATTCCGCATTTCCATTCGAATGTGCTGGCAAGCATTGAATATTTCGTGATGAACAACTCGGCTGATGAGGCTACCCATTATATGAAACTCTACTCCGACTTCACGAACCAAACCCTCACCGACATCAACCTTCCGTCGCGTTCCATAGCTGAGGAGATAGACTATGTCCGCGCATACCTCGAACTGGAACAGTTACGTTATGGCGAACGGTTGCAATACCGCATTGATGTGGCCGAAGATGTGGACCAGAATGTGAAGTTGCCTACCATGATCCTGCACACTTATTGCCAGAATGCAGTGAAGCATGGCATCGCCAACAAAGTGGGCACAGGGAACGTGGAGGTCATTATCTCACGAATGCAAAGGGATGGCGCTGACGGGGTGCTGGTGGCAGTGAAGGACGACGGTGTTGGACGGACCGAGGCAGCAGCCCTTAGTGGCAATAACTCCACAAAGCAGGGACTGAAGATTCTTAAGCAACAGATTGAACTGTATAACCAAACCAACAACCATAAAATCAAGCAGAACGTCATTGACCTGACCGATGCTGACGGAAGGCCAGCTGGCACTTGTTTCGAGATTTGGGTACCAACAGCTTACAAATACTGAACAAATGGAAAAGACTAATCATAAACTCACAACCATCGTCGTAGAGGATGAACGCCTTCCTCGTCTGTCGCTTTTGAAGAAACTGGAGGATTTCCGTCATGCGCTGGAGGTGGTGGATTCATGCGATAATTATGACACCGCACTCGAAAGCATCCTGAAGAATCGTCCCGACCTCGTGTTCCTCGACATCCAACTGCAAGGACGCGATTCCATCCAATTACTCGACGAACTGAAACAGACAATTCCACTACCCTACATCATCTTCACCACCGCCTATTCCGACCGCAAATACCTGATGAGCGCCATCAAGCTCTCAGCGGTGGACTATCTTCTGAAACCCATAGACAAAGGGGAATTGGCCGCAGCCATCGCCAAAGCGACGGACAGAGCAGAAGCGGAGACACCAGACCAGCCCTCCTTGCCTGAAAAAATGAGTTTCAAGACGAGCAACGGCAAGATTCTGATTGCAGCCGACGACATCGCTTTCATCAAGGCTGATGGAAACTATGCAAAAATCACTACCTTCATGAGCAAAGACTTGGTGTTGGAGAATCTCCTCTCATTGCAACAACGTCTGCCTAATGACATCTTCGTCAGAGTGGACCGAAGCACTATCATCAACTTGTCCAAGGTCTATCGTCTGAACCAACAACAGCACACCTGCACCCTTCAGTCAAAAGACGGAAAACTGCAAATGCTTGAATTGTCGAAAAGCGGAATAGAAATGTTGATGGAAATGATGGGATAAGGCCAGGGTATACGTTGCGACGATGCTGCTCAGCCTTTCTTCTTGCGTTTTTTCCTGGACTTGAGTTGCTCGGCAATGGCATAGTGGATGGAAGCCTCCTCAAGTTTCTCCTGACGGGTGAGGATGTCGGCAAAGAGCTCATGCGCGGGTATATTGTCGTCCTTGAGCGACGTGGCTTTATCTGCATCAGCGGCGGCAGCATCAAGGTTGCCCAATGCCAAAAGTGCTTTACCACGTTGGTAAAGTGCTTTGAAATGAACCGGGTTGATGGATAAAGCCTTGTTGAAAGAGCCAACGGCATCGTTGTATTTTCCACAACGGCTTTCAGTCATCCCTCTTGCCACGTAGGCATCCACATACATAGGATTGAGATTCAACGCCTTGTTGAAGTTGGCGATTGCCGCATCGGGTTCCTCCATCTCTAAACAACTCTCACCAAGCGAGTAGTATTCCTCAGCGCATTTGTTTAGTTGTTCTTGCTTGGTGTCGAGTTGCTGCCTCAACTGCCTGATTTGGAACTTCAAGTCATCGTTTTTGGCTTTCAGGTTATTCACCACTCCAAGCTTTCGACGGATGAAACGTTTGATCAATGGTTTCTCAATATCATAACGCAAATGGATCGCTTTGAAGAAATGAGATAGGAAGGCATCGAAGTCGGCCTTGTTGAAACTATCCACAGCATCTTTATAGGCGATATCGGCAGAGGCATGCTTAAGTGCGAGCTCAACCGCCTGCTGATCGTTGAACTGACGGGCGAAAGCGACGATGGCTGGGTTGACGAACACATCGCTCCGCTCTATCTTCTTGGTCAACGACAAGCCCTCGAGACTGCGGCAACGGCTCAATGCCACGTACGACTGGCCGCCAGTGAAAGCACCACCAGTCATATCGATATTCACACGGTTAAAAGTCAGTCCCTGGCTCTTATGAATGGTGATAGCCCAGGCCAGACGGACAGGAAACTGCACATAGACACCCAGTTCCTCTTCCTCGATTTTCTTCTCTTTCTCGTTATACGAATAACGCACATTGCCCCATTGTTCTTTCTCCACATCAAAATCCTCACCGGTGTCCGTCCTGATGTAAAGGTACTTGCCTTCCGTGTCAATGCCAGTAATCACGCCCAGTGTGCCATTGACCCATCGTTTGTCCATGTCGTTCTTCACAAAGATGATTTGCGCACCGACCTTGAGATCCAGTTCCTTGGGTGTAGGCATCATCGACTCGGGGAAATCGCCTTTCACCTCGCCAATGAAAGTGCAGACATCGCCTGGCAGACGGGCCAAACGGGAGGAGTTGATACTGTCCACCGTATCACGGCGGGTGGCCAAGGTGATGACCAGTTCCTCCTCCATCACTTCATCCATAGGAACCATCTCACCGGGTGTGTCCTCCTCTTCGGCTGACACCGACTCGTCTCCATCGTTCTCCACTGGTAATTGAATGTCTTGACTGGCCAGACTGTCATGTTCCCGACAGGCTGTATTGATCAATTTGAGATCAAGCGCCGATACGCTGTTGGTGCGGATATGGTCGAGCACGGTGATGAAAGCGCGGTCGGTCTGCCGATAGACCTTTGACAGTTCGATGCTCACCAACCGCATTTGGGAAAACACACGGGCTGAGAAGAAAAAGGGCGTTTCCCAGAATCGCCGCAAGATGTCGCTCTCATCACGCGTCACCACTGGCTCAAGTTGGAACACATCGCCTACCAGCAACATCTGCTTGCCACCGAAAGGCTCGCGCATGTTGCCTGAATAGACACGAAGGATGCGGTCAATGAAGTCGATGATATCTGCACGCACCATCGAGATCTCGTCGATGATGATGAGCTCAAGTTCTTTGATGAGTTTGCAATGCTCTTTGTTATATCGGAGGAAAGCCCGCAACTTGGTGGATGAGGAAAAACGGCTGTCGTCGGGCACCAAAGGATAGAAAGGCAATTTGAAGAAACTGTGCAGGGTGGCACCTCCGGCATTGATGGCAGCAATGCCAGTGGGTGCCAGCACCACATGTTTCTTCTTCGTTGTGGCACACACATATTTCAAGAATGTCGATTTGCCCGTTCCTGCTTTTCCTGTGAGGAAAATGGAGTTGCGGGTGAAGGTGACGAGGTCGAGTGCGTGCTTGAACTCAGGGGTTGATATGTCGATGTCCTTAATGTTCAATGGTCAACGGTCAATGGTCAATGCTCAATGGTCAATGCTCAATGGTCAATGTTCAATGGTCAATGGTTATCTTTTCTTCTTGAAAAAAGCCTTCATTAACAGGGACGCATCGTCGGAGAGCACCCCATGCTCCACAACTGTTTTGGGATGTAAAGCCTCGGGAGCGTATCTGCGATAGCCCCGTTTCTCATCGTCCGCGCCATAGACGAGCCTTCCTAATTGCGCCCAGGCAATCGCACCGGCACACATCACACAAGGTTCCACCGTAACATAGAGCGTACAACGGTCGAGATACTTGCCGCCAAGGGTTTCAGACGCCGCAGTGATAGCCTGCATCTCTGCATGGGCGGTAACATCCTGCAAACGTTCAGTGAGGTTATGCCCTCGCCCTATCACTTGGCCATCACACACCACCACACAGCCTATTGGTATCTCATCCATAGCCAAAGCCACCTTGGCCTCGGCCAATGCCATGCGCATGTATTTCTCGTCGTTATTGTCCATCGATTTTTGAAAAAGAAGTAAAAAAGGGAGATAAAGGTGCTGTTAATGTGGACAGTCGTTGATTTGCAAGTATTATTTCAGATAAGTGTTGATGATTTCCTGAGCTGCCTCATCACCCAGTTCCTTGGCTCGGTTGAGGTTTTGCAAAGCGCCTGTCTTGTCACCTTTCTGCAGTAAGGCGTACCCCAACATTCGGTAGGCATCGGAATTCTGGCTGTCGAGTTGCAGCGTCTGCTGCGCCGCCTTGACGGCTTCGTCGAGTTGGTTCACGCGGAGCATAATGCCACATTTCTCCAGATAGTATAACGGTTCACGGGGCTCGGCGGAGATGGCCGACTCTATATCCTGTATCGCCTGTTGGTACATACGCGCTTTGGTTTCCAACTGTGCCTTATCGTAGTAGAATGTTGAGTTGACCTTGTTGTTCGACAAGAAGCAGAACTCATTGTAGTCTTTCACCGCATCACGGTATTTACCTGCTGCATTGAAGAGACGTCCACGTCGCAACACGAAATCTGCCGCCTCTGCGGGACGGGGTGTAGGGAACATGGCAAGAGCGGAGTCCATTAATTCTATCACCTCATTGAGGCTGTCGCCACGTGCCTCAGCAGCGAGCGATGCCGCATAGAGAGTAGCTGGCGAACGGTCACTACCATGGTTCAACTCGTCGTAGATGGCGTACGCCTTGTCATACTCCTGCATCGCCACATGTAATTGCGCTTTCTCCAGTTTGTAATCGAGTTTGGGATTGATAGTCAATGCCTCGTCAATTAAGCCCATTGCCCGTTCAAACGTCCATTTCTCATATTTGTGCTCCGGTTGGTAAATCAGTTTGTTGTGAATCAGCTGACAGACATTATAAAGTGCCTGGTCGCGTTCCGGTGCGAGTTTCAGGTATGTTTGCAAATCGTTCTCGGCTTCATCAAATCGAAGGAGGTCGGTCAGGGGCGTCGCCCTGCGCAGATATCCTTCCGGATTGTCGGGATAAGTCTTTATGAAGAGGTTGAGCATGCTCAAATAATCCTCATTGGATGCTGTCCGCGACTTGAAAAAAAGATAAACGAGACTCTCGCCCACCGAGGGAGGAAGTCCCTTGTTGATATTGATTTTGTCGAGTGCCAGTGCCTCTTTCTTGGATGGGATTGCACTGATGACAAGCGTTCGCAGGTGGTTCACATCAAGGATGTAGCCTTTGCCGCCCATCGAGGGCTGGACCATTCCGAAAAGCTGTCCGTCCTGCGTAAACGCCGGACAGGAGTTGAACTTCCCGTCAATGGCCTTGGAAGTGGCGTAGTATTTCACACTGTCGTTGATGGCAGAGACCTCGGATATGGTAGCGGCTTGGAAAGAGGGATCTTTCGGGGAATAAGCCAACGCATAGACCGTGGCTCCAATATTCTGCACACTCACTACGGGCTGGATGGCATCATTCTTACCAATCTTTGCACTGAATTTCACCAGTCCGTATGTCTCATCGGCTCCAAGGATATAATCCACATCATATTTCTTACCTGTGGCATCCAGCACTACAGCTTTAGACGCGCCTTCGAACACCGCATAATCCGCAACTGCCTCGCCACGGGTATTGATGAAGAAACCTGTACCTGAATGAAGCAGGTTGTCATTCTTGTCGTAAGTCATGACCGACACAATGCCCTTCGAGACCTTGGACGCCCATTTGGGAGCGCTCTGCGCCATGACGGCTGTGGTAAACAATGTTGCGACAACACATGCCGCGATAGTCTTTCTCATGTCTTTTTTATGTTGTTTCTGAGTGTTTTGAGTGTTCTAAGATATCCAGCGTTCCAGGAACGCCCAGGGAGATTATCGGATTAGTCTGATTGTGCACCCAACAACGACTTGGCATTGTTGATGGCGGCTTGGGTCAGTTTCTCACCACTGAGCATGTTGGCGATTTCCTGAATACGTTCTTCAAGTGTCAATTCAGTGACATGCGTGGTGGTAGTGTCTGCCTCATTGTCTTTCCACACCTTGTAATGGTGCGTGCCTGTCGCTGCAATCTGAGGCAGGTGAGTGATGCTGATGACTTGCCTGTTGGCCGCTCCCATCTCTTGCATGATATGCGCCATCTTATCCGCGATAGTGCCCGACACGCCTGTATCAATCTCGTCAAAGATGATGGTAGGCAACTTCACCGCATTGGCGATAATGGCTTTAAGGCTGAGCATCACACGTGAGATCTCTCCACCAGAGGCCACACTGGATATCTTCTGCATGGCGACATTCTTGTTGGCTGAGAAGAGAAAAGTGACCTTGTCCTGACCCGAAAGGCCTGGTTCCTTGTCGTGTTCCATCTCCACCCTGAACCTTGCGGCAGGAATACCTATCACTGACAAACGAGACACGATTTCGGTTTCCAGCGTTTTGGAGGCCTTGTTCCTAAGTTTTGTCAGCACATCCGCTTTCCGTAACACCTTGTCCCTGCTCTCTTGATAAATTTTGCGCTTTTCCTCGATATGCTCCTCGCTATTCTCGATTTCGTCGAGACTTGCCTTGAATTGTGAGTAAATACCCATCAACTCACTCACATCAGCGGCATGATGCTTCTTCAGCAAAGAATAAATGGTGTCGAGGCGGTCTGTGATGGCGTCAAGACGTTCGGGGTCGTATTCCATCCGTTCAGACTCACTGTCCAGTTCGTCAGCAATGTCCTTGAGTTCTATATAACAACTATCGATACGATCCGACAATTCTTTCGCCGTAGGGAAATTATCTGCGATGCCATTGAGAGTGTCACAGCAGTCCTTCAGCTGATTCAGCACACTGAGTTCCTCACTGTTAATCGCTGTGCTTGCCTGGAAAAGTGCTTGTTTGATATCCTCTGCGTGTTCCAGTAAAACCTGCTCCTCTTCCAGTTCTTTGTCCTCGTTCTCCTGCAACTGGGCCTCTTCAATCTGGTTCACCTGAAATCGGAGATAGTCCTCGTCCTCCTGGTTTCTTCTGGCATTCTCCACCGCTTTGTTGAGTTCCTGTTCAGCCTTCTTCATGGCATGGAACAAGGAATGGTATTCCTCCAAATCTGTCTTTGCCCCAGCGAGAATGTCAAGGACACTCAATTGGAAATCCTCTTTGTTGAGCAATAAGTTCTGATGCTGTGAATGAATATCGATGAGCTTCTCGCCCAACTCTTTCAACTGTGCAAGCGAAGCTGGTGTGTCATTGATAAACGCACGGCTCTTGCCTGCAGCGGTGAGTTCCCTGCGGATGATACATTCATGTCCGTCGAAATCAAAGTCATTGTCACGAAAGAAATCATCCATCCCGTAGTCACCGACATCAAACACCGCCTCCACCACACAACGCTGGGCTCCGTTTTTCACGGACTTGGAATCTGCGCGCTGGCCACGCAACAAACCCAATGCACCGAGGATGATAGACTTACCCGCACCCGTCTCGCCAGTGATGGTGGAAAAGCCCGAATGTAACAGCAAGTCCATACGCTCTATCAGCGCATAGTTCTCTATATGTAACGAACGTATCATCTAAATGGTCAATCGTCAATGGTCAATGGTCATTTCTTAATCTTATCCCACTCACGGCTCTGTGAGGCATTGAGATTCATGACGAGGTCAAAGACCTGTTCTTTCTCCTTGTCTGTTCCATGTCCCTTGTAGATGTTCACGATCTCATCACGCTTGTAGTCTGTGAAAATCTGGGGCAACATGCTTTGTGGTTTACTGGAATGTGCCTCATCAAGCAGTTCTAAAGCTGAGGTCACCTCAACGCGACCACGGTCAACATTGTTAGGCATCTCATCAAGGCCCTCACGATGGTATTTGTACATCATTTGACGGAAAGGCTCCATCGAGGTATCCAGATAGTCGTTGATGATGGCATGACGGTTGCGGTCGTCCTCGAAGGCTTTCCAGCCTTTCTGCGACATGGTCTGGCAGCTATTGACAATAGTTTCCACTCGATTCAGCACCTCTGTTCCCCCCAAGGGCGACATGGTGTCAAGGTCCATGCCGATAAACAAGTAGGCATAGTAGGCCATCAAGGCTGTAAGGTCATTATCCACATTGTTCTCGTTGAACTCCAACGGATCGAACTCCTTATAGGTGAAGTTGAAATTATCATCACGCATGCTGAACACAGTGGTATTATAGGAGGAGTTGAATACAGGACGGTTGAGCTGGAACAGACATTGCGCGCCAAAGGTGTTGGTATTGGCATCATAGGTCTTCACGGTTATCAACATCGTGCAACTGATCCGTTCCACCTTGCCGAACTGCATGTCTGTCCAAGTACGGTTGTTCATGAACTCATTGAGGGCCGTTTGCAAGGTCTCGAACACACTGGTGTTAGTGCCCTGCACCTGCGAATGGTTCACTGTAACCTTACAGTCCAGTTCCTGGGCACTGACCGTGACATTGGCCAACAGCATGCAGACCAACCCCACAAACATAGTCTTGACTGCCTTGTTCATACCCAGGTTACCGTTTTTCCTAAGCCATTTGATGTCCATTTGAAATATATTCATAAATATTTTTCCGTTTTTAAGTGCTTTCGTTATAACGAGATAACGTAATAACGAGATAACGAATGACGACACGCTATTCCCTTGACAGTTCCTGTTCAAGTTCATCAATGATGTCGCTGGCCACTTCCGTTTTCGACTTGAGCGGATATTCTTTGGAATCGTTGGCCTTGATGATGGTAATCTTATTGGTATCTACACGGAAACCAGCGCCTTTGTCATTAAGCGAATTGAGCACGATGAAGTCGAAGTTTTTCTTCTTGAGTTTGGCTTGCGCATTGGCATTCTCGTCGTTGGTCTCAAGGGCGAATCCTACCAGCACCTGATCACTGGTCTTCATCTTGCCTAGTTCGGCGGCGATGTCCATCGTGGGTTTCAGAATGATGCTGAGTTCATCACCTTTACGCTTGATCTTGTGGTCGGCAGTTGAGGTGGGCGTGAAGTCAGCCACAGCTGCGCTGAGAATGGCGGCGTCGGCAGAGGGATAGGAAGAGACGGCTGCGTCATACATCTGCGCGGCCGATTCCACATTCACCACTTCGAGATTTGGATGCTTGGATACGGGTATGCTCACAGGACCGAGCACAAGTTTCACCTTAGCGCCCCTTCTCAGACATTCATCGACTATCGCCATCCCCATCTTTCCCGATGAATAGTTGCCGATAAATCTCACGGGATCAATCTTCTCGTATGTAGGTCCAGCTGTGACGAGAATGGTCTTACCCGACAGCGTCTCTTGACGGCGGAAAAAATCCTCGATGCACCTGACGATGTTCTCGGGCTCCTCCATCCTGCCTTTTCCTTCAAGATGGCTGGCAAGAAAACCTGTGGTTGGCTCTATGATGATATTACCGTATGAACGCAACGTCTGCAGATTGGCTTGGGTGGCAGGATGAGCGTACATGTCGAGATCCATGGCAGGTGCCACCATCACGGGTGCCTTCATCGAGAGGTAGGTGGTGAGGAGCATATTGTCGGCCACTCCATGGGCCATCTTGGCGATGGTGTTGGCAGAGGCGGGAGCAATTACCATAAGGTCTGCCCAGAGTCCGAGCGTGACATGACTGTGCCAAGTGCCGTCGCGCTGGGAGAAAAACTCGCTCACCGCAGGTTTACTGGTAAGCGCAGACAGAGTGATAGGGGTGATGAACTCCTTGCCCGCAGGTGTGATGACCACCTGTACCTCCGCACCCTGTTTGATCAGCATCCTGATAAGCAGACACGACTTGTAGGCCGCGATGCTGCCGGTGATGCCAAGTACGATTTTCTTGCCTTTCAACATAGTCATTCAGTTTTTCTTAGGGGGATACTTCATATTGAGCCATATTCTGGTCAGCACTTGTTTAGTATTGCGAGAGAACTCGCCTCGTTGGATCCAGTTGTAATAACCTGGTTCCATGGCCAGCACCTCACGCAGTTTCCTGCCTTTGTGCTTACCGAAGTTCACAATCTCGTCGCCTTGTTCATTAAAAATAAAACGTCCGTCGAAATCGATATTGTTGTTCAAACGGGAGAAATCGGCAAGAAAGTGGACATCGTTCTTCAAATCCTCAGGATAGCGGTCGAGTTGGGCTTCGAGAACCTCGAGTGTCGCTTTTGTGTCGGCTTGTGCTGAATGTGCATCAACGAGGTCTTTGCCACAATAGAATTTATAGGCTGCCACCAAGGTGCGTTTTTCCATCTTGTGGAAGATGTTCTGCACATCGATGAACTCCCGGTTCATGGTGTCGAAATCAAGTTGACAACGCTGGAACTCCTCTATCAGCATCGGCACGTCGAGCTTATTGGAATTGAAGCCACCGACATCACATCCCTGGAAGAAATCAAAGATGTCATGCGCCACATCCTTGAATGTCGGGCAGTCCTTCACATCCTCATCTGTGATGCCATGCACCGCTGTGCTGGCCTCGGGAATATGACATTCAGGATTGATTCTCAGAGTCCTTGTATCCTCCATGCCGTTAGGATGGAGTTTAATCATCGAGATCTCAACGATACGGTCGGTGGCGACATTCACGCCTGTCGTCTCAAGGTCGAAGAAGATCAAGGGCCTTTGCAATTTCAGTTTCATATCGAGTTGCTAAAGTTATATGAAGATGACGGATAGCGATTGAATCCCACCCGTCATCATCAGTCAGGTTATATGGCGTTCTCTTGGCCCGCCCGTCTGCTATCAGTCGTTGAGCATGAGCGGCATGAGAATCATCAGCACTTCCTCGTCCTCCTCCTGTACGTCGGGAGTGATCACGCCAGCACGGCTCGGGTCGGCCAACTTGACGCAGACGCTCTCACCCTTGAGGTTGTTGAGCACGTCAAGCAGGAACGGTCCGCTGAAGCCTATGCTAATAGGTGTGCCATTGTAGTCGCACATGATTTTCTCTTCAGCGTTCGTGGAGAACTCGATGTCATTTGCGGTCAGAACTAGCACGTTGTTCTCGAAATGGAGACAGACAAGTCCGTTGCTCTCGCTTGCAAACACAAGAACACGACGGACCGCACTGATGAAGGCCTGGTGATCGACTGTAGCCACAAAGGGGTTATCTTGTGGAATCACTGAGTTGTAGTTCGGATAACGGCCCTCAATCAGACTGCAAGTCACACAATAGTCACCCGAAACGATCTTAGCCTTCTTCTCATTGAACTCGATGGTAGTCACCCCTTCCTCTTTGGGAGCCACTCCCTTGATGAAGTTGGCGGGTTTCTTGGGAAGCACGAAAGCGCTGGTCTGGTCTGTAGCCACATTTCTGAAACTGTGGCGCACGAGTTTATGACCATCGCTGGTCACCATCACCAGATTGCCTGGGGTGACATCGAAGTGGATACCGTTCATGATGGGACGTATCTCGTCCTCTCCAATGGCAAACAGGGTGCTTGCCATACCGTTAGTCACCACCTTGTTGCTGATCTCGAGTTTAGCGGTATAAGGCTCCGTTTCATCCATCTGAGGGAATGGTGTGCCATCGATGCCAATGAAGTTGTAATGGCCGTTGAGATATTTCACCTCTATGGTATAGGTCTCGTCGTTCACCTCGAAGGTGATGGGCTGGTCAGGGATTTCTTTCAGCGCCTCGATCAGTGTCTTGGCACTTGCCGCGAACATGCCGTCAGTCTCGGTTTCTGTGGCATCTACCAAAGTAGTCACAGTATTCTCGTTATCAGATGCTTTCAGTTCGAGTTGACTTCCTCTCAATGTGAACAGGATATTCTCCAGGATGGTGAGACTGTTCTTGGAATTGATCACACGGCTGATGGTCTGCAGCCGCGAACAAAGGTCTTTGCTTGAAACGGTAAATTTCATAATGTATGGTTGTTGTTTTAATGTTGATATCTTTTTGCAGACTAACTTGCACCAGAAATGCGGCATGAAGCCCTGGTGAATTGCCAATCGCTTTGCCAAAAATGGCTTTTTCGCTTACGAAATACAAAAATACAAATTCTTTGCAACTTTTAGGAACAAATTGACCTTAAAATTCGTTTAGTTTAAAATTATTTTATACTTTTGTTCATAATTTACAAAAAGAGATTATGGAAATTACAGGTAAAATTATCGCAGTGCTTGAAGCACGTGGCGGCACATCAGCCCGCACAGGTTCGCCTTGGAAGATGCAGGATTATGTTTTGGAGACGATTAATGAGCAGTTCCCCCGCAGAATATGCTTCAATGTCTTCGGTGAGGACAAAATCGCAATGATGAACATCCAATTGAATGAGATTATGACAGTGTATTTTGACATCAACGCCCGTGAATACCAGGGACGTTGGTTCAATGACATCAGAGCATGGAAGGTGGACCGCAACATCAATGTGACTCCGCAACCCACACCCGTTGGCCAACCGCCTTTTGACCCAGCTCAACAGCCAGCACAACCCGCTCAACCGGCTCAGCCGGCACAACCCGCCGCTCCTGCTTTCAACACTCAGGACGAAAGCGAGGACCTGCCTTTCTAATCGCATCTCAGGACTAACTTGGATTGCATAGAAATGCCTACGTGCCTGGAACATCCAGGATCGCATATCAACCAAAAAGAGGGCGCTGAATCCAGCGCCCTCTTTTTGGTTCTATTGTTATCTATCCATTCATGCTCATCAGGAATTCCTCGTTGTTGAGTGTTTTTCCCAAACGGTCCTTCATAAACTCCATGGCTTCCGTAGGTGTCATGTCGGCCAAGTGATTGCGAAGGATCCACATGCGCTTGACTGTCATCTCGTCCTGAAGCAGTTCGTCGCGTCGGGTGCTGGATGCCGTGATATTCACAGCGGGGAAGATTCGCTTGTTGGAGAGCGTGCGGTCGAGCTGCAACTCACTGTTTCCTGTACCCTTGAATTCCTCGAATATCACTTCGTCCATCTTGCTGCCGGTGTCGATAAGAGCTGTGGCGATGATGGTGAGCGAACCGCCTCCTTCGATGTTGCGCGCAGCTCCGAAGAAGCGTTTGGGCTTCTGCAATGCATTGGCATCCACACCACCGGTAAGCACCTTGCCTGAAGCGGGGTTCACAGTGTTATAGGCACGAGCCAGTCGGGTGATGGAATCGAGGAAGATGACCACATCGTGTCCACACTCCACCATTCTCTTGGCTTTCTCAAGCACGATGCCAGCAATCTTCACGTGGTTCTCAGCCGGAGCGTCGAATGTGGAGGCTATCACCTCGGCATTCACCGTGCGAGCCATGTCGGTCACCTCTTCGGGGCGCTCATCGATGAGCAACATCATGATGTATGCCTCAGGATGGTTGGCGGCGATGGAATTGGCGATATCCTTCATGAGCATGGTCTTACCCGTCTTCGGCTGCGCCACGATCAACGCACGCTGCCCCTTTCCGATAGGCGCGAAGAGATCCACCACACGGAGGCTGAGGCTGTCGCCCGTACCTTTACAGAGTGTGAACTTCTCATCGGGGAACAACGGAGTGAGGAACTCGAATGGAATACGGTCGCGCACAACCTGAGGGTCACGTCCGTTGATGGTCTTCACCTGGACAAGCGGGAAGAACTTCTCACCTTCCTTAGGAGGACGGATGCTGCAGCACACCACGTCTCCGGTCTTCATGCTGTAATGCTTGATTTGCGCCTGACTCACATAGATGTCGTCGGGCGAAGGCAGGTAGTTGTAATCTGAACTGCGCAAGAAACCATAGTTGTCGATGACTTCCAGCACACCACTACATTCGAGCAGGTCACTGAAGTCGTAATCGGCACGTGGCTGAGGCATGTCTTTGCCTGAATTGACCTGCATGTCGTCTTGTTGCGGATCAGAAGCATAAGAGGATTTATCGTCCTTCTTGTTATTGTAGGAAGGCATGCTGTCGAGCATGTTGTACCTGGCTTCCTCGTTGGGGATGTCCTGAAGGATGATGAAATCCACTCCGTCATCCACTGGCTCGAATGAAGGATCCTTGCCTATCACTATTGTCTCGGTGGGAAGATCTCCTCCACTCTGGTTGAATTGCTGCTCAGGAATCTCGTTGGCATCTGTGACTTGTGCATCCTTGCCAGATTCATCCTTGGTTTCCTCTGTTACATCGCCATCGACAGGCTTTACCTCAGCACTATTTTCCTCCGTTACTGTCTCTGACTTCTTTTTGCGGCCTCTCTTCTTGGGAGCGGGCGCCTCAGCGTCAACGGGGGCATTCTCTTCCACTGACGTTTCTTCCTTGGCCGCGGCTTTCCTGGAGGCTCGTTTCTTGGGAGCCACCTCTTCCGTCACAACCTGTTCTGGCTGTTCTGCGGGAACAATCGTGTCCTGCAACATCCTGCGGTCCTCTTCTGAGAGGTCTGCGAAGAGACCATCGTCCTTGATCTTCCGCTCCACTTTATCCACCTTCTTGGCATCAGTCTGGTTAGCGGTATATACCTTATCGACGTTCTTCACGCTCACGCGGGCGCGCTTTCTCGGCGTCTTTTCCTTGTTGGCGCTATTGGCGACAGATTCACTGACGCTCTTCTCGATGATATCGTAGATGACGTCTATCTTTTCCCTTTTCTTGTAATCAGGAATCTCAAGTTTTTCGGCCAAACTGAAAAACTCTTCCTGGCTCATGCTTTCGAGCCCTGCTTTTGTATATGACATGTTAAAACTTTTTGGCGGGTCCGTGCTCCAATCAACCTTTCGACATGCGAGGACCGACAACCGGAACTGACCGGTTCTCAATCAACGACACGATATAAAAATGTTCTTTTTTCCTTGGCAAGACACTACAATCATCGATCAGGGTGTTATTTTAGCCCATACGACAACTGCATAAAATGCTCAGCCTTGTGTGAAACGTGAATTTTCCAAAAGCATCAACGCTTTTTTTAATGAAAATGATGTTTGAATGATGAATTGGACAGGCGCGTACTTAATGATTCAGTGTTGATGTAAACGCCTCGGAACATGGACCTTAAATTAATAATAGATTGTAAATATCGTGTGGATATATAATTCTTGAATCCAAATTCAAATGCAAAAGTATGTATTTCTTTCGTCACCACCAAATAAATTGACATTTTTTTAATCCCGCTCCATGGTTAGGTCTTTTTTAGGTTTTTTTCTTGGTTTTGTTTGCTAAGTCAGACTAACGGGGAATTTCCACACGCAAAACGGTGCCGTAGGTTGGGACATTGTCCATAGCGTGTTCAGGTGTGGTCTGGCCAGTGAGGATGAGGGCGGAAGCGAGGATGCCGCCATGACAAAAGACAGCGACACGGTTTAAGCCTGAAGCCTTGATTTTCTCGATAAATTGCCTTGTCCGCTCAACGACATCCATCAAGCACTCTCCGCCGGGTGCATGCTGATGCAAGTAGTCGTCGCACCACAGCGCGAAACGTGGGTCGTCACGGTAAAGCGTGTCGTAGTTGCCCATTTCCCACTCGCCGAAATTGAACTCCTTCACCAAGTCCTCTCGCTCAGCGTCGGGGAAACCACAGAAACGGGCAAGTTCCACACAACGGGTCAACGGACTAGTGAAAACATGGTCAAAGACCACGCCTTCGATTTCTTGTCTCACTTGGGCAGCCTCTTCAATAAACGTGTCGCTAAGCGGCACATCGCTCTGTCCATAACATGTGCCTGTGGGTACCTTGACCCTTGTATGGCGGATGAAATAAATCGTCATCTTTGGGTAAATGGGAGAAAATTTAAAAGGGAGTTAAAAGGGAAGTTAAAGGGGGACGATTGTTGAGAGGTAATAGTTGTAAAAGAGAATAGATTTACTCTGAAAGAGTACCCAATACTGATAATGGGGCACTCTTTCAGTGTGCTTAGTTGGTTTGAGTACTGTATCCGTGGGGCGTCTGCCCCACGGATACAGAGAGGCGACTCATTCAGGGCCTTATCTCACTGGTGAGATCACGAACGTGAAATCGTAGTTCTGATACAGCGTCTGGTACTCTCTGCGCGGCCAAGCTCCCCAACTGTTCACACAGCCCACACCCATCTCACGCTGAGCGATGTGTACAGATGTGAAAGGACGAGGAATAAGGTCGCCTGAGTGATGCTGCTTCTTGTCCATACCTGTGGTCAGGTCTTCCTCAAGGTAATTGAGACTCTGGCATTCCATAGGCGCATTGCTGGTGAATTCCAGGCCCTTGCCTGCGGCGTTGAGCACCTTCCAGTAACGTACCTGGGTCTTGTTGCCCGACTCCTGAGGACGCACGTAAGGATAGTACTGGTCGGCTACCTTTTGTGAGTACTTGCCGAGTGGTGAGGCATTGTTGCGGTCGATGTAGTTCTCGAACGGACCTTTGCCATAGAACACCACATTATCGAACTCCTTCGGCATCTGCATCTGCATACCGTAGCGGAGCAACTGTGGTTTCTGCTCGGCATTCTCGTTCACGGTGAGTTTCTCGTTGACGATAATCTTACCTTCTGGAGTGATGATATAGGTCATGTCCAGACGAGAGTCGGTAGCCCTGATCTCATAACTGGCCGTCACCTTCACGCTATTGCCCTCGTAAGCCCAATGGATGGTATCGCGACCGAGACTCAGACGTGGGTTCTGCCATGCGGCCAGACGACGCTGCATACCTGCGCCGTAATCATTGTCGGTAGGAGCACGCCAGAAGTCGGGACGCAACTGGAAATCTTCCTGCATCATCGGCTTGCCGTCCACGTCAAGATAAGAGATGAATCCGTTGTTGTGCTTGTCGAAGATGACATCCACACCGTTGGCGCTGAATGTCACGCAGTCAACAAAAGCATCGACCTTCACTTTAGCGCCTTCAGCCTTGGCGATGGCCTCGGGGTTGACAAACTGGTAGTCAGTCAGCACGAACTGCTCATGTGCCACCTTCTCGCCGCTCTTCATCAGCGGTCCGTCATTGACCAGCACATATTCCAGATTGCAAACCAACTCCTTGCCGACAAGCGACTTGTCCTTCAGGGCTTTGGCGATATCAGCAATCTTCACTTGCTTGCGCGACTGCGGGGCGATATTGAGCTTGCTCACATCGATGGTGCCTTCACTCACTTTCGCACCTTCTGCCTCAATGGTGTAGTTGAGCTTCACGTTCTTGATGGGCTCGAAGAAATTCTCATTGAAGATTTCCACAGTACCGCTGGCCTTGTTGGTCAGCGTGGACCAGATGTTCTGATAATAGTACTGCACCTCCCATGCGTGTGGGTTGGGCACACGGTCAGGACTGATCACACCGTTGCAGTTGAAGTTGTTGTCGGACGACTCGAAACGGCCGTAGTCGCCACCGTAGGTCCAGATTTCCTTGCCAGTCACCTTGCTCTTGCCACGGAAGCCCTGGTCGATGAAGTCCCAGATATAGCCACCTTGGTATTTCGGATACTTGCGGATAAGGTCCCAATACTCCTTGAAACCTCCGATGGAGTTACCCATGGCATGGGCATACTCACACTGGATGAGTGGACGTGGGTTCTCATTCTGTGAATAGCGCTCGCAGTCCTCGTAACCGTAGTACATCGGGCAGAAGATGTCGGTCTTGCCGTTCTGGTGGGCCTGCTCATACTGAACGGGACGGCTGGTGTCGTAAGCCTTGATCCAGTCATAGGCATCTTCGAAGTTCTTGCCATAGCCGGCCTCGTTGCCAAGACTCCAGACGATGATGCTCGGGTGGTTCTTGAAAGAGCGCACGTTGTTCTGGTTGCGCTCAATATGGGCGTCGTGATAAATCGGGTTCTTGGCCAAGGTGCGGTCGCCATATCCCATACCGTGTGACTCGATATTGGCCTCGGCGGTGATGTAGATACCATACTCGTCGCAAAGGTCGTACCAACGTGGATCATTGGGATAGTGGCAGGTACGGTCGGCATTTACATTAAGCTGCTTCATCACCTTGATGTCCTGAATCATACGCTCCACTGACACACAATAACCGCCGTCAGGGTCAAGTTCGTGACGGTCCACGCCCTTGATGAACACAGGTTTGCCGTTGACCAACAATTGGGCATTCTTAATCTCCACCTTGCGGAAACCGACGCGCTGGGGGATACACTCAATAAGTTTGTCACCATCATAAAGCGATACATAGAGTTTGTAGAGGTTGGGAGCCTCGGCCGACCATTTGAGCGGGTTGGGTTTCAGAATGACGGCCTCGCCTTTTCCGTCGGGTCCGATTTTCAGGTCTGACAGCTGCTTTGGTGTCACATCATTACCTTGAGGATCAACGAGTTTCACTGTGAAAACCTTTCCTGAAGCAGAGGGGGCATCGATTTTGACGCTCAACTTACCGTCCTTGTAATTGTTGGTCAAGTCGGGGGTAATGAAAAGGTCTGTGATATGTGCCTTCGGACGTGCGTAGATATAGCATTCACGGGCAATACCGCAAAGACGCCAGAAGTCCTGGTCTTCCAAGTAGCTGCCGTCACACCAGCGCATAATCTGCATAGCGATGAGGTTCTGCTGACCTGGTTTGATGTACTTGGTGATGTTGAACTCGGCGGCTACCTTGCTGTCCTCGCTGTAGCCCACATACTGGCCGTTGACATACATGGTGAGGTTACTGGTAGCCGATCCGATATGGATGAAGATGTCATCGCCATTCCAGTCTGCTGGGATAGCAAACGAACGGCGGTAGGAGCCCACATGGTTGTTGCGTTCCTCGATGAAAGGAGGATTGGGATGGAACTGGTTGGCCCACACATAACCTGCGTTCTTGTAGATAGGAATGCCGTATCCGTTCATTTCCCAGTTACCGGGGACAGGCATGGTGCCCCAACTGGAGTCGTTGTAATCCACTGCGAAGAAATTGGCTGGACGGTCCTGAGCGTCTTTTACCCAGTTGAACTTCCAGGTGCCTTCTATCGACAGGAATCGTTTGGAGTTTTGCTTCTTGCCCTGCTGGGCGAGCTGCTCTGTCTCGTAAGCGAAATAATTAGCCACATTGTCAAGCCGGTTCTCTTTGTTCAGACCCGGGTCAAGCCACTTTGGTGTTTGAGCACTGACCGACAAAGCCGACAAGGCTAACACTGATAGTAATAATTTTTTTAAGTTCATAAACATTGTTGATTGGTTATTTTATTTGCTTTAATAGATTTTCTCATTTTTATTGTCCAAAGCCTAGAGCCTAAAAAATCATCTCACCACAATCTTCTTTGTCGCATGACCGGCCTTTACAATATAGAGACCAGGGCGTTGGGAAGCATTGGACGCGACCTTGGCACCACTTGAGGTATAGACTTCGAAGTGGCTGGCATTTTCCACAAAGATGATTCGGTTTTTCACCACGACATTGAAGTCACCGCTGTTGTCGGCCTGCACAAGATGTATTGCATCAGGTGTGCCTGTATTGTCGCTGAGCGTCAACCATCCGAATGTCTCTCCTGAACTGGAAGTGTTGAGTGTTCGGGCAGAGTTTTCCACCTGCCGTTTCACGTTCACGCCCGTAACCAGTTCATTGCCATCAGCGTCTTTCTCAGTACGATAAGAAACAAGCCTCAATACTGTAGCGGCATCGATGTTATTCTCCTGAGTGCTGCCGAACACTCGGGGATTGGACAGTTTGTAGAAGGTTGTGTCGCCTTGCTCGTCCACATTGAAGAAGGTCTCCGTCTTATACACCACTCCTGAAAGACGGTTCTGGCCAATTCCGGCATGAAGCAATTTCCCATTGCCGAGGTCTATACGTCCTGGCGTCATGGCAATGTACATCAGGTTCTGGCTGGACTTGACTTTGCTGCCGATCTCACTTTCATATCTTATAGAGGCCTTGAAACCAGTGTTGGTCACGTCCCACACCTTAGGCATGAGCGGGTGGTTTTTGATGACAGGCCGGATCTCCGGCACAACCACAGGTGTTATACCTTCAGGGAAAGGCTCGTCGAACACCACTTGGGCAGTGTCGCCTTTCACCCTGGCCGTGCCCACAATGAGTTGCATTCCGTCGTCGTACTTTCTCACGCCATACGGCAAAGCCATGAAGTCAATCTTCTCCGTACTGTAGAATGTGCTGTCGGTTGACGACTGCCAAGGAAAGACTCTAAAGGAGAACTTGCCTTTGTTGACTGACAAGACCTGATTGGCCATACCAATGCCATTGTTCAAATTGGTAGGAATACCCATGAAAATGGCCGGAGTGGCATCGAACTCCTGAGTGAACTCAGTGGTTGTCATATTACTGGAGGTTAGGTTCAAGGTACCGTATTGCACAATATCGTCGCCCTGCACATCACTGATGCCTATCGACACAGTACCCAGTTGCCTCGTATGTCCGTCGGAATCGTAGTTGCGGATGCGGTAAGCAAACAAGCCCGAGAAACCGGTCAGTGTGTCATTGTATTCACATTCTGTATTGTCTGAACTGGGCAAGTTGGCGATTACCACAAAATCATCGTCATCGGGGCCTTTGCGTTCCACGAGGGTGGAGTCGGTCTCGTCACAATTGGGGTTGGTCCAGGTCAGCGTGGCTACCTTCTGGCTCTCATGGAATGCCAGAGAGAGGTTCTTGGGGTAATTCCATCGCCATCCGGGCACATACCCTTCTCCGCCTGTATAAGCGGTCTTGGACTTCAAGTTGCCATACCACTCACCCGCCAAGGTGGCCCTGTTGTTGAGGAAGACAGCACGGGCATCCTGCACCCAGTTATAGATGGAATAACGCTCCAGATGTGGGTTGTCCTCAAGAGCGCGGCAGATATCGGAGAGTCCTGCGCGCTCATGCTCCTGATTGGCCCTCGAGGCCGAACGGTCTTTGTCGGGCCATGTAGTCTCATTGGTCCAGTTGGCGCCATAGTTGAACTCGGTGAGCCAGACTGGGCGGTGAAAAAGGTTGTAAAGCGTGTTCACATAGCTGCTGTAGGACGAACCTGGCGAATACCAATAGGCATGGAAAGTGATGAAATCGACACGGTAATTGCGCTGTTCACACAGGTCCATAAAAGGCACCAGCCAACCGTAGAGATTGCTGGCCATGGAAGGTGACCCCACACGCATGCCACTCGTGTAGATGTCCGACCAAGCCTCTATGACCTCAGAGTATGGCGCGGGATGCTGGCTCTGGTCGTTGTTGTTGTCGGGTTCATTGTTGCCCAGTACCGTGTTGCTGTAGCGAAGAGCAGCGATGGAGTTGTAGGAGGGCCAGCCTTCATGATGATGCATGGGCACATACTCATAATCATCGTAGTTGAAATTGTTGGCCGACCAGTCGTAGAACCATGTGGCTCTGAGGGCATTGTACTGTGGTGTGTCACCACTCGCGCTGCCCTTCTTAGTAGTACGGTTCCACGGGAACACACGGATGAACGACACCTTGCCTGCCAGGTATTGGTTGAGCTCTTTCACCACCAAGTCTTCGTCCTGCGCGATGAAAACCTGGCTGTAGCCCTTACCGTTGCATGCAGAAGCGAAAGTGACCATATAGCCACGTTTCAAGCGAAACGACTTGATACGGTTGTTGAATTCCCCAAGATTGGTATAGGCAGTACGTGGCACATAATTGTTGTTCTCTTCACCTTGCAGATTGAAGTCGGTAAAGACTGTCAACGGATTATACTTGCTGTTGGCATGGGCATAAACGATAGCGCCGTTGTCATAGATGGCGACGCGAACATTGTTGTCGTTCTTGGCGGGCTCACCGTTCACGTAGATATTGGACAAATAGTTCTTGATGACCTCCGAAGGACGAATTGATTCAAAGACGACTGCGGCATCCTCGTTCCGAAGGTCGATGCTGCCTGAAGTGGCGAAAGGACTGGTGCTGGTGATATGGTAATCCAAAGCCTCGTCGATGCTAATGGCCTCGGTCACTTTCGAGACGCTCTTAACGGGATTGCCTGCCCCTGCATGTAAGGTTAGCAAAAGCAAAAGGGCAGATAGGAATATGTTTTTCAGTCTCATTCTCTTAAAGTTAAGATTCCTCGTTCATAAAACCTAACAGTGCAATACCCTGAGATGAATGATACTAAGGCATGACATTCATCCAGGGTATTGTCTGATATGGGGACTTCTATAAATTGTCTTTGAGGAAAAATTGAAGATTTCTTTAGCAGATGGCTGTGCAGAGGGAGGGAGCAATGCGGGCATTGTGACCGACTGACAAACAGCCAGATGCAAAGAAAGACCAATATTTACTAAAGAGTTCATAATAACCTTATTTTGATTATTAATATCGTGAACGTAGAATTTATAGAAGGCCCCATATACATAAAGAGCATTATCTAACCACTATCTTTCTGGTGTTCTTGCCAACCTTCACCACATAGACACCAGGCTGCAATGGGGAACCAGCCGCAACCTTGGTGCCATTGACGGTAAACAACTCGTAGGCGCCAGTGCCGTTGACAATGACACGACGGTTGGCATCAACCTTGACAAGTGGCATGGCCGAACGGTCTGAGATGATGTCGCGAACAGCATTGACAGGACCGTCGTCATCTACCAACAGCACCCATCCGAACGATTCACCCGTAGTTGCTGAAGTATAGCCGGCAGAAGTGGTCTCATCCACTTGTTTCTTGATGCGCATGCCGATGACATAATTCTCACCGTCCTCACCAGTCTTGGTGATGTCGCTCACACGACGCAGCACACCGAAGGCTTCTGTATTGTACTCCTGGGTTGCTCCGAACACAAGTGGGTTCTTCACCATGAGCGTGTCTTCGCCAATAAAGAAATGCTCTTGCTTGTAGGTCTTGCCATAAAGGGCATTCTCGCCGATGCCGGCATAGAATTTCTTGCCGTTGCCCAGCCTTGTCTCACCTGGGGTGATGGCGAGATAAACAAAATTCTGCTTGGCGGTGATTTTCAAGTTTTCCTTTTCCTCGCCTTTGACAATAACCTTGAAACCGGTATTGGTCACATCCCAGACCTTGGTCATAAGCGGCTTGGTGAGGGTTGGACGCAATTCCACAATCACGACTGGGGTCACACCCTCGGGGAAGGGGGTTTCGAACACGATTTCAGTTTCCGTGTGGGTTGCCTTGCCTGAACCGACCTCATACTGCTGACCATCGTCAAACTTCTTAGGACCATATGGGAGAGCCATGAAGTCAACGTTCTCCACTTTGGTCAGTTGAGTCGATGTGCCGTTAATCCATGGAATAAAGGCGAAAGAGAATTTGTTCTTCAGTACCGACGACACTTTTCTCGACAGACCTACACTGGGGTTCGAATTGGAAGGAATACCAATAAACACTGCGGGAATAGAGTCGAAAGGCTCTGTGAAGTTCAATGTCACAGCCTCTGTGTCGGTGATGGAGAGTTCCCCGAACTGCATACCCTCAGCGCCCTGAGAGGCTGCAACGGAAACAGAGATTTCTTCATCAGAGGTGAGCTTGCGGTTATTGGGACCAACATTCACCACCTGATAATAATATGCACCTGCCTCCGTGAGGGTGTCGGTATAAGTGTATGTCACATACTTGCCGTTGAGGTCGAGCGGGGCAAGGGTGGCAATAATCTCATAAGTCTTAGCACCTGGACTCTTGCGGAGTAACTGTACGGATTTGATAATGTCGCCGTTGATGTCATTCCATGAGATTTTGTAGGTGCCAGCATTCTTGTTCGCCCACTCGCCAGCAAGTCCTTCAGGTTTGCTGTAAACCACGGTCGGTATTTTCTCGTAGGTCTTGTTGTAACCCATGTTGGACTTGAGGTCCGCGTAATACTGGCCGGCGATCGACACTTCACCGCCCCGGATGAGTTTCGAGCAGTCGGCCTCACTGTTCCAATAAGCGTAACGTTCCACATACGGGGAGTTCTCAAGGTCGTTGAGAATACCCACCAAGTGGTCTTTGTTCAACTGTTGGTTCGCTTTGGAGAAACTGCGGTCGGTCGCGAAAATACCGTTATTGTTCCACGACGCGCCCCACACCCACTCGGATATCACGATAGGACGCTTACCATAATTATTATAATACGACTGCATGTTGTTGAACCCCGAAGTCCAGTAGCAATGGAGGTCAAGCAGGTCACAGCGCCAGCCTCGTGCGTCGATGGCGGCAATGAACTGCTGCAAGTGTCCCCAACTGCCGTCGTGAGATGTCTCCGAACACAGACGAAGACCTGTACGCATCAGGTTCTGCCAATTGTTGAGCACTGTCTCCACGTCCTGCGGATGGTCGTCTGCGCTGTTGCCTGGCTCGTTGTTGGTCTTCATCATTGTGGCATAGGTCACACCACCGCAAGCGGAGGGAGAAGGCCAGTCCTCGTAAATATGGTTGGGTACGCATTCCACGTCGGGCAGGCGGTTCACGCCTGTTGCCCAGTCGTAGCACCAACTGGAGTTCAGCGTACCGTTACGACCAGCATCGGTGTCGGACGCCAGACCCTTCTTGCTGGCATAGAACCAACTGAACACACGGTAGGACGAGATGCTGCTGTCAAGAACATCAGGAAGAACGGCAAACTCCAGGTCCTCATTGTCGGCTATGAAGCAACGGCTGTACCCCCATCCACTCTTACCTGTGGCGAAGGTCACCATATAACCGCGCTTGAGCTTGAAACTGCGGATCTGGTTGTTCAGCTTGGCGGCGGAGAGGGTGTTCATAAAGCCTCCGCTGTTCTCCAGCCCGAAATTGTTGACCGACGTGCCTTCAAAATTCTGCTCGGAATAGACGGTCAGAGGCTTGATGTCCTTGGCATAGGGGAAGATGATTGTGCCCATGGCGTATCGCTTCACTTGGCAATTCTGGCCATTCACAGCCTGTTCGCCATTGATGAACACATGGGTGTTGAGGTGTCGGCAGATCACCTGACTCGGTTTGATGCCTTGGATAATCACCACGGCATGCTCTGTGTTGGTGATATCGACACTTCCTCCTGTGGCAAAGGGGGTGCTTCCTGTAATCACATAGTCAACGTCATCGCTCAAAGTGACCAAACTGGTGACCTGAGTCACCTTCGTCGTTTTATTTGCGCTAAATGCCGCACTTGCCCCAAGAAAAAGCAAAACTGTCAATGTGCTTCTAAGTAATGTGTTAAAAAGTCTCATCGTATAATTAGTTTTGTTAGTTAATAATTTTTTTCAAATCCTTGATTACGGGATGACAAGGGTCCATCATTGAACAATCTTCTGCAACTCCTCGTTGGACCGCATAGCAATCCCTTTGAATGGCAAATTTAAGGAATTCTGACGAAAAACAAAAAAGTATTTGCGGAAAAACTACAAAACGGTGAAAGATTTCATCTTCTGGGAAGAAAAAGAAACATGATTATGCCCTGGGGCTCAGAACGGGAAAAAGTGGAAGAGAACCGAGCTTTCAGCTTTCACCACTCAAATAGTAAAGTAAATGTGCAACATTTGCCCTTAAAAGGCCTTGTCTGACTAGTTAAATTATGTGATTGAACAAAAAAAATCATTCAATGTCAATGAAGTGTAGATTATATTTGTTAAATTTGCACTGACATTTGAAACAATAAAAAAGAAAATGGCATTTACAGCACAACAGATAGCCGCATTGGTCAATGGCGAGATTGCAGGCAACCCCAGTGAAGTCGTCAACAACTTCGCTAAGATTGAAGAAGGAGTGAAAGGAGCTGTTTCGTTTCTTGCTGACATGAAATACGAACAGTATCTCTACACCACAAAATCGTCTGTTGTGTTGGTCAATAAGAGCTTTGTGCCTTCGCAACCAGTTAGTGCCACCCTCATCAAGGTGGACAACGCGTACGAGGCGATTGCCAAGCTCCTGGCATTTTACGAATCCACTAAGCAACGTAAAACCGGACTGAGCGACAAGGCATTTATTGCCGACTCAGCACAGTTAGGTGAAGACTGCTATGTGGCACCATTCGTCTATATTGGCGAAAACGTGATGATTGGAAAGGGGTGCAGTTTGTATCCTGGTTGTGTTGTTGAAGATGGTGTCACTCTTGGAGACTGCTGCACCCTCTTTCCAAATGTCACTGTTTATCAAGGATGCAAAATTGGCAACAGGGTCATTATACACGCTGGTGCCGTCATTGGTGCCGACGGTTTCGGGTTCGCGCCCACAGCCGAGGGGTATGAGAAGATACCCCAGATCGGAATCGTCACCATCGAAGATGATGTCGAGATAGGGGCCAATACCTGCATCGACCGTTCGACTATGGGTTCGACCATCATCCACAAGGGTGTGAAACTCGACAACCTTGTTCAGATAGCCCATAACGTGGAAGTAGGAAGCCATACCGTGATGTCAGCGCAAGTCGGCGTGGCTGGCAGCACGAAAGTGGGACAATGGTGTATGCTTGGCGGACAGGTCGGCGTAGCGGGACACATCGTGCTCGGCGACCGTGTCTTTGCAGGTGCCCAGTCAGGACTACCAGGCGGACGTCTGCTCAAGAAGGGCAACGTCACCGTGATGGGCTACCCTGCCCTTGAGCACCAGAACTTCGCACGCTCAAGCGCCGTTTACAAGAACCTGCCTGAGATGTTCAAGGAACTGAACGAACTGAGACGGGAACTGAACGAACTGAAAGCAAATTTAGAAAACAAAGATTGAAACATACGTATTATGCAGAAGCAACTGACACTGAAGGATAGTTTCACCGTAAAGGGCAAAGGCCTCCATACGGGATTGATGCTCACCACAACTGTTAAGCCCGCTCCTGAAGATTTCGGCTATAAGATCAAGAGACTGGATCTCGAAGGACAACCAGTGGTTGATTGTGTGGCAGAGAATGTGGCCGACACTCAGCGTGGAACCGTTTTGCAGAAGGGAGAGGTGAGAGTCAGCACTGTGGAACACCTGATGGCGGCCTTGTACGCATCAGGCGTCGATAACTGCCTCATCGAAACCAATGGTCCTGAAATCCCCATCCTCGACGGAAGCGCCTATTTCTTCCATAAAGAGATACAGAAGGTGGGGCTGCAAGAACAGAACGCCTACAAGAACTACCTCGTCATCCAACACAAGACAGAAGTGAAGGGTCCTAATGGGGAATCTCTTGTGTTCCTCCCCGACGACCACTTCTGCATCGACGTGATGATCGCATTCAACTCCAAGGTGCTGGCCAACCAGTTCGCCACGCTCAATTCCATCAGTGAGTTCGGCACCGAGATAGCATCAGCAAGGACTTTCGTCTTCGTTAGGGAGATAGAGCCGCTGCTCAACGCCAACCTCATTAAGGGAGGCGACCTCGACAACGCCATTGTGGTCTATGAGAACGAACTGACACAGGAACGTTTCGACGCACTGGCCGACACTATGGGCATAGAACACAAGGATGCCACACATCTTGGCTACCTCAACAACAGACCGCTCACCTGGCCAAACGAGCCTGCACGCCACAAACTCCTTGACCTCATAGGCGACCTCGCTTTGGTGGGAAGACCCGTCAAAGGACGTATCATCGCCATCAAACCAGGACATTCCATAAATAATAAGTTCGCTCGCGAAATCAGGAAATATCTCCGAAAGCATGAAGTGCAGTGTCCGGTCTATGACCCGAACGCAGAGCCAGTGCTCGACATCAACCGTATCCGGGAACTGCTTCCACACCGCTACCCCATGCAGTTGGTGGACAAAATCATTGAGATTGACGACAACTACATCGTAGGCGTGAAAAACGTCACCATCAACGAGCCTTTCTTCCAAGGCCACTTCCCCACAGAGCCAGTCATGCCTGGCGTGCTGCAAGTGGAAGCCATGGCACAGGCCGGTGGACTCCTCGTACTCAACACACTCGAGAACCCGGAGGAATGGTCAACCTATTTCACCGCCATCGACAACGTCAAGTTCCGCAAGAAAGTGGTGCCTGGCGATACCCTCATCTTCAAAGTGAAACTCCAGGCACCCGTACGCCACGGAATGTCTTCAATGAAAGGACTTGTGTTCGTCGGCGACGAAGTGGTGACAGAGGCTGAGTTCACTGCCAGAATCATACAGAACAAGAAAAACGATTAACAACCATACAGGTATATGTCAAAAATCAGTCCCTTAGCCTATATCGACAAAGATGCGCAAATCGGTGAGAATTGCGAAATCGGACCATTCTGTTTCATCGACAAAAACGTGGTCATCGGTGACAACAACGTGCTGATGAACAACGTTTCCATACACTATGGAGCCAGAATCGGCAATGGAAACACCTTCTTCCCAGGCGCTGTGATCTCAGGCATACCACAAGACCTGAAATTCCACGGAGAGGACACCATAGCCCAGATTGGCGACAACAACATCTTCCGTGAGAACGTCACCGTGAACCGAGGCACCGCATCCAAAGGCAAGACCATCGTGGGAAACAACAATCTCGTGATGGAAAACGCGCACATCGCACACGACTGCATCTTCGGAAGCGGATGCATCATGGGCAACTCCACAAAACTCGGAGGAGAGGTGATTGTCGATGACTGTGCCATCATCAGCGCAACGGTATTGGTGCACCAATTCTGCCGAATCGGTGGATATACCATGGTGCAAGGAGGCAGCCGTACCAGTAAGGACATACCTCCCTATGTCATCGGCGGCAAGGAGCCCATCGCATACGAAGGACTGAACATCATCGGACTTCGCCGTCGCGGGTTCTCGCCTGAGCTCATCGACAACATCCACAATGCCTACCGACTGGTCTATCAGTCGAGCCTCACCGTCAACGAGGCTATGGAAAGGATCAAGAACGATGTGCCCATGAGCAAGGAGATACAATACATCATCGACTTTGTGTCGAATTCCAAACGAGGCATCATACGCTAAAAACAGCCAAGGAGGTCTAACTATGATTTACCGTCTGACGATTATCTCCAACGAAGTGGAGGATTTCGTGGCCGAGATACAAATCGACCCCTACGACACATTCCTCACACTTCATGAGAAAATGCTGGAACTCTGTGGATACGAGGACAACCAACCCACATCGTTCACCATCTGCACATCCAACTGGAAAAAACTGCAAACCATCACACTCGAGGAAACCGACACAGCAGCCGACGAGGATGCTTACGTGATGGAGGACACAGCCCTGAACGATTTCCTCGAGGACGAGAAACAACAACTTGTCTATACCTTCGACCCTGCCGCCAGACGACACCTCTACATCGAACTCACTGAAATCATCACGGGAAAGTCCATGAGAGGAGCTAAGGTGACCAAACGGCATGGCAACCCACCACAACAGACCATTGACGAGGACGAGACATTTGAACTGAACATCCCGTCAATACGCTCTAACATCATGGACGACGATATGTATGATGACGTGGTCAGCGATGAAGACATCAACCAGGAAGGACTCGACATCAGCGAAGGCGACCCATTTGATTCCTAATGCACACACTCATCGTTCTCATAGGACCTACAGGCGTAGGTAAAACAGAGCTTAGCCTCAAACTGGCTAAGCTCTTGCCTTCTCCTGTCATCTCCGCCGACTCACGACAAATCTACCGCGACATACCCATCGGTACAGCAGCCCCCACCAAGGACGAGCTTCAGGCCGTGCGACATTATTTCATCGGCATGCTGCCGCTGGAACAATACTACAGCGCGGCGCAATACGAAACCGACGTCATGCAACTGACAGGGGAGCTCTTCAAGACCCACGACACCTTGCTGCTCACAGGAGGCAGCATGATGTATGTGGATGCGGTGACCAAAGGCATCGACGACATACCAACAGTGGATGAGGATGTCAGAGTCATGCTGAAGGAAAGACTTGCCACAGAGGGGCTCGATGCGCTGAAAGCCGAACTACGCATGATCGATCCCCAATACTACGCTACAGTTGACCAGCAGAATCCCAAACGCATTGTTCATGCACTGGAGATCTACTACACATCGGGGCTTCCCTTCTCCTCTTTCCGAAAAAACACAAAAAAGGAACGGCCGTTCCGGATTCTCAAATTCGGGCTCCAGCGCGAACGGCAGGTGCTGTTCGAACGCATCAACCGACGCGTTGATCAGATGATGAACGACGGACTGCTCGACGAAGCTCGCCGGGTCTATGACAAACGGCATCTCAACTCACTTAACACCGTAGGATACAAGGAACTCTTCAGGTACATTGACGGTGAATGGCCCCTTGACATGGCAGTGGAGCGTATCAAGAAAAACACACGCGTCTATGCCAAGAAACAAATGACTTGGTTCGCCCACGACCCGGAAATCATCTGGCTCGATGCCGACAACCTGACCACAGAGGAGATGCTGACAACCATCCTCCGAACAACAGAGAATAAAACCGACTGCTAACCACTTGCTTGGACAGCCATTTCCCCGTAGCCGCATGTTTTTCTTGTAAATTGGCGAAAAATCAACGACATTTTTTGTCTGTTCACATAATCTTATTATCTTTGTGGGGTAATCAAACTTAATTGAACTATGAAGAGGAGAATGATAATATTGTTTTCTATCGTATGCCTTGTCATCGGAGCTATGCCTGTCAAGGCACAGATTGCCGGTCAGGAGCGTGTGGCCGAGATCCGAAAAATGTATGCGGACGCGAAAAAACGGATGGACGCAAATGACAAACATGGTAATCCCGCGCTTGACATGACGATAACCTACAGGGATGTTGTCCTCGAGGAAGAGGGCTACACAGAGGAGGATGAGAGAACCTACTATTTCGACCATGTACGCGAATACAAGGACGACCAGTTTTACGAAAAGAATGTGCCTTTCTTTATCATCCGGGATTGGTCTGCTGTCGGCCATACCAGTTATACAGAGATGATGCTTAATCCAAAGAGCGGAAAGTTGGTCTTTTATTTCAACCGTACAGAAACTCACGCTGGACTTGTCACTGAAACACGCTACTACTACGACGACAATGGGAAACTCATCGAGCAGAAGCACAAAAGCGGCAATGAAGAGCATCTGGCCGATGTGGAACCCGAGGCCGATCAGAATGGCACCGAAGAGGTGAAAATATGCCAGAGCTTCATTGAACAATTCAACCTTGCTATGAACCAGGAAGAAGTGGAGGATAGGGGCAACAACGCAACGCTGAGTACAACACCGAAAGCTGACCGGTTGAACAATATCCGCAGCGCATACGCCAAAGCCAAGGAGAAAATAAAAGCCAGTGAAACCAGATCGGACTTGCCACGCGATATCGTCGTCGTCATCCATGACCAAGAGGAAGGCGATTGTCCTCCCACAACATTTGTGCTGAACTGTTGGTTCGATGAGCTCAAAACAGGAGAGCATACCCACAACAATGCCTATTTCATCTCTTCCCGCTACTACTTCATGGGGTTCGACAACTACAATGAATACTTGATCGACCCCGAAAGTCAGCGATTGATGTTCACCTATAACCAGGGCCTGGAAGAGAATGAGAAGATGGAATGGCGTTACTATTTTGACGAGAACGGAAAGTGCATCGAGACAAAGACTAACACCGAGGAGCAGGATAATGGCGCAGAAGCCAAACAGACGTTCGTGCGGTACATGAAACTCTTCAATATTTTAGCAAATGGAAAAGAATAACCTCATTCCAATAACCTAACAATAAAGAACATGAAGAAGATCGTATTATTATTACCTTTAACGTATATCCTGCTGACTGCTTGCAGCGGTCAAGGTAATCAACAGGACAATGGGAAGGAGAATGGAGACAGTATCCAAGCCCCAATGAACAACAACTTGGCCAACATCCAAGGAGGTCCCCAAACCATCAAGGTGAAAGACGGAGGTCAGGCCCCCGACATCATGACATTGCTCAAGGCCTTCCAAGAAGCCATGCCCAACGAAGCCGTCGAACTGGTGCTGAAACACGGCGAGAATCTGGCCGATGGCACACAGTATGAGGACGAGGATGACTGGCGAGTGCTGGTGGACCGTAAGAACGGATATGCAGACCTGGCTTCCATGACCGACTGCGACCAGATGCAGGCCGCGATATGGAAAAAGAAGGACGGACACCGAATCTTCGCCGTGAGCCTCTTCCAACAGCACGGAGACCCCCAGGACCGACTCTGCTGGTACGACTACAACCCCGACACGGAAACTCTCACAGCGGAAAAAAGTCCTGTCGATGACTTCAGGCCCGATGTCAAACCCGAAGCCATAGACTGGATCCTCCCCATGAACGGCACCACATTCGAAATCTACGAGTACCACGTCGGATTCCCACGCATCACGCATCAATACACTTGGGACGGACAACAGTTCCACCCCGGGAAGAACCTCATCGACGACTTCACCAACAGTTTCAACAACAGAACAGAAAGCGGCAACCCTTCTGGATGGAACTACTACACCATCATCGACCTCACAGGAGCAGGTAGCCGTGTGCTCTGGCTCAGTGAAGGCAAGAACCCCAAAGTCAGCACTCTACTCACACCGTTCAAAGGACAGATGTACTCCATCGCCGAACTTACCGAACAAAGTGTGGAGAACAGCCTCGCTTGCTACAAACTACCACCACAAGGCAAAGACAAACTGCCAACAGTGAGGGTGACCTATCGTGACCTACCTGGAGGATATTGGCACACCATCATGCAAGGTGATTATGTGAGCTATGTCATCTCCGACCTCCCCAACTTCGCCGAAGGAGGACGCTCGCTCGATATCGAGGGCTTCGGAGCCGACGATGAGACCACCGACATTCTCGATGTCGAGGGAGAATTCTTCATGCCAGAAGCCAAGCAGTGGCACAAGTTCGAGTTCTGCGAAGAAGCCCCCTAATGCTCCCCAAAACGCGCGTTTCCTCTCAACAACCGAGGTGTGCGAAGCACCCTCGGATTGCGACCAATCATAGATTTATCGACCCTGAAAAGGTCGCTCATCACAGCAACTACTCAAATATCACTCACAATGAAAAAACTACTTTTAATCATGAGCCTGTTAGGACTTTTCACAGCATGCAAGAGCCAGAATAACAGTGACGGCGATTCTCAAAACACAAAGAAGGAGAAACCTACCATGCCCCAAGGCAAACTACTTGGGTTGGAGTACAACTATTCTGGTATGAGGATTGAGCAGTTCGGCGACTTCAATCTTCAGCGCAAGGAAAAGGGCACTGGAGCCACATTTAAGTTCCGTCACTATAATGTGGAAACCACATACGAGGTCAGCGACACACTGCTCGATGCCGCCAAGCGCATCATTGAAGAGGAGAAGATGTATGAGTACGGCATCAGTTATTCATGGGAAGTACCTAATGGAGGACGGATTCTCGATGGCTATGCCTGGCATTTCTATGCGCTCTTCGAAAACAAAGACACCATCAATTCCTCCGGCAGCAACGCCTCACCCGACGGCGAAGGACTCCACCGCATCAACGCCCTCCTCTCCGAAGCCGCGAGAAAATGCATCGAAAAAGATGAATCTAAACTATTGGTGTCCGCTAAAAAAGAATAACTGACAGATAGTGTATCCGCAGTGCCGATAAACAGGCATTGCGGATGATTTTTATAAAAGTAAGCCCCTAGTCAAAAAGCGTTCGTTCCGGAGGTATG
>JAFWPH010000053.1 GCA_017509605.1 Bacteroidaceae bacterium | reverse complement strand
TTGATTTGTGATTCCCTCGATTTGTCACTTTCTCAGGGTGGTCGAGGGAATTTTTATTATTACATACAAAGGTACAAATTTTCTATCATATTGCCAATCAATTAGTTATAAATATTCTTAATTATTTACGACATTCCCTAGTTTATGATTTTCTTCTTGAAAGAGTGCAATTCCCTGAAATTCCAAATCCATATAACTCGTTTTTTGTTGAGAGAACTATTATTGATGATATAAGACATTGGATACAATTTGCTCATACGTCTCTGGTGGCAGTTTGTTCTTTAGGGTTGTTAGACAATACTTGATGTACTGCGATGTTGTCATTTCTTTGTAGAAGACTTGGTTGATTGGAGCATCAGTGCCGAAGAGCGTTCGTTGTGTGAAGCCATTATGAGCCAAGGTCATAACATCTTCAACGGGCATAAATGCCGTATCTACATAGGTATTACTGCATAGGGCAAGCACTTCCATTGTCTCACCGATGGGCCACCCGTGCGCCAGCACGAACGTCAAGTCCTCATGCTGGCGGCAAAGATTTAAGAAGACGCGCGCATGGCATTCCTTGAAATCTCCTGTATGTAGCAACACGGGGACTTGCAAACATCTAGCCACATCAAGGGCATCCATCAGCAAGGGACGGTTATAGAACCATTCTCTATGTGCCTTCCAATGCATTTTTACGCCCTCCCACCTTATCCTCGAATGGAGCATGTAGCGGATACCCCATGTCTTCATCATCCGGGGAGTAAGCCACAACAGGGGATGGATGCACGAGCCACCAATATATATAAGTTCACGCATCTCTCGAACTACGAGCTTATATAGTTCTGCGCAAGTTGAGGTACTAGAAACAGCTATCTCATCGATCCCTGCTTCTTGTTCGGCTTTCCAGATTTCCTCAGGCGAATGATATCCATCTACATACCAACCGACGTGTACATGATTGTCAATCATACTCCATCCTATAGTTTTATATAATATCTAATTGGTTTTTCAAAAATTCCGCATCTTCACAGTTATTTTGATTGACTTTAAGTATTTCCCCATTGTTGATTCGTTCATTTAAAGCTAAGCATCTATTACAATAGTCTAAAAGATTACATTCTAAACACTGCTTAAAGGTTTCATGTCGATTTACTGCCCGAATCCAACTAAGTGTAGAACTCTTTTTCCATACATTCACCAAAGAATCTTTTAAACAATTCCCAAGGCAATATTTATGCCATGAAGGACAAGGGTAGATGTTCCCATCAGCAGAAATGCTACAAGAATTTATGCCTGCGGGGCAAAAACTTGACTTTAAATAGCTTTTTGGATTAGAAAATAAGTCATTACTATTTTCACTTATCTCAAAGAGTGAATTCAACACCCTTCGATTATTGACTTTTTTGATTATATCACATACAAGATGACGTTTTTGTTGCTTGTTTATTGCATAATTCTTCATAAACGAATCATTACCATCTAATTGCGGAATAATCTCTGTCGTAAATCTTACTGTAACAGAATTGCGCTCCACAAAATCTAAGATATCAGCTATGCTATCTTTATTCTGATACATAATAGGTACTGCCAATTGAACGTCAATTCCAGCTGATATTAATGCTCTGATGGAGGCAAGAGTTTTCTCTAACGACCCACTACACATTGTTATATAATCGTGGACTTTAGAATCCAAAGAGTATACTGATGCCTGAACAAGTCCAAACTGAATGTTGCTAAATGTATCAATATGCTTTTCATTCAATAATGTTAAGTTGCTGAATAAATTAACCCGCAGATATTTATCAGCGCAATAATTTACCATATCCAAGAATGATTCATGCAAAAGAGGTTCTCCTCCCGATAATGTTATTACTTGTCCACCTAAGTTTCTAAATTCATCAACGATTTTTCGAAAATGTTCATAAGATATTTTATGAGCATTTTTTTTCAATATGTTAGGAATAAAACAATGAATACAACGTTCATTGCAAGCATTTGTTATTTCCAAATGAAGAGAATTTAATGGATAGTCTTCTATCTCATCTCTTTCTTTAGCTAAAACAACATAATTGCTTTCGCTCATAGTTTGATAAAAAGAAGTTAGGTCATCAGCCAATTCTTCTTTTGTTATGTCTTCATACAACGGCGCTAATCTTTCAGCTATTAAAGAAATATCTTGAACGAAACCATCAATGTTTTTCATAAAAACAAGTCCTGTCTCGTTAATGAAACAATTCTCTCCTGTAGCGACATTTGTTAAATAAGCTCCATCCTCTGTGCTTCTGACAATAGTTGTATCAGCCTTTTTTACAAACATATAATCAACTTGTATATACTTTATCCTTTAAATTTTCCTCGTATTCTTTTACTAATCTCATATTTAGGAATGCCACATCGCAGAAATGTTGTGGTATGTTGAACATATCACCATTGCTTTCATTAAAGTTTCTTACCAAGCATCTATTACAATAATTAAATGCTTCACAACTAACACATTTCGGAAAACTGGCTTGGGTTATCTTACGAAGTTCTTTTATTTTTTCACTCTTTTCCCAAATCTCTTTCAGTGATTGTTTGTATACATTTCCCAAAATGAAGGATTGCCACCCCGCACACGGATAGACATCTCCATTGGCAGTAATACAGCAATTGTCGTAACCTACACCACATACGGGTTGTTTCAAAAATCTCTCTTTATCAAATGATAGTTCCTCCGTTTTAGGCTTTTGGATTAGTGTCAGCTCATGATAATCAAGATCAAACTCTAAGATATCCCGTATTACTTGTTCTGTTTCTTCCAGAGATAGCCTGTTGGACAAATTGCTTGTATCCAGGTTCGACTCAGCCATCATGATGTAATCGGTTTGCGCTTTAATTTTCAAACTTCTCGCATACTCTAGGACTGCCCGATAGCCATCTTTATTCGCTTTCATTAAAGGGCACGAAATCTGCACAGGTATATCAGCGGCAACAAGTTTCTCTATTGCATTCTTTGTTTTAGTCCATGAGCCCTTAACCTTGGTGATTTTGTCATGAATTTCTTCATCCATTGAATATAATGATGTTTGTATCAAGGACACATTGACCGTTTTTAGCCCGATTATGTCCTCATCCTTCAAGGAAATGAGATTTGAGAGAATACTTATCTTCAAATCCTTTTCTCTGCAATATCTGCAAATATCCAGCAAATCCTTGTGTAAAAAAGCCTCGCCTCCAGACAAAGTCACATGGATACCTCCCATATCAGCAAACTCATCCAGTATACTTTTAACTTTATTCAATGGCATATCTATTCCCGAATTCTTCTTCTCATTTGGGATATAGCAATGTATACATCGTTCGTTGCACCGGCTTGAAAGTTCGAATTGTAATGCAGAGATTAGTGGTCGTCCTTGGACTTCTTCAAGAAAAAAATTTTGCGTATTGTCAGGCACCTTTTCTCTTGTTTCTTGGTAAAAATTTTCAATCAATGTATTTGGTCTTTCTATAGCATAAGTGAACGATTGGTCCTTTTGGTCAAGTTCTTCCTTGCTGTTTCCGATTACTACAAATTGTGCCTTCTCTAGATCTAAGAGAAACTCTAAGAAATCAGATTTTAGTTGTTCTTCGCTGACATCATCAAATTGTGCAAGGAGGTCATAGATAATAGAATCTACATTTTGAGGATTTCTACTTATATGCCTGAGAAACATGCTCCCTACTTCGTTATATACACGGTCTTGGCGGGTTAATTGGTTTATAATGTAACCATAATGTTCCGTGCATCTAATAAATGAGTTCTTTGATTGTCGAGTAATCATAATTTTTGAATTATAAAATAAATGTCAACATCAATTGGGTTGCCAATCATCTTTTGTTTTATCACTTTATTTCCATTATCGGCATCTTCAATGATGAATGAATCAGAGAATTGTATGGCATCAAAATGTTCTACACAGAACAAACAGCTTGAAATTGGTTTCCCTTCTTTTAAAAATTCTTTTATTTTGTACAAAATCTCATTGAGAATCTCGATAGAAGATAGACTCTCTGAAACAATAACTAATTTGTAGCAATCTTCATTGTAGACTATACTATATAATGGAGAATTATTACTTTTGTTCAATGGAAACCAGTTATTTGGTATGGAAGTAAATCCCCAATCTTTGAACAATAAAGTATTATTTGAAAGGTTTTGGGCAAGAAGAAAATTGGGATTATTCATTTTTTATATCATAATATAGGTGTTAAAATGGATTAAGCATCCAACCAGGTGAATGCTTAATCCTGTGAAGATTTTTTACTTTGTGCGCTCGCAATCACGACAAGAAGCTCCTGCCCAGATAAGAGAGTGTCCACAACCCCTGCCCTCTTTTGCTGGACATCCAGCAGCATAAGAACCCGAAGGAAGGTTCTTTGCGATAATTTTTGCTTTCTGATACTTTTTCATGTTATCTTTTAGCTCATTGATATTTCTGTCTACTCTTTTCAGGATTTTCGACTTCCTCCTATGTTAGTATTATTGTGCTTAAGCAGTCCAAAGCATCATAAATAATTATACCTTATTGGATTGCCCGAACCGAAACCCAACATCCACTTATGATATAACAGTCTATCCTTCACGTCTTGGTCTTCTACTTGGTCTGCATTGAATTCATATCGCGAAGGTGTTTCAGAGGGCATCACTTCCTGCCAGTGAGCATTTTCATAAAGCCCTACTATCACTCCCTGAAAAACGGCTGCAATATACCTTGCCCTTTGGGCATGTTTGACATCAACATGCCAACAACTTCTCACCGCCGCATAAACATCACGTTTGCTCGGAAAGTATGAAGAATTGATACTGATAGCTAAAATCTTTTCTCCATCGTTGATTATGGCTGGCTCTGAGCTTACGATACGTTGCATATCATCAAAAGTCATCATTCCATTGGTGTCATTATGATGCCCGCCTTGAACATTCTGCAAATCAGCTATTCGACTAAAATCATAGTCTTTGTTCATTAGGAAGTCTATCATCGTTCCCTCTACCTCATAAGCATTCTTTTCCGATAAACCTGAGCGAAGAATCAAAAATTTAATCTGCCCTAAATCTGTAAGCACTTTCAGTATCCTTTCCACCTTCTTGCTTTGCTTACGTTGGCTCTTCAGTGCAGCTTTCGCTTCTTTGATATGGTCAACGATTCTACCATTTTTGCCTTTGCCAACGTAGAAGATTACATTGTCAGTGGGATCAAGTAGAGCGTAAACATAGTACTCCAGCTTCTCATCCACGGTAGCTTCTACTGTGGTTGAGCCACAATAGGATAATTTACCGTTATTATCGTTATTCATTTCTTATTCTTTTTTATGATTTCTCCAATAGTGAGGCACCTTTATTTTCATATAACCATACATAGAGTGTGAGCCTTCTTGACATTCTCTGCCTGAAGGTTCTGGAATACCTGTGTACGTAAGAATGAAAATCAGCTCACACCTGCAGATATATATGTAAACCAACTCCCATAGGGAGATGGCAGTATATAACAACTGCAGGAGGAACAGCCTTCAAACTTTTACCCCGTACACAAAGAATTTTCCAGATTCACAAGCGGGTCAAAGCTTTATCGCTTTCCTCGATGTCGTCAGTCTTTCTCAACTAACGGTGCGAATTTAAGCATAAATCTTGAAAGTTGTATCATTGTGAGCTGATTTTTTTACTTTGTGAGTTTACTTTTTCTCTTTCAGGGCAAAAGTAGTCCTTTTCCCTTAATGACCATCATTCCATTTTGTTCCTTATTTCCACATCATCAAAAAAACAACGCTTTCTTTCATGTTTCATCATAAATGTTGTATCTTTGCATTAAAGCGAAGATAAGCTGCATTTCGGCATAAGAAATGAATGGATTCATTTCGTTCTGCGCTCAATTTGCATTATCTTTGCATTAAAAGCGAAGATAAGCTGCATTTCGGCATAAGAAATAAATGGATTTATTTCGTTCTGCTCTCAATTTGCATTATCTTTGTGGCAACAATGAATTATAAGGCAACATGGGCATCTACATCAACAAGGGGAATTCTGGATTCCGCCAGATACGCAACAGCGAGTACATCGACAAGTCGGGGTTGATAGGAGTAGTCAACCAGACTCTCTTCACTGAACAGAAGTTCATCTGTGTGACTCGTTGCCGACGCTTCGGCAAGTCCATGGCTGCAAAGATGCTGGCTGCCTACTATGACCATTCCTGCGACTCACGCTCACTCTTCACAGACCTGCAAATAGCAAGCAACCCCTCTTTCGAAGAGCATTTGAACAAATACCCAGTCATCTACCTTGACATGACCACATTCATCACTCGCTTCAATGACGACCGTATTGTGTGGCATATACAGGACGAACTGAAAACCGACATCCAGACAGCCTATCCTCAGATTTCGCTCCGAGAGAAAGACGATTTAATGGCCTTTCTCCAGCGTATCAGCATCGAGACTGGCGAACATTTCATCTTCATCATCGACGAGTGGGATGCTATCTGCCGTGAGTTTGGAAGCAAGCCTCAAGTAATGGACGAGTACCTGAACTTGTTGCGCCGCATGTTCAAGGACGTATCCGGCATGGAGGTCTTCGCGGGGGTCTATATGACAGGAATCTTGCCCATCAAGAAATTCAACACGCAGTCGGCACTCAATAACTTCCGTGAGTACTCCATGGTGGAACCCCGTCAGATGGGGCGATTCTTCGGATTCACGAAAGATGAGGTTCACACCTTGGCGGAAAAGTACGGTGTGGATTTCGACGAACTGGTGAAGTGGTACGACGGTTACCAGATAGGTGATGAACTGTCGATGTTCAACCCCAATTCGGTGATGCAGGCAGTTGAAATTGGTCGCTGTCGCAGTTACTGGGCCTCGACTGGTGCCTTCGATGCCGTAACGAACTACATCAAGATGAACTATGAGGGATTGAAGGACGACATCATCCGTATGCTGGCTGGAGAACGCTGCAAGGTTGACCCCACAGGGTTCGGTAACGACATGTTCGACATCCGCAGCAAGGACGATGTGCTGACTGTACTCATACATTTGGGCTACTTGTCGTACAACTGGCGCAAGGACGAGTGCTACATACCCAACCGTGAGGTGACGGGCGAGATGGTGAACGCAGTGAAGGCCAACAATTGGAAGCCAGTGGTCGATGCCTTGCAGAAGTCAGAGGAACTGCTTCAGGCCACTCTCGACGGCGACGAGGAGGCAGTGGCGCAAGGTGTGGAAAACGCCCATGACGAGAACACCAGCATCCTCAGTTATAACAACGAGAATTCGTTGGCCTGTGTGTTGTCGATTGCCTACTTCTATGCAAGGAACGACTATGTGATGCACAGAGAACTTGCCAGTGGTAAGGGGTTTGCCGACATCGTGCTCATTCCCAGAAAGCATGTGGATTCGCCCGCCATAGTCCTTGAGTTGAAAGTCAACAAGGACGCCGACTCTGCAATCAGTCAAATCAAGCGCAAGCAATATCCGAAGAAACTGCTCGAATACACCTCCAACCTCCTGCTCGTGGGTATCAACTACGACCGCAAGACCAAAACGCACGATTGCAGAATTGAATCATTGACCATTAGATAAAATGCTCTCGCATTTTTGACCATTATAGACTTTAGGCGTTAGCTTTATTTAGCTGAGAGTCTTATTAAATTAAGAGTTAAGAATTAAGAGTTAAGAAAAAGAGTCCTTAGTAGGCTTTAGGCTTTCCTTTGGTGTCAGATTTGTGGTAATTCATGTTTTTTTATAATTTTGCAGCATGCAAGAAGATTACGACTCGTCTGCCTCTGGCTATATACAGGATACGTTCGAAGGTATCAGCCATACCTTTACCGATGTGGAGATACTCCATACGTCGGATGCCAATATTGTGGCCAAGGCAAAACGGTACGGACGGTGGTGGCTGTTGAAAGGACTGCGCCAAGAAGTGGCGGCCGAACAACGTTACCAACAGATGCTGCGCAAAGAACTGGAAATCATGATGCAGTTGCAGCATCCCACGATAGTCACTGCCGTAGGATTGGAGGACGTGGATGGACTCGGGACCTGCATCGTGATGGAGTATGTGGAGGGCGTCACCTTGAGCGAATGGCTGAAAGAACATTATCGTCTGCAAACGCGCCGAAGCGTTGCCAGGGAACTCACAGACGCTGTGGCCTATCTCCATTCAAAGGGTATAGTGCACCGCGACTTGAAACCACAAAACATTCTGATTACAGCAAATGGGAATAACGTTAAGGTCATTGACTTCGGGTTGGCTGATTCAGACAGTTATGCCGTGTTGAAACAGCCTGCCGGAACTCATGGCTACATGGCTCCAGAACAAACCCAAGCGTCAAAACCCGATGTAAGGAACGATATTTACAGCCTCGGAATCATCCTGAAGCAGATGAAACTGGGACTTGGTTTTCGTAGAATCATCAGCAGATGCACCTCACCAATCCATCAACGATACCAGTCTGTCAACGAACTGCGCCGTGACTGTGAAAACGAAAAAAGGAGATTGCACGCCTGGCTTTGGGGAAGCATTGCCGTTGTCTGCCTGTTTGTCGTTTATGCCGTATGGAACCAAACGACAGCTATCAGAAAGGATGCCATCGTCACTAACGGAGCGTTGAGGAGTCAGAATGCCATTGATGCCGGATGCCAAGCCTTTGATGAAAAAGTGGAAGCGACAGGCATGAATGAACACATCGATACCCTCTCGTATTTCCTCTATCTGCGCAGCGACTTTCCGGATATCTTGGAACAGTCGTATTCTTGGGTGGAGCAGTATCTCCAGACGATTAGCAATGATTTCACCGAAGAGGAAATCAATTACATAAGAGCTGAGATACAAAAACATCAATGGGATGTGATTAAGATATGGGACACGAAAATCAATCAACTAAAAGAGACTTATGATCAATCTATTGAAGAATGAGATAGAAACGGCTTTAGGTATGGCCATACGTTCACCCAAGGACTTTGACTTTCTCCGTGAACGGATTTACGCAAGGTTGCACATCCTCATCAGTCGCACGACCTTGATGAGAGTGTGGGGGTATGTGGATGAGAAGGTCACCCCCCGCCAAAGCACCCTTGACACCCTGACCCGTTTTCTCGGCTATACAGACTGGGAGGAGTACGAGCGGAATGCATCGCTGCCCAAGGAACAGCAGAGCAGCCCTGTTTTGAGCAGGAGGCTCAGTGTGCTACAGACCATGGTTCCTGGGGAACAGTTACGGCTGGCATGGTTGCCCGACAGGGTGTGCGACATCGAATACCAGGGCAACTTGAAATTCTTGGTGACAGCGTCGGAGAATACCCGTCTGAAGCCAGGCGACACCTTTGAAGTCAGCCTCATCGTGGAAGGGGAGCCCCTGTACCTCGACAATCTACGCCAAGGCAACCGACCGCCCATCGCATACGTCTGTGGAAAAAAGTCGGGCGTGAGGTTTGAGTATGTCATGCCTGCTTAATTTAGTCAAGGGTCGAGAGTCTTATTAAGTTAAGAGTTAAGAATTAAGAGTTAAGAAATTGTGAAAGGTTATTGGTTATTGAGTTTTATGGTTGAGAGTAGGCTTTAGGCTTTAGCTGAGGAGTAGGGGAGGAAAGGAGGGGGTGAATCGTACCCCGTTGGCGTTAGCTTTAGGCCTTAATTCCATCGTTTAGAAAAACATCATCATTCAAATACAACGGGTGGCGGACCATTGCGGTTCGCCACCCGTCTTTTACATTGTGTGTCAGAATTCCTATTCCAATGGGAGGTACCAGTTCGACTCGTTGAGCAGACGCTGGTAGAGGGCATCGTTGAAATTGGACTCACCGTCGCGAGAAGCGATGCGGCGCGCGAGGTATGCGTTGTCGCTGCGGCGCAATGCCACACGCATCAGCTCATACAGACGCTGTCCCTCGAAACACTCCTCCAATGCCATCTCGTCCATGATGCGGTCTTCCACGTACTCGATGATGTCAGCCTTTTCAGTCAGCGTTGACGGAATGGCGTATGTGGTGTCGGCATTTGCTGTGCCACAACCTCTTGAGTGGATACCGATGGTGTTGTCGCGTGAGAACTGGTACTGGCTGAAGGTGAGCAAGTCGCCAGCGGCAGTGCGCTCCTCCTCAGGAACATACTGCTGAACGGTCGATGGATACAAACCGTATTTCAGCACGGCGAAGGCGGCATTGGGATAACCAGCGCGGTTGAGTGCCTCGGCATAGCGGAGGTAAATCTGTCCTAAGCGATAGATGGTCACACTGTTGTCCGTAACCTTGGATATGGTCTGGCGTATGGTGGAGTAGTCCATAGTGGTGGAACTGCCGACGCTACGGGTTGTGATGACCGTGTAGAGACGGAGGTCACCTTTCTGCAGTTGAGTCTCGTAGGCGAGCGAGTCGGGTGGGGAGATGGTGTCGGGCAGTTGGGTGTTCACATCGGTGATGATCATCGTGTAGCGCTGTGCCGACGAGAGGTCGGTCAGTGCCTGTGAACGTGTGGCCTGGTTGTAGTAGTTGTTGTCCTCCGTAGAGTTGAACACATCGTCAAGGTAGGATATCGTACCATCGTATTCTTCCTCCTCCATCGGGATGAATGTGAGGGTCTCAGCGTTGGTGCGGTTGAACAATGTGTTGTAGGAGGAAGTGACGTGAGAGAACTGCTTGTCGTCCCAAGTCACGGCGTTGACACCAATCGGACGGGCGTTGCCAGTAGTGGTGAGGTAGTCGTGGTAGTACTGGGCAGCCTCTTGGTAACGGCCAGCCCACAGGCAGAGGTCACCGAGCAACGCACGAACGGGAATGAAGAACCTCGTCGAGTTCATGCCACCGACAGAAGAGTAGGAGGGATAGTCGGTATCCACATAGTCCTTGATGTCGTTGATGAAGAAGTCGGCAATCTGTTTGATGTCGTATTTGGGATAGAGGTTCACGTCAGCCTCTTTCTCTGTCAGGAGGGGTTGGGTGAAGAAAGGCACCTTGCCGTAGTTGAGTGCCAGCTGCATATACGTCCATGCCCTGAACGACTTCACCACCGCGTATTCCTTGAGGAAAACGGACTGGTTGCGTTTCTTTATTGATGTGTCGGCGCGGGCGATGTAGAAATTGCAGTTCTGAATCACTGCATAGTAGTCGCGTGCGTTGTTATAGACATTCTCAGCCGTCGCCTCGAAGTTGGCCAGTTGGCGAAGGTCGGTTGTGGCATGGTCGGTCAGTGTGGTAAGGTCGCCTCGTATCTCGCCAAGCAGCACGGTGCGGTCGGCGATGACCTGCATCTTCTTGATGATACCCATCACGCTATAGACAGTGTCCGAGGGAAGGTCGAAGTTGTTCTCCTCCTCAAACTCCACAAGGCTGGAATCGGTCTCTGTGCAAGAGATTACGGCACTCATTGTCGCCATGAGCGACAGCGCATATATAAAACTTCTGATTTTCATATTCTAACAGGTCTTACAAGTTGATTTTTACACCTAACGAGAAACTGCGTCCAGGAGCGTGCAGACCACGGTCGATGCCCATTCCGAGTACGGAGTTGGTCATGCTGAACTCTGGGTCGCTTCCCAGGTATTTGGTGATGGTGAACAGGTTGTTGGCGGATCCCCAGAGGGTGATGGCCTGCAAATAGGTGCTGCGTACCGGAATGTTGTAGCTGAGCGTGACGTTCTTGAGTTTCAAGTAACTGCCATCCTCGATCCAACGGTCGGAGAAGCGGCTGTTGCCCATCGTGTCGAGATAAGAGGCGCGTGGGATGTCGGTCTGCTGTCCCTCGTACTGCCAGCGGTGGAGCATGGCAGTCGTCTGGTTGTAGAAATAACTGCCTCCCTCAAGCAGGCTGCGCTGGTAGTTGTAGATGTCGCCCCCTACAGAGTAGTTGAACACGAGGTCGAGACGCAGGCGCTTGTAGCTCAGGCTTGAAGTGATGTTGCCGTAGAAGTCGGGGTTGGGGTCGCCAATAACGGTCATGTCGGCCTCGGAGATGCACTTGTCGCCATTCTGGTCCACAAACTTCATGTCGCCGGCACTGAAATATTGTTGCTGGCCAGTGGTTGTGAGTTGGAAAATACCAGCAGCCTCAGCCTCGGAAGTGGTTGCGAACACGCCGTTGGTCTTATAGCCGTAGAAGGTGCCAGCTGCCAAACCTTCCTTGGTGAGGATGGTGGCGCCATAGAGATCAGTGGTGTAACTGTTTCTGTTGCCTGGCAAAGCGGTAATCTCGTTCTTGTAGTGGCCCATGGTGGCACCAAGTTCCCATTTCCAGTCGCCAGTGTTGATGATGCGTCCGCGCAGTGAAGCGTCGAAGCCAGTGTTCTTCAGCGAACCGCCGTTGCTCCAGTTGGTGTAGAGGCCTGTGAGATAACTCAAGGTGTTCAGACTGAGCAGGTTGGAGGTCTTGCTGGTGAAGAAGTTGAAGCCTACAAACAGGCGGTTGTGCAGGGCAGAGAGATTGATGCCGGCAGTGAACCTGTTGGTGGTTTCCCATTGCAGGCTGGTGTTGCCGATGTTCTCCATCACCTTACCAGTGGTGCTGTCGAGGAGGCGGTGGGAGACGAAGTAGGTGCGCGAAGACTTACTGTCGATGTCATCGTTACCCACATGGTCGAAGCCCACGTTCAACTTCAAGTAGTCGATTCCCTTCACGTTGAACCATTTCTCCGATGACATCAGCCATGCGGCTTCAGCGGAATAGAAGAATCCCCATGCGTAGTTGCCGATCTTCATGCCGTCGCTGGCGTCCACACCGAAACGTGAAGAACCGTTGAGGCTGAGGCTGGCAGAAGCAAAGTATTTCTCACTGAAGCTGTAGTCGCCCTGGAGGTAATAGATCATGTCGATGTCCTTGTCCTCAGTACCGTCGGTATAGGGATATTCGAGGTCGGCCGACATGTTAGGTGTCTTGTCGTTGCCTGTGTTGTAGCCGCCCTGGGTGTTCAGGTTGTAGGAGTTGTTGGAGTAGAGCAATCCACCGAGTACATTCACACGGTTTGCGCCGAAGCGTTTGTTGAAATTGGCGTAGGTGTTGCTCGAGATGGATATCTGGCGTGCGGCAAGTGACGCAGCCTTGTTCTCCACTGTACCTGTGTGTTCTACGTCGAAGGTAGGCACACCGTCAGTTGGCAAGTAGTAGTTCTCGTCGGTGTTGTCGATGCTGAATCCGAAATGCTCGGAAATAGACCAGTATCTGTTCAGTATCAGTTTGGGAGTCACAGCGAGGTTCACTACGCGGTTGCCGAAATCATTCTTGTTGTCGGCCTCACCGTTCTCGAGGATGGCGAGCGGGTTGGCGAGCGATGCTCGGTAGCTGCGTGCCGGCAGCACGTCAGAGAGGAAGTCGTCGGCATCGGCGAGATAGTGTGACAGACGGCCGTTGGTGTCGTAAGCGTAAGGACTGAGGAAGGGCGACTTGATGAGTGAAAGGAATCCAGGTGAAGAGATGATACCATCCATCACGTTGTTCTTGATACCGTCGTCGCGCATGTTACGGTTCACGTCGCTATAGGAAGCGTCGAAACGTACCGTGAGGTTCCTCAGCACGGTAATGTCGGAGTTGAGTCGCAGGTTGAATCGCGAGAACTCATTGTACTTCTGCGTTGCGTCGGATGATGCGTAACCTACAGAGAGGTTGTAGTTGGCCACGTCGTCACCACCTTGCACGTTCATGCTGTAGTTCTGCGTGAACGCCTCGTCATACACATAGTCAGTCCAGTCGGTGTTGTTGTGATATACATTATAATAATAGTAGTTGGGACTGGTCTGCAAGAACTTGAACTGGTTGGTCTTGGTTCCTGTGGTACCAATCATTTCGGAAGCATAGACACGGTACTGCTCGCTGTTCATCATGTCGGGCAGTTTGGGAAGGAGTTCGAAACTACCGCCGATGGAGAGGTCGATTTTGGTAGCCATGCTCTTGTTGCGCTTGGTATCAATCAACACCACGCCATTCGCGCCCTTTGCGCCATAGATGGCTGTACCGTTCTTCAGGACAGTCACCTTCTCGATGTCCTCCACCATGATGTTGGAGAGCATGTTGTTGAAGAAGCCGTCGTGAATGGATGGGTTGTTGTACTGCATGTCGAGAATCATTCCGTCAACAATGACGAGAGGCTGTGCGTTGGCATTGAGTGAGTTGATGCCCTGGAGCAACATCTTCACACCTTCGCCCGGCACACCGTTACGGTTGATGGCCAGGATGTCGCCATTCAGTTTGCTCTCAATCTGGTTGTCGATCGACATGTCGTTGTTGAAGTAATCCACAAGCGCAGAAGCCTTGCTTTGTGCTGTGGTGCTGCGGCTGTAGTTCTCTTTGAAGTTGTCGCTGTACATGTAGATGTCGTCGGCCTGTTCTTTTCCGTTGGCCACCGACTGCTGTACCATCACGTAACCGTCAGCGAAGGCCGAGATTGAGGTCACGAAGTCGGGAACCTTGATGGTATAGACACCATTCTCATCGGTCATGGCGGCGTAGCGCGCGTCGTTGTATGCTTCGATGTGCACACCGGCAGCAGGTTGCTTGGTAGCACTGTCAAATACCCGACCCGTAATCACCCTGTTAATCTCTTGCGCCGAAACCTGTGTTGTCAGCATCAAGGCGAGGATAACAATGCCGAGATGCGACAAGGCATTATGCCTTGGAGTGAATATATGTCTTCTCATAATCATTCGTCTTTTTTAGTAGGTTTCAAATAAATCTGGTCCAGATACATCTCGCGCGAGTAACTGGTCTGGCGGCGAGTGATGCTGCATTCAAGATGCAGGGTCACAGTCACCTGCTCCTGACCGTAGTTGCAGACTGGAATTGTCACTGTGCCGAGTTTTACTGTGTCAACCTTGTAGGGGTCGTTGGTCAGGTCGTCCTCGAATTTCACTGTCGTTGTGGTGCCGTCGAGTTCAGTATAAGTGAGGCTCGAGTTGAACTTGTTGGGCTTGAAATCGCGGGAGTTCACATTGTAGGCGGTCTTGGGCAAAAGTATCAGACACACGTCGTAGGTTCCGGCCAGTGTGTTGGCCACCTCGAAATCAACAGCCCAGTTGGATGATGTGGTCTGCGGAACGATGTCGAGATAACCACCCGATATGGAGTCGGCATTTGCCTGTCGGTAGTTGAACGTACATTCGTTGTACTTCTTGATGTTGGCCTCGCGCTCGCCTTCCACCTCTACAGGGCGGAAATAGAGCTGCTCGGGCTGGAATGGCCATTGGCGGAGGTTGTAGATGGAGCCGTTGCTGCAGGCCAAGGTGTCGCCGATGTATGTGGAGGACAGAAGGCCGCCGTCAGCCAGCGGTTTGTAATAGACGTGGTATTCCGGGTCTCTCTTGTTGTAACTGGTTGTGAACACAGAGTCGTTGAGCGCGTGCTGCATGTTGCGGTTGATGAAGAGGTCGCTCATGAGGCTGCGGTAGGTCCAGTACTTCTGGATGGAGTCGGCTTTCTCTACAGAGCCAAAGTTGAAGTAAGCGAGGGCTTCCTCATACACCTTATTCCATTGTTCTTCTGATGGCATCAGCATCACGAAGGTGCTGTCCTCTGCGTTGATGTCGCCAAAGGCGTTGAAGAGAATGTTCTTCAGAATCATCACAGAGTCAGAATACACCTTCACACCGTCAACGATACCGCTCTGCACACTGGCGTTCTCATCGAGTTCCATCTGCTCGAAGCTTTTGATGTATTCACCGATGAAAGTGTAGCGGCTCATGCTGGTCACCCCCTCGTACACATTGTATGCGTAGGGTTCGCTGCCGTTGAGCAGATGGAGCAGACCGTTGGATGCGGGCAGGTTGTATTCGCTGTTCACCTTCACGCTTCCGATGGAGTTGGCGTCCAAGTTCATCTGCTTGTTGTTGAGCATCCTCACGTTGAGGTTGGTGTTGGGTCCCATGGTGTAGAGGAAGTGAGAGATATGGTTGCCGACGAAATGCTGTCCTACCATGGAGTCCCCTTTCGCTGTGGTGCATTCTGCGAGCAGTGAGTCCTTGTTGAAGGTTCCGTTCACGGGTGCCCAAACGGTCAGTGACTGGTCGGCGTCGAGCAGGTCGGCGTAGGTGACTTTGGTCATCTTGTTGTTGGTGAAGACGTGGGTGGCTTTGAGCACCTCCACAAAGTCGCTCAGGTTGGAGTGGCTCTTCACCACTTCGAGCAATGACTGGTCGGATGGTGCGAGTGACGCGTCGTAGTGGTCGTCCCATTCATCGGAGCAGGCCATGAACGACACGCTCAACGCCAATGCCATTGCGCTCTTCAATATTATTGATTTTTTCATATCTTGTTCTTTTTATATGTTAGTGGACCTTGGTTTCATTTGTTTCCTTCTGGATGTGAAAAGTCGGGCCTTCTTAGGTTAATGTGTGTCCTCGGCGGTTAGTCCAGCATAGACGCTCTTGGGGCAGAGCTCAAAGTAATTGATAGGAATCTCTGCTTCGGGGTTCTCCAGCACGAGCTTGATTCTCACGTAGTATTCCTTGTCGGGCGACATGGTTTGTGTGGTGAGTATCTTGCGAAGTTTACCACTTTGGTCGCGCAGGTTGTTCTGACCTCCCTGGAGCCAGGTGTCCATTTCCTTCATGTAGCCACGGTTGTGCATGGCCTTGTCGATGGCTCGGTCAGCATCCTCGTCGCCAGTGTCGGCCACCCATCCGATGTTCGGGTCACCACCCCATACACGGAAGTCGATAGGAATACCCATGGGTTGCATATTGTCCTTGGTGCCGAAATAAACCTGTACCACACCACGCATGGTTCCTACACCATAGGCGAAGCGGACCTCGTAGGTGTTCTGAGGCACTGGCGGAAGTCTGAAGGTCACGTCGAACTGTCCCTGGATGTCCACGCAATCCTGATATGTCATCATCCACACACCGCGCTGGCGTACAGTCACCAATGGTGGATATGTGCCACGGAAGTTCCAACCGTCGATGACTTTGAATCCTGTGGCATGATCGGTCAGGCCTCTTGCGCCGCAGTTCATGAACTCAGGCGAAAGGGTGATGGCGTCGACGCGGATACGGTCGTTGAAGACCACGTCTCTTGTCTGCACATCGTAGGCCAGGATGCCGTCGATATAATGGTAGATGCCGTTGAGCGCCTGCTGGTCGATGTCGGATGGCATTTCAGAAGGCGACAGCACCTTGATGCCTTTCACCCTGTAGTTCGCGCCTACGCCACGGCGGTTGATGAACAGACCTTCAGTCGGGCTGCTGAATTTCATGATTGTGCCTGGCATCATCGTGGTGTACCAGTCGGTGCAGTCAATCTTGGAAGTGATGGCGCAAGTCTCCTTGAGTTCTCCGTAGATCGTCCAGTCGTTGTAAGCTCCGTAGTAGGGCAGGAGGTGGTAGGAGATGAAGCGGTTGAGCGGGTTCTTGCGGTTGGTGAAGTCGTCGTCGTACTGTCCGGCGTCCTCGGGATAGACCGCGTCGTAGATGTTCTTGGCATAGGCCTTCAGGTCCTCGAGGTTGTTGATGCCGTTCTCGGCATACACCGCGTCGGTCTCCACAAAGGCAGAATAACGGGTGCGGCGGGTGCCTACGAACATACATCTGTAGTTGCTACCACCAGTCGAGATGTTGAAACCACGGTTCACGGAGTCCTCACCACAGTGGTAAGTCTCGTCGATATACTGGTAGAGGGAGTCGCGCATGCCGGTGAGCAACAGTGCCTGGTAGAAGATCTGGCAGTTCTCGTCGGCTCCAATGCGCTCGGGCAGGTAGTCGGCGCTGGGCTGGATGACGCGGTTGAGTGTGTGTACCACACCGTTTTCGACTGAGTCATCCCGGACGATGATTTGTGAAGCCTTGTTGATGTAGTAAATCACATTGTTGTTGTTCGTCACATCCGAGTCGCACGAGAAGGTCAGATAACGGTCGTTCATGTTGGCCGTTGGGATGTTGCCGTCGTAGAGGTCGGTGGTGAAGTAGGCGTTCTTGATGATATGGTTCCACGCCAGGGTGTCGCACTCAGCTTTGGACATCTGGTCCACACTGGTGATGCCATGGTCTCGGAAATACTCCTTGAAAGCATCATTGGTTGGAGCGAAACAGGTATATGTGCCGTACGTGGCCATCATACCATACATGTTCGACTTATGAAGCACGGCGATGAAGTCGCTGTAGATGTCGCTGCGGGCATCCAGGTAGTTCGACACCATCTCGCCGGTGAACGTATAGTAGTTCTCCGCATCAGGGTCGTCGTTGCAACTGGTAACGCTACCCAATAAAAGGATGGAAGTCAGCACCATGGCTGCTGTTCTCAACAGTCTGGCTCTCTGTGAATGTTTATTCTTTATCTGTTCCATAATGGTTGTCTGTTTTTACGTTTCATGAGTAGGTTATTGCCTTGCCGATGTGTCGTCGGTCACGTATGCCGCATTCTGCTCAAGATAAGGATTGGCGTCGAGCTCGTTCTTGTAATAAGGGAAAAAGAGCGCGTCTTGGGATGCCAGCTTGATGCGGATGGCGGCCACGTTCTGCTCGAACTTCGACAGCACTTTGCTCACCATTCTCGTGTTGGAGTTGTCGCGGCGGCTCAGACGAACCAGGTCGTACCAGCGTTTGCCCTCGAAGAGGAACTCGCGCTGACGCTCGTCGAACACAAGGTCTTCCATAGTGATGCGGGAGTTGGCGTAGTCGTCATAGATAAGCGTGTCGGTGGTGGCAGTGCGCTTGTTGTTGGCTCGTTTCCAAACGGCCGATACACAGGCAAACGCACGGCGGTAGTGGTTGTCTTGCTCTTCTGTCATCTGTGCCAGACCATCCACGTTGCCAGCCAGTTCCACTTCGGCTTCAGCCTTCATCAGCAGCACGTCCGACAGGCGGTAGATAATCCAGTTGGCGTAGTTGGTGTTACGGCGCGTGGCGGTGACACGGGGAGCGCTACCCGAGGTGGTTGAAGGACGGAACGACAGTTCCTCAATCACGTATTTCTGGATGGCCACACGGCTCGAACTCTCAGCCATGTTCTCCAGGTAGCGGCAGTCGGTCTTGGAGAAATACTTGTTGTTGCCCGAAAAAGCCTCGGAGAAGAGGTAGGTCGGTGCAGTGATACGTCCCTCGGTAACAGAAGAAGAACCATAAAGGGATGAGATGGTTGAATTGGTCACCGACTGGTTGTTCATGAAACTGAGTTCAAAGATGCTCTCAAACGAGTTGCCGGTACCGAAAATCTCATTGTAGGTGTTGCCTGATACAGTGGTTCCACTGGGAGACTCTGCGATAAGAGGGATGTCGCCGTAGAGTTCAAGTGTGGTTGTCGTGGCGTTCTCCTCGTGCTCAATCTCATACAGGCGTTGCTTCTCCTTGATGACGAGGTCGCAGTAGTCGATGCACCGTTGGTAATCGCCTTTCCACAGATACATGTCGGCCAAGAGGGTGTAGGCTGCCCAGCGGGTGATCTTGGCAGTGTTCTCGATGGCATCCTCACCGTATGAGCGTACAGCGTCGTCTTTCACGAGTTCCACACTGGTGATCAGTGAGTCAAGCAAGGCATCGAACTTGATGGGAGCCACCCTGTAGTTCTGGGTGTCGTCGATGGATGGCGTGGTCACGTATGGCACATCGCGGAAAGTGCGGATGAGGTAGAAATAGCACAGGGCTCTCAGTGTGGTTGCCTCAGCGATGGTTGCCTTGAGCTCGGAGTCAGTGAAGTTGGGGTCAAGCTCGTTCACCGATGGTGCGTAGTGGAGCACTGTGTTGCAACTGTTGATGACCTTATAGAAGGATTGCCAGTCGGTCAGGTTGTTTGTTTCCAGAAGGTTTTCCTTGAGAATCTGGTTCATTTCGTTGCTGATGCCTGAACCTGTTGTCATGTTGTCGCTGCGGAGTTCGCCCCACACAATCATTCGTTGGATGCAGTCGGCCGACTCCAGCTGTGTGTAGCATGCGTTCATCACACTGGTGACATCCGCCTCGTTGGTCCAGAATTTCTCAAGTACGATGTCGTTCAGCGGCTCGATGCTCAGGAAGTCGTCGCAAGAGGCTGCCATGCCCGACACAGCCACGGCCAAGGTGGCTGTACGTATTGTTCGTATGATATTTTTTGTCTTCATCTTGATCTTGATTTTAGTCAGTGGATAAATGATTTGTCTTCTGATAGTTTTCCATTGACTGGATTAGAACATCACAGACACGCCGAGCGTGAACTGACGGGAGCGTGGAGTCCTGGCGTTGTCGTAGCTGACACTCAGTCCACCGTAACCCACTTCGGGGTCGGCGCCGGAGTAGCCGGTGAGACAGAAGAGGTTGTGTGCGCTGAGGTTGATGCTCAGGCTCGAGAGTCCCCATTTCTTGACCAGTTGAGGGTCGAAGTTGTAGCTCAACTGAGAATAGTTGAGTCGCAGGAAGGAGGCGTCTTCCACGAATCGGTCGCTGGCAAGGTAGTTGTAACCTTCGTTGTAGAGTGCGCGTGGTATCTGTGCCACATCGCCTTCCACACGCCAGCGCCAGTTCACTGCGGTAGATTGGTTGCGGTTGTTATACATTGATTCGGCGTTCATGCGTGCCATGTTCACCACCTTGTTGCCAGCGCGGAAGGTGAACTGGTTGTTCCAACGGAAGTTGCCGAAGTTGATTTTGAATCCGAAACCACCAGTGACTTTAGGAAGTGAGGAACCTAAGTAAACAATGTCGAGCTCGTTGATGTTGCCATCGTGGTTGATGTCTTCATAGATGGCGTCACCACCCTTGAACTCGTATGCGTAAGTGTTGGATGTGTTGTCGTAGTTGAACACCATAGGCACGGTCAGTCCGTTCTTGTCAATCACCACATTGCCGTTCTCGTCGCGGGCTACAGGTGCGTTCGGACCGCTCACGCCCGGAACTTCAGTCTCTGAGTACTTGCTGTACTGGTAAGCGCCTTTGTAGCGGAAGCCGTAGATGGAACCGAAGGCGTTGTTGAGCTGGATACGGGTCAGGTAAGTGCCGTTGTTGTAACTGAAATCCTTGTTCAGGTTGTCGAGCACAGTCTCGTCCATCTTGGTGATTTCGTTGCGGTTGTTCGCGAAGGTGACGTTGAAGTCAACGCTAAACTTGCCTTTGTGGATGATTCTGTTACCGTTGATGTTGAACTCCCAACCATTGTTGCGCATATTACCCACATTCTGCCATGAGAGGGCTGTGAAACCTGAAGATGAAGGAATGTTGATGTTGGCCATCAGCAGGTCGGAGGTCATCTGGGTGTAGATGTTGAAGTCGGCAGTGATCAGGTTGTCGAACAAACCGAGGTCGAAACCTACGTTCCATGTCTCCTTCTCTTCCCAGTGGAGGTTGCTCAGACGTATGTTGGAAGGAATAATGGCTCCTTTGTCAACGTATGAACTGGTGTTGCTGTATCTTGAGAAATAGAGGTACTCGCTGCCTGGCTGGTTACCTACGACACCCCATCCTGGACGTACTGACAACATCGACAGCCACTTGATTTTCTTCATGAATGGCTCATCGGATGCATTCCAACGGAAGGAGAGTGCGGGGAAGTTACCCCAGCGGTATTCGTCACCGAACTTGGTGCTACCGTCGCGGCGTACGGAGAAGTCGGCCATGTACTTACCTTTGTAGGCATAGTGGGCAGAGAAAGTCAGATAGACGTTTCGCCATTGTCCGGCACCTGTGCTCATGGTGCTGATGATACCTTCTGCTGTGGTGCTCTTCATGTTGCTGGAGGGCAGTCCATAGACCACATTGTTTTGCGACTTGCTGCTACCGTCGGTCATCTGGAACTGTGCCATGGCCATGAGCGAGTGGTTCTCGTTTTTGAAATGTGGTGTGAATGTCAGACGGTGCTGTGTGGTGATGGCAGTACTCTTGCTTGAGGAAGCTGAGGTACGGTTGTTGTTGGTGTTGCTCCATCCACTGGTCACAAGCGATGCAGGGTAGAACTGGTCGTTGTAGCGGTTGAAGATGTTGAATACCACCTTGCCCTCGTAAACCAGTCGGTGACTGCTGTCGTCAAGCCCGAGAAGGTTGTAGTTGAGTTTGAACTCAGGCTCGATCTGATAGGTCGATTCATTATTAGTGGCTTCATAGGCCAATGCTATAGGGTTCACCAGGTTGCGCTGGTCATTGAGCTGTGACGATACGCTGGGGAGCACATGGTAGTAATCGCTCAGGTCGTTGCCGTTGGCGTCTTGCTCATATATCGACAGGTTAGGCATCTTCTGGTAGGCGATGGAAAGCAGGTCGCCACCGCTGCCTTGGTAGTTCTTGTGGTTGTCGGTATAGGTCATGTTGAAGTTGGTCTGGAACTTGATGCGGTCGCTGACGAAATAGTCGAGAGCCACACGTGTGGTGAAGCGGTCGAGTTTCTGGCGAAGGACGGTTCCTGTCTGGTGGTCGTAACCACCCGAGATGCGGAAGTTGGCTTTCTCACCACCACCGGTAATCGACACATAGTGGCTCTGCAACCAACCAATCTTGGAAACTGCGTCAACCCAGTCGGTGTTGTTGTTATACATCTCGTATTCAGAGTACGAAGGATCGTAGTTGATTTCGCGGATATCGGCAGAAGCCTCGCTGAGGGTGGGGTTGTAGTACTCCTCTTTCAGCAACATGGTGTAGTGGTCACCATTGAGCAGGCGCATGCCCTTGGGCTGGTAGGTGGCAGAAAGGCGGTAGCTGTACTGCACCTTCGTCTTACCTCTCTGACCGCGCTTGGTCTTGATCTCAATCACACCGTTGGCGCCTTGTGAACCCCAGATAGCAGTTGCGGCTGCGTCTTTCAGCACCGTGATGCTCTGTATGTCCTCGGGGTTGACGTTCAGCAGTTCAGCGAACTGGTCCTCAGTTGCGCTGGCGTAGTCGAATCCGTTCTTGTAGTCGCTCTCGAAGACGTTTCCGTCCACCACAATCAGAGGTTCTGAATTGCCGTTGATGGAACTTACACCACGAAGGCGCATGCTGGTGCCGGCTCCGAGGTTACCAGAGTTTGCCACGATGTCGAGACCGGAAATACGGCCTTGCAGCGCTTCGTCAACAGTGGTGATGCCCAAACCTTCGAACTCTTTTGCGTCGATGCTTTGGCTGGCGATGGAAAGCTCACGCTCCGGAATGGCCAGACCACTGGACTGTATGGTCTTCTTGGCTGTAATCACCACGTCGGTCAGTGTGGTGTTGCTCTTGAGGTAGATTTTATAGGTTGTGCCTTTAATGGCAAGTGTCTGGGTGGCGTATCCTACGTACGACACGCGTATCTTGTCTTTGGGATTGACGAGACGGAAAGAGAAGTCGCCGTTGATGTCGGTTACAGCTGCGGCTACAATACGGTTGGCGGCGTCGATTTCCACCACGTTCGCCATCATCACTCCTCCCATGTCGTCATAGACATTACCGCTGATCATCGCGCCTGCCGACTGGGCACGCATCAAAGATGGAGCCAGCAACATGACCGATAACAGAAGATATTTAGAAAATGATTTCATATTGTTGTGCGTTTTTTATTGTCATTATTTGTAGTTGAGCACACCGTCGATTTGGTGTACAACGGCGAAGGAGGAAGTGTAGAGGTTGTTGGCCCTCACGGCATCACTGCTGTCGTACTGGTATTCGCGGGCCAGCAGATTGTAGAGACCTCCTGAGGTCACCACTTTGCAGGTGCCGCCCATGTTGTCGGTGATGGTGAGTTGTTGGTCATCGGCTGTGGTGGTGACCTTGAAGTAACTCAAGTTGTCGTCTTGCACCTTGTAGGCTGAGGTCTCATAAGTGTCGCTCACGTTTCCACCGCCAATGAAGACTGCGTTGTCCTGGAAGTGATAGCGGAGGAAAAGGACAATCTCGTTCCTGAGGCTGTCGGCCAAATCAGGGTCGGTCTCATTCTCAACGTCTTCCCATGTGGGAAGTCCGTTGTCGTGTGCCTTGGCTATAGCCTCGTTGGTCGGAACGAAGACAGAGTAGTTGAAGGTGTTGAACAGGCTGACGTTTGTTGATGGGCAGCCATGCTCGTCAGTACCAATCACGCGCTTGTCCTCAAGTAGGCCAGAGCCCAGAAGGAGGGCCGTGAACTCACTGAATTCTTCGTGCTGGCTGAGAATGTCATAGACTGAGTTTCGGCTCGTCATCAATGGCTCGTCTTCGAGGATGTAGGTTTTGCCGTTGCCTTCCAGCGATTCGTCGTAAATCGTTGACACTCTCACTTTCTTGCCTTGCTCAATCTGCCAACCACCGCTGACAGTCATACCGCCGACACCAGCAGCGGCGTTCTCTATCTTGAGGAAACCGCCACCCTTGGTCTTGTAGTATGTGTTGCCGTCTTCCACGTTTCCAATGACAATATGCTGGTCGAGGATGTCGTTGAGTCGGTTGGTGATTTGGTTGTAGGAAGCCTCTCCGATGGAGTCGCCTACTGTACCTGTCTCTGTATCGTAGTTCCAGATGGATGCCCAGACGCGGTCTTGCACTGTAGGTGCGTTGGCGTCATAATGGAAGCGGAACATCTGAGTGGAAGTCTTGCCAAAGGAGCATGGGTCGATATATTCCAGCAAAGACTTGTTACTCGGTATGAACAGACTGTAGTAGGACTGCTGGGAGTTGAGATACACTTCAAAGCCCAGTTGCTCGATTCCCCAGTTGAGGATGCTCATCGTTTCATTGATCAGTGCTGGGAAAGAAACGGAAATATAAGCAACGGGATTGAACACCTTATTAGTAAGGTATATTGCGCCATTGCATCCGAGCAGCACGCTGTCGATGTCGGCGGTAGTGATGCCGAGTTCGTCGTTGGCGTCATTGAGCACTGTCTCGAACTTGCTGGGAACTGAGTTGACAAACGAGTTGAGCATGTTCACATTGAGCATCTTCGACACGACGTTGTCGGGAACGTTCTCCCATGAACCGTAGTAGTCTTTGAGCACCTTGCCAGCACCCTCGTTCCAGTAGCGGTCGAGTGCCTCATCGCTGGGCACGAGCATCACGCCCATGTTCTCCTGAAGGGCTACTTCTGTGCTGGTTCCAGCGTTGGTTGTGCTGTAGAACTCGTTCCATCCCGGGTCGAATTTCAGTGTACCATTCACCGGTCCTTCAGCAGGAGTCAGGTTAAGTGCCTGTCCGCCCTGCGACCGCTCAGAGAAATAACGCTTCTGGAACACGCTGTCGTAGCTGGTTCCGTAGAGTCGGTTGTACTCGTCGGTGGCGGTGCGGTTGTAGTAAGGTGCGCAGAAACGCTCAAGCAACTTGGCGTATTTCTGTGTGTTGGCATTGGTGTTGATGATTTCCGCCATGTTGGGCAGCGGTGTCATCACTTCAGCCATGCGGTGCACGAATCCGTTTGAGCATTTGATGTTGGGTTCTGCCATCATCACACCGTTGACGTTGGCATCCCCTGGCTGTCGCTCGGTTACATAGTTGAAGAGGAAATTGCAGTCATTGTTGGTGATTTGCTTGTTCTCGAGGAACATCTCTATGAAATGGATCATCGGTGCTGTGGACATGTCCATCATGCAAGGAATGGTCTTGTTGTTGTCTCGGTAGTACTGCCAGTAGGGTGTGTTGGGCATCTTGTCGGGCGTGAGCAAAGGCACAGAGTCGTAAACCGACTGAGAAGTGAGCCTTCGCATACAGTCACCCTCAATGGGCCCCGTTGAACTCGAAAGGTAAGCCATCTGGCAGGAGTTGTTGATCATAGCACCGTAAAGCAACATCTTCTTCTGGGCGAGTGACAGGTCCTCGTAGCGGTGAACGCCCCAGTTGTTTTTGCTGTAGAAACGGTTGAAAGCATCGTCGTCGGCAACGAAGAGCGTTTTGCTACCAGTGGTGTTGAGCACAGTGCCATAGTTCAAGTCGTTGATCAGACGGACAGTGTTGGTGTAGTTCCCGTCATCTAAGTACGCATAGATGCTGGACCCCAACCATGACGGATCCTCGTCTCCGAGGTCGTAACCATCGCAGGACGACAATGTCGAAAGCGCCATCAGCGTCCCCATAGCCATGTATGCCATGACTCTGTTGGAATGTCTTCTGTTCATAAATAGTGTTTTTGTATTTTTTATGTTTTTTTGCGTCATCACACATGTCCAGTTGACTTTGATGTTACTGGATTATTTGGTTAATATATTGATGGTCAAATAGTTATTAAAAAGTAGCTTTTTTAGGTTTTCTAAACGAATGTAAAGTTACATCAAAATAATATAATGTGTAAAAATTAAATGTTACATATTCTATTTCAGTTGTAACATACCGTTTTTTTAACTTTTCCAACCAATCATGCGGTTAGTGACGTAAAAAGGAATCGGAGAATCCGGAATCTTAAGAAAATCCCGAACTCTCCGAATACTGAGAAAGCTCCCCCCCCCTGTGGTTACTCTGACACAAGGTACTTGCCGTCTGCGCCAATACCTTCCACATTGACATACATCTGCTTGGCAGTGGAGTTGTTGAAGAACTCCACAGTGGCGTGTCCGTTGGCATCGGTCTGGACGGTGGGTTGCCAGTAGATGGTGCGTCGGAAGTCGTCGGTGGCGATATACAGTGTGTAGTCGTCGGTCTTGAATGTGGTGGGTACGTTGAACCCTTGGAAATGTGTCTTACGCAATCCCTTGTTGCTGGCTGTTGAGAATGTGGGATGGGTATAGACGAAGATTATCGCAGGGTTACATCCTTGTATGGTGCTGTTGATGATGTAGTAGTCGAGTGCCGTGGCCTGCTGTACGATATACACCGACTTTGCCTCGTCGAGATACATGGGTAGAGGTTCGATGTTGCTTTGTCCGACAAATGTCGGTTCTTCCTGAGCCCTTTTCATCAATGCTCCTAAGCCTGATACACCGGCGTATTTGTTGTTGAGAATCCACACGGTTGGGCGGTTGTTGTAGGTTGGTCCCTCAACATGGAAATTAAAGCAGGAATCGTTTGTCACCGCCGACATGAAAGACTCGAGTTCATTATCATACTCTATCATCTGAAGAGGGTCGCAGTTCTTCATCAGCTGGTTTTTTTGTTCGAGCCACGCATAGAGTGTAGGTTGTGTCTCTCCCTTGTCGGCAAGCTCATCACTCCCTTCGTCGCAGTTGTAGAAAAGGACCGCGCTTCGTCGGGCCTCGTTCTCGTTGTGCCAACGTCCAGTACTGTCGGTCCAGTAGTTGCGTTTTGCTTTCACGGTCACTGTCTTGGTCACGAACTCGTTGTGTCCAACTTGGACGCGCAGCCGTTTGTCTTCCTCGCTTTCGTTCTCTGCTCCCCCTGTGGGTAGTGGCCGGAAGAAGTTGGCTTCGTTCTGTGGTATCATGCTACTTTCCAAAGCGCTCAAGAAACGGGGCTTGGGTGCGAAATGACGGTCGATGGTCACGGCGAATGTCTTCAACTTGTCGTCGATACGTGTCTGGATTTGCATGTTCCACTCTCCGTCGATGTCGGGAATAGAGAAGGCGTAATGACCTGCTGAGTCTGTGGTGCAATCGCCTCGAAGACTCTGGCCACTTTTATTGAAGAGGAAGGCGGTCAGGTCCACGTTGCTCACCTCGTGCTTCTTCTTCCATGCGCTGAGCGACGGTTTGAGTTGACCGAACACATAGAGCTTGTCTTCGATGGGCTGAACCTTGGGGAATGGTGTTTGCCCGGTAATTAGGCGCCAGTCATAGCGGCGCCACCCCTGTACCAGCATCAACGTGTCGGCAGCCTGTCGGTGTGGGAGGTCATCGGCTTCGAAGTAATAGTCGGGATTGGCGATATAGCCCTTCACCTCGCTTCCAAGCAGCATCCAGGTGTGAATGTTGCCTTGCTTGCCGTTGGTCAGTGTTCCAGCGTCCATGGCAGAGAAGGATACATGGCTGTTGGGTGCGGTCTGGATGTCGAATTTCACTTTGCAGCATGGAGTGATGGACTGTCGGTCGGCTGTCAGTTTGACAGAATCCACATCCTCGCCTTCGGGGCAGATGAAGAAGAGTCGTTCTGCCTGAATCTGTCCGTCGCTGCTGAAGAACGTCAGTTGGTTCACTCCGTATGGCAAATCGTCGCGATTCAGTCCGATCTCGATGGCAGGTTCTGCCGTGAGCGTATCGGCATGGAACACGCGGCCGCCATTCACGATGGTATAGCCGAGCATACGGCCAAGCATCGCAGGACTGCTGCTGACCAAGACCGTCACTTCGTCGTCTTTCAAAGGGTCCACCTTGACCACGCATCCTTCAGCGCGGGGTTCGGGCAGGTCGAAGGTATGCAGGTCACCGTCCTCATCTGTCAGTGCCATCTTCAGGTGCTTGCCCTCAGGGATGATTTCAAACACGGCGCGTCCGTCTGCTCCGGAGAAGGCCACGGCAAGGGTCTGGTCTTCTTCGTTCATGATGAGGCCTTTGGTGGCTACGGGCATGCCGTCCTTGTCTGTGACGGTGAAAGCCACACGGCTGCGCAGGCCTTGTACCAAGTCGCCTCCCTCTGGATAGAATTTCACCTCGAAGCCCTTGGCTTTTCTCGATTTGCCGTCTTCTGCCGACAGCACTGCAGCGTCCTCTTCTTTCTCTCGACCAGGCAGACGGTTGCGGTAGCTGTATTGGTCGATGACGGGGTTGCTGTAGTCGCCTTCCGTCTTGGGTTTGTTGAAGACCGGCAGTACCCGGGAGAATGCGGTGGCGTCGCCGAAGTTCATCATGTAGCGAGTGTAGGCGCGTATTTCGTAGAAACCACTTCCAAAGATGCTGTCTAAGCCCAAGTCTCCGGCGGCTTCGCCATTCTCCACTTTCAATTTGGCTTTCTGGATTACGTCGCCACTGGGGTTAAGCAGTTCCACATAGAGAACCTTGCTGATGTCGCTTGGTTCCCCTGTGTCGGCTCTGCGGAGGTATGCCTTGAACCAAATGCGCTCGCCTTTGAAGTAGCCGGTGTTGTCGAGGTGGAGATACGCTTTCTCCTGTGGCATTGACCGGTTGAACAGCATGGCATGTTTGATGTAAGCAAGCACGCTGTCGGTGGCTGTGTAGTCGGTCTGCTGGGCGGTGGCACGTAGTGAGAACAGCACAGCCAAGGCAATGATAAGTAATGGACGTTTCATCGTGTCATATTCTTTTTGTAAGTAAATCCTTTTTCGCTTTTTTGCATGGAATCTCAACCCTTTCGGTGAAGAAACTTTTGACTCAACTTCTTCAAATACTGGATGATTAAAGTGGTGCGTTTCCATCCGAGGATAGAGTATAGGATTCCCAACCTTGGACTCTTAATTTTAGTCCATGTTATTCCGAGTTTCTTGCATCTGCTGTCGATGTAGGGGAGAAGGGGAGCAAAAGATTTGATGTCACCATAGACGAAGCGGCCGATATAAAAACTGATGGACTCACGGGAGTATTCATCATCTCGATGATTCAACACTATTTCAACAACCTTGAAGATGACGTCAGTAAGTTGAACCATCTTTTCAGGTGTCCTCTTGTGAAGGTGTTTGTTGTCATCAAAGATTCTCCATACACCGTATTCTCCTGCGACAAAAAGCAGTTTTGAAGACTTGACTATGGCGTTCGTGATAAAATAGGTGTCTTGTGCGATAACCACGCTTTCATCCCAGCCACCAGCCTTTTCCACAGTTTGCCGAGTGAAGAGATAGCAATGAGGGTTGTAATGAATAAAATACTTCATGGTGAATACCAAATGGTCTATTGGGTCGTCGAAATCCTTATCAGCGAAAGTAGCTTTCCCACCATAATTCCCGTATTCATCTATAGTGTGGCGCGATGAGAAGACGATGGTGTCTTCATCGCCGTCTTTGAGCATGCGTTCCACTTGCCTGACGATGATGTTGTCGGAACTGTAGTCGTCGGCGTCGTGGAATTTGACGAATCTTCCTTTGCTGTTCTCGAAAGCGAAGTTGCGTGCCGACTGCGCTCCTTTTTTGGGGTTGGTCAACACATGGACCCTGTCGCTTTCGTATTTTTTAGCGATGGAGTAGGATTTGTCGGTGGAATGGTCATCCACCACCACCACCTCGATGTTCTTATAGGGTTGTCGGAGGCACCAATCAAGCAAGCCTCCGATATATTGTTCTGCGTTGTAGAGTGGAATGAGAATTGACACCAGTGGCAGAGAAGAATCTTTTTTGATGTTGTCTTTGAACTCGTCCATAATGTCATTTCTTAGAGAATTGCTTGATGTGCAACAGCAGGGCCGTGGTGCGTTCCCAGCCCAGAAGGGAATAAAGTATGTTGAACCGCTCGTTTCGGAACTTCTTCCATTTCAGTCGGTTTCGCCCACAGAGCTCATTCACGTACGGCAGTATGGGACGGAAAGAAAGGAAGTCGAAGTAGATGCAACGACCGATGAAGGTCTCACACACTTCACGGGTGTCGGCGTTGTCTTTGTAGCGTAGTACAGTCATCGCCATGTCGCATATCGTTTCGATGGCGTTGCGCATCTTCTCAGGTGTCTTTTGGCTGTGGACATGAATGCCGTCGTCGAACACGCGCCAGACCGCATGCTCGCCATCCACAAACAACACTTTGGAAGCCACCTCGGCGGCTTTCACGAAATATACCCTGTCCTGGAGGATACGTACATTCTCATCCCACCCTCCGATAGCATCTACCGTCTTGCGTGTGAGCAGATAGCAGTGCGGGCAGAAGAATGCGTGGTAACGAAGCATGTCGATGGCAAAGTCGATGGGGTTGAAGTAGTCTTTGCCTTTCATGTTTGTCTGTACGGCCATCTCACCGTTCGTCTCAAGTTGGTGCAGGAGTGAATAGACCATGGTGTCCTCGTCTCCGTCAGTCAACATTCGTTCCACTTGTTTCTCGATTAAGCCGGGAGTGGAGTAGTCGTCGGCGTCATGGAACTTCACAAAACGTCCCTTGCTGCATTGGTAAGCGTAGTTCCTGGCCGATTGGCCGCCTTTCTTCGGATTGACCAGCACATGCACTTTCTCGCTCTCATATTGTTTGGCGACGCTCAGTGAGCGGTCTGTGGAATGGTCATCGACCACCACAATCTCGATGTTCTTGTAGCTCTGGTTCAGGCACGACTCGATGGCTCCGCCGATAAACTCCTCGGCGTTATAGAGCGGTATGAGCACAGAAACGAGGGGACTGCTGACTGACTGCATAGATGTTGTAGGATACGGTTACTTTTTGAAAAGTGAGTTTCAAATTGCAAAGTTACATAAAAAACGTCATTCTCATGTCTGAAAGGCACAAAAACTTTTTGCATAGAGGACAATTCTGCAAATTGCTGGTTATTGCGGTGATGTCTAATAGCATTGTTTTTTAGTTTATGCTATTTTACTTCCCTTTTTTCTGGCAGTAGTAGATTGTTCTATTTTTTTTTTGTACTTTTGCATGAGAAAACGTTCTTATAGAACAATGTATTTAGGTTTATGGAGAAAAATGAAAAGGTCCTGACGCTGATAGTGCCTTCCTATAATATGGAACGCTATTTGAATAGATGCCTCGACAGTCTGATTGTCGATGATGAGCAGACAATGGATGCGCTTGATGTCATCGTGGTCAACGACGGCAGCAAGGACAAGACTTCGGAGATTGCCCATGGTTATGCGGATAAGTATCCCGACACCTTCCGTGTCATAGACAAGGAGAACGGCAACTACGGTTCCTGTATCAATGCTGGGCTGAAAGTCGCAAGGGGCAAATATGTACGTCCGCTTGATGCTGATGATTATGTGGTGAAAGACCATCTTTCAGACATTCTCAAGAAATTTGGAGAAGTGGATGTGGATGCCTTTATCACTGATTTCACCGAGGTCTCAGACACTTGTGAGACACTTAGGGAAAGGAACTTCAGCCTTTTGCCAGCCAATCAAGTGTTTGGGGTCGAAGAATGTCTCTGCCATTATGAATTGCCGATGCATTCTCTTACTTACCGTACCGAGATGCTACGCCGTATCGGTTATCGTCAGACCGAGGGTATCTTCTATAGCGACCAGGAATGGAATTTCCTTCCTTTCCAAGCCGTGAGTTCATTGTTTTATTATCCCCAGAGGCTGTATCAATATGTGATGGGCAGAAACGGTCAGAGTGTGGATCCTGCAGTGGAGCAGAAGCACATGGACAGCAACACCACTGTTTTTCTCAGGATGCTTCAATGCATGTGTGGTGTGGAAAAAGGGTCTGTCACCTACAAGTATATGTATCATTACCTGCAACGCCTGTCGCTTCATATCTATTATGCTGTTCTTCTTGCCGATCCCTATTCAAGTACCAATGACAAACTGCTCCGTGATACTGACCAACAACTGAAGTCGCTCTCACCGGAATTGTACGATTTTCTTGATGAGGATGTCATTTCCTTTAGCATTCGTCTGATCCAGAGATGGCGTAGGGGAAAAGCGACCAACATCAAATTGCTGAAACGGACCATCCCGCTGTATAACCTTGTGCTCAGATGGCGTCATAGTTTGAATGGCATTTGGCCCAAAGGCTGAAGTGCTTGGGGCTTCGATACAAATCATGAATCAATCATTCTCTAAAATGGCCGAAAATCAGACTCTTCCTCTTGTTTCTATACTTATTCCTCTTTACAATGAGGAGAAATACATCGTTCAGACTATAGAATGTTGTCTGAACCAAACGTACAAGAATATAGAGGTCATTGTGATTGACGACCATTCTACCGATAAATCGCTGGCTATTGCCAAATCATACGAATCGGATAGAGTGCATGTGTTTGAGAATCCCGACCAACAGGGTGTGAGTTCGGCGAGAAACTATGCGTTTGAGAAGAGTACAGGACAGTTCATCAAATATCTTGATTCCGATGATTACTTCACTCAAGGGATGATAGAGAAACAGATGGAGAGGATTCTCGCAGATGGTGAAGCGGATTCTATCGTTTATTCCCAATTAAGGTTTTTCCACATGCCCGACAAGCCTGAGGACTGGCTCAGTGGGTTGACAAAAGATTATCAGCCGGCTACGGAATACATTGTGGACATGTTTCGGACGTCGAAGCATCTTTGGTTCCCTTTGATGTATCTATTCCCGCGTTCTGTTGTCGAGAAGACAGGAGGATGGAACACCAAACGCACATATTGTGAGGACACGGAGTTCATCGCGACAGCTATAAGCTTGTCCCGTAAAATGCTGTTTGTGGATGAGGAATATGCTGTATGGAGGGTTTTTGAGGACAACAAGCATCTTCACGCCTTGAAATCGCCACAAGTCAAAATCCAGAAGATTGAGGTCCTTTTCTATATGTCCAAGTTGATCCTGAACGATAAAGACACAGCTGAAATTCGGGCGATCTGCAGCAAATACATCAGTTATTCAGTCTATAACATGTTCCTTATGATTCATTCCTTATATGATTACATTGAGGAACTGTTTGAAAAGAACAAGTTAACCTGGATGAAATATGAGAATCCTCGTCTGCATCTTCTGTATAAGGTATTAGGATGGAGAAGGGCCACTACTCTTATACTGAAAACCAAAGCTTTGTTCTCGAAAACTAACGATTGAACTGTGAACGCATGGACCTAAATGAGGAAGTGAGAAGAGGCTGGACCATATCCTCGCAGATGAAGAGGGTATGGAAAGTACAACTTGACCTGACCAGAAAAATGCTCGAAGTCTGCGATAAGCACGGGCTTCGCATCACCGCCTGTGGAGGAACGGCTCTTGGGGCAGTGCGTGAACATGGATATATCCCGTGGGACGACGACATAGACCTACAGATGCTTCGTGAGGATTACGACCGTTTGGTGAGTATCGCTCCAGAAGAGTTCAAAAGCCCTTATTTCTTTCAATGCGCATCTACCGACAAGAATTACATGCATGGACATGCGCAGTTGAGAATGGACGGGACAGCCGCCATCCTCTACGACGATATCTTCCAGGATTTTCATCAAGGCATCTTCATTGACATATTCCCTTTAGACGCTGTCCCTGACTCAGAAGAGAAAATACTGAGGCTGAGGGAACAATCGGAAAAGATATACAATCGGGTGAGGGATGTCTCTTACGCCTCTGTCCATCTACTGAATCACAATCCATTGAAATTGTTGAAGGGTGTCAAGCTCCTGGTCTTTAAAGCCTTCATGGATGTGGCAAAAGAGAACAACAGATATGAGAATCTTTTCAGGGCAGTGGATGTCAACGAGGCAGAGGAAGTGGCCATGATGACCTTCACATGGGATTTGTTTGAGAAGACAAGATGTACCAAACACGTGATGGACAACATCATCAAAGTGCCTTTCGAGGACATCATGATGCCCATCCCCGCCATTTATGACGAGGTGCTGCGGCGACAGTATGGCGACTATATGACTCCTGTTCAGTCTCCTTCTTATCATGGTGTTTTTATCGCCCTTGATGCAGAACGTTCTTATCTCGAGTATTTGCGGGAGGAACGGGAAATGCGGATAAAGATCCACAAGGAGGGGCTGCTGCGGGCGCTGCGTCTTAAGAAGTGATCTTTACCATGGAGAACTGTATTGTAATCTCGTTTTGAAAGGACAGAGCCCTTTATGCTTCACTGTCCTTTGTCTTGGTTTTTCGTAAACACTTGTTCCACCTCCATTTCAAAGACCATAGGAGCATGAGAAGGCGTGGTGAGATGCTGTAGAGGACGGATGTCAGTTGTTGTACTCTGCCCCCAGCGAAACGTAGGTCAGGAGCTTGTCGGGACAAGGAGTCTATTGCATGAATCCGGTCGGAGAAACGAGGAAGGTTCTCAAGGGTAAGTTTCGACAAGAAGTAGTAGAACCGAGGGAAGATGACGGTTTTGAATTTCAACTCTTCTGTAGGCGTCAGGCCCACCTTCTTCCTGAGATTCCATGTCAAGGCAAGGGATGTTCCATAACCCTCTACTTCTTTAATCCCGTATTTGATAGTGGTGATGGAGTTGGCTCTCCGTCTGTAAATGTTAAACAAAAGGTTGGTCTCCAAACATTTCCGGGCATTAAAAACACATTCATGTGTGTATGGAATATCATCAAAGTGCAGATCCGGAGTAAACTGGATATGATGCTCCTGAAGGAACTCCCGTTTGTGGAGTGTACGCCACACGACTGGTACCAAAGGGCCTCGAGTCTCCATGAATAGTTGTCTGCCAGTCTTTTCCTCCCAACGGATAGACGGTGGTTGGGAAGGTGAGGAAGACAGTTTGTCGATTTCCTCGTCAGTCATCTCCAGATAATCAGCCATCACCATATCGGCTTTGGATGACAATGCTTTTTCCAACATGATTGGCAGGGTGTTGTCAATGAGAAGGTCGTCGGAGTCGAGGAAGAGGACATATTCCCCTACGGCTCTTTTCAAAGCATTGTTGCGGGCGACAGACTGCCCCTGGTTTTGCTGGCTGATGACCGTGATGTTGTCGTGTTGGCTGAATAGGTCGGCGACTTGTTCCATGCTGTGGTCGGTCGATCCATCGTTCACCACGATCATCTCGTAGATGTCGTCTTGAAGTCCTTGGCGGAAAACACTCTCGAAAAAAGGACGGATATATTGCTCCACATTATAAAAAGGAACGATGATGCTGAGTTGCTTTGTCATTGTTCAAATGATTTTGATATCATGATCAGGATATATGCAAAGTTAAAGATAATAATCCGAAAAACTTGTTCTTTATGCCATCAAAGTGTGGTGGAAAGGTGAAAAAACGCTCAGACAGGCGTTTTACTGTTAAAAGTTCAATCTAAAAAATTAAGTTTTTAAAGAAAAATCAAAAAATATTTGGTTTTTATTCTATAATAATGTAAATTTGTAACTAAATCATTTTTATATTTAATAGTTTGTAAGTGTTTAACTATAATCTTTTTTCACTATGAGCATTAAGAAATTTTTACTGGGAGGATTTTCTATAGTCCTCATTTCCCTTTCTTCTTCATGTTCGCAGAACGAAGAAGAACAGGTGCCATCCAACAAGGATGACGTTGTGAGTGCTTTCTTTTCAAAGTACGATGCGGATTTTGTTGCCAAATACGGCAAACCCTCAGCTGCCCAAAGTTGGGACTTCAGCGACAGAGTTGGTCTGGACGAGATTGAAGTGCTTCCTTGTATTGAGAAGGAGGGCACACGTGCTGTTTCATCAGCAGCAGTGGTAACCAACAATTGGGACGAAGCTGATCCTCGTATTCATAGCAGTGTTCTTAAGCCCGTCGCTACTCTTAATGAGTTTAGCTACATAAAGGCTAATCTTGCCAATGTTGAAGTAAAAGATTGGACACCTAACATTTTTGGCGTTCACGATGTTTGGGTTTGGTATTGTCATGGAAACGGTAGTTCAGAGGTGACAACTTACAGTATTGGTGTTCATTCATGTGCTCCATGGACAACCGATATCAGATCTGGATCTCTACCTGACGAATATATTACCTACATTCCAATAATGGGTTCTGCCCAAAACTCTGGTTGGTATGCTGGTTATGGTTACAGGGGAGGCCCTGGATATCGGGTTGACACAAGTGATTTTGAGGATAATTTCAATGATGAGTTCCCGGATTGGGTTGTGGAGAATGAGAATTGGTCCTATTTTGATCCTGATCTACCTGCAGATTGGGACTATGAGACGGGACTTGCAACTGAGAGGGAGTTCTTCTGGTATGCTATGACGGACGACCCCAATATTGTTCTTACCGACCCAAGTATCGGTATTGATGACTGGGCAGACATTAAAGCTCAATATGAGTTGAAGACGTACAAGGAAATAGTCACCCCCAATGGTGCGGTTTACTGGTGCTTCGACTGCGACCATGACGGTGAGGACTATAGTGACCTTATCTGCTTGGTGGAGCCAGTCGTTGCAGCAAAGCGTTATCTTATTGAGGACGTAGGTGCATTCAATGACTTTGACTTCAACGACATCGTGGTTGACGTAAGAGATAACGGTATTAAGCAGACTGCGGTTGTTCGCGCAATGGGTGGTACCCTCGACTTCGACCTCACTATTGGTGAAAAAACTTGGAAAAAGAGAGAGAGCACATATAACGTAAGTACTGCGTATAATGTCACACCAGGTTCTATCGACTATGATGCCACACTTGCAACGTTTGAAGTAGAAGGATGGGATCCTCTTGACAACAACATCTCCGTGACTGTGAATAGCCGCCTAAGTAATAAAGCGATTGTGGATATTCCCTTCCCCAAACAAGGCGATATCCCCCATATTATTGCTGTCAGCCCTGACTACAAGTTCCCATTAACCGATGGCAGTTCAATACCTTGGATGCCAGAGCAGGTTCCTATTCCAGACGATTTATGGACAGAGTGAGTATAAACCCTTCATACCCGAACTGAAAAAGAAGAAGGGTTGAAACAAAAGAAATGAGCTCGGTATTGTGCCGGGCTCATTTCATTTTAGCTTCTGCAGAAAACATGCTTCAGATTATTTTGTCAATGCATGATAAAGGTTATAATGGTCGAAAACAGCTTTGAATTGGTCGTCGTTTTTGCCTTGGTCGATGTTGATGAGTATGAGTGCCGTTTCTTGCATGGAGAGGTCCTCAAAGATCATGTCGGTCCATGACTTGCATCTTGGCAGTGCCACTACGGGTGTGCCTTGTAGCAGTTCCATCGCTTTATACCAGATATCATCGGCGTAAGGACTGAGTTTTCTGAAAAGTTCCTCATTGGTGACATCGGGATGAAGAGAGTGTGCAGGGTAGAGAACTCCATTATAGCCAAGTGCCAAGTAAGTTGGTGATGTGGAATATGAACTGTTGAACACGTGCTCAAACGAAAGGTAGGGGGCGAAATGATTTTGGTCTTTCAGTTTTATTTTTCGCGCATAATTACAGCACACCGCTTGGGGATAAGTGTGGTGCGCTCTGACGAGGCGGTCGATCATGTTGAAAGAGTAGATTTGGTCGTCGTCCACGGTAATGATGTTCGCGTCGGGGAAGTCATGCAAGGCAGGTATAAGTTTTGTGTAAGGCCCGAAGTCCTTGACATACTTGATGGTCAATCCGCGTTCCACTTGTTTTTCGAGAGTGATGGGTAGTTCCTTCATCAGGAATTCGTCCTCGGAAAGATATAGCACAACTTTGTTCGCCTTTCTCGACTGCAGGAAAACGCTCTCTATTGCTTGGAACACTTTTTCAATTCTTTCTCCGTGGGTGGTGAGCGAGACCACATACCTTTCTCCCTCTGCGCTTTCTTCGATGATGCCCTTTTCCCTATTTGTGAGTACTGAGTCAATCATCTTTTGACGCATCAGTTCGAACGATACATGTTGTTTGACCTTGTGTTCCAGATCGTTGATGGCGTATGTGTTAGTCAATGATGACTTGAGTTTGAAAACTATCTCTTTAAGTTTGTTCATCGCTTCATCTTGGTTTGTCTTGTTTCCCAAAGATATCAGCAAATTTACAAATAATCCGTTGGAAATCAAAATCTTTTTCGGAAAAAACGAGGTTCTTCCATAAATTCAACTTTAATGGGCGTTTATTGCATGTTTATTACGTTTTTCCGAAAATAACGATCAAATCTTAAAGAATTATTATAACTTTGCTCACTACTTTGATGTTTTATTTAATTTTGCACCATGAAAAAGGAATTCTCAAATTTGTGCAAAATTTAATCCTCATAACAACAAGTGTTCATGAAAATTTCAATTTTAATGTTAACGTATAATGCCCCAGAATATGTTTTGGAATCTATCATAGGTGTAAACGAGGCAAGAAAAAGAACTGAAAACTTGGAGTTGGTTGTTCTTGACAATAACTCGGAACCGCCAACGAAAGAACTTTTACAGCGATTAAAGGATGATCATTTGATTGACGTTTTGGTCTTAAATCCACGTAATGACTTGTTTGCCAAAGGCAACAACTTGGCCAGCCAATACGCAAGGAAAGATGCTACTCATTATTTATTGCTGAACTCAGATATTAAAGTCTGTGACCCTGAGTGTTTTAATAAACTAATCGAAATCCACCCGAAAGAAGGCGGAATATCTTCATTGGGGGCTGTCATTTCCGAACCGATTCGGGCTGATGGATACTGCTTGCTGATCGATAAATACTTATACGATAAATATCGACTTGATGAATCGTTCGAATGGTGGTGGTCAATCACGAAACTACAAAGTCAAGTATTGGCTGAAGGACTGAAAATCAGAGCTGTGAAAAACCATGAAAAATACCTTCATCATTATGGAGGGAAATCGGGAGATGCATGGAAAGGGGCTTCTGGAATGGATATTAAAATTGATGAGGTGGTGAACTGGTTTAGCGACAAAAAAGGAAACGTTGAGATTGTCGAAATGTTAGGTACATCAATTTTCACTATTGGTAATGCTTTCAATAGATGGAAACGTATAATTGGAAAGATGTTGCGAATTATAGGCTTTCGAAGCAAATACTGAAATTAATTAACGTGAGCTCGACGAATTTAGAATAGTGTCTATAGGTTGTCTAATGCTCTTTCGCATGCAATGCACGTTTTCTTCAGGAAAGAAACCGTACACTGCCTATGCTCCAAGCATGTTGACGATGAAATTCTCAAATGACCTATGCCTCGAATGCTCCACCTGAGTGATGTCGATAACTTTGCGACCAATCTCTTGGCAAGGCTTATTACATATCATATAACCTACTGCCTAAGATACCGTCAATGAATCTTGAAATCATTGATGAAAGCAGGCTGATTGCATAATTCTTACATCGACTCACGTAAACCAACATATAGATAGTTTTTCCATCATAACAAAAAAACTTGCAAATAATCATCTATCTTCCAGAGAAATTATTTATCTTTGCCTTTGGATAGTATAAAGAATTCTAATTTGTTTATTTTGAGGGAGTATAACTATTTGCCTTCAATGCATTAGTTCGTTAGCAACCAGATAATCACAAAGTAGTTGCTCTCATCGAATTCACATATAATTATGACAGAACAAATAACCTTAACAAAAGTATTTGTTGATTATCGTATCAAGGAAAGAGGATATTGGACCATCTACGCCTTTATCAAAAAGTTGTCGTCCAAATGCCACACATTATGAATTCTAACGAAAAGACCTTGTCACTGAAACAACAGATTCACAAGATTCTGAGACCACTTATCGACTCAGACTACATGTTGATGGACCTTCCTTATCACTCCAATCTTGGCGACACGCTGATATGGCAAGGCGAACTCGATTTTTTTAAAACATTGCCTTACAAGAATCTATACAGCATATCGTACCAAGGGAATCTGACCAAGGCAAAAAAACTTATCCGTTCTGAAACCATTCTGTTATTCCATGGTGGGGGAAACTTTAACGACCTTTGGCCAGTACACGGTCTGTTCCGCCACAAAGTGATTGCCATGTTCCCCAATCAACGATGCATCATCTTTCCGCAAACCATCTATTTTGAGGACGAGAGAAACTTGCATGATGAAGCCGAATTTTTCAGCCACTATCCCAATGTGACGATATGCGCCCGCGACACTATTTCCATGGGAATCCTCAGAAAATGGTTCCCCAACAACCCATCATTGCTTGTGCCAGATATGGCTTTTGCTATGGACATGTCAAAATACAAGAGAGCCAAGTCGCCGAAAGGAAGCATCTTCGTCAGACGTGAAGACAAGGAATACCGCGGCAGCATCGACTACAGCGAAGTGCCAAAAGATGCCTATATCACAGACTGGGGATTTATAAAAGACTGTAAGGAATATGCATATAGTAAAACCATTGCTGAATGGGGTGCCCGTTTCGACAGTCGTTTAGGAACAGACTGGAACCACCAATGGACAGACTGGTATTGGAATCATGTGCTGCGTCCTCTGAATGTGAAGACAGCCATCAACTTGATTGACAAATATGCCCATATTTATACCACTCGTATGCATGCCGCTATCTTAAGCGTCCTCCTCGGCAAAAACGACATCACCCTCTTCGACAACAGTTATGGGAAGTCATCATCGTTTTACCAGACGTGGCTCAACAACGTGGAGGGACTGAAATTAATTATATAACTACTCTTTTTGTAAAAAACTGATTTCCTCTTAAACGCACTCCATCGCATTTTTACATACAAGATGTTTCCACAATAATAAAACCATCCTTTTTTCAATATGGCCAAACAACTCAGCATCATCGTACCTGTCTATAATGTGGAGAAGTATATCCGTCCATGCTTAGAGAGCGTTTTCTGCCAAGGATTAGATGATGAAGACTACGAACTCATTGTGGTGAATGATGGAACGCCGGATCGAAGCATGGAAATGATAGCTGACCTGTTGAACCAGCACAGCAACATTACGGTGGTCAATCAGGCTAATCAGGGTCTCTCCGTGGCCCGCAACAAAGGTATGTCAATGGCTACTGGTGAATACATCCTTTTCTTAGATTCCGATGATCTGTTGGTAGAAAGCAGCCTACCAGTGATTCTGAAGCAAGCCCTGGAAAAGCAACCTGACATCATTGTGGCTGATTACCTAAAAATGAACGATGAGGATGTCAATTCTTCACAAGCGCAAGTTGTACAGCCCGACATCATCGAGTGGACTGAAAAGTCAGGCAGAGAACTCTTTTATGAATACGAAAGAGTTACAGTATGGCATAGACTATACAGATTGAGTTATCTTTTGGAACATCATATTCAGTTCATACCCGGTGTCACATATGAGGACAATCCATTCACCTATGAATGTTATCTAAAAGGAGCAAAGTGCTTGAAAACCAACATGCTGCTTAATATCTACAGACAGCATGAGAATTCCATTACAAAATCATTCAACTTGAGTGGTGCTGAAGATCTTGCTATTGCCATAGATAGTTTGTGGCGATTGAGAGAACAAGTGAGTTTGAATCAACAAGAATACAAGAGACTCGAAGCTGTGACATTCAAGTTCTTTGTTGAACTGATTGAGCGGACGTTCACGCATATCAGTGGTTTCTTCAACCAATTACGGGCCATGGACCTAATCTCCCATGCGGCTCCGGACTTGAGCTTTACAGCTGGCCGACCTCAGAAAATCATCACCTTTCTTTATAAACGCTCACCTCGCCTTCTCATGACTGTGTGGAAAATCAAATGGTGGCTGAATAAAAAAGGTCACAGACATTGGATTTTTTCAGAACAAAAACGGTAACTTTGCATGATTTTCGCGGAGCAACGACAACCGCATAAAAGAACAACAAAGGAGCAATCAGGATGGATATGAATGAAGAAGTGCGGAGAGGCTACACCATTTCGAAGGAGATGAAGAAAGTCTGGGCCGTACAACTTGACTTGGCAAAAAAACTATTAGAAGTCTGCGATAAGCATGGACTCCGTATCACTGCTTCTGGGGGTACGACACTTGGAGCCGTCCGGGAGCATGGTTTTATACCCTGGGATGATGACATCGATTTTCAGATGCTGAGGGAAGACTATGACCAGCTGGCGAAGATCGCGCCACAGGAATTCAAAAGTCCGTACTTCTTCCAAACCACTTATACGGATAAGAGCTATGTCCGCGGACATGCTCAATTGAGAATGGACAACACATCCGCTGTGTTGTTCTTCGATGTGTTTCGCCCTTTTCATCAAGGCATCTTCATCGATATCTTCCCATTGGATGCCGTTCCTTCTACAGATGAAGGCATCAACAGACTGAAATCGCAGTCGGAGAAGGCCCTCAAAAAGCTCAGAGACATCACTTGCCCTGTCATACATCTGCTGAATAAAGACACGTATAAATGGCATGAGGCTGCAAGGATCTTGCTGACCAAACCTTTCGTCAGTTTGCGGAAGGCCTATACGGAGTATGAGAATCTTTTCAGGGCAGTGGATGTCAAGGAGGCAGAGGAAGTGGCCATGATGACCTTCACATGGGATTTGTTTGAGAAGACAAGATGTACCAAACATGTAATGGACAACATCATCAAAGTGCCTTTCGAGGACATCATGATGCCCATTCCCGCCATTTATGACGAGGTGCTGCGGCGGCAGTATGGAGATTACATGACACCATCCAAGGCTCCATCCTATCATGGCTGGGCTATCGTTGCCCTTGATGCTGACCGCTCCTACCAGGATGTTCTTCGCGAGGAGAGAAAGAGGAGAATGAGCCTCCACAAACAGCAGTTGCTCAAGGCGCTGCACTTGAAGAAATGATAGTTATCTGGGAATGAAGTGGTTGATTATGAGTGCTTTTGTTAATCCATGACCGCCGTTTTGTTTCTTGAACCATTTTTTGCGTTTTACAAATAAATATCTATATTTGCATCATAAAATGCACTAGAACCGATTCAGGGTGATAGAGTATTGTGATAGAATAGACCACATGACCGAAACAGCTGAACACATATCACAAATAATTGGACTGCTGAACGACCGGGCAGATTACGCTGTACTGAGAAACTTCGAGGACCTTCCAGACAAGAACACAAGCCGCGACATCGACATCATCATCACACGCGAAAGCCTGAAACGGGTGAAACCTTCGCTCGTCAAGATGATTGATGAGTCGGGGTGGAAAATCATCACGTACCTGAACAGCGACCGGCTGGTCACCTTCGTCTGTGCCAAGAACAAGACGGGTAGTACAGAAATGGTTCAGTGGGATTTCTTCATTAATACCAGCGTCTTCGGCATTCTGCTGATGGATGCGACGGAGTTCTTGGCGTATAAGAAGTTCAATGGCTTCCTCTATTATGTGGGTGTGGAAGGTCAGTTCTTGGACAAGTATCTTTACAACCGTGCTGTGGGCAGTCCTTATCCGGAGAAATACTACCAGACACGTAAAGAGGCCGAGCATCTGCCCATGGTTTTGGAAAAACTGAGAACGGCCTTTGGTGTAAAGTCGGTGGAGGAGGCTGATAAAGTGAAAGGTCGAAAGTTGTTGCTGAGGGCGATTGGCTTCAACTTGAGGCGTCGGCCATTGAAACTGCTTATGGATGTGATGCGTTTCCTTTATACGTTTATCCGCAACTATGTGTGCTCGGATACAGCCTTCAGCATTGGATTTACTGGTCCTGACGGGGCTGGCAAGACAACAGTGATCAACCTGTTGATTGATCGTCTGGGTGCGGTGTTCAAGAAAGCGCATGTCTATATGCACTTCCGCCCGACGCTCTTCGGCAACTTGGGTGACGTGGCACAGTCAGCGGGCGTCAAGAAGAATGTGGACCGCAATTACGACCAGCCACACCGTGGAGGCAGGACAAGTGTAGTGAGCTCATTGCTCAGACTGGCGTATTATTCTGTGGATTACGTGGTGGGTTACTTCTTGAAGGTGAAGCCCCATACGAGAATCACTCGGCTGGTCATTTTCGACCGTTATTTCACGGACATCATCTGCGACAGCCGACGAAGCCGTATCTATCTGCCTGCGAGGTTCTTGTACTGGTATGGAAAGTTGATAATCCCATCGCTCGATTATAATGTGCTGTTGAGTGCGAGTACGGAGACGATACTTAGGCGCAAGGCTGAACTGGACAAGGATGAGGTGGTGTGTATCAACGAGAAAATCAACTACCTGGCGGGCAAAAAAGGGTATTTGCTGGTAATGAATGAGCATACACCAGATGAAGCTGTTGACACAATCTTCCAACATGTATACTCCGAGCAACATCGAAAGAACCTAAAACGACTGGGCGTCAGTTGATTCGGAAACAATCATTTACGAGAAATAGTCAAGAGATGGATGAGAGATTGAAAATATTTGTGTCGGCATACGCCTGTGAGCCAGGTCTGGGAAGCGAGATTGGTGTGGGCTGGCATTGGGTGCTTGAGATGTCGAAATACTTCGAGTTGTGGGTGCTGACACGCGAGAGCAACCGGCATCGCATAGAATCGTGGATAAAGGAACACCCTGAGTTCGCAGGCATACATTTCATCCACTACGACTTACCGAAGTGGGCCCGTTTCTGGAAAAAGGGGCTCAGAGGAGTGCGCATCTATTACAACCTATGGCAGATACTGACCAACAAAATCGTGGAACGCACGATGAAGCGAGAAGGCATCAAGGTGTTTCACCATCTCACCTACGGCAATGCCCTTTGGCGAGTGAGCAGTTACGGACAGCGTCAATGCTTCATCTGGGGACCACTCGGAGGACTGGAAACCATTCCGAAAGAGTTTTCCGAGCATTACACATTGAGATGGAGATTGGTGGAGGCTGTCAGACGGTTGACAGTTGCCACTTGTCGATGGAATATAGGATTGAGAAAAAGAGTGCGAAATGCCGACCTTTTACTGTGTAAAACGAGGGCATCCCTGCAAAAAATGGCTTTTTCCCCTAACAAACATAAAATTTTGTTCACAGATGTTGCACCTAATTGTAGAAATTATTATAATTTTGCAGTTAATACGGCTCAAAGGACAAATTTCATCTCCGTGGGAAGATTGGATGCCTGGCGTGGATTTGACCTTGCAATAGAGGCTTTCGCAAAAGTGCATGAGCAAGAGGCGATGACCTACCTCACTATCGTAGGAGAAGGCAGCGACCGAATAAGACTTGAGCGATTGATTGTCGCCAAGGGACTGACCGATAGTGTGAGGCTGATTGGCAAGGTGACCATGGATGAATACAAGAAGCTGATGACTGATGCTGATGTCGTGGTCAACGCCAGCCTGAAAGAAGGTGGGGTAACAGTCGCTTTCGATGCCATGTCTATGGGAAAGCCAATAGTCTGTGTTGATTCGGGCGGATACACCCGTTATTTCAATGAAGACTATGCAGTTGTAGTTGATTTGACAGGCAGAAAAGAGGTGATTGACGAATTAGCGAAAGGCATGTTGAAGTTGACCGTACCCGCTACGCGAGAAGCTTTTGGATCGAAAGCCAAGGATGCCTCAGAGTTGTGGAGCTGGGAACGGCATGGGTTGGAGATTCGCGATGTGATTACCGAATGTTATGAGAATTGGATTAGAAGTAATAAAAATAAACAATAAATAATTATTTATGAGAAAGTTCTTACTCTCTTTCATTGCCGTAACGGCAATGACGTTGAATGCTGTGGCACAGGATTCACAAGTGGTGACTACGGTGGAGGAAACCGAGAACGGAAGAATTGAAACTACCGTAAGTCAGGACAAGTACAAAGTCGAGACCAATCGTTTCTGGAACAACTGGTTCATCTCAGCCAATGGCGGTGCACAGGTTTTCTTGGGCGACCTCGACAAATACATGAAATTCGGCGACCGTGTGGTTCCAGCTATCGACGTGACTATCGGTAAGTGGTTCACTCCATCAATCGGTGTGGGCGTGTCGTATTCTGGTTTCAAGGTAAAGGGCGCCTATAACGATGCCTTGCTCGGTCAGCGTTGGCGTACCAATGACGTCGCTAAACTGAGAAAAGATTATCCCGGCAATGGTACATTGCGTGAGCAGAACGCTTCGTTCTTTGACTTCCATGCTGACGTGTTCTTCAATATCAGTAATATGCTCTGTGGATACAATCCCAAACGGTTCTATAACTTCATCCCAACTCTGGGAGCGGGTTATTTCCACAGTTATGACCACGATGGAGACAAAGCCAACTACCTTTCATTCCATGCTGGTATCATCAACAAATTCCGCCTGAGCAGCCGTTGGGATCTGGATCTCACCATCCGTGGCACCATCTTTGATGACGGTGTGGATGGCGAAGTCAGTGGAAAGCAAGTGAGCGCCAATCAGACTTGGACACCTGGTGATGAGAAGAAAAACATTGACTTTGATGGTTTTGCTGGTGTAACCCTCGGTTTGACTTACCGTATTGGCAAGCAGGGATGGGGCATGAGCAAGAGTGTTAGAGAGTACTATGTGGACAACACCGAAATCAACCGTTTGAACAAGGAGGTTGATCGACTCATCAAGGAGAACGAGGCTCTGCGCAACAGGAAGTATGAGACAGGTAAGGAAATCATCACCTTCCCATACCTCGTCAACTTCAAGATTGACAAGACCAACATTCAGAACCGTGAACTCGTGAACCTCAAGACTGTTGCAGACATGATGAAAGCTACACCTGAGAAGAAATACAATGTGGTCGGTTATGCAGACAAATACACGGGTAGCGTTAAGCGCAATGACTATTTGGCAAAGAACCGTGCCAAGAACGTCTTCCGCGTGTTGACCGAGGAATTCGGAGTACCTGCATCACAGTTGGTTCTTGATGACAAGGGCGGTGTGGAGAACATGTTCTACGATGACCCACAGCTCTCACGTTCTGTAATCATTTCCGAGGTGAAATAACTTATCTACGGATTTAAAAAATAGAGAAAAGAATGCAGCTTACTGTGATTGCATAGTAAGCTGCTTTCTTTTGATAAGGACACGGTTTTGGAAGTTCTACTTGCATGGCGAGTGAAACGAAAAGTCATGAAATGCGTTGCTACAGGATAACCAATTCGGACGGTAAGGTGTGGGTAATACCTGCGGAGAGCCTTCGAATGGCGATGGCCCTGTACCAGCCCAGTGGGTGGAAAGGCAGGATGTTGAAAAATCTCTTCCCCTGCCTTCATTGGTCGGCACTGGTCAGAAGGATTGCTCACGCCCAGGTGATGAGTTATGAGTTTCCTGAAGACGTGAGGATGGTATGTGAGCAGTGTTTCCGGCGCAACGACTTGGAGTATGCCATGTTCCTTGGTACACCATCATTACATCGGAAGACCACCATCCAAGTGTATCATAAGAGGAAGATCTTCGGTTATTGCAAGTTGACGGATAACGATGAGGTGGCGAAACTCTTTGATGCGGAACAAGACGTTTTGCAACGACTTGAGCGTCAGAAGATAGAAGGCGTTCCTCGATGTCTGTATAACGGTCGTTCTAACAACGGACGGCACCTTTTCCTCCAGACAACTGCCAAGACCCTGGAATCCCAAGTGGTGCATGAATGGAATGGGTTGATGGAGAAGTTCCTCAACGACCTTTACCGCAGCACTTCGAAGAGGACCTTATTTGAACTAACGGACTATTATTCCACTTTGCAATCCGTCAGGTTACATCCAAATTGGTTGTGCGCAACTGTTGACACAGACTTGTACATAAAAACAATGGATGACATCCTGCAGCGTTACACAGGAACAGAGGTGGAGTTTGGTTTTTATCATGGCGACTTCACCCCGTGGAATATGTTTGTGGAAAATGAGCATTTGTTTGTTTTTGACTGGGAGTATGCCCGACAGACTTATCCCAAAGGGTTGGACCGATACCATTTTCTCACTCAGACGGCCATTTTCGAACGCCATCTGACGGCACAGCAAATCATTGCAGAAATTGACAGTTGCGATTGGGTGAATAAGGATGACTATATGATGTATCTCATTGACATTATTGCCCGGTACACATTGCGAGAGAAAGGAAACTATGATGCAGGCATGAGGAAATGCATGGAAACATGGAACGGACTCGTCAAGTGGATATGGAATAACAAGATAAACGTGAAGGCTGAAGAAGATAGAAACGTGTGAGGAGGACTTGCCTTCGTGATCACGCATGTATTATTATCACAGACTTGTATAAAGATGAAACACATTGTCTGTTTTCATTTGCTCAACGACTACAGTGGAAGCCCGATGGTTTTGAGACTCGTTCTTGAGGGGCTTCTGAAAAGAGGGTACAGGGTGGATCTTGTGTCTTCTCAGGGTGGTGTGCTTGAGGAGATAAGAGGTTACAAGAACTATCACGCACACCATTATTGGTATAAATTCTCCACCAACCATATGGTGACGATGGTTCGCTATATGTTTGTGCAACTCTATACTTTTCTGTTCGCTTTTCGATTCGCTTTCACAAAGAATACTTTCTATATCAACACATTGTTGCCTTTTGGACCTGCATTGGCTGGGAGGTTGATGGGCAAGAAAGTGATTTACCATTATCACGAGAATGCTTTTGTGAAAGGCTCCGCTTACCGTATTCTGTCAAAGGTAATGAGGCTTCTGGCATCAAAAATCATTTGTGTGTCGGAATACCAACGGAACATGCTGAATAAGGAGAAGAACGTGATAGTGGTTCCTAATGCCCTGAATGAAAGTTTTTTGACATCTGTGAACCCCGATGCGGAACGTACTTTCTCCAATCAGACCGTCTTGATGCTTTGCTCGCTTAAACTATACAAGGGAATCCGCGAGTTCTTCACACTTGCAGACCGTTTGCCCCAATACCACTTTTGTATGGTGGTGAATGATACGGAGAAGAATATGACCGATTTTTTGGAGTCGGAGCACTTGGTAAAGCCTGATAATATGACGCTGATGGCTCGGGTGGATGATGTCGCATATCTATACAATGATGCGTCCATTGTGGTGAATCTTTCCCACAAGGATTTGTTTATCGAGACTTTCGGCCTGACCGCAGTGGAGGCGATGAGCGCCGGGCTTCCTGTAATAGTGCCTACAGAAGGCGGTATTGCAGAACTGGTGGAAGACGGCTGGAACGGTTACAAGATAGACGTAGATGAGATTGATAAGATCAAACAACATATAGACATGATGCTCAGCGACAAGCTGTTGTACAAAACCCTTTCATCGAACGCCCTGGAGTATGCGAAGAACTTCGATGGCAAGACAATGGTAGATACCGTGGTGAGGTTATTGTAACTCATAACGAACACTTCTGTCCAGCGTATTATATCAGTTCACCCCGAAATGACGACGTGTCTTTTCGGGGTGAACTGTTCTTGTGTCAGAAGGGGTAGCCTACGGCGAAGTGGAGGCCGGTGCCTCGCCAGAACTTGGGGATGTTGTAGTAGCCTCGTTTTCCTGTGTCGTAAGGAGCGTGGATGCCTATACCCCAGTCGAGGCGGAGAATGAGGAACTCCAGATCGTAGCGCAGTCCAAAGCCAGTGCCTACTGCCACGTCCTTGAAGAATTTCGAACGGGTAATCTCGCCTCCAGGGTGGGCATCGTCGCCACGCATCAACCACACGTTGCCTGCGTCGAGGAACACCGCGCCGTAGAGGTTGCTCACCCACCGGAAACGGTATTCGGCGTTGAACTCCAACTTGAAGTCGCCAGCCTGGTCAAGATAAGTGTCCTTGTTGTCGTAGTCGTAATAACGACCTGGACCGATGGAACGGACAGTAAACGCCCTGATGTCGTTGGCGCCACCCACATAGAACTGCTCAGTATAAGGGGCTACCGTAGAGTTGCCGTAACTCCAGATGGCGCCCGTGAACAAACGCAAAGCCAACATCGAGTGCTCTGAGAGATGGAAGTAGCGGCGTAGGTCGAAGGTGAGTTTGGTGAACTGTGAGTAGGGTGTGCGCAGCAGCATCTTGTCACGCTCCTCGAAGTCCTTGCCGAAGAGGAGTGAGATGGCGCTAGTCACGTTGCCCGCCTCTTTCACCGATGTCTCGAATATGGTGGTGGCCTGTTTGGGCATGATGGTGTTGTCGAACCTGTAGGTATATTGCATGGCGGGTATCAACTGGTCGCGCACAGTGACAAACAGCGCCTGGTTCCTGTTGGCGATGGAGTCGAATTTCTCGGACGAACTCATCAGTTTGTTCTGTGTCAGCATGAACGGGGTGATGGAGTGGGAGATATACTTCGATCCCTGGATGAAGTAGTTCACACTGGTGTTCATTGACAACAGGTTGTAATAGCCCGAACGTCGTAACTGGTCGATGGAGAACTTGAACGTGGTTGTGGCTGGGTAGCGAAGCACGCGTCGGTTGAGCCAGGGGAACATGATGCGCGGATAGGTAAGCGAGGTCTCTATGCCCCACTCGTAGGAATCGATCTTCGTGCCGTCGTTGTTGCGACGCCGTTTTCCTGTCTGCCACTCATACGCACCCTTGAGCTTGATGTTGAAGGTCTCGGCGTGGCGGAAGGCATTGCGCTTGGTGAGCGACCATGTGGCATTAGGTCCCACTTGGGAGTTGCTCTTCTGGGTGATGTTGAATCCGAATTCGCTGTCGATGAGTTTGTCCATCGTGGCGTCGAGTCTCACATCGATGATGGAGCAGGTGTCGGTGGTGTCACGTGGTGTGTAGGAGAACTGCACGTTGCGGAACAGGCCCATGCTGGTGATGCCTCGGAGCGATGTGTCGAATTTCTGCTGACTGAAGAGTTGGCCGCGCCTGAAACTCATGTTGCGGAAAAGCGCCATAGGCGAGATGGGCAGTTTGTCCCCATTATAGAGGATGGTGAGTGTTCGGCGTCGGAAGGTGTCGGTCAGTTGCTGGTATTGCCCCGACTGTCGGATGGCCATGGTGAGGTCGCCTATGGTGTACTGGCGGTGGGCGTTTTCGGGTGTCGCGAGGTCTGGCACAACAACCAGCCATACTTTTTTCGGAGTCTTGATGGAGTCGGCAAGATAAGTGATATACTCCGGGCGGTAGTTGAAGAGTCCGTTGTTGCGGAAGTCACTTACGATTCGTTGGCGTTCCTCTTCGAGACGGGTCACGTTGAACTGGTCGTCGCGCTTGAATCTCCGTTTTTTCCAGTTGGCTTGCACAATGCTGTCCTCCAATCCGCGGAAACCGTACTTCACGGAGTCGAGATGATAGGCATCGCCCAGTTTCACATCGTAGGTGATTTTCTGCTTTCTGGGGTCTTTCTGATTGACGAGCGTGGAGTTCACCTCGGCGTTGAAGTAACCGTAGTTCTTGAGGGTGTTCTCAGCCACACGGGCGCGGGTTGTAGGATTGACAGCCGAGATGGTCACAGGGGTGCGCCCGAAGGAGTTGTACACCCAGTTCTCAAAACCGGTGCGATCCTTGTTGACGAGGCTGTTGTGGATCCACAGTCCAATGGGCAACGGGAACCTGTAGTAGGAACTGCCCATGAAGGAGTTGTTGGGGGCATAGGCGAGGGCGGCCTTCATCTCCGTGATGGCCTCGCTGTTGAATTCTGCCGATTTGTCGCCTTCGATGTTCACCTTCTTGATACCATCGTACAGGTATTCATCCTCGGGCAGATTGCTCGTGGTGGAGCAAGCCGTGAGGAAAGCTGCCAGCAGGACGGTTAATATGTGGTTGAGCTTGGTCATTTCTCTTGGCTGTTAGGAGTGTTGGTGGTGGAAGTGCTGTCAGCAGGCGTGATGGTTGTGGTGCTGTCAGAAGGCACTGTCGTCGTGGTGCTGCCGGGTGCAGTGGGGGGTTGTGGCCTGCGTGGATACTGGGGTGTCTCTTCTTCCTTGCGCTTGAAGATGAACAGTTCGGAGAGGTGGTCAACCCGTTTTCGGAGGATGAATCCCGCTCCGTTCTCCAACAGTTCACCTTCTATCAGGTTGTCGAAGTTACGGGCATGGTACAGGCGGATGTATCGTGATTTGCCTCGGTTCAACCTCCATTCCAAAGACACGTCGTCGATGTAGGTGCCTGAGCGTTCATAGTCGGAATTGTTGTCAGCGCTGACCTTTCCGCCAATCACCACGTTCAGGCGGTCGCTGAAGAAACGTTTCGAGAACTTGAACGAGTAATCGGTGTGGGTCTGTCCGCGGTTGTTTTGTGACTGAGAGATACCAACGTTGATATCGACGAACGAGCTGAACGCGTCGCCGGCAATGTTGTTAATCTCGGTCTGGAGGAAGTTGTTGAGCGCGTTAGAAGATGAAAAACCTGTGGAGTTGCTGCCCGAAAGGTACATGCCTGTGGCAAGCATCGCCACGGCCAACTTGTTCTTGTCTTCAGCGGACAAAGAGGCCAGCTCGTTCTGCACGCTCATGTCCTCAGGGGCTGCGATAGTGAACGTGAGCCCCATGTCCTGGAGGGTGTTGGTAATCTTCATGCCCACATCGAAAGTCACGCTGCGGCTACCGCCATTGGCATCGCTCACAGCAGCCTTGGTACGCTCAGTGGCGGTGATGTTCAGGGTGGGGTTCATTGGCTCGCCTGTGAACTCCACATAACTGCCGTTCTGGATGGTGAAGGTCTTGAGCGGTATGATGGGGAGCTCGTACTTCATCTCACCGTTGTTGAGGGTGTAACGGCCTTGTAGCTGGAACACACCCTCTGGCGTGTATATCATGAGGATTTGGCCCGAACCGTCGAGATTGATGTAGCTCTGTCGGTCGGAACTGAACTCACTGCGTAAACGAGAGCCCTCGTTCACGTTGAGGTTCAGCCGCATGTCGATACCCATGATGCTTTTTTTCAGGATCTCGATGTCCTCGGGAGGTGGTGCACTGAAGTTCACGAAGGTCACCAAGTCGCTCAAGCGGTCTTCCACGGTCAGCGGGGTGTCCTTGATGAGGTAGGTCATGTCAGTGTTCTCAAGCACATTGATGAGTCCGCGGATTGACACATTGTTGGGCTCACCCACAATGCGGGCGAAGAGGTCGGCGTTGACTTTGCCGAACACCACCGACTTGCTGGAACGCTGGGTGTCAACAAGCGCGAAGTTTCGGCCATACACGCCAAGGTTGAACCGGAGATTGTCGAAGTCGGCGAAATCCACCGAGCCAGTCAGGCTGAGCGGGGTGTCGTCGTAGCCATAGACCTTGAACTGGTCGAAAGAGAGTTTGCTGTCCTGTATGACCAGAGGCTTGTCCTCGAACCGCAGTTTCACTCCGTACATCTGCGACATGACGACCATGTCGGTAGGTTGTAGCTCGCCATTGACGAGGAATCTGTCGGAATTGCCTTCTGCGCTGAGATGTCCTCCCATATAACCGCTTGCCGACACGATTTGCTTGTCGGGCAGGAAGGGGGCTGACATCTCCAACGGCAGTTGGTTGAGGTCGGCATTGAAACTGAAGTGGCCGTTGTCGTTGTAGGTGCCATAGTATCTCGCCACCTTGGTGGTGTCTTGGCTAATGACACCGTTGATGGAGTGACTGTTCTCGGCTTCGGGGACGTAACTTACGGTGGCTCCGACATCACCTAACCTGGTACCGCCGAACACGAAGTTGTTGGCCAGCACGTCGCCGTCAATTCTGGTTTCACCGTCTTCCTTGTGATACTTGGCGTTGATGTTGAGCTTGCCGTCCATGTCGGGAGCCATGGGTAGGATGGAAAGCAGTTGGGCTATGCCGAATTGCTCGATGTTGAGGCTGATGTCTTGCTGCGCCGCCTCATCGGGATTGGCTGTGACATCGATGCGTGTGCCGTTGTCGGATGCCAAGTGTAGGTCGATGTATGCCTTGTTCTTCTTTTTCAGCAAAACATAATTGTCGGGATTGAGCGTGAACTTCCTGAAACCTAACACTGGTTCTTCGGGATAGAAACGGAAATAACCCGCAGTATCGGTGGCCAGGGCATGTATGCCAAGGTCAAGGCCGGTCTTTCCTTTGGTGTCGATAAGAGTCAGGCGGGCGTCGGCGGAGAAGTTCTCAAGGTAGCCTTTCAGCGAGCCGGAGAAGCCTGGATGGTGTGCCTGTTCGCCCGTCACCAGACTGACATCGTAGGTGAGGCGTGTGCTGTCTTGCATGATGTTGAGGTCGATGTTGTCGATGACCACACTGTCTTTCTTCACCTTCAGGTTACCGATATGACCATGGCCACGGAGACCGGTCTCAGGAGAGGTTGTGAAATGGCCGCTGATGTCGTCGTATCTCACACCTTGCAGCTTCAGCATCTGGGCTATGGCGTTGTCGTTGTTGAGACTCAGGTCGATGGTGGAGATGGGCAGGAACTGCTTGGCGTAGTTGAGGTCGATGTCGCGCTGCTCGAACTGCTTTCCCATGATGCCCGCCACCTTCATATACTTGTCGCCAAGTTCAAGGGCGTTGACCGATGAACTGAAGTGCATGTTCACCCCATTGGTGCTGACCAGTGCATTGGTGGTATCGCGGTCGGTCCATCCGTCGAGGTAGATTTGCCCCGAACTGATGGTGTCGTTGCCCATGACAATGAATAGACTGTCGGCCATCCCTTCGAAACTGTGGCACTTCTTCATGTCGGAGTTGAAGTTGAAATCGCTGATGGCCATGATGTTCAGGCGTTCCTCGCTCAGTCCCATAGCGCGTAGGTCGGAACGGCGGAGATTGATGCGTCCGCGGGCATTGATGTTGTCTTTCCTGATGTCGGATGTGAGTTGCAGTGTGGTGCGCAACTGTGGGTTGTCGCAACTGAGGTGGGCGTTCAGCTCGCCATGGTCGGCGCTGGCCTTGAGGTCGCTGTTGGAGAGATCGAACGACCCATAGTTCGCTTTCTCGAGTTGGGCGCTGATGTCAGCTGTCAGTTTGGGTGAGAAGATGTCCGTGCCTCTGCCTTTCGCGCGTATATGGCCCGTCAGATTGCAAGGTTCATCAAGTGCCACGTAGTTGTTCACATGGAGGTTGTTTGCTGTGATGTCAGCGTCGTAACTGTCGTCTGAACTGTCGTAGGTGACATCGTAACGGGTCGTGCCCGACTTGTCCTTCAATTCTCCCTTAGCAGAAATCTTGTTGCCCGTCATGCCGAGGGAGGTCGTGAGGCTGGTGTTGGCAGGTATATTGACTGCCGATTGCATTTCTGCGGGGAGGAAGCCCTTCACGAACTTGGGGTCGTGCACCTTGGTTTCCAGGTAGGGCAGATTGATGTTCATCGCCCCCGAGGTGGTATCCATATAGTTCTCGATAGTGCCACGGGTGTGGATACTGAACTTGCCGTCCATGCTGGCCTGGAGGTTGTTGATGGTGAGTGCGTCGGCATTGCCATTGATGTCGGCATCCACTCTCATGGGTGTCGTCGGGTATGCTTTCTTGATGTCGCTTGGCAGGGTGGGGGCAAGGGCCGTCAAATCGTCTTTGCCGACGCTGCCTCGTACTTTGGCTGTGAAAGTCCCGTTAGAGGCTGGGTCGAAAGCGTCGAGGTCCATGTCGGCATCGATACGGAGGTCGGAGTCGCTGGTCAGCATGCGCAGGTTGCGTGTGTGCAGACTGGTGGAGTCCATACGGAACTGTCCGGAAAGCGTGTCAATCCGTATGCCCGAAGCCTCTTTTGCACTCAGTTCATTGAATGCCACCACAATCCCTTCTGAACTGCGGCTCGTGACGGAGTCGAGGCGTCCGTTGAGGTCGGTCAGACTGATATGTGAAGGGTCGAAACCGTCGGAACGCGTTCCCGTTCCAGCGTCGTAACGGACAGTGCTGCCGCGAAGGTCGAGGTCATGGAACAGGAAGTCGCTGGTGTAAAGGTCAATAGAACCTTTCAGTGAGGCATTGTCGAAATGTGTGCGCACGATCGTTGAGTCAGCCGCGGGAGCCAGCTTCACCAGTATGTCGGTGTTATTGAATGCGACCTTTTCCAGTTTTGCCTTCCATCTCAAGGCTTCGGTCGTGTCGGGAGGCACACTGTCGGGGATGGTGATGGTAAGGTCGGAGTTGCTGAAGCTGATTTTGTCCATGTTGGCGATTTCTTGCTGCAAGTCGATGTCATGCGCTTCCATCTCCAGTTCGCCAATATCTCCCTTGAGGTTGAATTCGGCGATCATGCCATCGGTATTGATCTTGGCATTGCCGAGTTTGAGCTTGTTCAACTCTATCTTCTTGTCGAACAAAGGTTTCAGACTGACATCCATATCGGCTGTCTCTGCCATGATCAAGGTGTCGGGACCTTGAATGGCGGTCAGTCCTTCAACCGTCAGTGTCAGTGGGAATTTCAGGCGGATGTAGTCCACATGGATTGACATGCCAGAGGATTCTGTGAGTTTGTTGCAGACCACATTCACGGCGAATTTCTGGACAGGAGGCAAAGACAACACGATAGCCAGCACGATAAACAGGATTATCGGGCTCATAATAATCCACAGGGCGATTTTCCATCCCTTGCCGGACTTTTTCCGTGCGGCGGGCAGTGCTTTTTCGTCCTGCGGCTCTGTCTTTATCGTGTTCTCCGCCATGTTCAGTGCGTATAATGGCAATTCCGAAAGCAAAAGTACATAAAAATCTTAGATTTTTACGTCTAAGGGAGAAAAACCTTGTTTTTTTTCTGGAAAAGATTGATTATGGCCTTGTAATAAGTCCTCAAAACCATCATTATGCCATAAGACTTTGCCCCTTCTCCGATAGGCTGAACTCACAAAAACACATGATTTGTAGCAACAAACGTACGTAAATCACATAAAAAGTATAGAAAAACCAGAATTTACTTGCACAACTCAAAATAAAGTCGTAACTTTGCACTCGCAATTCGGAAGAATGCATAAAACACTACATCGCGGGGTGGAGCAGTTGGTAGCTCGCCAGGCTCATAACCTGGAGGTCGCACGTTCGAGTCCTGCCCCCGCAACCAAGCAACTCTGGAAGCCCCTCTACAGGGGCTTTTTTATTTATCTATGCTGAATTATAGTAGATTCCATGTCCAAGCCATAGATGCTGGTACATGTGTGTCAAAAAGAAAAGCCCTGGAAGGGAGAGGTGAACTCACTCCTTTCCAGGGCTGAATGTTTATCCGGATTGGGCTGATTACTTGAACAGCAACTGGGCCAGTTCCTTCAGGCTGCGGCGCCATGTAAGGAACTCATGTGCTGTGCCTTCCGAAACGTATGACACAGCATTGAAACCAGCACCATTCAATTTCTCGGCGGCTGACTTCACACCGTCGGGATTCTCCTTTGAGCCACACGACATGAAAATGAGCGCAGGCTTGGTGCTACCCAATTCCTCAGGATTGTATGTGCCTCCACTGAGCAATCCATAGTAGTTGAATACCTCAGGACGATCCAACGTGATGCTGTGAGTCTCCATACCACCCATTGACAGGCCAGCCATAGCACGGTTCTTCTTGTTGGCAAGAGTGCGGAAGTGGCTGTCCACGTATGGCACGAGTTCATCCACCAGCACGGTCTCGAACTTCTTGTAGTCGAAGTTTCTCAAGCCACCGAAGCCTGTGTCGTTGGTCATACCGTAGGTCATCACGATGATGAACGGCACGCATTTGCCCTCAGCGATGAGGTTGTCCATGATGAGGTTGGCATGTCCCTGGTTGCTCCAAGCGGTCTCATCCTCACCCCATCCATGCTGCAAGTAAAGCACGGGATATTTCTGCTTTCCTTTCTCATAGCCAGCGGGGGTGTAAACGAACGCGCGGCGCTCGGTTCCTGTGCTGGGTGAGTTGAAGAGAATCTGCTGCACATTGCCATGTGGCACGTTCTTCAGGGCGTAGAAGTCCTTGTCGTGGGCGGGAATCTCAATACCGCTCTCCCAACGGGTTGAGCCATAGTAGTTGCAAGCGCCCGGGTCGTTGACAGTTGCACCGTCGATGGTCATGTGATAGTAGTGGAAGCCTTCGTCCATCGGACCGTCGGTTGTACCTTCCCATACGCCGTCAGCGCCTTTCTTCAGCACAGTGCCGCCTGTGCCTCCGAGTCCGAGGCTGACAATCACTGAACGTGCCTGTGGAGCGCTGATGCGGAAACGGGCATAACCCTGTGAGTTCACCATTGGGTACTCCTGTCCTGGCTGGTTCATCTCGCTTGGCTTGAAGTCCTCGATAGGAGGAGCTGCATTGTCGAGTGCGGGATCGAAGTTCTTGAGTGCGTAATAAACGGGTTTCGGACGGAGATTCTCGTCGAAAGGCAGGGGATGGTTGTTCACACCCACCCATGAGTCGCGGTCAGAGACGTTCCAGAAGGTCACGTTGTCGATGATGTCCTTGTACTTGCGGTAGAGACGGAACAACTTGATGTAGCGGTCGGTCTGCATGGTCACCAGATGGCCTGGAGCTGCACCGGCATTGCCACGTGAGAACTGCAGCTGTCCACCCATCTCCTCGTTCAGGCGGATGTCGAGCTCAGTGACCTGAATATGCTTCACCAGTTCGGAGTACTTCTTGATGGCCTCTTCCACTTCCTCCTCAGATGGACCGTAGGCATTGTAGTGTCCCTGCATGCCAATACCTGTGATAGGCACACCAGCTTCCTGCATCTTCTTCACCATGTTGTAGATGCGGTCACGCTTTGCAGGCTGGAAGGCATTGTAGTCGTTGTAAACGAGGATGGCGTTGGGGTCAGCCTCATGGGCGAATTCGAAAGCTTTGGCGATGAATTCGTCGCCACAGAGTTGATAGGCGCGGCTCTCGCGGTATGGATTCGGCTCACGGCCACCCCATCCACGACCGGCATCCGACATGGCCTCGTTGACCACATCCCAGGCGTACACCACATCCTTATAGCGGTTGACCACAGCGTGGATGTGCTCGCGCAGACGTTGGTAGAAGAGTTCCTTGGTTGCAGGCTTGCCGTTCTTGTCGGTGAACATCCAGTCGCAGAACTGAGAGTGCCAGCATAGGCAGTGTCCACGCATCTTGATGCCGTTCTGTCGGCAGAAGTTGGCGATGGCGTCGGCATTGTTCCATGTCCACTCACCCTCTTTCGGATGAACGGAGATCGGCTTCATGTCGTTCTCAGCCGTCACGCTGTTGTAGTTCTTCTTGATAATCTCCACTGTTGCGGGGTCTTGGATGTTGCGCATATTGACGGCCACGCCCACTGTGAAATAGCCCTGATAGGTATCCTTGTAGCCCTTGTCAGGATTTGCATCTGGATTGCGTCTGAACTGTGCGGAAACACTCAACGCAAAAATAGCCAGAAGCACTGATAAAATTGATTTCTTCATCATTGATAAGTGTTTATTGATTAGTTTTTAATGATTGGTTTCTTTGGTTTTGAGACTGCCGACGTTATAAATCGATGGCTTTTTTGCAAAAGTAATGACAAATAGGATAATCTCCGATTGAAATTGTGTCAAATGATTACATATTTGAAACATGGAGTCTTTTACGAATATATTTGTGACAAAATCGACAATAGGATGAAAAAAGCCAATGATGCTATAGAAAACGATATAAGTTATGTACCCTATATCAAGTTATAGATGGAATAGAAACTATAGAGGCATAAAGTGATAGTGAAGAAATATGTCAGTTTTTTTTGTGGGTTCGCTTTTTTATGCGTACCTTTGCCATTGAATCATCCAATTTTTCTAACCTATTAAACTTTATCATTATGAGAAAACTATCATTTTTCCTTCTGTCGGCCTGCATGCTGTTGCTTGTGTCATGTATCGACAACAACACTCCCTCCGCTGTGGCCAAAGATTATCTGACCAACATCCAGAAAGGAAACTACGAGAAGGCAGTTGATTTGATCCACTTCAACAAGGACATGACCAACAAGGACAAGGAAGAAGTCGTGAAGTTGATGAAAGAGAAGATGGAGGCCTCCTATGGTGAGCAAGGCAATATCCAGGACATTGAGATCACAGGTGAGGAAATCAAGGAAGACGGTGAGCATGCCAAGGTGTCATACAAGTACATGGACAGCAAGAAAGGCAAGGAGAAAAAAGACAAACTCAATCTCGTCAAAATTGACGGTAAATGGATGATCGACTCGGGGAAATAGTCCGCGCGCTCATCTTGTTCGTCACTTTGGCTGCATGCACCTCTTGCCGCCATGAGAAAACCATCAGCGAGCCTGTCCGCATCGACTCCACTGCTGTCCGCGAGGGAGATTTGGTGTTCCGCTGCGGATATGGCATGGAAAGCAAGGTGGTGACATCGCTGAGCAGAGGTGTTTATTCCCATGTTGGAATGCTTCACCACGACTCTGTTGAGGGTTGGATGGTGGTGCATGTGGTGCCAGGTGAACATAGCAAAGAAGAAGGAGTCGATAGGGTGAAATGTGAGCCTGTCGATTCCTTCTTCTCTGTAGAAAGGGCTTGTGCCGGTTGCAGTTACCGTATTGATTGCCCAGACTCAGTGGCAATCAATGCCACTGAATATGCGCTGAGGAAAGTGTTGGAGGGTGTGGAGTTCGACCACGATTACGACACGGCCGACACCACTCGCCTCTATTGCACCGAGTTGATTTGGCGTGCTTATCTCTCGGCAGGCCTTAACCTTGTGGAGGAGCCTTCCCATCCTCATCCCATGCACCCTTCTGGCACGGGCATCATCTTTCCCTCTGATTTCATCTCTTATTAAAAGGGAGTTAAAAAGGGAGTTAAAGCATGATCGGGTCGTAGGACAAGCCGAAGACATCGGCCACCGCCTTAAAGACCACTTTACCCTCCACGATGTTCAGTCCGCGGAACAGGGCTGTATCGTCTTGGCATGCCTTGCGCCATCCCTTGTCGGCCAGTGCGAGCGCATAGCGTAGTGTGGCATTGGTCAAGGCGATGGTGGAGGTGTTGGGTACCGCTCCCGGAATGTTGGCGACAGCGTAGTGTACGATGCCGTCGATGGTATATACAGGATCGCTGTGAGTGGTGGGGTGTGAGGTCTCGAAGCATCCTCCCTGGTCGATGGCCACATCCACCATTACGGTGCCGGGTTGCATCATCGGCAACATCTCTCGGGTGATGAGCCTTGGGGCTTTGTCGCCCGGAATGAGGACAGAGCCCACGATGATATCCACTTCGGGTAGTTCACGTTCGATGTTGGAACGGGAAGAATAGAGTGTGGTCACATTGGCCGGTAGTTCTGCGTCGAGTTGCCTCAGACGTGGCAGCGACACATCGCACACCACCACATCGGCACCCATTCCGGCAGCTACTCGGGCAGCCGCCTCACCGACCACACCGCCGCCAAGGATAAGTACCTTTGCCGGGCGGACGCCTGGCACGCCACAGATGAGTTTGCCTTTGCCGCCTTTGGTCTTCTGCAGATAGTATGCGCCGTTGACGATGGCCATACGTCCAGCAACCTCGCTCATGGGGATAAGCAAGGGAAGTGCTCCGTTGTCGAGTTGGACGGTTTCGTATGCCAGGCACACGCCACCGCTCTTGATCATGGCTTCTGTGAGTTCAAGGTCACAGGCGAAATGGAAATAAGTGAAGACGAGTTGCCCAGGTCTCACCAAAGGATACTCTGAAGCGATGGGCTCTTTCACCTTGATGATCATTTCTGCCACAGCATAGACCTCTTCGATGGTTGGCAGCACCGACGCTCCGGCAGCTATGTATTTATCGTCGCCGAATCCGCTGCCCTCACCGGCTGTATGTTGCACGAAGACCTCGTGACCGTGTTTCACCAGTTCTCTTACACCTGCGGGAGTCATTCCCACACGGTTCTCGTTGTTCTTGATTTCTTTAGGAATACCGATCTTCATAGTTTTTCTTGGTTTTTTGGTTAGTTTTTTCCTGACAATGAAAATCAGGAATCTCCTGGAAAACCGGAGATTCCTGATGATGGGTGTCTATCTGCTTGCGCTGAACTGGCGGATGACATCGCAGCGGGAGATGTAGTCAGCCTTCGGCGCATTTTCATACTTCACATAATGAGAGAGTTTCTCAAGCGCCTTGAACTTTTTCGAGTCCTCAAGGTCCCGATAGCCTACGACTTTCCAGGTGCTGGTGTCGTGTATGGGCTCTCTCCACCAGTCGGGTGCGATGTACGACAAGGCGAAGAGGCTCTTGAGCTTGAGATTTGGGTCGGAAGAGTAGGTGCTGACATCGAGGTAGTCGCCTGCAAGTTGTAGGAAGTCTTTCTGCCAAGGCTTGCAACTGTCGGATGAACTTGAAAAGCCGTAATCCGTCAGGTACCAGCAGTCGCCCTTGTAGGATGCCTGGTAAAGTCTCACAGCCAGTTGATAGGCCGCCTTTCGGCAATCCTCAAGGTCTTTTGATTGTTTGTAGGCCTTGGTGAGTTGCTCCACCTCCTGGCAGAACTTCAGTTTCGGATGTGTTGTGCAACGTCCTTTGTTCATGCCGTCGTCATTTCCTTCATACCATGCACCCGAAGATTTCTGGCGTTTGAACCATTTCTCTACGGTGAAGTCGCGGTTGGCGAGATAAATACTGATGTTCTGCTTGCTAAGGAAGGCGACATCCACCTTTTTCAGGAAAGCAGCAGCCTTGTCGAACTTGGCCTCTCCGAGATACTTGGTGCCGATGATGTCGTTCCAGTAGTTGGCGTCTTTGTAGCAGCCTTGGCACAGGAAGTTCTCCAATGGGTCGGAGTGTGACTGTGTGAGGAAGTTGAAGAAAGCCTCTGTATCTTCTGCCGACAGGTTATCGACCGCAAAGAACAGCGACGAGTAGTTGTAGTCTCCATTCCAGTTGGTCTCCTGTGAGTTTTTCGACCTGTAATGGTACTCGCTCTTCATGTTGTTCATCTCTGTCAGTCGGCCGATGGAGGCGAGCATCATGTTCTTGTTGCCAACCTTCTCGTAATTGCCCGCCATCTCCTGCATGTAGATGCGGTCGAGCGCGTTGTTGAAGCAGTAATCGCTTTCTTGCTCGCTGGCGGCTTTCTGCTCCAGCCATTTGAGTTCGTTGACGATGAGGTCGGACTTTGGAGCCTTGGATGCGGTCAAGACCAGTAGGCGCACACAACGCGCGTTGTCTTTCGAACGTTGTGGACCATTGAGATTCACGGCTTCCGCCATATCGGCCTCGGCCTGACTTTGGTTCTTGAGCAGGTAGTTGAGCATTCCCACCGCCGTTTTCCACATGCAGGGGTTGTTGGTCTTCTTCTCGCCAATCACCTGGTTGGCGAATGAGATGAAGTTGCGGGCTTCGGTGGTGTTGAGAGGTACCTTGTTCATCATCTTCGTGAATTCGGCGTCTCCCTCGTTGTCAAGGGTCTCCTGTACACTGTTGACGAACTCCGACACGAGGAAGGCGAGTGCGATGGAGTTGGGGTTGTCGTTGTAGATCTTCTGGATTCCAGCGATGTTGCGGTATCCCCGAAGCGCCCATCGAATGCTGGTCCGGTCGCCCTGGCGTGCGAATATCTCGGCGGCAGCATTGCGTTCACCGAGGTTGAAGAGCGCACCGGCATAGATGTTTTCCATCATCTCCTTATAGACGCTGGCGGGCATCTTCGACGCTGTTTCCTCCCAGTACTTCTTGTTCTGCTGGTGGCGTTTGAGCTGCATGTTGGCCCTCATCTGCAGCAGGGCGTACTGCGCTTTGAGTCGTGTGCCCTCGTATTCGGCTGCCTGTGCGAAGATGTTGTAGAAGTCGCTGCGGATTTGCTCCTTCCGTTCCTTGGTAGGGTAGTCCCATGTGTTGTAGAGGTCTCCGCAGTTGTCGAGATAGAGGTTGAGCGCTTTAAGGTAAGCGATCATCTCCTTGTCGCCTTTCTGTACCGCCACAGCCATGACTTCGTCCTTATGGTAGGTGTATTCCGTCACCTGTCCGGATGTGTAGGTTTTCCAGAATTGGTTGGTGCGTTCGTTGATGCTGGAATAGGTGTCTTCCAACGGGTCGAGGCTCAGCATATAGTAGTTATGTGTGGCAGAGTAGCCACAAGCCAAGGCCGCGGCAGCGAAAAGGGAGGCAAAGATGTTAGTCACCAAAAATCTTTTCATAATCATCGTATTTGAATCTTGTCGTGTTATAGTCGTTCAGTTCATAGAGTATCACCTCGCGGTCCAGTTCGGGACGAAGGTCCTCGACCTGACGTTTCACCGCAAGGATGTCGTCGAGTGCAGGTTCCCGCACCACGATGGTGTCGCTTTCCAAGACGGGCAGGTCATCGTCGGCATGCATCACCCCGACAAACTGGCCTTGTCGGAAGAGGAGATGCCATCGGTAAAGCGGATAGGCTGCCGCCATGGGCAGGTGGTAGTCGCGTAAGCCTGACAGATAGGGTCGCACATCCTCAAGGTCGAGGATGGGTTTCTCGCACTTGATGTCGGTGAAGTCGCCAGTGTTGTAGAGCATCAGCACGCCTCTATCGACAGGGGGCACAGGGTGTGAGAGTTGGTGCAGCCTGATGGTGGCGGAGAGTGCCACACCCCGTTCCTTGAGGTAGGCACGCATGTCGGTCAGCATCTGGAAAAAATTCTTCCTTGTCGAGTTTGTCCAGTCGCAGTCCATCTGTATCTCCTTGACGTTCATCACGTCGTTGGTCTCGTTCATCTGCAACACGCGCTTGGCTATCATCTCTCCGAGTTGTGGCTGTGGGTGCGCCATGCAGTCGTTGGTGATGAAGACTGTGGGCACGATTTCCACCTCAGCAGGCATGGAGTCGTTGAAGGCCAGGGTGGCATTAGGCATCGGTCCTTCTCTGGTGTTCACCACGTCGAAGTAGCGCACATAGAGGCGTGTGATGCCGTGTGACTGGATGAAAGCCGTCCTTGCACTGTCCATCCTCAACGTGGTGGACCAATAGTAAGCTGCTTTGACCTTGGGCTGTGGCTTCTCTGGCGTACAAGAACAGAATATCAGAAGCAGGGCCAGGCAAGCCGTCCCTACCTCTGATACTATCATTTGGACTCGTTTCCTCTTCATGGCATCAATGTCTGCTTAGAGAGTGACCTTAAAGACCTTTATGACCTTTAGAGACCTAAGGCCGCTTGCGTCCAGAGTCGTTAAAAGAAATCGAAGAAGAAGAACGCAGCGGCATACTTCTTGTTCACGCCGCTGGCTGAACCCATGCGTGAGTTGTTGGCGTCGCGCACGGTGCCGTCGTTCTCAATCTTGCCGACACGTGAGTTGTTGGCATTGCGTACGGTGCCGTCGCTCTCCACCTTTCCGATGCGTGAGTTGTTGGCGTTGCGCACGGTGCCGTCGCTCTCAATCTTACCGATGCGTGAGTTGTTGGCGTTGCGCACTGTGCCGTCGCTCTCGATCTTTCCGATGCGTGAGTTGTTGGCGTTGCGCACTGTGCCGTCGCTCTCGATCTTGCCGACTTGCGAGTTGTTGGCGTTGCGTATGGTCTGAGCTGACAGACCAGTGGTGAGACACATCAGCATCATCACCAAGAAGAATCTTAGCTTTTTCATCTTCTCTGTAGTTTTTTTACGATTTAGGAATCAGCGCGCTCACTCCACTGTGGGCGGTGTGGGCGGTTCCGAAGTGTCTGCAGTACCTGCAGCTGCCGCGGCGGCCTTCTTCTCCTTCGCTTTCTTGTTGAAGTAGAAGATGATGAATCCCGCTACGGCGAGGATGGCAATACCGATGACGGGTCGGTAGAAGAGCCATGCGAGGGCGATGATGATAAGCGACCATACCACACCCACGATACCGCATACAAGGCCTGTTCCGAAGTTCATGATGGAAGCGAGGAAAGGCAGCACCTTGAGCAGGGTGGTGAGGATATCGAAGATCATGCGGAGACCTGCGATGATGGCGATGACACCTACAAGACGCAGGATCCATGTCAGCATGGTGTTGGCGTCGTGCTCGTTCTGGAACATCTGCTCCATAGATACTTCACCTCTTTCCACTGAGAGGAACGAGTGCTTGTTCTTGGCAGTGTACTTCTTGAAGGTGTTTCCGCTGACGGTGGCAAGGATGGAAATGGTGCCTGGATCAACCTTGTTGAAAGTGATGATCACATCACCGACTTCTGGTGAGCTGGGATTGTAGCCGAAATACAGTTGGTTGTCCACGACATGGACATAAGCGGCGTCGTACTTATTGTTGAGCACGGGCGGTGTGTCAACGGGTACAGGAGCGGTTGTCTTGGCACTGTCGCCTTTCACGCTGTCAGCCGTTTCCACAGGGATGTTTTTCACGGCAGCGGGGTCGATTTCCACACTCTTGTCAAAGACGGTGAGGCCGTTTTGCTTTCTGAAGTCCTTGATGCTGTTGTCCCACTCACGGAGCTGTTCGTCTGTGGGTTGTGGATATGCTGGTGTGTTGCCGCTGATGCGCTGTATGATGGTAGATGGCAGGGTGTAGGCTCCGAACGTCACGTTAGTGGCGTAGATTTCCTCACGGTCAGTGGTGAGCACCGGTTTGTTGAAGATGTTCTGATAGGCAGGGTCTGCAAAACCACCCGAGTTGACGGGCGAGCTCACCCATTCCTTGGAGTAGGTGTAGGTGGTCACAATCTCCTCGCTGCCACCAATCTTGTCTTTGCGCTCCTCATGCTTGTGCTCCACCCACTGGTAGTACTTGGCGGATTTCGACAAGGCGATGGCCTTGGCTCCCACACCGAAGTTGGAGAACATCAGTGAATCGTTGGTCAGCGCGTCGGCTGTGGCATGAATCATCTGTCCGTCGAGTTCAGGATCGACTTTCGAGACGTCCTCCACATCCACACATACTTTTTCTGCCTCATTGAGCATCTTGTCGGTCTTCACGGCCCTTCCCTCGTTCCACCAGAGGAGAGCGGTACCGGCAACAAAGAGGACAAGTCCAGTCAGCATGCCGCTGAACGAATCCTTCACACGGCTGCCATAACTTCTCGTTGTTCTTACTGTATAAGCCATAATCAGTTTTAGGTTGTTATTAAGTTAACTATATTGTTGAATTATATTTTTATTATTTTAGTTACACGGCATACTTGCCGATATTGATGCAAATATATCAAATTATGAATAAACAAAGGAAATAAACGAAGAAAAAACATGTAAATATTCCGTAATCTACAAAGATTGTTATATTTTTGTAGTCACGAAATATGGACAGAGTGCACCCTTGCACTCCTTTATTCAGTCATTATGAACAACAAAAAAATCATCACAAGCACATTCTTGTTTGCCTTGGGGCTGATAGCGACCATCGCCACAAAACATACTGTCATCAGCATTATCGGTATCGTTGTTGCTGTCGCCGGGCTTTGGATGCTCAGAAAAGCTGTCGTGGAACGCCGAAAGAACGAAGCGTCGAAACACTACCAACGGATTGACACGGACGGCACCGAAGCCGACAAAACCCCAGACACGGTTAATAGCGTCATTGACAACGAAACAGAACAGAAGAAGGAGTCAGTGGAGGCAACAGACATACCTAAAAACGAGCCAAAAGACCCCGAAATGGAGACCGTTTACAAAAACGCCATGCTGACGCTCATCAAATATGTGATGGAGGTTGACAGCATGGCGAGGATGGGTATGTCGGACGACCCTCAGAAGGTGTCGGTGGATGACCAATACCTCATTTTCTATCGCAAGGCGAAAGACCGCGGTACGATGGACACCGTCAGGATGATGCCTGAGATGATGGCCAACCTTGCGATGATGCAGATGGTGCGCCACGAGAATGTGCACGATGTGGTGGATGCCGCCTATTTCACAGGCAAGAGTGTCAAGACGATTTGGGTGGACGACAACGGTGCTCAGGCAGAGATGGTCTTTTCCCATGTCTCCTTTGAGAGGATCTTTGCGGAGACCAACCACACACCCGACAAGACGCGTTTCCTCACACCTCCCAAGAACATCTTCGGCTAAAGCGAGATTTGCGGTAGGCAAGAGAGTGGTTTTTTTCACGTTTTTTTACGATTTCTTACAAATTATGATGGAAATAAAGTGAAAAAAATTGATGTGTACGAAAACACATGTTAAAAAACATCTAATGCAGAATGGGTAGAAAGAGAATTAGGTGTAACTTTGCAATATCCTAAAAACAATCTTTTTACCTTAAAAAATTAATACTTATTGAGAACAAAAGAGGCATTCGTGAGAATCCCTCTTTTTGTTTTTTTTATAGTCTCTATAGCCTCTATAGTTTTTATAGCATCTATAGCGTCTAAATCTCGTCGATGCTGACCAGGCCATGCGTGACCGCGTAGATGGTCAGTGCAGAGACCGATTTCATCTGCAGTTTCTCTGTGATATTTTTTCGGTGGGTGATCACCGTAGTCAGACTGATGTTGAGCCGGTCAGCTATCTCCTTGTTGATATATCCCTGCGCCACCAGTGCCAGCACCTCGGCTTCGCGCTGTGAGATAGGCTCTGCTGGCTGGCGGGGCCCATTCATCATTTTCTTGAAGGGAGGCAAATCTGTGGGGATGTTCTTCATGTGCTTATGTCCCTCTGAGAACAAGTGTAGGACGGCATGGATGAGTGAGTTCTCCGGCTGTTGGATGTTGAGGGTCCGGAAATGGTCGAACACGGGCGAAGTGGTCTGCTGTGTGGTCAGCACGATTGTCTTGTGTCGGTTGGCTCGGAAGAAGTCGATTCGCTCCAGGATGCTGTTTGCCGACACGAAATAATGGAAGAAATCGTCTGCTCCATCCTGTTCCATCTCATCAAAGGAAACGTATGTGCACACCTCAGCCATGGGCACGAGGTCGGTGAAAATCGCCTTCAGGCCCATGGCTTGCAGTGTGTTGCTGTCGATGATGGCTATTCTGGGAGGCTGCATATCAGTCGTTGTTCTCAGCTTCGAGTGCCTCCTGTCCGTCGTCCTCGGGCTCGTGGTACTCCTTGCCCGTGATTTTGGCCATGATCTTGGCCTCTATCTCCTCGGCAAGTTCAGGATTGTCCTCGAAGAACTGCTTGGTGGCGTCTCGTCCCTGAGCGAGTCGGGTGCCTTCATAGCTGAACCAGCTGCCGCTCTTCTTGACGATGTCGTTGGCCACTCCGAGATCGACCAGTTCTCCGGTCTTGGAGATTCCGCTGCCGAACATGATGTCGAATTCAGCCTTTCGGAAAGGAGGAGCGACCTTGTTTTTCACCACTTTCACTCTCACCTGGTTGCCCTTCACCACGTCACCGTCCTTGATGCTCGTCACCTTGCGGATATCGAGACGTACCGAAGCGTAGAACTTCAGCGCGTTTCCTCCTGTGGTGGTTTCGGGATTTCCGAACATCACGCCGATTTTCTCGCGCAGTTGGTTGATGAAGATGCAGGTGGTTCGGGTCTTGTTGATGGCGGCGGTGAGTTTGCGCAGTGCCTGGCTCATCAGTCGTGCCTGAAGGCCCACCTTGTTGTCGCCCATGTCGCCCTCAATTTCCGACTTGGGGGTCAGTGCAGCCACCGAGTCGATGACGATGATGTCGATGGCCGATGAGTTGATGAGCTGTTCGGCGATGTCGAGCGCTTGCTCGCCGTTGTCGGGTTGAGCCATCCAGAGGTTGTTGACATCTACTCCGAGTTTCTCGGCGTAGAAACGGTCGAAAGCATGCTCAGCGTCGATGAAAGCCGCGGTTCCTCCTTGCTTTTGTGCTTCTGCGATGGCGTGAATGGCCAGTGTGGTCTTACCCGATGACTCGGGGCCGTAGATTTCGATGATGCGTCCGCGTGGGTATCCTCCCACGCCCAGTGCCGCATTCAGTCCGATGGAACCCGAGGAGATGACCTCCACGTCTTCCACGTTCACGTCTCCGAGTCTCATGATGGCTCCGTGGCCGAAATTCTTCTCTATCTTCTCCATGGCCATTTGGAGCGCCTTCATTTTTCCTTCGGCGCTGCTGGCTGGTGCGTTGATTTCTTTCTTTGCCATTTTTCTTGTTTTTTTGATGTGATGATTTTGGTATAGATTGATTATAGTTCGAGGTCACCGTCGAACACCTCATGCCATGGCAGACCCTGCTTGTTGAGCTGTTCCATGAAGGGGTCTGGGTCGAACTCCTCGACGTTCCACACGCCTGGACGCTTCCACAATCCCTTGAGGAACATCATGGCTCCGATCATGGCGGGCACGCCCGTGGTGTAGCTCACGCCCTGCATGCCTGTCTCCTGGTATGCGGCTTGGTGGGAGCAGTTGTTATACACATAGTAGGTACGTTCCTTGCCGTCCTTCAGTCCGCGGATACGGCATCCGATGCTGGTTTCTCCCTCGTAGTCCTTGCCCAGGTCCTGCGGGTTGGGCAGCACGGCCTTGAGGAACTGCAGCGGCACGATCTTCACCCCGTTGTACTCCACCTCGTCAATCCGTGCCATGCCGATGTCCTGAATGACGCGAAGATGTGTGAGGTACTCCTGGCCGAATGTCATCCAGAATCTCGCGCGTTTGATGGTGGGGAAATTCTTGGTGAGGGACTCCAGTTCCTCGTGGTACATCAGGTAAGACTCCCTTGGCCCGATGTTGGGGTAGGTGAGCGGTTTGTGTATCTCTAAGGCACCGGTCTGCACCCACTGGCCGTTCTCGTAGTAACGTCCTTTTTGGGTGATCTCGCGGATGTTGATTTCGGGGTTGAAGTTGGTGGCAAAGGCCTTGTGGTGGTTGCCGGCGTTGCAATCGACGATGTCGAGGTATTGTATCTCGTCGAAATGGTGCTTGGCGGCGTAAGCCGTGTAGATGCCGCTCACTCCCGGGTCGAAACCGCAGCCGAGGATGGCTGTGAGTCCGGCCTCCTCAAAACGTTTCTTGAACGCCCATTGCCAGCTGTACTCGAAGTGTGCCTCGTCGCGTGGCTCGTAGTTGGCCGTGTCGAGATAGTTCACACCGCTCCTCAGGCATGCCTCCATGATGGTGAGGTCCTGATAGGGTAGCGCGAGGTTCATCACGATGTCGGGCTTGAAGGCATCGAAGAGTGCCACAAGTTCATCCACATTGTCAGCATCGACCTTGGCAGTCTGGATGGCGGGGTTGCCAATGGCATCGCGTATGGCGTCGCATTTCGACTTCGTCCGGCTGGCGATCATGATGTCGGTAAACACATCGCTGTTCTGTGCCACCTTGTGCGCCGCTACAGTTGCAACGCCTCCGGCACCGATAATAATCACTTTTCCCATAATTGTATCTGTTTGTTTGTTGATGAATCGAGTTGGGTGTTGGTCGTTGGTCTGTCCGTGGACATACCACCTTTAATCTACAAATTTACCTTGAATTGACGAGATACCCAAATTTTAAGTCATGTTTTTGTTTTTTCCCGTCGCTTTTCGGATGCAAAGTTATCACTAAGGTGTACCAAAATGCGGTACAGGGTGAAAGCTTTTTCAGAAAAAAGTAAAAAAAGAAGCGCAAGGGAGTTACCCGTGCGCTTCTGAGGATATAATGGTTAGACTTTCCTTTTGTGACTTTAGCTGTTGTTCACCCTATTCCTTGAGGGCGGGGTGGAGAGCCCAGAAGATCTGCTTTAGTCCGTTTGTTCTTCGTCGGTATCGTCGAAGAAATTGAGGTCTTCTTTACGTTCTGCTGTTGGTGCTTCATCGTAGCAGAAACAGGCTCTTTCGATGAAAGCGGACGTGGCTCTCGACAGTTTCGAGAACATCCTGCTGGTGCCAGCTGAAGTGGAGTCGAAGGCCAAGGTGTTGTGGATGCCGATGCTGTCGGCCACTTGGTCCACATCCTGGTTGGCTCCGATGTAGTTGAAGGTCCAGCCCATTTGGCGCAGTTCCTGAACGATTGACTTGATCTGCTTGCCCGACCAACGGCATGAGGAGTTCTCGTATCCGTCGGTAATGACGGTGACCAGTACGGCGTCCTCATGACTGACTTTCTGCTGCAGGTCGCTGACCATGTCGCCCATGGCGTCGTAGAGTGCGGTGCAACCCTGTGGCACGTAGTCATTGCGTGTGATGTTCTTCACATTTTCAATAGGCACAGCGTCATAGATGCGGTGGAGGAAGTCTTCCCCAGCATTGAATGAGACGAGTGTGAGGTACTGCTGCAGTTCGGGGTGGGTTTGCTGCGCCATGAGGATGGTTTGGATTGTTTCGTTGACGCCTGTGAGCGCTTGCTGGTAGATGGACGACATCGAGCCTGAGGCGTCGAGGATGATGAGGTTGAAAATACGTTTTGTTTCCATAATTGTGAGTTTTTATTTGGTTTGACGAGGCAAAATTATTACACAAAAAAACGAAAAGCAAGTAAAATCAAAATGCAAGACTTGCATTTTCTTTTAAGTGGATGTTTATAGGAACTATGGAAATTATAGATTCTATAGAAACTATAGAAATTATAGAGTTATGGTTGATTTTTCATTCAAAATGACTAAATTTGCAACTGAAATAGGTATTAACTTAAAATACATTATTCTAATGGCAACAAGTAACGTACGGCCAGCTGATATGGAGCGTATCACAACGCCCGCTCTGGCCAAGAAATTCATTGACGAACAAATTCAGGAGCTTCGTGCTCAGATTGGTGACAAGAAGGTTTTGCTGGCCCTCTCAGGCGGTGTGGACTCATCGGTTGTGGCAGCCCTGCTGATCAAGGCTGTGGGCAAACAGTTGGTATCGGTTCATGTGAATCACGGTTTGCTCCGCAAGGGCGAGCCAGAGCAGGTGGTGCGTGTGTTCCGCGACGAGATGGATGCCAACCTTGTTTATGTGGATGCCACAGACCGTTTCCTTGACAAACTGGCTGGTGTGGCAGATCCAGAGCAGAAGCGCAAGATCATTGGCGCAGAGTTTATCCGTGTGTTCGAGGAGGAGGCCCGCAAGCAGGAGGGCATCAGTTTCCTGGCTCAGGGAACCATTTATCCTGACATCGTGGAGTCAGGTCCAGTGAAGTCACACCACAATGTGGGTGGTCTGCCCGAAGACCTTCAGTTTGAGTTGGTTGAGCCCATCAAGCTGCTCTTCAAGGACGAGGTTCGTGTGGTAGGCAAGGAGCTTGGTTTGCCCGACAATATGGTTTTTCGTCAGCCGTTCCCAGGTCCAGGACTTGGTGTTCGTTGCACTGGTGCCATCACCCGTGACCGCCTTGAGGCCTTGCGCGAGTCCGACGCTATTCTGCGTGAGGAGTTTGCCGCTAATGGTTTGGAGGGCAAGGTATGGCAGTACTTCACCATTGTTCCGGACTACAAATCCACCGGTGTGAAGGACAACAAGCGTAGTTGGGACTGGCCTGTGATCATCCGTGCCGTCAACACCCGCGACGCCATGACCGCCACCATCGAGGAGATACCCTACAAACTCCTGCACCACATCACTCAGCGCATCATCACTGAGGTGCCGGGAGTGAACAGGGTGCTATACGACCTCACTCCGAAACCAACAGGCACCATCGAGTGGGAATAAGTAATTAAGAGGGAGTTAAAGTGGGAGTTAAAGTGGGAGTTAAAGTGGGAGTTAAAGTGGACGATAGGTTTTCTGCGAGCATTGTTATGACTGATGCTATATCGCCAACAATCGTAATGTCCTTTTTAACTCCCATGAGCGCAGCGAATTAACTCCCCCTTTAACTTCCTTTTTAACTTCAAATTTAATTTGGCTGTCACTCTTCCCAGACGACGAGGGAGCGGTCGAGCGATATGCCATATCTGCCGGCCCGCTCACCGCGCACGAAGTAGTTCTGTGCCAGATGCTCGTCGAACTTCTCCACAAAAGCCTTTCGGATTCGTGCCACATTCTCGTTGATGGCATTGCCCAGGGGATTGGTCACCTTGGTGATGGTCACCTTCATCCGCTCCTCGTTGGACCCCGGCCTCAACTGGCGGTAGATGTTCAATAGCTCCGTGTAGTGGTCGGGAAGTGATTTGAACACGATGCCCTCTGGATAGCGAAGGAAGAGGAAGAAAATGGCTTTGGGAAGTGTGCCCATTTCTATCTCCATGTTGTTGTAGTCAGGCAGGAGCAGACGGTAGTCGGGGGTGATGACCAGTCGTGACAGGGGTTCCTGCTTGTCGATCATTTCGTGGATGGCCATCAGGGTGACGCCTTTGAGGCGCAGACGCGACACGGCATCTTGCAGGTCTGAAAGGATCTCGCTCACGTCCTGGCCTGATATCTCGTAGGGTGCAGGTTCAGTCGCTTGTTCTACGGGTTCCAAACGCTCCTCAACCTCGTCCATCTTGTCGGGGCAATAACTGTGATTGAGGCGTTGGAGGATGCTTGGTATATGCCATTTATTGCCCTTATTGTCCTTTTGCTTCCTTGTTTCACTTTGGCGAGTCGAAAGTATCCTTTCGTCAACCCTTGACAAGTTCACATCACCTGGCCAACCCAGTTCTCCAACCACGTCCAGAACGATGGGAAGGAGGTATCCGATTCCGCCTTGGCTGTTGATGTCCAAGGTCGTGGCATCGAACACCCATCCATCATCCTTCTGTCTGCCTTTGTAGATGAACGACGGTTGGATCTCCTCACGTCGTGACTCTTCTGACAGGTAGTTCAGCAGCAAAGAACTGCTGAGGGGTGTTGTTTCCACCACTTGCGACTGAATGTAGGGCGCATAGTAGCGCACTTTCCTTTCCACGTCGGCATCGTGGAACAACATGGGGAGAAAGACGAACTCCAGGCCATGAACCGCGAACTTGCGCTTGAGGAACTCGTAGTTAGCGGCGACGATGCGTGTTGTGAGGGTGTTGTTGTCGGGCCCGATATAGATTACCTGGTTGCGTTCAGGTTTGAAAGGTAGGTTTTCGTTGAATGTGATGGTATATTTCATCTTGTGGGTTGTTCTTAGTTCTGTTTGTTGCTATTGCTTTTTTCTCTTCGACGATTGTGTCAGTCTCATTGGTGCAAAAGTATATAAAAAAATAATAGCTACAGCTATAAAATGAAGAAATAGTAGTTACGCCCTGTGTTTGTGAGAATGCAAGCACAGGGCGTATAGTCGCTTATTCGTAACGAATAGTCGGTGTGGTGGTTGCCTGGGCGAAGTCGCGGAGGCAGTCGATCATCTCGGCATCAGAACGCAGGTCGAGTTCTGCCTCGATGGTGCGGCGCTCGTTTTTCTCGCCATTGATGATGAAGTAGTTGGCATCAGTGGCATCGAAGAGCTGGCTTTTGACGATGCGCGCATTTGTGTCTCTTTTCGTACGCGAGAAATAGTTGGGCACTGTGGCATAGCGGGAGATATTCTGCACGAAGTCGTGTATGGTGTCGTCTGTCACCTTCTTTCCATAGATGAGATGATAGAGTCTTGTGATCGCCTCGTACTGGTTCTTGTTTCCCAGTCTGATTTGTGATCTGTGAAGTCCTTTTCCATTGGCGAAGGAGCACAAGGCGAGACACAGGAGATAGAGTATTTTACCGCTTCTTGTGGAAAACAAGATTTCGGAAGTCTGTTCAGAGCCGTCGCTGCAGCGCTTGACTGCCATCACGTGGTAGTTGCCGACAACGCCCTTGACATCGGAGTGGTTCTTGGTCAGTTTCACGCTCATCGCATAGGTGTTGGCAGGAGGGAAGCAGTTGATTACGGTTTCCTGTGAGATGTTGGCGAATTGACAGACAGAGAGAATCAAATGCATAAAGTGCAGTTGGGTGTTCTCCGACATTTGCTTGATCACATTCAACAATAAGAGGGTTTGCTCAAGGCTGCCGTCGTAGTGAGAGATAATCTCAGATACGGTATTGAAATTCGTTTTCATAAAGTTAGTTGTTTTAGTGGTGAATAGTTTAAAGCTTTCTATCTACAGACAATACTGCCTGCATCAATAGTGACAATGAAGAATGAGAGGAGGTTCTGGATATCTTGCGGTATCTCAACCTAAGACTGTTCTTTTCCTAAAAACGGGCACGCCTCAAGTGGGCCACCAAAATCGTGGCAAATGTACTAAATAAATTTAAGATTCCAAATTTTTATTGAATTTTTTTTCACATTTCTTGAAAATTTTTTTCAGAGGTCCAACTCCGTTGTTTGCGCGCACAATCATTTGGCTTTAGCTCATTGAGCATTAGCTAAAATGCTCACGCTCGGCAAAATGAGAACAAGTTCTCTTTTGCTCTCACTTAATCGCAATTTTGACCATTGGCTTCGCCGAAAATGCTCACGCTCGGCAAAATGAGAACAAGTTCTCTTTTGCTCTCGCTTAATCGCATTTTTGAGCATTGGCTTCGCCGAAAATGCTCACGCTCGGCAAAATGAGAACAAGTTCTCTTTTGCTCTCACTTAATCGCATTTTTGAGCATTGACCATTAAAGCCTTGAGCCTAACTATAAACGACATCAGGCGCGGCAATTGCCGCGCCTGAATGCTATGAAGTGTGATTGTTGAATGTTATTTTACGTGAACCTGGATTGAGTATGGTTTGTTCCAACTGTTCTCGTTACCCCACTGGACATCCAAACCGTACTGTTTCAGATCATTCGCAACCAATGTCAGGTCTTCAGTGATATAGTTGTCCGTGATACCGGTTGGGTTGGCTACTGTGACTCCTGAAATCATCCATACCGACCACTTGCCGTTGGAATTATCATTATAATTGAGTTTCACGTAGCATTCTTTGATCTCTCCAGGCTTATTGAAATAGGAAGCGTCAATATGTGCACCTATTCCAGTGAAGTCGATGTCACGAACTGTTGTCCAGTAGCCGCCTGGTCCATCGGGGCCGCTTGGACCTTGAGCACCTTGGTTCTGGTCGGGGTCGTTTTCTCCCCACATCCAGTGGTACCAGTTGGTCTTGTTTTTGTTGGCATGTGTCTGGTCGGCCACCCATTCATTGAATCCGTCGAGGTAGTCTCCGATGAACTGACGCTCGAAGCCTGGATGAACGCGTGAATCGGGATTCTCGTTGCTTGCCTCCTCGCTTTCTGCCGTTGATGGGAACCAGAAAGCGTATGGTATCCTGTCGAAAGTGTTTCCGCCAATCTGGACTTCCACGTCCTTAGGTCCAGATATCAAAAGTTCACTACCGTCGTTGTAAGTGACTTGGATTTTGAAGTTGGGTATGCTCTCAATGATTGAGAATGTTGCCATATCGTTTGCAGTGAACTTGTTGGCATCGAAGTAGGTATAGATGTGTCCATGTCTGTCGTCATTCTTGACGTTTCTCACGTTCGCGCATCTCACAATACCACCGTCAGTGAAAATCACTGTTGAAATCGCTCCATGTCCACCGTCGTATGCAGGGTCGATTGAGACGGTGTTGTTGGGATTCTTCGGGTCTGTAGAGGTGGGATCATATGTGTTGATAGTGGTGTAGTCGCCTGGAACAGCATATATCGCTTCGTCATTGGCATATTCCTTACCGAAGACCTTGTGCACGTCATCAAAGAGTGTCTGGTTGAGGTGCGAGCGCAACTCGTCCTCGTAATAGATCTTCAGTGGCAGTACACCGCCGGCCATATCCACAATCACCTTTGGAACACCATATGCTTCTTTGTGAACTGGTCGGTGCGTGTTAGGATCATTATAATCTATCTCCTCCCATCCTTGAACAACAATCATGTAGAGGTCGTTGTAGTCGAGGTCGTCAGTGTCACCGAGGTCCTCCATACACATGGAGAATGCGAGGTCCTTCTGGTTGAAGTCGGGAATGTCGAAGTTACCATTGAGGATGAACACGCAGTCGTTCCAGTCGAGTCCTCCCCATTGAGCCTGTGGCGTATCCTCGAAACCGATGACGTTGTAACCAGCGTACTTGAATGCCACCATCGGCTTGTAAATACCATTCAAACCGACTCCATCTTGGGATGCACTGGGAGCATTCAATATTCTTGGGTCTGGGGTGAAATAGCCATAATTGTTTTCGAGATCGTACCAAGGCTGAGTGTCATAGATACGTTCGATGGTTTCTGCATTACCATTGAAGCCTTTGTCGAAGCAAGCATAGTATGCGTTGAGCGTCCAGCCGTTGGGGTTGTTATTAGTTGTTCTGCTTATCCAACTGCCATTCACATATTGTTTGTCTGCAGTACTGTTATCCCAGAAGAGCCAGTCGTATTGTGGATTGATTGTTGCCCATTGTTCGTCTGTAATAGCGGCAAGCTGACTGATTATGCTCTCAGCACTACCTGCATTGATTTGGTCTCTCGTGACCCAGCTGCTATGTCCGCTATGCGGATTGACGTTATTTGTACTACTGTCACGACCATGGAGGATGAAGAAATGGATGTGCGCACCCTCAGGGAATTCGTATTGTCCATTGGGTATTTCCGTGCCGGTAGGTCCGTAGTAAGTGAGTGGGAAGGTGTCGCCTTCTGTTCTGTTTGTACATGTAGCTTCGAGCAGCAGGTACTTGGGTGCGCGCTCGCAAGCTTCATCTGTATCAGCGCCAATAGTGTAGAAATAGCCAATATAGTCTCTTGTAGATGTGATGGTAGAGAACCATGTAACAGACACAGGACCAGCCGCAGTAGTAGTTAGACCTTGGTCGGTGTTGAAGTTGAACAACACATCCGGGTGGTTCTCGGCACCGATTCTTGAGATTACTTCTCCTGTTTCCGGGTTGGTTGTCACTACGTAATTATTACCCATGATTTGTCTGATACCCTCAATCACAGGGCCATTCAGCTGGACGGTGTAGTATTGTTGCGACATGCGCAGGTTGGCATTGTCGGCATCTGATGCAGTGTTGTTACCTAAGATATCCACGTTGGTCACATAGAAATGACCGTAGTGAGCTTCCTCGTGGTTCCACCAAGAACCACGCTTTCCCAATGCGTTGAAAATATAATAATCGTCACTTGGAAAACGTAAAACATCTTCACTATTGCCAGTATATAAGGATTCTCCGTTTGGATTTAACGGTTTATATGCGACAGCGTTACCTTGCCAGTTAAGATTGAATGTGCTGTATTCGCCACTGCTTAATCCCGTTCTTTTTTGGAAATCTTCTTCACTTGTGAATAACCTCTTGGGTATCCAATAGTTGTACCCAGCGATTTTGGGAGTGAAGATGTTGTACCAATATCCATTGTTTCCCTTAAAGTAGAAGCACATTCCCAACTGATCTGTAGTAGGAGATCCGTCGTCTTTAATCCGGGTCTCCTCAGTGTTATAATACCAGGTCAGTTTGTCTTCACTAAGATTAGGTATATCCGTCTGCCAAGGAGCCATAGCGCCGTACTGGTTCCATACGTTGGGAATTTCTTGACTGGGCATTGGGCTCAAGTCGTTGATGCTGGATGCTCTTGATCCTGGGTTGAGGATAAGAGAGGCCTCATCCATTTCTTTGGTGGGGTCCAGGGTCTGATAAGCGTCGCCGTTTTGGTTCCAGGCACGTAGTACAACAGACTTACATCCCATAGGTACGTCGTAGTGCACCTCTTGTGTACCCTCCACCACGCAGCGCTTGAGGCGGAGCAGCGTACCGTCACTGCGGCCGAGGCCGTAGATGACGATGTTGGCTTTCTCGTCGGTGGTCACCATCACCTTGCCGACCGAACCGTCAATCCAAGTGTGGTTGGGGTCAATGTTTTCGAAGCGTGCCCTGAAAGCATCGGCGAAAGCGCGCCCTCTTGGTGATTGACTTGCGTCCACGATTAACTCCTCGTTCGTACACGACACTGTAGCCAGTGCGCATACAGGAATCAGAATCCTCAGAAATTTACGTAAATTCATTTCATTGAATTTTTTTATGTTGTTTATATTCTTATTTGCTGGTTGTTTAGCTGCTTAGAGGAGCGTGTGGTCATGGCGCATCTCTCATTTACATTCATGTATAAAAAAGCGTTGCAAAGTTATACATTATATAATACAGCAGTTTTAGTTTCTGAAACATAAGGTTGCAAACTCGTAACAGGTTAGGCCCACGACATTTAACATTTTTTATCGTCTTGTTGCATCGGATGTGTCGGCCTGTGTTGGCGAATGTATCCTATCCGTTTGTGAATGAAAGGATTATGCAATACTTAGTTTGGGAAAAGTCCATACCAACTGCAAAGGTACATAAAAATTGTTATATAGTATGCGTTTTGTGTTAATAAATTTTTTTTTCTATATTTGCAGATAAGTTGTTAAACACATCTTATAAGACTTATGACACAGACTAAACAGAACACCAACCTCATTGCGATCTGTTTCTCATCATAATAATAACGGCTGCAAGCCATTTGGACTTGCAGCCGTTTGATATGAGGTGGGTGATGGTTGTCACCCGCGTGATGTCAGACCTGCTACTTCACGAGCACCTTCTTGGAAGTGCCGTTCTTGTAGCGGATGATGTTCACACCCTTCTGGAGGTCGTCCATAGTGGTGCCGTACTTAGTACCGTTGACGGAGTAGATGCCACTGATCTCGTCGCTGCCCTCAGCCTCTCCGTCGAGTGCGAAGATGCTTGTCGGGTCTTCCTCGCCGTCAACCACGAATCCGATGCGGAGGTTGCTGTAGTCGTCGTTGAAGTCATTGCTGGTTGGCTTGATGTACCAGCGGTAGATGCCGAGTGAGGCACCCGCACTGAGGTTGATA
>JAFWPH010000052.1 GCA_017509605.1 Bacteroidaceae bacterium | reverse complement strand
TATACCCTGAGACGCAACGACAACTACGGTTGCATGCTGCCCAACGAGACACTCTGCCCGAGCGTGGGCGACGCCTTCGTGCTGGAGGGATGGGACGTGCGGGCGATGTCGGCGCTCGGACTGGTGGAGGAGGCGGAGGAGGCGCTGCTGGCCAGGGCACTCGAATACCTACGCGCCATGGACGAGGGGCAGTTCGTGTTCACCTGCGAGATGATGAGCGAGTGGATGTTCCACACAGAGGACGGATACATCGACTTTCGATCGCAGGAGGAGTTGCCGCAGGCTGGCAGCCTAAGTACCCTGCCTTTCAACGATTCGGAGAGAAAGCGGATGCGGGTGTGGCACGTCATGCCCATCCCTTTCATCACGTCCGAAGGTGACCACCTGCTGACGGACGGGCGGCTGTTTCAGGTGGTGAACGGGCACTACTGTTTCCTCTTGCCCATTGAGGGTACGAGGGTGACGGTAGAGCATGACGCACTGAAAAACGGTTGCAAGACCTCACGCATCATCGGCTACGAGTTCAAACTTGACAAGCCGTATGACACGCCGAGGTACACGGTGGGCGAGACGGAGGCGTACTCACGGCTGAAACAAATTGAGAAACAACTATCAAAATCATAGGAATATGTCAACAACATTGGGCTATGAGAGCAGCCATACAGGCTCTCAGATTGACGCGGCTGTGGCTGCTGTGCTGGGCGGCGACGGCGTGACCTCGATGCCTGACAGGACAACGGCTGTCGAGGAAGCGATAGCGACCTTGCAGGACACTGTCGGAGGACACACCACGGCATTGGCATCCCAAGGGGGTAGATTGGCCACGGCAGAGGCAGACATCGACTCGTTGGAGACGCTTGCTTCGTCAGGCTACAGGATAGCTGGCTTCGTTGGTCCCGACAACAGCTATCTATCCAAAGCTGTGGAAGGTACGTGCTTCTTCGCCACCAATCCTGGCGCATCTTCTTGGTATGACAATGTGGCAGGCAGGGTCTATCTACCTCCGACATCGTGGACTCCAAACGGTGACACAAGACCAAGCAACGTGACGGGCTGGACGAAAGTGGAACTATCATCGCAAGACTATGCTGGTTTCGCCATCCTGTTCGGATTCAAGAACGGCGCGTGGGCTGTGCATCGCCTACCATACGCTCTGCAGACCACAATAGAGAGCGTGCAATCATCACTGAATAGCGCGAACTCCAACATTGCTGCCACCAACGCACGACTTGGTTACTACACATGCTCGACAGGCGGCAGCACTGCCGCGAAGGCGGTCACGGCTACAGGATACACTCTTCCGACGAACGGCGGCCACATGAAGATCAAGATGACAAATGCAAACACAGTTGCAAATGCCACTCTTAACATCAACAGTACTGGTGCAAAAGCATTGTACTATTGTGGGGAGAGAGCAAGTGCCACTAATACTTGGGAGGCTAATGAGATAATTGAAGTCTTTTATGACGGAAGTAATTATCAGTCCGCTCCATTTGCTGGTGGAGGTAGTGGTGGAGGTGTTACGGTGTTAGAATGGTCAACAAATGCAAAAAACACTAGAAACACTATCCCAAATGCACAACGTGAAAAAGGTATGCTTATCACATACCAGAATCCAAATGTAGCAAATGACGGAGGATGGGTGATTGAGCAACTGGTTGGTGACCCTGTGGCAAACAATCTATTTGGAGATGATTTGAGATGGTTACAGATACCTTACAACACCTCTATTAATATTAACACCACAAATGGCATATGCAGAATTTTCAGTATCAACACTGTTAATGGGGTTTATGATAATTTGACAAATACAATTTCTTGGGGTGCATCTGATTCACTTGATAGAAGTGAAGGATTTCTATGTTCTGTTGGACAATTTGACAAAGACATCGTTAAACGAATGTTGAAACTCTACAATATGGGTATTAAACCTTCTATTAAGATTATGATTGAAACTAGTAATCTCAATGCTGGAGGTTCTTTTTACTCATATAATAAACTTGGAGCCTTACAGAATAATTACGGCTTCAATAACAAAACAGAATTTGATAAGACTATTTATTATAAGGATAATTTTGATATTGATGAGAACACCTCTTATTTCACATTCAGAATGGGTGTTAACACAAAGGTTGATGCATCTCTCGCTTCATCATTGAGACTGATTTCCGCTGACATCTATTATAATAATCCAGTCTGGAATAATTATTTGAAATATGGTGAAGAATATGACCCTATTCAGAGGGAGTTGAGACTTGATACAGCCAATCCGAATTCCAGCAAGTACATAAAGGTAATTGATGATAGAACTGTTCAGATTGCTATACCAGCTGGAACAACCCTTTTTGCAAGGGATATACTTATTCCACTTCAATCTTTTCCCATTCCACTTGATAGGAAGGAAGGTATAGGTGGTGGTATGTTTTTTACAATAGAATATGAAGGGGATTCACCAGAACCTCTCACCTTCTGGGAAGTTAGTGTTGCACCATCAAGCACCATTTTCACTATTGGCACAAAACAAACTTCACCAGTTGTTCAGAATACCATTTTCTATGCTGGCAGTTTCAACCAAAACAATATTAACAATTACAAGAATAATTACAACTATAGCAATCTTGCTATAAGATGTGGTTGCACTTCACAAACCACACTTTCTAATGACATTATCTGCAAACTCAGATTTAAGGTGACTGGATGGAATTTTGAAGATATTGTAATGGATGAATTGGAGTCATTAAGACAACAAGTCTATGACCTCAGAAAAGCAATTGGAATTTATAATTCTGATGCTTCAAAACCATTCTTGAGTATCGTAGGTAAATCATCAAATGTAAAACTTGATGACAGTTATTCTTGTTCAATTCCTTCTGGTACTGCTATGAGTGGAGAGTATGTTGACTTACTGGTAGATGTTTCAAAAGCAAGAAATCTCGGAATAGAAAATCCGACTTTCTATATTAGACTTGCAACAGATAAAACAGAAGCATCAGCAATACCAATTACTTCAACTGTAAGGACAGAATCAAATGCATTCCAGATTCAGACAGCACAAACGGTTTATGATGAAATCTACAACAGTTATGTTGATATTAATTTTAATCTTTTGAAGCAGACAAGTGGAGTTCATCGAGTGATTGTTAGAGTTTCATTCACATCTTCTTCAACTGATGGTATGACAATGAGCGTTGTTAATTCTTACATCAATGGAGTTGGTATTAGGGATGATATTAAAACAGAAATTGATTATCTGAAAGACTATAATCGACCTCTTTATGTGAAGTCTGCAAATGGTACAAAATATAGAATTGCAGTTGATAATAGTGGAAATCTTATCACCGCACCAGCTGTTCCAACAAAGATGATGTTTCTTGCTCATTCTTGGGGCTGTATCTTCGCCAACAAGGGATGGCACGGAAACTGGGGATTGTGTGCTTCCGCTGAACATCTTGATTTGCTCGGACAAACAAAATCAATGTTTCAAACAGTCAGTCCAGAGTTCACAACTTTCTTCAAGAACTTCGCCGCATTTGGTCCTAACTGTGATAACATAAGTTATTGGGAACAAAACTATGATTGTGAGGACTTGGATTTTGACAGTATCTGTATTGCATCTTTCGCAGCACAACCATCATCTTATACAAACTTTGCAAATAAATTGTATGACTGTATAACAAATTATGTCTGCAAGGGTAAATCTGCAATTCCAGTTTTCATTTTGGATACAGGATTCGGTGGCGATGATCAGTTGACCCAATTGAGAACAGCCGCTGGTCTTTTTGGTACGCAACTGGTCGAAGGTGCAAGGGAATGGGCATCTGATAGAAATATGACTGGATGGCCTTGGAAAATGCCCCCAGACCCAGAAACTGGAATTTACCCACTAAAAAGGATGGCTCTCCCAGAGGGCGCAGACCCAAATCTATATATGCTGAATGGACCATTAACACATCCCGGCAACTGGGGGTTCTACCGTCTTGCAAAGAAACTGGTTAATGAAATGTATAGATATTATGGTTTGACTAACCCAGACCCAACAATTCTTACTTTCGACCAATATAGGATGCAATTAGATATAGCACCATACTTTGACAACAAGTATAATCCAGAGACAAAAACCTACGATGAAACATAGTTATGAGAGCTAACGCTAAGGACTGCGATAGACCTTGACGGCTGCGGGATGGTGGCCGGATGGATTGTGGCTTTTGTGATTTTTGCATTGTAACAGCGTTTGAATGTCATTATAACACATATATATGGACAACGAGGTAAGATGTTCGATCAATATTGAGTCGAGGAGCGCGGAGCGTAACCTGGGCAGGGTTGAGGAGCGGTTGTCGGATGTGGGGGCGCATGTAGCCCAGGAACAAGAGAAGGCCCGCAAGCAATTGGACGAGACGATGAAGGGGATGTCTGCCGATGCCCGTAAGGCTACGGATGACGTCATGACTTCAGTTTCAAAAATGACGGGCGAGACAAGTACGGTTCTTGATGATCTGGGCGCTAAAGCTGAAGAGCAGGCGAAACGGATGTCGGATGCTTTCAAGGCGGGCGCCGAGGGTCCTGATAGCGCTCGTCAGCGCCTGCGCGAGCTGACTAACGAGATTGTCGGGCTCTCGCTCCAGTACTCGTCGCTGAGCGAGGCTGAGCGGAACTCAGCTTCCGGGCGTGAACTTCAGGAGAAGATATCGGTGCTTACGAAACAGGCTTCCGGGCTGAAGGATGCGATTGGTGACGTGAACGATATGATCAAGAACGACGCTTCGGACACCCATGTATTTGACGGTCTGCTTCAGGGGCTTGGTTTGGTGATCAGCGGCATGGGTTCGGCCCAGGGCGTTGCGAGTTCGCTGGGTATGGCCGAGGAGGATCTAGAGGCTGTCCAAACGAAACTCCAGACGGCCTTGGCTGCGTCGAACTTCCTGCAACAGGCCCAGAACACTCTGCAGAAACAGTCGGCCATCATGCGTTTGGTGCAGATTGTACAGACCCAAGCTGCAGCCAAAGCTCAGGAAATGGAAAACCTCGCCAAAGGAAAAGGTATCGCTGCGACAGTCGGACTTACTATAGCTCAGAGAGCATTCAATCTTGTGGCAAAGGCCAACCCCTATGTGCTGCTCGCCATGGCTTTATTGACCGTCGTGGGGGCAGTCGTCGGGCTCACTGTTGCCAATAAGAAGAACACAGAAGAGGAGGAAAGGGCTATCAAGGCCGCACGAGAACACAGGGAGGAAATGCAGAAGATGAATGAAGAATGGAGCAGTTCTGTCGCTTCCTCTGCGGCAAAACAGATTTTTTCGCTTAAACAACTCCAAGATAAGTGGAAGGCACTCGGTGATGATCTTAAAGCCAAACAGAAGTTAGTCCTGGAGAACAAATCCGCATTCAACGGTCTCGGATTCTCAGTTAACAGTGTGGCCGACGCAGAAAAGGTGCTTGTGGAGAACACTGATGCAGTCGTCAAGGCCATCATGGCGAGAGCGGAGGCATCAGCCTATGCAAGCCAGGCAGAGAAGATGATAACAAAACGCATCCAAGAAGAGAACCGAAAAGACCGACAGACAGGGGATTTTCGTAGTGTGTTCAGTGGAGATCAAATTGTTTATGACATAGGTGCTCTCGAAAAAGAATACGGAATAGAACTTGAATCTGGCCCTCGTGGGGATTTCCTTTATTATAACGGCACACGACAGAAAAAATTGACCGCACAAGGAGCACGGAAACTCAATTCAGCAGCAGAACAAGTCCAAGCCGTAAGGAAACGGGAGCATCAACAAAAGCTTGCCCAGATGAAAGCCGATGAAGAAGCCCTGATGAAGAGTATGAATGATTCTCTGAAGTATCAGGGTCAGGCAGAAAAAAGCGTAGGTGTACCTTTATATAACCCCTCATCTTCCTCTCCGACGAAGGACTCACCGGCAGTCAGGAATGAAGAGGCTGTGGCCGAAAAGATTGCGGAACTTCGGAAGAGGAACGCTCAGAGCATGATTGATGCGGACAAGGACGAGATGTCGCGCAGGATTTCGCAAATGGAATTCGACCGCAAGGAACAGTTGGAGGAACTCGACAAAATACACAAGGATCTGCTTGAAAAGAACGGTGGAATGCTCACACCAGATGAGGAAGAGGTTTTCACGGAGGCTCGTCGACATGTCTATGAGAAGGAAAACAGAGAACTTGACATATTGCTTAGGGAATGGTTGGAACATGCTGAGCAAGCGCAGAATGAGTATCTACAGCAATACGGCACCTACGAGGAAAAACGCGCGGCCATCACGGAATCTTTCCAGAAAAGAATAGATGACGCGAAGAATGACGGCGCCCGCAAGATGCTGGAACAGCAACTGCGGGAGGCGTTGAGTGACCTCGACATGCAGCGTCTGCAGGAGAGCATCGACTTGGACGATGTTTTTTCTGACATCGGGCAGCACTCGACGAAGTTCCTGAAGGAGCTGCGGTCGAAACTCGAGGAAGCCCTGGACGCCAAGGGCATCACCGAGGAGAACGCCCGACTGCTCCGCGACAAAATCAATGAGATCAGTGATGAGATCGCGTCGAAGGGCAACCTCTGGGAGACGCTTCTCCCCGGTCTTGGATTGCGCAAACAGCTGGAACGCGCGTTGGCCGAGGCCCTGGCCCGTGGTGACAAGGGCCGTGCTGACAACCTCGGCGACCAGTTGTCGCAGCAGGGCGGATGGAAGGACGTGTTCGCCTTCCTCGGCGGCTCTCCGTTGGAGATTGCCGAGGGCGTGAACTCGAACATCCAGTCTTTGGGCGACCTTGTGGATACGATGGGTCTGGGCGGCAGTGAGTTCGGTGAGAGCGTCCACAGGTTCGCCGAGGGCTCGGAGGCTTTCTCGGGCGCGGTTCGCAGCCTCGCCTCGGGTGATGTGGTGGGTGCGCTGAACGGTGTGGTGAAGGGTTTCCAGTCGTGGGGCAAGTCTATCGGGATCGGCAACGGCAGCAACGCCAGTGAGGTGGCCCGTGTGACGGAGCGCAACACGGAGAGCAACGAACGTTTGACGGCAGCGGTGGAACGTCTGAAGGAGACGATGGACAGGCAGAACGGTACGTCGGCTGTGAGCACGTTCCAGGCGGCGTTGGCCGACCAGCAGCAGGTCATCGCGCAGACGATGGAGATCCTGAAGTCCCAGATGGGCTACCACGGTGCTCACCACTCGAACGCGAAGAAGTTCAACCTGGGCGACGACGCCTACTCCCGCATCTCGTCGCTGCTCGGCAGGAACGTGGGCAGCCTTGACTCGCTCTACGACCTCACTCCCGAGGAGATGGACGAGATCAGGACGAAACTGACTGACGTGTGGGCGAGCATCCTGAGCCAGGGTGACTACGACAAGAGCGAGTACTGGGAGCGCTACGCCGATCTGGCGGGAACGATCGAGGAGCTGACGGAGCAGATCAACGAGAACTTGACGCGGACCTCTTTCCAGTCAGTGCGCGATGACTTCGTGAGCACGCTGATGGACATGGACTCTGACGCCTCGGACTTCAGCAGCCGTTTCGCGGAGATGATGCAGCGCTCGCTGCTCAACATCGCCATCGGCGACACGATTGACAAGGAACTGGAGACATGGTACAGCAGTTGGGCGGAGCGGCTTCAGCAGGGCACGCTGACGGCTGCTGAGGTCTCGCAATACAAGTCGGAGTACGACGCCCTGGTGCGCAGAGGCCTGGAGCAGCGCGAGCAAATCGCGCAGATCACTGGCTACGACTACGAGGGGAAGGAGTCGCAAGGGACAACGGGCAAGTTCAGGACGATGAGCCAGGAGACGGGCGACGAGCTGAGCGGCAGGTTCGCGGCGATCCAGATCCAGACGACTCGGCTCTCGGACATCGTTCAGCGTCAGGCAGAGGATGTGGCCAGGATTGCCGGCACGGGCGGTGCGACGCTGTCGCTGATGGGCGAGATGAATGACGTGGTGTGGCAGTGCAGCACCTACTTGGAGTCGATCGCGAGGAACACGGGCTACATGCCTTCTATGGACAGGAAACTGGAGCAGATACGCACGGCTGTGGAACGGCTGTAAAAAACAACAGACATGACAGGAGAACTATTCATTAACGGACACGATGCCTGGACGAGATGGGGCATCAGCCTCGACAGCAGCGGTCTGGCGGCACTCATGACACCGGCTTCGCTCAAAGAGTTCGTCAGCAACGAGAGCAGGCTGGAACATGGCCGGCAGTATATCGCGACCCACCCGAAGCTGAAAGAACGCGAGCTGACCCTGAGGCTCAACCTTTACGCCCCAACCGCCGCGCTCTTCTACGCCCGCTATAACGCCTTCTGCACGGACGTATTAGCCACAGGCACTGTCGATATCAGCACGCGATACCAGTCCGGACTTGTCTATCACTGCCTCTACCAGAGTTGCACGCAATACACCCAGTACAGAGGGAAGATCGCGAAGTTCGCCCTCAAACTCACAGAATCCGACCCATCCAATCGCGATGCATGAAATGACCTTCCAACAGTATTAGAACCCAATTAAAACGAAAACGCCCTCAGTGAAAACTGGCAGGGCGTTTTTGTTATGGGAGGGAACTCATAAAAGGAACATTTCGTTTTACGAAAATATACGTTTCGTTTTATTTTTCCCGAACATTTCGTTTTGCGGATTATAGACCGTGACATCGTCTGCCCATATTGTGGCGAAAAGTATTAACATGTGGTTTATATCATCTTCATCCTAGAAGAAGAAAGGAAAACCGCTTTTCACGGATTCACAACGTATAATTTGACATATGGAACAGAACCAGAACCTTACTGCATGGGAAAAGATGCAACTTGACATGATCTATGATGACTTTGACGATGACCTCTTCAACCGCAGAGTCGAAGCAAAGAACATCTTCAACAAGTTTAACCTTACAACCGATGAGCAAGTTGAGGAGCGCAAGGTACTCCTAAAACAACTGTTCGGTAGCATTGGTGAGAACGTGTATGTGGAACCGACATTCAAATGTGAGTTTGGCAAGAACATCTACATTGGCAACGATGTATATATCAACTTCGGAGCCGTCTTCCTCGATTGCTCCCGCATCACCATCGGTAACAACGTACTGATTGGGCCAAACGTAGGAATGTATAGCGCCAACCATAGTCTTGATCCTGAGGAACGTGCTCAAGGTGCTCTCATCGGTGGTCGTATTACTATTGGAGACAAGGCATGGATTGCTGGTGACGTGAAGATCATGGCAGGTGTGACTATTGGTGAAGGTGCTGTCATCGGTTGCGGCAGCATCGTGACGCACGATATTCCACCTCGTGTGGTAGCTGCAGGAAATCCCTGCCGGGTAATCAAGCAGATTACCGATGCTGACAAGGTCGGTTTTGTGAAGTAAAACGTAGTACGCATCCCTTGCGCCGCCGCGGGCGTCCTTGCAAAGAAAGAAACGGCGATGATACCATCACGTTTTTTCATTTGGAGGCTGACATCACCAAACGAGTTTGGTTCTGCCAGCCTCCAAATATAAAAAAACTGACTGAAAATCAGCCAGTTTGCGGAAAGTGAGGGATTCGAACCCCCGGAACAGTTACCCGTTCACCGCATTTCGAGTGCGGCCCGATCGACCACTCCGGCAACTTTCCTTGATTGGACCAAAAAACGCGACAATCACTGCTTGGAATTCTAACCACTAACCATCGCAGGAAACCCTGAAACAATTCAGAAAGACATAATAAAAGAGAAAAAGCCGGGAGGAGATGTGATGAAACTCCGAGATGAAATGATTTGAGCGCCCGCTCCTCTTTGTAATCCACCGACTCAAAGGTTACCCGTAAGGGCGTGGCCCGCCATCGAAGAACGAAGCATTCCCGGTTGTTCTGTATAATTTGATGAGTATCCCAATCGATCCTTACCCGGCTTATTCTTATATCATTGATGTCTTTTCTGACGTCTCTACGTCTTTAATCCAATGCAAAATTACAACAATTGCGGATAAAAACAAAATATTATCTTCTTTTTTTGTGCCAATCCTCATTTTATGAGAGGCTCCGTCATTCTGCTTCACCCCTTGCATCTACAATTAACGAGAGTAGCCCCATTCTGGGAAATGAGAGAATCGTTACGCAAATTCATGAAGATGTTGGTTTTATTCAGATCAATCAGCAAAAATAACTGCAATGAAGTGAAAAAAGGTTTTTCCTTGACCATTTTCGATGAAAAATGAGTATTTTTGCATACTGATTACGTTTATGTTACTGACGGTTAACGCTGAACCAACCATAAAGAATTGAATTACAATAATTTTATTCCTATTTGAATTATGAAGAATCTCATCAACTCAAACATCCTCATTACACTCTTTATGACAGTCTTGATGACCAACTGCGCACAGAAAAAAGAGCAAAGCGCCAATAATCAGATAGATAGCCTTTTGACCGTTGAAAAGAAGTTCGACATCACCAAGTATCTGGAACAGATGGAAGATAATCCAGAACTTCGCTTTGGCATTGGAGGGTACCAAGTGAAAGAGTACGCTTTGGCAGACATTGATGGCGACAACAAAAACGAAGTATGGGTACGCGACACGACATTTAACTACGAAGCCATCTACGTCGTCGAGGGTGATTCTGTCCACTTAATAGCCTACGCCGACGGAGCCACAGAACTGACATTCTACAAAAATGCCGTGGCTTATAATGCCTATTACACACCTGGACGTTCGTGTCAAGGCGCGCAAATGTTGAAGGACAGCAAACTGACGGAGTACTATTATTCTGAAGTTCACTGGAATATCTTCAGCGATGAACAGGAAGTGACCTATGAGTGGTACGACATCAACGGAGAGAGTGCCACCTCGGAAGAATGCGAGAAGTTCGTCGAAAAATTGGGTGAACCCGTTGATGAACCCAAATTGGAATGGCAGCCCATCACTTTGGCTGAATAAACTGAAATTCCACCGCCCCTACCCCTTCCTCATCATAATTCACACGATACAATGAGACAAAATCCATTCAGAATGCCGGTGCTGCTGACTGCCTTCTTCCTCATGTCGGCAATCTCGGCACAGAATAACAAGAACAGCGTCTATCAGTTCATGCAGCCATCGTCCGACGAGGGGCTGGAAGCGTTGATAGAAATCGCCCGCAGTGGCAATGCTTACGCGCAGTATAAACTGGCGTGCATCTATCAGAACAGAGGCTTGGAACCTGAGAACATGCGCAAGTGCATAGAATGGTTCACCAAGTCGGCAGAGCAGGATTTCGATTCTGCACAGTATAAACTGGGCCTTTGCTATTACGATGGAAAGGGAGTGGCACAGGACTTCCCCACTGCCCTGTCATGGTTCCGAAAGGCTGCGGCTCATGGCCATCAGTCTGCCATGTACTATGTGGGCCGTTGCTACGCCCGTGGAGAAGGAGTGGAAGCGGACACCGTGGAGGCGAAAAGATGGTACGACGACGCCATAGATATTGAGAAAAATGAGCTCACGCCCTATCAGAAGCAGTTGAACGCCAACGCTGTGGCCATCGTCAGAAAGGAAGCGGAGAAAGGCGACCCCTACGCCCAGTATTTCCTCGGCCTCATCTATGAGGATGGAAAATACGTGGAACGCGACCTCGAAAAGGCCAAGGAGTGGTTCGCCAAAGCTGCCGCACAAGGCCACAACAAGGCAAAGGAACACTTCGATGCCTTGAGCAAATAAAACTGAACACCCCACCGAATCTTCATAATTACCAATGAAAAAAGTACTTCTGATACTTCTGATTCTCCTGACAGCCCTGATTGGCGTGGGTGGTTACTTCGCCTACTGCATGTATGGCGCGGTGATGAACAACGAAGAGACCGCCTATATCTACCTCGACCGTGACGACGACGTTGACTCGCTGAAGACGAAACTCCTTGAAGTCACACAGCCATCTCCTGTCCTTGGCTTTGACCTCAGCGCCAAGTTGCTCCGCATGAAGGGCAACTACAAGGGCCGTTATGCGGTGGAAACCGGCGCCTCTATGATGTCGGTGCTCCGCACGGTACGCAACCATCTCCAATCACCCGTCAATGTGGTGGTGCCCAGCGTCAGGACGATGGGCGACTTGGCCGCACGTGTCGCCAAACAACTCATGATCGACTCCACGGAAGTCGCACAGGTGTTGACCAGCGACAGCGTGATGTCCAGCCTTGGGTTTGACCGTCAGACCTTCCCCGGCATGTTCATCCCCAACACTTATGAGATGTACTGGGACGTGAGTGCCGAAAACCTGGTACAGCGCATGAAGAAAGAAAACGACAACTTCTGGAACGACACACGGAAAGAGAAAGCGCGCCAGTTAGGACTCACCGCCAACCAGGTCGCCACGCTGGCCAGCATCGTCGATTCTGAATCGGCCTACAATCCAGAGAAACCCCGTATCGCAGGACTCTACCTCAACCGGATGAAGAAAGGCATGCTGTTGCAAAGCGACCCGACCGTGATCTACGCTTTGGGCGACTTCACCATCCGCCGTGTGCTCAACAAACACCTCGCTGTCGATTCACCCTATAACACCTATCTTTATAAGGGACTGCCACCTGGCCCCATCCGCATCCCGTCGATAGCCGGCCTCGACGCTGTGCTCAACCACGAGGACAACAATTATCTCTACATGTGCGCCAAAGAGGATTTCTCGGGCAGCCACAACTTCGCTGTCACCTACGCAGAACACCAAGCCAATGCCCGACGCTATGTGAAAGCACTCAACGAACGGGGCATCAAGTGATAATACAACAAAAGGAATAAAAGGCAGACCTTATCCGACAGCCTCGATAAGATAGTTTTTCACCAGTCCCTCTATAGGCGACCTCAGCACCTTGCCCATCTCATAGCCATGGCGATGCAGCGCCTCACTGATTTCCGGCTGGAAGAAAAACGCCACCGAACCCACGAAATTGACGCTGTCGCCTCTATGCAGCTGGCTGTATTTCACCACGTTTCTGCGGACAAACTCACTGAAGCAATCGAGGAGAAAAGCATGTATCTGGGGATGATCCCTATGTGAAGAGCAAAAGGTGGTCAATGAGGCCAGAAAAAGGTTGGGCGTAGGCTGGCGATAGACTTTCTCTACCACAGAGGCTGCAGACAGACCCGTTTCTTTGACAAAACATTCGAAAAGTTCGTCGGTGAACTGCCGCTTGAACATATCCCCGACGAGCCGTTTGCCGATATACGCCCCGCTGCCCTCGTCGCCGAGAATGTATCCCAGAGCCGGCACATTATCCGTGATTTGACGGCCGTCGAAATAACAGGAATTGGCCCCGGTGCCCAGTATGCAGGCCAGGCCTGGCTTGTCGCCGCACAGCGCCTTGGCGGCACCGACCATGTCGCTGTCCACATACACCTCATCGGGATTGTCCAGCGCCTCAGCAATACAACCGGCCACCACTGGTATCTTCTCTTTCGTGCATCCTGAGCCAAAAAACCAGACCCCTTCAACCCTTCGGTCACCGACAAAAGGAACGAGGTCTATTTCTATAATATTGATGATTTCATCCTTACCAAGATGGATTGGGTTGATGCCACGTCCTTCCAAGTACTCTATTCTGGCGTTTTCAATCAGCGCCCAAGCAGTCTTCGTGCTGCCACTGTCCGCAATAATTCTCATAGTCCTGTCATTGTTTGTTCGAGGTGTTGGTGTTTCTTCCAAGGCCTCAACGGACACGACTTGTCATGTCCAAACGGTTATTTTTTATGCGAATTTAGTAAAACAAATTCAAACATGCACCATATTCGGAGATAAAGAGTTATTTTTGCATCATAAATCTTTATGGGGCCTTCTAATAATTCCCCATTCACCAAATTAATCATCAATCATGGGAAAGAAACTCATCTTGTCGCTGTTTCTGCTGATTCTTTACAGTGTCAGTATGAAAGCCGTGCTCAAGGAAAAAGACTTGCCGCAGACGTTAGCTAACCTCCGTGTGGAACTTCAAAAGAGCTATGACGACAAACTGGAACAAGAGGAACGGTTCCGCAACAACGCGCAGATGATGAACCGACGCGTGGCAGAGTCGGCCAAGACGAGCAGCCAGATCGCACTGATGCTCTACAGCCAGAAACGCGACTACGTGTTCGACGTCACCTACGCCTGCAGCGAGGCTATGGAACTATACCGGAACTTCAGCAAACAGACCATGCCCTTCACCAGGTTTGAGACCACACTCGACGCCGACATCGAGCGCTACAAGGAACTCATCAACAGCCTTGAGAGCATCCCTGAGTTCATACTCGAGACCAACGAGCAGAAGGCTGACCGCAATGAGTGCCTGCGCACCGCCAAGGCCATCCTCGAGATCTCCCTCAAACAGAAAGCCAACATGAAGGAGGCAGAGAGCCGCTACGACAACACCAAGGAACGCCTCGCCAAGATGAACGACTATGCCACGAAACGCTACCAGAGTATCAAGGACGACATCTTCCGCAACGGCGACTACTCCTACCCCATGGTGCTGTCGATGTGGAAGTTCAACTATCAGAACGCCCGCAACACGGTCGAGCAGAAATATGTGAGACACCGCAACATCAAATCGCAGTGGAACGGCCCCATCTACCTTTTCCTCTTCTCGTTCCTCGTGTCCTGGCTCATCATCGCCAGCATCATCAGCTACATCGCGATACGATTCTTCATCCCTAAAAAGATACGCACACGAGAGGAGTTCATCAAGAAACGTACTTCACTCATCCAAGCTTCAGCCGCAGCCACCTTCGCCATCGTGGCCATGATCATCCGCTATTTTGCCAGCCACAACTTCTTCATCATGGCTTCCGGACTGCTCATCGAGTATTTCTGGCTCGTGGCAGCCATCCTCATCTCGCTTATCGTCAGGGTGCCAGGCGACTGCATCCGCCGTGCCTTCCGACTCTATGCACCCGTCCTCGTCCTGGGATTCATCATCATCGTCACACGCATACTCTTCGTGCCCAATGAGATCGTGAACCTCATCTATTCGCCCATCATCATCATCATGACCATATGGCAAGTCATAACGCTGGTCCGCAGCATGAAGAATGTGCCACGTTACGACATCATCTGCTCGTGGGTTTCAGCCATCATCCTGTTCGTGACAGCCATCATGGCATGGGTGGGCTTCGTGCTGATGGCAGTGCAGGTGCTCATCTGGTGGCTCTTCATGCTCACGTTCATCCAGACCATCACCGCAATTTACGACATCCTTGAAATGGTGGAGAAACGCTACTTGGAGAAACGTATCTCCAAAGCCGGAGGCAACCTCAGCAACAAACACCAGGGCTACTATATCCGCCAGACTTGGTTCTTCGACTTCATCACCAAATGCGTCACACCCATCCTCACCGTGCTCTCCATCCCCTTCTCGCTGCTGCTCGCATCCGAGGTCTTCGATTTCTCCGACTGGGTGATCCAGATGCTACGCACACCTTTTGTGGAAGCCCAGAACATACTGACGGCATCACTGCAGACCATCTTTGTGGTCATCTGTCTCTTCTTCGTCTTCCGCTACCTCCACTACCTGCTGATGAACCTTTATCTCGACCACGACCGCCGGCGCAACAAAGAGAGCAAGGTGCAGACCACACTCGGACGCAACCTTATCGCCATCGGTGTCTGGGGTATTTACATCCTCCTGTCCATGACACTGCTCAAGGTCAACCAATCGGGCATCGCCATCATCACGGCAGGTCTCTCTACTGGTGTCGGTTTCGCCATGAAGGACTTGCTGGAGAACTTCTTCTACGGCATGTCGCTGATGACGGGACGCATCCGTGTGGGTGACGTTATCCAGTGCGAGGGTGTACGTGGTACCGTGGAGAGCATCACCTACCAAAGCACACAGGTGCACACCTTCGACGGTGCCGTCATCTCCTTCCCCAACAGCCAGCTCTTCACCAAAAACTTCCAGAACCTGACCAAGAGCGACAAGTACGAGAAGATGTACGTGCCCATCGGTGTTGCATACGGTTCCGACCTCCCGCTCGTGAAAGAGGTACTCACCAAGGAACTCACTGACCTGCTCATTGACGAGGTGGACAGCAACGGCGACCCGCTCATCAGACGCGACTACGGCGTGAAGGTGGTCATGCAGCGGTTCGGTGACAGTTCTGTGGATATGGTCGTACTCTTCTGGATGCTGGTGAAGGATGAGATCGCCTGGATATGGAAAGTGCGTGAGCATATCTACAAGGCACTCAACGACCACCATATCGAGATACCATTCCCACAACGCGACATCCATGTGCGCGACTTCCCGCAACTGACTCAGAACCTCCAGCATTTAGATTGATGCCACCCATTAAGCGTATCCACTATCTCGACCTTGCCAAAGGCATCCTGATCTTGCTTGTGGTGTTGCACCATTTCGGCAGTGCTTTCAGTAGAATCGGTATCACCTCCCCTTTTTCCTATGCCATCTTCTCATGGCAAGGTATTTACACTGCGTTTTTCATGCAGTGCTTTTTCTTGGTTTCTGGCTACTGCTCCACTTTTGAGACCGAGTGGAAGCTGTTTTTCAAGAAGATCATCAGGCAGATTATCATACCGTGGATGGTTTTTGAACTGCTGCAAGCAACATTCGATGCGGTGTATTTTTCCGATTTCACATGGGCCAGATACAAGACGTTTTTTTTCACCGAACCATGCACCACCCTATGGTTTCTGAACGCACTGGCCTTCTCGAAGGCTGTTGTCTATCTCTTGAGACGAGCCACGCATAACGACATTGCAATCCTCGTCATCACTTTAGTCATGCTCGTTCTGGCTATTATCCTCAACCAATTAAATATCGGCCACAACCCTCTCGCCATCCGTCAGTCCACCGGGTCGTGCTTTTTTGTGGCTTTAGGTTACTGGCTGAAAAAGAACCCACGTCTATATGACCGACTGATGAAATACAGCCCATACATATATATACCTGTCTTCGGGTTATTGTTGCTGCTTGGCCTTAACATTCCAGTTTATACAGCCATTATGAATGTCAGCCTCAGACAATTGCCGCTCTTCATCATCCTTTCCGTTTCGGGTTCGTTCACCGTCCTGCGATTATGCCAAGTTTGGAACAGCAATGCCGTTTTGGAATACTTCGGGAAAAACTCCTTGATCATCTATGGGCTTCACTTTTGCCCCCTTTATGCCTTCATTGTCTATTATCACGCGCTCATCTTACCCGATAGATTAAGGCAGTTCCTATTCTTCGTGCTGGTAGTCTATGTGTCTGAACTCATCACCTGTGTTCTGTTGGTGAAAATCTTCCAATCCAAGTATCTGAGGTGGATAACAGGCAGGAATTAAACCTTCCTAAAGACCATCGTCCCTTCATAACCAATTAAAAAAACAAGAAAATACACATCAGATAAGCTTGTGTTACACGATGATATGTAACACAAGCTTATGCTGTATAGAAAAGGTCCTCTGATAACATCGGATAAAAGGAAGCTTGATTTCTGAAAATTCGTTAAAACATGAAAAAGATGAATTTTCGACTAAACCATTTTCAAGATGGAACATCAAAAAGACAGTTGCAACTAAAAAAACAGAGACATTAACAACAAGTTCAACAATTAAAAAACAAAACAACATTATGAAAACTTTCATCCTTTCTATCATATCGGCTTTCATCCTCAACGCATCAGCTTTCGCAGCCAACCCCACATCAGAAGTCAAGGGATTCAACGAGAAGGAATTTGTGCAGCACCGCACAGAACAGATGGCCAACCGCTACGGACTGAGCAAGAAGCAGACCAAGCAGGTGTATGAGATCAACGAGAAACTGGCACAGATCATCGCCGACAACTCTCCTGCAGCCAGCAACTCAACCAACAAGCGCACGGTTAGAAATCGCCAGGCAGGAATGATGCAGAAGGCCAACATCGCATACGAACTCGCACTCCAGAAGATCCTTAACTTCCAGCAGTATCAGGACTACCTTGCCGACAAGAATGCGATCCATCCACAGAGGCACACACCACAGGCACCACGTTTCATGGCCAGTCGCCACTAAAACAAGCATAACAGTCAGAGCAATCAGACCAGTCGGGCCAGCCGGAATCATCCAGCTGGCCCGACTGGCATGAGGAGACAAAACAAACTTCCCCGAGCTGTCCGAATCGTCCGAAGAATCCCTTCTATCCAGATTACCTGGGTTGCCTGGAGATGTCAGATTACTCAAAAAAGTATCAAAAAGATTGCATAATTCATCAAAAAGGTGTAATTTTGCAAAAAATTTCAACAACGAACTATGTTTATCCTCAACATTCACCATCACCACCATTGCATCTTCTGAATCAATCGGGAGCCGCACTACTGATGCTGAACTGAAGACAAAGGACATACAGTAATGAAAGGAGCTTGCCGAAGACAATGGCAGGCTCTTTTTCTTTAGAAAACCAAAACCAGCAAAATACTAGTAAAACTAGTCAAACTAGCAAAAACTAGTCGAACTAGTCAAACTGGTCGAACTATTTTAAAAGAGAATAATCAATAACACCATAGACCATTATGTTAAGAATAGCCGTACAGTCAAAAGGCCGTTTGTTTGAAGACACTATGTCACTGCTTGCAGAAGCCGACATCAAGGTCAGCAACGTGAAGCGCACCCTGCTCATGGAGAGCAGCAATTTTCCAGTGGAGATCCTTTATCTCCGCGACGACGACATTCCACAAACCGTAGCCTCGGGAGTGGCCGACCTCGGTATCGTGGGTGAGAACGAGTTCATCGAGCGTGGTGAGGACGCCGATATCATCCGACGTCTGGGCTTCAGCAAATGCCGTCTGTCGCTCGCCATACCCAAATCCGCGGAATACACGGGTGTGGAATGGTTCGAGGGCAAAACCATAGCCACCTCCTACCCCGTCATCCTCCGCCGTTTCATGGAGAAGGTGGGTGTGAAGATGAACGTGCACGTGATTACTGGCAGTGTGGAGATTGCACCTGGCATCGGACTTGCCGATGGCATCTTTGATATCGTCAGCAGCGGTTCCACCCTTGTGAGCAACAACCTGAAGGAGGTGGAAGTGGTGATGAAAAGCGAGGCATTGCTCATCGCCAACAAGAACCTTCCCGAAGAGAAAAAAGCCATCCTCGACGAACTGCTCTTCCGAATCGAAGCAGTGAAAATGGCTGAGGACAAGAAATACGTGTTGATGAATGCCCCGACAGAGAAGGTGAAGGACATCATCAACATTCTGCCCGGTGCCAAGAGCCCTACCGTGATGTCGCTGGCCACAGAAGGCTGGAGCAGCGTGCACACCGTAGTTGACCAAAAGCGCTTCTGGGAGGTCATTGGCCAACTCAAGGCCCTGGGTGCTGAAGGCATCCTCGTGCTGCCGATAGAAAAGATGGTCCTGTAAACACTTACAACTACACACGACAATATGAACATACTGAAATATCCATCGAGAGAGGAATGGCAGGCAGTCTGCACACGTCCGCATTTCGACAACTCCTCGTTACGCCAAATCGTGACGAATGTGCTCGACTCCATTCGTCAAGAAGGCGATGTGGCCGTTCGCCGATACGAGAAAGAGTTCGACAAAGTGGACCTGTCGGAACTGCAGGTCAGCGAAGTGGAAATGGCAGAATCAGACAGCCTCGTGAGCGAGGAACTGAAAGCCGCATTGCTTCTCGCCCATCAGAACATATCGAGATTCCATGCATCGCAGACTTTCGAAAGCAAAAAGGTGGAGACCTGCCAGGGAGTGACCTGCTGGCAGAAAGCCGTACCTGTGGAGAAGGTCGGGTTGTATATCCCGGGAGGCACTGCCCCACTCTTCTCAACGGTGCTGATGCTCGCCACACCTGCACGGATTGCAGGTTGCAGCGAGATTGTGCTTTGCACCCCGCCGAACCGTGAGGGCAAGGTGAATCCCGCCATCCTGCAGGCCGCAAAGATCGCTGGTGTAAGCAAAATCTTCAAGATTGGAGGTGTCCAGGCTATTGGTGCCATGGCATACGGTACGGAGAGTGTGCCCAAAGTGTATAAGATATTCGGTCCTGGCAACCAATTTGTGGTCTGCGCCAAACAGATTGTGAGTGTGGCTGACGTGGCCATCGACATGCCCGCCGGACCATCTGAAGTGGAGGTGGTGGCCGACGGAAGTGCCAACCCCGCTTTTGTGGCCGCCGACCTGTTGTCGCAGGCAGAACATGGTGTTGATAGCCAAGTACTGCTCGTCACCACCAGCGAGACGCTGATTCAGAAGGTATGCGACGAAATAGACCGCCAGCTCTCTGCCCTTCCCCGAAAGGACATCGCAAACAAGAGCCTGGAGAACAGCCATATCGTCTTGCTTCACGACATAGATGAAGTGATGGAACTGACCAATGCGTATGCGCCTGAGCACCTCATCCTCGCAGTCAGCAATGCCGAGCAAGTGGCAGAACAGGTGCGGAACGCCGGTTCGGTGTTCATCGGCAACTACTCCTGTGAGTCGGCCGGCGACTATGCTTCCGGCACCAACCACACCCTGCCCACCAACGGCTACGCCAAAGCTTACAGCGGTGTCTGCCTCGACAGTTTCATGAAGAAAATCACTTTCCAACAGCTCACAGCCGAGGGTATCCGCACCATCGGCCCCGCAGTGATTGAGATGGCACACAACGAACAACTCGACGCCCATCGGAACGCCATGGCAGTTCGTCTCAAGGAGGTAAATGAGGAAATTTGAATCTCATCACAAAAAAAATCACGATTCTTATTCTTTGTTTCACCACAAAAATTATATTTTTGCATATTCTAATGGTATTCATTCAACTCACTAAAAAATACTTGATTATGAAACATCTGAAATTTCATGCATTTGCATTGGGTGCCTTGATGCTTTTGTCAAGCAGTTGTAGCACTATGAGCAACACAGCTAAGGGCGGTGCCATAGGTGCTGGTGGCGGTGCTGCCCTCGGCGCCATTATCGGAGCTATCGCAGGACAAGGCAAAGGAGCGGCCATCGGAGCTGCTATCGGTACAGCAGTAGGCGGAACTGCTGGCGTACTGATTGGTCAGAAGATGGACAAGGCAGAGAAAGCTGCTGCTGCCATCGAGAACGCCAAGGCTGAGAAGGTTGTCGATGTGAATGGACTCGACGCCGTGAAGGTAACTTTCGACTCTGGTATCCTCTTTGCCAAGAACAAGGCTGACCTCAGCGAGGAAGCCAAGATCTCGTTGGCTAAATTCGCCAAAGTGCTTGAGGACTACCACGATACCGACGTGATGATTGTGGGACACACCGACATCACGGGCAACGACAAGATCAACATCCCCCTCTCGCAGAAGAGAGCGCAGTCTGTGAACGACTATCTGACCAAATGCGGTGTCAGCGAGAAACAGATCAAGAGCATTGAAGGCAAGGGTTCCTCTGAGCCAGTGGCATCGAACGAGACCGCTGAAGGCCGCCAACTCAACCGCCGTGTTGAAGTCTTCATGTATGCCAGCGAGGAGATGATCAAGGCCGCCAACGAAGGTACACTCCAATAGACTTTCTACGAAATGTCGGGACACGGCAATCGTGTCCCAACATCTTCATCAACAAGAGGTAAGTGAAAAAGATCTGGAGATTCATCAAACGAACAATCATGTGGATACTCATTCTGTTTTTCGGAATGAGTATCCTTAGTGTTATTGTATATAAGTACTTTCCTGTCTATGTCACGCCACTGATGATTATCCGTTGCTACGAGCAGATAAAAAACGGCGAGAAGTTGAAACTGAAGCACGAATGGAAAGACTTGGACAAGATTTCCGAGCACATGCCTGTGGCTGTATGGGCCAGTGAGGACCAGAGTTTCATCTACCACAACGGATTCGACACGAAAGCCATAGAACAAGCCTTGGAAGAAAGGGAAAAACGGGGAAGGGTGCGTGGCGCCAGCACCATCAGCCAACAGACAGCGAAGAACCTGTTCCTCTGGCCTGAATCGAGTTGGACGAGAAAGTGCCTCGAGGTGTATTTCACCATCCTCATTGAGGCTTTCTGGGACAAGCACCGCATCATGGAGGTCTATCTCAACTCCATCGAGATGGGCAACGGCATCTATGGTGTGGAGGCTGTGGCCAGAGAGAATTTCGGCTGCTCGGCCAAAGACCTCACCAAGCAGCAATGCGCCCTGATTGCCGCCACATTGCCCAATCCTTTGGTCTATAGCAGCGCTTCACCGTCCAAATATATGTACTCACGGCAAAAATGGATACTCCAACAGATGCGCAACCTCGGCAATCAATTTCCATCTGAAGAGGAAATTGAGGAAAGAAGAGAGAAAGAAAGGTTGATCAGAGAAAGGGAAAAAGAGAAGAATCGTCAATAATGCCACTTTTTGACTGAAACTTGATAACAGTACGACAAGATGGAATTGTTTCTATTGATATTGAAGTGGGTGTTGCTCACACTGTTCGCCTTCTCAATCGTTCAGGTGATTGTCATGCGGTGGATACCAGTACAATGGACTCCACTGATGAAGGTCAGGTGCCGTCAGCAACGAAAACGGGGAGAACAGCCCAGACTCCATCATCAATGGATTCCCCTCCAAGACATCCCTAACGACTTCAAGACTGCTGTATGGGTAGCCGAAGACGGACACTTCATCTCTCACTTCGGATTCGACATCGTCAAAACATTCCAACACATCAAATTATTCTTCATCGACAAGGAAGGATTCCGACAAGCTTTCGCAGGATTGAGCACCATCAGCCAGCAGACTGCCAAGAATGTCTTTCTCTGGTCAGGAAAGAGTTTGTTGAGAAAGGCGTTGGAATGTTACTACACCATCCTTATCGAACTGTTCTGGGGCAAGCAGCGTATCATGGAAGTCTATCTCAACTCCATCGAGATGGGCGACGGCATCTACGGGGTCTATGCAGCAGCCAAGGAGCATTACCACTGCGAGCCCGATGAGCTGACACGCGAGCAGATTGCCAATATCGTCACTTGCCTCCCCAATCCCCTGCGATATCACTGCACAAACATAGAAGCCCCTTCTCTACTGAAATCCAAAGAACGAATACTCATGGGTATGGAAGGGCTGCATTTTCCTGAGCCTCATGAATTCCACAAAGTACAGTGGCGACACAGGCTCAATGCCATTCAAAGAATCTTCAAATGATGCAATCAGTAGAATAATCATCTATTTTTCCAACATAGTATAAAAAAAGCCCGGGGCATCAACCTCGGGCTTGTTATTATTGCCAATCTTCATCACCAAGCGAAGATGGGGTAATCTTTCATGATGTCGTTGACATGAGCGCGTACACGAGCGATCACATTCTCGTTCTCGGGGTCGTTGAGCACGGTCTCAATCATGTCGGCAATCTCGTACATGAGGTCTTCCTTGGCGCCACGTGTGGTGATAGCAGGTGTGCCGAGGCGTATGCCAGAAGTCAAGAAAGCGCTGCGGGTGTCGAATGGCACCATGTTCTTGTTGGCTGTGATGTCGGCTGCCACAAGTGCTTTCTCAGCCACCTTACCCGTAAGGTCGGGATATTTGGTGCGCAGGTCCACCAGCATGGAGTGGTTGTCGGTACCACCAGAGCAGATCATGAAGCCACGGTCCATCAAAGCATGGGCCAAAACAGCGGCGTTCTTCTTCACCTGCTTCTGGTACTCCACGAACTCGGGCTCCAACGCCTCACCGAAAGCAACAGCCTTGGCGGCGATGACATGCTCCAGCGGTCCACCCTGCTGTCCAGGGAACACGGCGCTGTTGATGAGCTGAGACATCATCTTCACCTGGCCCTTTGGTGTGGTCAGACCCCAAGGGTTCTCGAAGTCCTTGCCAAGAAGGATGATACCGCCGCGCGGGCCACGGAGTGTCTTGTGGGTAGTAGAGGTGACGATATGCGCGTACTTGAGCGGGTTGTCGAGCAATCCAGCTGCGATGAGTCCTGCGGGATGAGCCATGTCAATCATCAGCAAAGCACCTACCTCGTCGGCGATCTGACGCATGCGGGCGTAATCCCATTCACGGCTATAAGCCGAACCACCACCGATGATGAGCTTGGGCTTATGCTGCAAAGCCAGACGCTCCATCTCATCGTAATCCACGCGCTGGGTTTCTGGATTGAGGTTGTAACCTACGGGCTTGTAGAGGATGCCCGATGTGTTGACAAGCGAACCGTGGCTGAGGTGGCCTCCATGGTCGAGGTTAAGTCCCATGAAAGTGTCACCAGGCTTGAGCACAGTCAGCAGTACAGCTGCATTGGCCTGTGCGCCAGAGTGAGGCTGAACATTGGCGAACTCGGCGCCAAAGAGTTTCTTCACACGCTCGATGGCGAGGGTCTCTGTCTGATCGACCACCTCGCAACCGCCGTAATAGCGCTTCCCAGGATAGCCTTCAGCATACTTGTTAGTGAGGCAGGAACCCATGGCTTCCATCACCTCGTCGCTCACGAAATTCTCCGATGCAATCAGTTCGATGCCTTTCAACTGACGCTGGTGTTCTTTCTCAATCAGCTGGAATATTTCTTCGTCTCTTCTCATAATGATATCTGTAATGATTATAGGTTTTTCTGATTAAACCAAAAAAACTCATCCCAACTGCTCAGGATGAGTTTTATCATTTGGTTTCACGCATTCATGCCCGGATTAAGCCTCTGCCTGTGGTAATACAGACACATAGCTCTTGTCCTTGCGGCCTCTCTTGAAGGTTACAATACCGTCGATGAGAGCATACAGAGTGTGGTCACGACCCATACCCACGTTCTTGCCGGGGTTGTGTGCTGTGCCGCGCTGACGTACGATGATGTTGCCAGCCTTGGCAAACTGACCACCGAACAACTTCAAACCGAGACGCTTAGAATGTGACTCACGGCCGTTCTTAGAACTACCTACACCTTTTTTATGTGCCATTTCTTAATCTGTTTTTAATGTTAATAAATAAGGTTAAGCAACGACCTGCTTGATGGCGAGCTTTGTGAACTGCTGGCGGTGGCCGTTGAGCTTACGGTAACCCTTACGTCTTCTCTTGTGGAAAACGAGAACCTTATCACCCTTTACAAGTGGAGTAACTACTTCGCATACTACCTTTGCGCCCTCGACTGTAGGTGTGCCTACAACGATTGTTCCTTCATTGTCAACCAATAGAACCTTGTCGAACTCTACTGTTGCGTTCTCTTCAGCGTCCTTGATGTGGTGAACGAAAAGGCTCTTGCCTTCCTCTGCCTTGAACTGCTGACCGTTGATTTCTACGATTACGTACATTTTAATGTTTTGATTATTAACGGATTTTATCAGCGGGCGGAGTTTTGACAAACTCTCTTAATGAGCCCTACCGACATTTAACGGCGCAAAGTTACAACTTTTTCCACAACCAACCAAATTTTCCAACAAAATAATAATGATGAATTGAGTTTCAATTCAAGATTATTGTGTACCTTTGCACTGTTCAATCATGTATTATTCATCAATATGAAAGCAATATCCACAACCAACGCGCCTGCGGCCATTGGGCCCTACAGCCAAGCCATCATGGCTGGCAACACCGTTTATGTATCTGGCCAGCTGCCTATCGACCCCACTACAGGTGAATTCGCCACAGGCGGCATCAAGGCGCTCGCCACCCAGTCGCTGACCAACATCAAGAACATACTCGCTTCCGAAGGCATGAACATGAGTGATGTGGTGAAAGTGACAGTGCTCCTTCGCGACATCAACGACTTCGCAGCAGTGAACGAGGTCTATGCGCAGTTCTTCAGCGCTCCCTACCCTGCCCGTTCCGCTTTCGCCGTGGCAGCACTGCCCAAAGGCGCTGATATCGAGATTGAAGCCATTGCAGTCAGAGAGAGATGATCTACCTACCTGCAGAATGGCACCGGCAATCAGCTGTCCAACTCACCTGGCCCCATGCCGGCACCGACTGGGACAGTGTGCTCGACGAGGTCGAGGAATGTTATTACCATTTGGCTCGCGAGATCAGTCAGCGCGAATTGTTGCTGATTGTGGCCCCAGACATCAACGAGGTGCAGAACAGTCTGGAAAGCGGTCTTTATGGGCAAATACCCGAGCAGGAGCGCATCAGTCCCGATGCGCTTTTGCATCGTATCTGCTATTTCAGTTGCCAGACCAACGACACATGGGCACGTGACCACGCATTCCTGACCTGCTTAGACGACGCCGACCCTGCGCGCCGTATCCTGATGGATTTCCGCTTCAACGGATGGGGCATGAAGTTTGCCGCCAATTTCGACAACCAAATCAACAGCCAACTCTACCAATCGGGACTCCTGGACGGGGTCTATCTTGACTGCCGCGACTTTGTGTTGGAAGGGGGTGCGGTCGAAAGCGATGGAAAAGGCACCATCCTCACGACCAGCTCTTGCATGCTGGCACCCAACCGCAACGAGCCTCTCGACAAGAAAGGCATCGAGCAATCGCTGCACAACATGCTCAACGCCAAGCGAGTACTTTGGCTCAATCATGGTGGTTTGGCTGGCGACGACACCGACGGGCACATCGACACCTTGGCGCGTTTCTGCAACCCGCACACCATCGCTCACGTGGAATGTGAAGACAAGGCCGACGAACACTACGAAGAGTTGAGTCTGATGAAAAAGGAACTGCAGGATTTCCGGACCCTGGACGGCAAGCCCTACCAACTGGTGGCCTTGCCCTTGCCCGATGCCATCTATGATGAGGAAGGCGACAGGCTTCCTGCCACCTATGCCAACTTCCTGATTATGAACGACGCTGTGCTTTGTCCCACTTATAACCAGCCGTTGAACGACGCCCAGGCCATCAAGACGCTCTCACAAGTGTTCACCGACCGCGAGGTGGTGGGTGTTGACTGCAGTGTGCTCATCCGCCAACATGGGTCCCTCCACTGCTGCACCATGCAATACCCCGGAGAGTAAAAGACAACTTGGAAACTTTTTTGTTGTCCAAGTTGTCTTTAATATTCAAGTTGTCTTTATTAAATGTATGAATGACAAAGGCGCTACAACCCGAGTAGGCCGGCAGCTTTCATGTATCTCGACTTCATGAGGAAGAGATTGCAACGAGCCTCCACATCGTCAGCGTATGCCTTCTGCCAGAGCGACTGAGCCTCCAAGAGGTCGGTAAGCGTCTCGTAGCCCACATCAAACTGTTTTCTCGACATCCGCACGTTCTCCTCAGCCTGTTCCAGCGACTTGGCTGTCATCCTCACCTCTGCAATGGCCTCGTTGAGATTGTTGGCGGCCTGGGTGAGTTCAAGCGTCATTTTGTTGTTGAGGTCATCGCGCTCAAGACTCGCCAATCGCTCCTCAGCCTTGGCAATTCTCACTTTGTGGCTTCCCTCGCCGAAATGGAAGACAGGGAACTTGAGGGTGACCATCGCTGAAGCCGCGCCATTGTCTATCAATCGTTTACCATCAAGCTTCAGTCCATTGATATAGGTGTACCCTCCAGTCAACGCCACGTTAGGCAAATAGTCGCTCCGGGTCAGTTTCACTTGCTCTCGGGCCAGTTCCATCTTCTGATTGAGCATTTCATACTCTGGACGGTTGGCAATCAGCGAGGCATCTGCCACAAAGGGTTCACTGCTGCTGGCATTCATCTCTGTAGCGATAACATCGACATCCGCATCGAGCGGGCGTCCGATATAGTAGCACAAGTTCATCTTGGCCAAACGCACAGCATTGTTGGCTTTCTGAATCGACAGGTCCACCTCGTTCTGTTTCACCTGCACCTTCAACACATCGTTGCGTGTGCGCATCCCATGCCGGAAAGCACTCTCCACATTTTTATAGAGTTCGTCGAGCATGGTCTTGTAGGCCTCAGCCACCTTCACCATCTCCTTGGCCCTGACCACCATGGTGTAAGCCTCGTCGGTGGCGACAATCACCTCCGACGCTGTCTTTCTGATGTTTAGGCCGGCAATTTTCTCACCTATCTTCGACATGTTGTAGGCGGCTGTGACCTTACCACCCATATAGATCGGTTGTTCAAACATCACTCCTCCGAGAAACACATTGTCCATCTTGAACTTCATCTTCTGGGCAGGGAAGTCGGCATACTGGTTGAGTGTGTAGGTGCCGTCTTCGTTCATCGTCACATTGGGAACAAATTGCCCAGCGGCATCATTGTAGGTGTAGATGGGCAGATGTCCGCCCGGAATCTTCACATCGCTCTTGCCAAAACTGTATAGGTCGGCAGCCACAATGTCGAATTTGGGTAGGAAATTAGTTTTGTATAGACGGACTGTATGGGAAGACTTTTCCTGCTCCACCCTCGACTGCTCCACCTGCTTGTTATTCTCAACAGCCGCCTGACGGCATTGTTCGAGCGTCATGGTCTGAGCTGAGGCAAAGGCTGTGAATACCACAGCCGATATCATGAAAAGCAAACGTTTCATATTCATCATTGTTATTTTATCTTGAAGAACAAAGAATAGAGGACGGGAAGGAAAATCAGTGTGACGAGTGTTCCCACCATCAGCCCGCCCATGATGGTCACTGCAAGCGACCCGAAGAGCGCGTCAGTAATAAGCGGTATCATACCAAGTACGGTCGTCGCAGCTGCCATCATCACAGCCCTAAGCCTACTCTTACTGCTCTCAATCAACGCCCTCTTGGGTTCAATGCCCGATTTGATTTCCAAGTCAATCTCATCCATCAAGACGATACCGTTCTTGATAATCATGCCTATCAGTCCAAGCACACCCACAATGGCCACAAAACCGAAGGTCTTGCCAGAAATAAGCATCGCAGGTATTACTCCTATCAGCACAAGCGGTATGCAGCAGAAAATGATGAGGGGTTTCTTATAGTCCTTGAAGAGCATGATGAGGATACCGATGATGATAAGGATGGCCAGTGGGAAATTGTTGAAGAGATAACGCATCGACTGGTCACTGGCTTTCTTCTCGCCTTCCCATGTCATGGAATATCCCTCTGGCAAATGCAGTTGCTGAAGTTGCTGTTCAAGGCTCTGCCGGGCAGCCTCTGTACCCACTCCGGGCATTGGGCTGCACTGAACCCTCTGCGACCTCTGCCCGTTGTAGCGCATCACCACGGGATCCTCCCACTGGATATCAACCGATTTGGCGACTTGTGACAGCGGAGTGCTTTTGGTCAATTGCTCCACGATGGTCTGTTTCGTAACTTGTCCCGACATCAGTTTCATGAGGTTGACATCGTTAAGTATGCCGTTGACATTGGGTAGAATACCGAACACCGAGGCATTGTTGAGGTCTTCGAGCCTGTTGCCCATGTTGTCGGTGCAGTTGATGTAAATATTCTCCGGATGAATCCCATCGAAGAATGTACCAATTGGAATGCCGCCTGTATAGGAAAGCATCGACAATCCAATGTCGGTGCGACTCAATCCCATCTTGCGTGCATCGGGTTGGTTGTATTCCACCACGAGCGATGGCACCTTTGGTTCCCAATCAGTGGTAGGCAGACACAATTTGTCACTGTTGTTCACCATGGCGATGGTGGAGTCTGTCAGTCGGTGTAAAACCTCTGGGTCGGGACCACAGAACACCACCTCAATGGGGAACTTCTTATACATCAGGTTGTAGCGTTTCAATTTCACGTAAGCCTGCGGATAACGTTTCGTCAGCGTATCCTGAATTTCGTCAAGGTTATTCACAAGCAGTTTTGACGACTTGAAGTCGATAATCAATTCCCCGTATGACAGAGATGGAGTGGCAATGGAACGCACCAGGTTATAGCGGCTTGGGGTTCCTCCGAGTGATGTGGTGACATGCGTCACCTCATCGCGTGTCAGCAGGAACTCACGGATTTCATTAAGGTCGCTTTCCACTTGGGTGTAGTTGGTGCCTTCGGGAAGTTTGTACTCCATATAGAGCTGGTCGTAGTCCATGTCGGGGAAGAATCCCTGTTTGAGATAACGGTAGCCGAAAGCGCTCAGAACAAGCAGTCCGATGGAAGACAAGATGATGAGCAGTCGGTGGTTGAGGGCCATAGAGAGGATTTTCTCCAATCCCTTATAAGCCTTGTTGCCATAGAGGGCGTCATTCTTCCCAATGTTTTTGTTTTTTTTCTTAGGCAACAACCTGTCGGCCATCAATGGCACATGAATAAGTGCCAAAATCCAACTCAGCAGCAAAGACACAGCCAACACCACGAATAGGTCGTGGACATAAAGCCCTGTGGTGTCAGGGCTGAGGAAAATGGGAAGGAAAGCCAGAATGGCAATGAGCGTGGCGCCAAGCAAAGGCATGGCTGTCTTCTGCCCGATCGTGGTCATAGCCTTGAGTCGTGTCTTTCGTGACTTCAAATCGACGAGAATTCCATCGACGACAACTATGGCGTTATCCACGAGCATACCCATCGCCACAATGAGGGATGCGAGGGACACACGCTGAAGTGTGCCGTCCATGCGGCCAAGAATCAGGAAAGAGCCCAACACAATGACCACAAGGCTCGTGCCTATGATGATACCGCTTCGGAATCCCATGGTGAAGATAAGCACAACCACCACAATGAGTACGGATTCAAGCAAATTGATGAGGAAGGTACCGAGTGCGTTGCCCACACGTTCCGGCTGGAAAAACACCTTATGGTATTCTATGCCGACAGGCAAGCGTTCCTCGATGCTCTTGAGTTTGTCCTTTACTCTGGAACCTACTTTCAAGATATCGTACTTGGGGGAGCAGGCAATAGAAATGCCCAAAGCCTGTTCACCGTCATAGAACATCTGGTTGCGAGTGGGTTGTTCATAGCCTTTCTCCACTTTGGCGATGTCCTTGATTTTGAGTTGGTCGTTGTCATGGCCTTGGATGAGCATCTCCTCGATGTCTTCCACCGTCTTGAATTTATCGCTCACACTCACTCGGACGCGGCTTGTGCCATTCTCGAAATAGCCGGAATAGACTGTTGAGTTCTGGCCGTTGAGCGTCTGTATCACCTCCATGGGCATCACACCCATATTGGCCATCTTGTCCTGCAACAGGTTAATGTTGATACATTCCGTTCGCTTGCCATATATCTCAACCCTCGAAACGCCTTCAATGCCCGACACCTCGCGTTTGATCAGTTCGGCATAGTCCGACATCTGACGGTCGTTGAGTCCATCACCTGTGAGAGCGTACATCATACCGAAAACCTCACCGAAATCGTCCTTGACAATAGGTTTGCGAGCGCCTTCAGGAAAAGAGTTGGAAGCATTTTCCACCTTCCGACGGAGGATATCCCACTGCTGTTCAATCTCGTTGGTTTTAAATGTCGCCTCAAGTTCCACACTGATGATACTCAAGTCGTTGAGCGAGTGGCTTTCAAGGCTGGCCACGCCCGACATCTCGTTAATGGCTTTTTCCAAATGGTCTGTTACCTCAAGTTCCACTTCATGTGCGGATGCCCCGGGAAAGGTGGTCACAATCATCGCCATCCTGACAGGGATGGAAGGGTCTTCAAGTTTACTCATCTCCAACGCCGTCTTGACTCCGCCAAAGCAAAGACATGCGATGATGAAATAGACCAGTTTCTTGTTGAGGAAAGCCCACGCGCTGATATTCAGTTTCATAGCAATCCTCCTACATTAGATTTGCTGGCTGTGGGAAGTGGTTTGACACGCTGTCCGTTAGTCAGTTTATGCACGCCTGCAGTAACGATTTGCTCATTGCCTTCAAGTCCGCGTATCACGATGGCTTTTCCTTTGGATGTGAGGCGGCTGACAGTGATTTCACGCAAATTCACCTTGCCTGCCTTGCTGTCATAGAGGAAGACTGAAACCTTGCCGTCCTTTTCAAGTAGTGCCTCTTTGGGTATAGTAATGATGGTTCCTTCCTCTACTGCGCGCTCAATCTTCACCATTGTGGTCATTCCCGGTGTGATATTGTTGTCGACAGGTCCATTGAACCTCAGTCTGACTTTGTAAAGTTGGTTGCTGTTAGCCTCATTGTTGATGCTTGCTACCGACAAAGGGAAAGTCTTTCCCGGAATCACATCGAAGGAGCAACTATATGACAGGAAATTTGACCGCTTGGCGAAGTCGTTGCTACTAAGGTTGATTTCCACTTCCACACTCGACCCGCTGTAAATGGAGACAATGGGCATACCCTGTGCAACAGTCTCTCCTGCTTCATGAAACTTAGAGGAGATATAACCGCTGATGGGAGCCACCAAACGCGTGTCGTTGATTTGGTTGCGTGCGTTGTTGAGTTTCTCGGTGATCTGCTGGAGTCCGAATCTTGCCTTGTCGTAATTGTTGGCAGTGGTGCTGCCTTCTTGATACATGGCAATGATTCGCTCTGCTTCTGCTTTCACCGACTGGTACTCTGCTTCCACCGCCTTGAGTTGGAGATTGTAGTCACGTTGGTCCATTTCAGCAATCAACTGGCCTTTCTTCACATAATCCCCCTCATTCACTCTCATGCTCACAATGGGGCCCGACACACGGAACGCCACGTTAACCTCGTCAGAAGGCCTCGTTTTTCCTGGATATTCGAGAATACGCGCTGATACAGCGTCATCGACCGACTCCACTTTGACGTATGGGATACGTTCAACATCCTCCTTGCCTTTCTCTCCACACGATAAAAGGGATAGAGATACGGAAAAAAGGAACATCATTCTAAAAAGTCCACTTTTTCTCAACATTTTATCTTATGCTTGTTGGTTTATGACTCAAGATCCGGAAGTGATAAAAAGAAGTTAAATAGGGAGTTAACGTCAATTTTAACTTCCATTTTTTCTTGCGAAAATTAAGTAATATGAATAATACTGTTCAAAAACACTTTATATATCATGCAAAATTGGACAATTTCAATGGGATAATCAAGTTTTCATTTCCACAAAAATTGTTCTAAAGGTTGAATTTAACAATTTTTACAATGTTTTGTTTACAGACCATTGACCATCGGACATGGGCTTCTCAGGAGATGCCTTAAAAGTTAATACCATAGTTCTGTTTTACCTCGCTCATCACAAACGTGCTCTCGATAGAAGCAACTGAGTCGATCTCACCCAATTTGGTGAGCACAAATTCCTGATACTGCTTCATATCGTGCGCGCGTACTTTTAATAGATAGTCATAGGAGCCAGATGTGTTGTAACACTCCGTTACCTCAGGTATGCGTTGTATTCGGCGGGTGAAAGCATCGGCTATCTCATGGTTGATCTGCTTCAGTTTCACCTTACAGAACACCAACAATCCCAGCCCTAATTTCTCCGGGTCAATCACAGCCACATATTTCTTGATGTAACCCTGTCGCTCCAACCGTTTTTGACGTTCAAAAACTGGTGTCGGAGTCAAATTCACTGCATCAGCCAGCTCTTTTGTGGTCAGTTTGGCGTTTTTTTGCAATGTTTTCAGTATTTTCAAGTCTGTTTCGTCTAATGAAATAGCCATTTTTTAGAGTTTTATTCTGTTTGACATTTTTACGGAAGGCGTTCTTGGAACGATTTTCTGTTTGATTTGCAAAATTAGTGATTTCTTCCGAAAACAAAAAGAAATTTGGGGAATATTTCTAAACGTCATAATTTTGCATCGGAAAACAAAAATAAAAAACAAAATGTCAAATTATTAATAGAAAGGACCAAATTATGAGTAAGAAGAACTATCGTTTCGAGACCTTGCAACTTCATGTAGGACAAGAGCAAGCCGACCCTGCAACCGATGCACGCGCGGTGCCCATTTACCAGACCACAAGTTATGTGTTCCGCAACAGCCAGCACGCGGCCGACCGTTTCGGCCTTCGCGACGCAGGTAACATCTACGGACGTCTGACCAACTCCACACAAGGTGTGTTTGAGGACCGTGTGGCTGCTCTCGAGGGAGGTGTGGCTGGTCTGGCCGTCGCCAGTGGTGCCGCTGCCATCACCTATGCTTTGCAGAACATCGTGCAGGCCGGCGACCACATCGTGGCTGCCGACAACCTCTATGGCGGTTCCTACAACCTCATCACCCACACGCTCTCAACCCAAGGGATCACCAACACCATTATCAATGTGAACGACCTCGAGGCACTCGAAGCGGCAATCAAACCGAACACGAAGGTTGTGTATGCTGAAACTTTCGGCAACCCCAATTCTGACGTGCTCGATCTTGAAGGAGTGGCTGCCGTAGCCCACAAGCACGGTATCCCCTTCATTGTCGATAACACTTTTGGTACCCCCTACCTCATCCGTCCATTGGAGCACGGCGCTGACATCGTGGTCCACTCCGCCACAAAATTCCTGGGTGGTCACGGCACGAGCCTTGGTGGTGTCATCGTAGATGGAGGTAAGTTCGATTGGAAGGCCAATCCAGACAAGTTCCCGACACTGGCCAAACCCGACCCTTCATACCATGGCATCGTCTTTGCCGACGCTGTAGGCGCAGCTGCTTACGTCACCCGCATCCGTGCCGTCATACTGCGCGACACCGGTGCCGCCATCTCGCCCTTCAACGCGTTTATCCTCTTACAAGGTGTCGAGACACTGAGCCTTCGCGTGGAACGTCATGTGGAGAATGCCCTGAAGGTGGTTGATTTCCTCAAGAACCATCCCAAGGTGGCCAAGGTGAATCACCCGGCGTTGGAGAGCCATCACGACCACAAACTCTACCAGAAGTACTTCCCCAACGGCGGCGGCAGTATCTTCACCTTCGAGATCAAGGGAGGCCAGGAAGAGGCATGGCGATTCATCGATGCTTTGCAGATTTTCTCACTGCTCGCCAATGTAGCCGATGTGAAGAGCCTTGTCATCCATCCTTACACGACGACCCACTCACAGCTCTCACCCGAGGAACTCGCTGAACAACACATCACTCCATCGACGATCCGCCTCAGCATTGGCACTGAGCACATCGACGACATCCTCGACGATCTTTCCCAAGCATTAGACCAGATTTAGCATTTTTGAAATATTGATTAAACGATTAAACGAGAAAAAGAATAAGATATGGCAAAGATTGCAAAACAGTTGACCGAACTCATCGGCAACACCCCATTGTTAGAACTCAATAAGTTTTCAGAGGCTAAAGGTGTCGGAACACCCGTAATAGCCAAAGTGGAATATTTCAATCCTGGAGGAAGTGTGAAAGACCGCATCGCCCTTGCGATGATCGAGGATGCGGAGCAGAAGGGAATTCTCAAACCCGGAGCCACCATCATCGAGCCCACCAGCGGCAACACGGGAGTGGGACTGGCATTGGTTTCAGCCGTGAAGGGCTATCACCTCATCCTCACCATGCCGGAAACGATGAGCGTGGAGCGCCGTAATCTGGTGAAAGCCTATGGTGCCGAGGTACGCCTCACACCAGGTAAGGACGGTATGCCCGGTGCCATACGTGCCGCCGAAGCCCTTCGCGATGCCACTCCTGGCAGTGTCATCCTGCAGCAGTTCGAGAATCCCGCCAATCCCGCCAAGCACTATGCCACCACAGGTCCGGAAATCTGGGCTCAGACCGATGGACAAGTTGACATCTTCGTCGGCGGCGTGGGCACAGGAGGCACCATCAGCGGTACGGGAAAGTACCTGAAGGAGCAGAACCCAGACATCAAGGTGATTGCCGTAGAGCCAAAGTCAAGTCCCGTACTTAATGGAGGTCCAAGCGGTCCCCACAAGATCCAAGGAATCGGCGCTGGCTTCGTGCCAAAGACTTACGATGCCCAAGTCATCGACGAGGTTTTCGATGTCGAGAACGACGATGCCATCCGCACTGGTCGCGAGATTGCCCAGCAAGAAGGGCTTTTAGTAGGCATCTCAGCAGGAGCAGCTCTGTATGCCGCTATACAAGTTGCCAAACGTCCCGAGAACAAGGGAAAGAAGATCGTTGTGCTGCTTCCTGACACGGGCGAGCGCTATCTCAGCACAGTTCTCTATGCTTTTGATGACTATCCATTGTAAGAGATTAGGAATCTACTGATTATAAACGGAAATGCAAAAGGAAAGCGCCTTCCTTTTGCATTTCTTTGTTGATGTGTGACGTTGAAAAAACGAGGTGCTTTCTCTGGATGAAGAAACTTATCCCTTTTGTTTGTACTGCTTAGGGGTCATCCCCGTATGCTGTTTGAAGTATTTGGCGAAAAAGGACTGGTTGGGGAAGTTGAGTTTGTTGCTCACATCCTTGATGGTGTTCCATTTCACCCTGAGCAAGGCTTTTGCTTCGAGCACCACATAATCGTTGATCCAGTCGTTGGCCGACTTGCCACTGACCTGTCTCACAATGGCGGAAAGATATTTGGGTGTGATGCACAATCTTTCGGCGTAAGTATAAACGTTTCTGTCATGAATGAAATGCTGGTTGACCTCGTTGATGAACTTTTCGAATATCTGCTGTTGCCTCGATTTGTCGTTAGGAAGGTCGAGGATACTGTCATTGCTGACAAGAATCTGATGAGCCATATAGACAAGTGTGGAGATGCAGTTGCGTGCCAGTTCGTCCTTATAGATGAAGTTGTCGTTCATCAGACGTTTCTTCATAAACCGATATACACTGAGGCAGTCTTCCATGGTATCGTTGTCGATATGGAACACAGGCATCGCCATGAAATGCTTCAACAGGGCCATGGGAACAAGGGCATTGCCTGAAATATCAAAATCATTGTAATTAAGGGCAATAGCTGCAAATTTCAAGTCATCAGAATAGTCGATGACATGTAGGAAATTGCCGGAGATGACAATAGCGACATCTCCCTCTCTCATCAGATAGTCCTCGAAATTGACCCTAATCGTTGCGGTTCCACCCTTGCAAATCAGTATAACGCTGGCGTTGATTTGAACTGTGTTCTCAAACGGCTCCACATAGCGGTCTTTCAACTCCGAATGACCACTGAGATTGTCCATCATCTGAAGTTTGTTTTCTATGCCCACAAAATTGCCGCTGGCGGGCAGACTGAGGACATTGAGGAATAATATGTTCTGTTTTTCCGACATCTTCTTCTACTCCATTATTGATGGTTACTCATCGACCCATTGGATGAGACGGTCTATAATCTCATGCCTCATTTCCTCAGGCATATTTCCGATTCGCGCCGCATGGCTGCCACGTGGTTGCACATAGACACGCATGTTCTGCTTATGGCTGCAATCAAGCCAGCCTGCCACTCCACTCGACGACCATGGATCGATCTCACCATAGATGAAAATATGTTTCGGATCGTTCTTCTTGAGGTAACGTTTGGTGTATTTATACAAGGATTTGTCGAACTTGAAGTGGGACAGTTCCTCCGTGAGCATCACGTCACGCAGGTAGTGTTTGGGATGCTTCACACTGCATAGTTTTCTGAAAGGCTTGTTGTCATAGCCATAATATCCCAGTTCCTTGGCAGCCTGGACAAAGAAAGGCATATAGCGGTTGGGCAACGAGAAATAGTCGGGCGACGAGACCTGAATGAAATGCTGTAACCAGACCTCATCGGAAGCGTCATCGTCAGGAATGGAGGATACGGGCGTTCCCCACTGCCAGAGCGCAAACGAATACTCCATCACGCAGAAGTCGTAGATGTCGGCCATTGGAACTCTGAAGGAATAGCCTTTCTCTCTGCAGTATTCTTCCCATTTGGGCAGTATGTATGGCTTTCGCTCCATCAGGTGCTCCTGTGCGTCCAACACTTCCTCGCGCTCTTCTTTCGTACCCACTTTCTTGCTGAGGAACTTCTCATGACGGCCGTCCTCCACTTTTTTGTTGAGCGGAGCCACATACGACACCGACACATCCATGTCTTCTGGGTAGTAAGCACGGTAGAACATGGTGGTCTGCCCACCTTTGCTGATGCCTGTGGATATCCATTTGCCCTTGAACACATTCCTTAGCGTCTGGTTCACGTGATGTAGGTCGCGCAGTGAGTTGCGAACTGTCATGTAGGTCCAGTCGCAAGGCTCCGGAGTGGAAGGACCGAAATAACGGTACTCGCAGAACACCATGTTGGCATTGAACAACTGGCACAACTCTTCCATATAGTAAGGACTGAGCGCGTAGTCGGCGTAATAGCCTTCTGTGACAATGACAGTGGGACGGTCCTCGCCCCTGTATCCAACGATGACACGCTGGTTGAACGTACCCTTGTCGGCATTATCGCCATCCACGTTCTGGCGTACCCAGATAAGGTATTTCTCAGGAAACATTTTCGACTCAAGTCGTTCCACTCCGCTCACATCTTTCAGAGCGGAGAGTTTTTTCATGAAAGCAGAATCTTCGGTCTGGGCGAAGGCACAGAGCACAGCCCAAATCAGACAAACAGATACAAAATAGCGTCTCATATTAGTATTAAGGTAGTTAAGTAGTTACAATCGTGGGCATAGGATTTCCACCCATTAACAAATACAAAATTACCAACTAATGCCGATATACGGAAACGATTGTCAGGAAAAAACAAATAAATATGTCCTGGTTTCATATTATTTGTGTATTTTTGCAGTGTCCTATTGAGTCATTAACCATTCTTTTAGATATCCTATTTGACATGAAGAAACTACTATTCTTGCTGACATTGATACTGACGATCAACGCCAACGCACAGCGACAGTTCGAGTTTGTCAACTCTTCCGATGGGGAGTCGGTAGTCTATGCCTTCCTTCCAGATGCGTCGAAAGCCACAGGGCGGGCAATTGTGGATTGTCCCGGCGGTGGCTACAGCATGGTGTGTATGGATTATGAGGGAACAGACTGGGCACCCTATTTCAACGACATGGGCATCGCCTACTTCGTCTTGAAGTACCGTATGCCCAAGGGCGACAGACGCATTCCCATCGGTGATGCAGAAAACGCCATCAAGACAGTTCGCGACAGCGCTGCTGTATGGAACATCAATCCTTACGATGTAGGCATCATGGGATTCTCTGCCGGCGGACACCTCGCTTCCACCATCGCCACACACGCCGACTTCTACGCACGGCCCAATTTCCAAATCCTCTTCTACCCAGTCATCACCATGGAAGAGCGCTACACCCATCGCGGGTCGAAAACCAACTTCCTCGGTCAGGACTACGACAATGAGAGGATACGCCGCGACTTCTCCAACGAGACTCAGGTGAAACGACACATCACCCCTCCAGCCATCCTCTTCATGAGCGACGACGACCGTGTGGTGCCTCCCATTGGCAACGGCGTGACCTATTACACGGCATTACGCCAAAACGATGTGTCGGCATCATTACATCTCTATCCTGAAGCTGGACATGGATGGGGATATAAACCGTCATTCGCCTATCACGATGCTATGCTCCAAGCCCTTTCCACATGGCTCTCACGACTTAAGGCACCAAAGAAAGAGTCTGTCCGTGTGGCCTGTGTGGGCAACAGCATCACCGACGGTTCAGGCATTGACCTCAGCGACACTTACGGCTACCCAGCCACCTTGCAACGGTTACTGGGTGAGAGTTACTACGTACGCAACTTCGGACGCGGCGCACGCACCATGCTCAACAAAGGCGACCATCCTTACATGAACGAGTTCGCTTGGCAGGACTGCAAGCAGTTCAAGCCACAAGTTGTGGTCATCAAGTTAGGGACCAACGACAGCAAGACCGACAACTGGCAGCATGGCGACGAATTCGAGGCTGACATGCAGCAGATGATTGACGAGTTGAAAGCTCTCGACAGCCAGCCACGTATCTTCCTCGCCTACCCCATCAAGGCTTGGAAGGACACATGGACCATCAACGACAGCATCATCACCAACGCCATTATCCCTGTCATTGACCGCTTAGCACAAAAGAACCAACTCGAGGTCATTGACCTCCACACTCCTTTCTCCGCTCCCGAGGCTGAGGCACTGATGCAGCGCGACGGCATCCACCCACGAGCAGAAGGTGCACGGAAAATGGCAGAAATCATCAGCGAATCCATCAAGTCAGAGCCTAAAGTTGTCAAGAAGAGCAAAAAAGCCACAAAAAAGGCGAAAACCAAACGGAAATGATGAACATTGGGATGACGAGCCCATGTGGCAGATAGGTTTGATGGGCGAAATGAGCGATACAACAGACAAGATTAGGCTATTATGGGAAGATATATCAAGCGATTCCTGCTCTGCTTCTTTTTCCTGGAAGTGTTCGGAATGATACTGGTGAGAGGGGTGGTCTTCGGACTGAGATACCTCGGCGTGACACAGCCTTACGACTTCTTCGCCACCCATCCCTGGGCCAACAGGTCGCTCTTTTATGTCTTTCTCGCCCTTGCCACCATCATTTCCATCGTCCACATCCTTCGCCACCGTCGTCGGTAGAATGGCATTTCAAGTGTATGTTAAACACCTTTTATATGCAGTTTCCGTATATTCATCCACAAATAAAGAGAAAAAACACGATTTTTTATTTTTTTTCTGAAATAAATAATAATTGTATAAATAAAACAATTAAATTTGCAAAAAATACACAATAACTAATTAACAACAACTAATTAACCACTGATTTATGAAAAAGAGTATTACTTCTATTCTTTTCGTGCTGGCATTGGCTTTCAGTGTCAACGCACAAGCTCAGTACAAAAATGGCGTGGAGCAGTATCCCACAACGGACTGGCGCCACTCTTACATTGAGTACGACCTTGGTGAGATTGCAACAGCCATGGGCTATGGCTCAGCAACTGAGTTCGCGACTGTGTTTACCACTTCTTTAAGGGCCAACCAAGAAGGAGCCACATTCGACGGCGCTATCTCCTTCACCTGCTCCGACACGGAAGGCGTGCAGCAGAGCAAGTACACCGCTGAAGGCAAGCGTCTCGGTTGTTTCTGGCTGAACGCTGATGGACAGATTGTGGAGTATGACAGTGGTGATGACACCTTCTTCAGTCTCGTTTCCCTCGACTCCATCGACAATGTTCCCGCGAAATTGGTGTTCGAACTCGGACAGTACCCCAACCGCTGCGAGGAGAACAAGACCTACACCGCTGTCATCACCATGGGCAACGGCACCAAGAGCCTCACTTTCGAGCACTCGCTCAAGATTCTGGAAATGCCTGTGGTAGAGGTGAATCCATTGCTGTCGCAACTGACCATCAAAGGCACGACAGAGATTGCAGTGGAGCAGTACCCACGAGGCACTTACAGAGCCGATGCAGTACAGTTCCCAATGGCAGACGCTGTCAAAGCGCTCGACTTCCCCGAAGTGGTGCTTGAAGCCGATTTGCGCACTTGCTTCTATTCTTACTCGCTGGATGTGATGACCGACCTGCTGAACGACACACTCTCCAACAAGATGACATCATCTACAGGCTACTGGTTCTCACCTTCTTACGACGAGAACACTGGTGATCTCAAAGACCTGTGCTTTATCGACTCTTATAGCGAGGCCAACAACTACTTCTTTGTCGAGGGTTTCGAATACAACAGCGAGACAGACAGCGCTACTGTCAACATCGGACAATGTCCTGGGGCATTGAAAGTCGGTAACACACCCTATGCTGAACTCTATCTCATCAACGGCAGCAATGCCTGGAAATTTGTCGTTAAACTGACTATTATTCCAGAGCCTATTGCCGACGAGGTGACAGAAGTGGGACGTGAATACCTTGTTATTTCCAAGAAGCCAACAGCCAATGGCAACTATGATGGAAAAGACTACAAAATCGACGAAGAGAAGATCACAGAACTCCTTGGTGGAGACCCATCCGAATGGGTATTCAAGCACAACAACAGCGACAATCACAGCACCAACTACACCACCAACACCACTGGTTTCTGGATGGACGTAGATGGCAACATCTGCTCTTGGGCAGGCAGCATTGGCGCTGCCTCAGTATATGTCGATTACAGTGCTCCTGCCACACTGACCATCGGCCAGTATCCAGGCAAGAACAAAGACGGTGACGTGTTCCACACCATCCTCGAAGTAGTGAACTTTGACAAGGCTTATACCATCGACCTTACCGTCAACTTCACTAATGAAGAGAATAAAATCCCATTCACGAACCTCGCCACCTACGAAATCGAGATCCAAAACACGGTTCAGCCCAACTACGAAACTGTGACTTCACAACCCATCGACCTCGATGCCATCTACGAGATTATTGGCACAGAAGAACCTGGAATCTATACCATCGCTGTTCCCGACAGCGGAGTCACCACACTTCAATACACTGACGAGTTCTCCTGCACGCCACATCCTGGTTTCTGGTATAACAAAGAAGGACAGAATATAGGATGGAGTACCAATGGTACTACGTTTATGGGACTTACGTTCTCGCTCTCCAACGGCACATACGACCTCTATCAAATGCCGGGGACAACAGCTGTGGGCGACACCTTCCAAACCAAATGGTTCTTTGTGAATGAGGAAACAGGTGCCATGGTGACTGTGATCATCAACGCCTTCATTGTTGATGAAATCATTGAAAGAGAGATTGTGGGTAATGAAAGTACGCTTGTTGACATTGGTGACGGAGAGGATGAGGCTACCGCTACCATCAACCTGAGTGAGGCCATCGCTAAAATTGAAGCAGAGGACGTAGCCGATTTCTATGAGAACGGCACACTGCTTGCCGCAGTCAACTCATCCAGTTTCGGAGGTGCGGACTTCTATGACGAGGCCGAGGGCTTCTGGTTTGACTCCAACGGTTATGTGATTGACCCATCCAACGAGGCACAACTTGAGACTCAGACCTTCTCAGTGAACCTTTTCATCGAGAGCGACGGCACTGCAACCATCACGACCTACTGCCTCGTGCCACCTGCAGAAGGACAAGTTTACTCCACTCGTCTGGCTCTCAACTACGGTTCGAAGCGCTACATCATCACCGTTCAACTCGCCACCCACGACACCGCTCTTAGCATCAGTGCTGTGAACGGCGAGAGCAAGAACGCCAACGTCTATGACCTCAGCGGCCGCATCGTCCGCAAGAACGCCAACAGCGTCGAAGGCCTCAACCGCGGCATCTACATCCAGAACGGCAAGAAGGTGCTCGTGAAGTAAGTCACCACCTTCATCCTATCATCTATCAAAAGGGCGGCTGGGAGAGCCGCCCTTTTTTCATGCAATTTTAGGAATGAATCATATCCATTTTCTCAGAATAAATGCTTATATTTGCAAATCACTAACTAACTTCAAGCAAACAATGAGAATACTCACCACGCTCTTGCTCTCAGCGTGCATGGCATCTGGTCATGCCCAGACCGAAACAAAATGGAACACACCAGCTGCAGGCAATCCCTTCATCCCCGGATATTTCGCCGACCCCACGATTAGAAAATTCGGCGACACCTATTATATCTATGCCACCACGGACGGCACAGGCAACGGATATGGGCCAGCTCAGGTGTGGATGTCGAAAGACTTCGTCAACTGGCGCAACGTGCTGTTGAACTGGCCGACAACCGAGGTGGTCTGGGCGCCCGATGTGGTACAACAACCCGACGGCACCTACCGCTACTATTACTGCACGCCGTGCGTGGTGCGCGTGGGAGAGAGCACTTCCCCCATCGGTCCGTGGAAAAACCGTTTGGGCGAACCAGACGCGGTGCTGGTACCTGACCGTTTCGTCCACAACGTCATCACACTCGATCCACAACTTTTTCGCGATGACGATGGCAGCGAATACCTCTACTTCGGCACCTGGGGCATCTACAAGGACTTCGGCTGCGGCGTGGCGAAACTTGGTCCTGACGGCAAGACGTTCACCGACAAGAAACTCATCCTCAACACCGAGATCATCGACTTCTTCGAAGCGCCCTTCGTGTTCAAGAAAGACGGCATCTACTACTTCACTTACTCCTCAGGTTCCTGCCACGACGACACCTACCGCGTGCAATACGCCATCTCGAAAGACGGGCCTATGGGACCTTACGAGTACAAGGGCTGTATCCTCAAGACCAATGCCGATGGGACTATCCACGGCCCAGGCCACCACTCCATCCTGCAAGACGGCGATGAGTACTACATCGTTTATCACCGCCACAACAATCCACATGCCATCCACGGTTTCCATCGCCAACTGTGCATCGACCGTATGGTATTCGACAGCGAAGGCAACATTATGCCAATCACCCCCACCCACGATGGACTCCTTCCCGCCTCGCTTGCAAAGAAAGCGAAAAAGACCACACTTCCGAACCTCGCTTTCGGTGCCAAGATACAAGCCTCATCCACTTATTCAGAATGGTTCAAACCCGAATACGCTGTTGACGACAACAACGGCACACTTTGGCGTGCCGCCGATGCCAACGCGCCCGCCAGCCTCACCATCGACCTCGGCGAACAGAAAGCCTTCAACGAGATTTTCACACAGTTCGAATACACCACCTTCTTCTACCAGTACCGTATCGACATCTCCGACAACGGCACTGACTGGACCCTCTTCGCCGACCGCACCGACAATCACCAGCAAGGATCCCCCATGGTGGATGTCTGTGAAGGCTACAGACTGAATGGTGTGAAAGGTGCGCCCGCTGTGGCCAGATACATCCGCATCACCATTACCGACACACAGAAAAACGGGCATTTCCCAGCCATCTGGAATGTGAAGGTCTATCGCGCCTCGAAGAAAGTCGATCCACTGAAACTCATACCCATGCCCGTAGTGGATGAATCAGCCATTTTGGCTGGCTACCCCGACATCCACAAAAAGGATGTGGAGATCGAACTCAAGCTACAGACCAAGGCCTCAGGCAACAAACTCTTCGAACTGAACGCCGACAATTATGACTTTGGCGCATTCTACGAAGGTGTACCAGTGGTGCCTATGCAAGGTAAATCTGCATTCCGATTCAGCGGTACGGAACACATCACGGTAAACAACCTCGACCTGCGCACCCTGACCTACAACGCACCCTACACCGTCACAGCATGGGTGCTCAACCCCGATGTGAGCGAGCAGGAAACCGTGGCACAACTGATGCCAGTGGGCAACGACCTCGCCACCGTGGAACTGCGAAACGGCAGAAGCCGCAGCGAAGGACTGGTGGCACACAACGCATCCTTTGAGAACGCCGGTAACCCTAAGGCTGTGATAGAAGGCCAATGGCAACACTGGACACTCACCTTCGACGGTTTCATGGAACGCATTTACTGCAACCGCGAACTCGTGTCGGAAAAGAACATCTTCCTCATGCTACGCCCCAACGGCACCATCACACTTGGTTCACGTTATGACGGTGGCAGCCCATTCTCGGGTTATCTCCACTCCCTCAGCGTATATGACCGCGCTTTCTCAGAAAGCGACATCGCAGAGGACATGAACAAACCTTCCGACTTTGACCCAGCTCTGCTCAAAAGCATCTCTGACAAGAGTCCGCTAAAGACAAAGAAACTGAAACTCAATGTCAACGCACTCTCACCTGATGTGGTCATTGCCACTGTCACAGACATCGGTGGTAATCCTTTGGAGAAAGGAATATACAACTTCACCTTCGCCTGTGCCAACGACTCCTCTGCACTCGCAATGGGTCAACAGACCAGCGAGAGTTCCCAAGTGCTGACGCTTAAAGGCAAAGAGGTGTATGTGAAAGTACGCGATGTGTTTGGAAACGAGATACCTGTCATCAGCACCACAATCAAAGTGTCGGCCAAAGACTTCATCGACTTAGCGTCTGCCATCACCGCCAAGGGAGAGAACGGTACTGTCAAACTGGAATCGGCAGGCACAAACCTCAACGACGACCCTTCGCAGGCCGGACCGATTGAGGCAGTGGAAGTGAAAGGTGACTTTGTGCTACAATGCCGTGTGGCCGACCTCTCAGGCGCCGACCGACACAACACTCCCGCCTACAACGAGGGTGGTCTCATCCTCCAGCGTCTGCAAGGCAACCGCCAACAACTGGTTCACCTCGGTGTGTTCCCCAGTTACAACTGTGGAAATATGCTCACCGTGGTCAATCGTGGATACCGTCCGCAATACCCCAACAACAAGGGATGGAACTACGACCCTTGGATGCAAATCCAGCGCATCGGCAACGAATTCGTGTTCCTCACCAGCAAGGACGGAAAGACATGGACACAGATGCCCGTCAATGGACGTGCATCCTTCCCGCAGTTCAACGACCAGCCACTGCGTGTGGGCATCTACCAGACGACCTACTCCGACAATAAGGCCTACGTCACTTTCGATGACATCCACATCTGGCAAAAACGCTGATTGACAGTATAAAAATACATCTTATCAGGAAAATAAGTGTCATCATCACAATTTTATGCATATTCCTTTGAGAATTGAAGAAAAAAGCTTAAAATTGCAACTAATTCGCATAAAAATAACGACAACTAATAACAACTAATTATGAGACAGCACAAGATTTTATTGTTGATGGCGCTTTCGGCACTTTTTGCCCAAGGCGCACTGGCCCAAAACGACAAGTCCGGCTACCCCATCACACCTGTTCCTTTCACAAGTGTAAAGGTCACTCCAGGTACCTTCTGGGGACAGCGACTGGAAGCCAGCCGAAATGTCACTATTCCACTGGCGTTCAGTAAATGTGAGTCTGAAGGACGCTACACCAATTTCTCCAATGCGGCAGAACATCTGAAAGATCCATCCAAGGTGTTCAAGGTGGATGGCGTTATGGGCTACACCTTCGACGACACCGACCCCTACAAGACTATCGAAGGAGCGAGTTATCTTCTCCAGACCTACCCCGACAAGAAACTCGAGGCATACGTTGACTCGGTCATCGCCGTCATCGCCAGTGCACAGGAACCCGACGGTTACCTCTACACGGCAAGAACACAGAATCCTGAGCATCCACACGGATGGGCTGGTCCAAAACGCTGGTCGAAGGTAGAAGACCTGAGCCATGAGTTCTACAACCTCGGACACCTCTGCGAGGCTGCCGTGGCACACTACTACGCCACAGGAAAGAAGTCGCTGCTCAACGTGTGCATGAAGTTCGCCGACTGCGTGTGCCGTGAGGTGGGTGACAAGCCAGGACAGGCTTGTGTGGTGCCCGGACACCAGATTGCCGAAATGGGACTGGCAAAGCTTTACATTGCCACAGGCGACAAGAAATATCTCGACCAGGCCAAGTTCTTCCTCGACAAACGCGGTTACACAACCATCAAGACCGAGTACAGCCAGAGCCATATCCCTGTTCTGCAACAAGATGAGGCTGTTGGTCATGCTGTCCGCGCTGGATACATGTATGCCGGTATGGCTGATGTGGCTGCCCTTACGGGTGACAAGAGCTACATCGACGCCATTGACCGTATCTGGGACAACATCGTCTCGAAGAAATACTACATCACCGGTGGTGTTGGCGCCACTTCCAGTGGTGAGGCTTTTGGCAAGAACTACGAACTGCCCAATATGTCGGCATATTGCGAGACTTGCGCCGCCATCGCACAGGTTTATCTCAACTATCGTTTGTTCTTGCTCCACGGCGAATCGAAGTATTATGATGCTTTGGAGCGTACACTCTACAACGGTGTCATCAGCGGTATCTCCATCGACGGAGGACGGTTCTTCTACCCCAACCCACTGCAGAGCATGGGCCAGCACCAACGTCAGGCTTGGTTCGGTTGCGCATGCTGCCCCAGCAACGCCGCACGTTTCATTCCTTCTCTTCCACAATATATCTACGCAGTGAAGGGCAACTCGTTCTATGTGAACCTCTTTGCCGGTAATGAGACGAACGTGAAGGTGGGTGGAAAGAACGTCACTTTCGTGCAGAAGACCAACTACCCCTGGGACGGCGACATTGAGATGACCATGAAGAAAGCATCCAGTCAGTTTGCTCTCAATATCCGCATCCCTGGATGGGTAAGAGGACAAGTGGTGCCAAGCGACCTCTACAACTATGTGGATGGAAAACACCTCGGTTATACCGTGACACTCAACGGCCAGAAAGTGGAATGTGAGCTGAAAGACGGATACTTTGTCATCGACCGCAAGTGGAAATCGGGCGACAAAGTGAACGTGCACTTCGACATGGAACCTCGTCTGGTAAAAGCCAATGGCAGAGTGACACAAGACAAAGGACGCGCAGAAATCGAGCGTGGTCCGCTGGTGTATTGCGCCGAATGGCCCGACAACGACTGCGACGTGCTGTCCGTGCTCCTCAACCAAGAACCTCAATACACCATGGGTGAGAAAGTGATTGAAGGCACCACCGTCAAGACCATCACCACCGACGCACAAACCCTGAATTTCGACGACAGAGGACGCCTCAACACCAAGGATGAGCGTCTGGTTCTTATCCCCTATTACGCCTGGGCACATCGAGGCAACGGCAACATGACTGTATGGATGCCTATCGACCTCAATGCCACTACTCCGGCCCTGCCACCATCATTGGCATCCGAGAGCAAGGTCTCTGCTTCACAGCGTCGTCTGCCCGCACTCAGCGCCATTAATGACCGACTGGTGCCAAGCGACGGCAACGACCGTTCCGTGCCTTACACCCACTGGTGGCCCAAGAACAATTCCACTGAGTGGTTGCAGTATGACTTCAAACAGGCTGCCACCATCAGCACCAGCACCGTCTATTGGTTCGACGACGGACCTTGGGGTGGATGCCGTGTGCCCAAGGAGTGGAAAATCTACTACAAGGACAACAGCGGTGAATGGCAGGAGGTGAAGAACCCCTCTGGCTACGGTACTGTTAAGGGCGCGCCCAATGTCGTGAACTTCGACCCTGTGACCACTTCTGCCGTGAAACTGGAGATTGTTCAGCCCGAACAGCATTCCTGCGGTGTATTCGAATGGAGTGTGAAATAACCCCCAAACCAATAATAGACGCTATAGAGACTATAGAAACTATAGAATCTATAGCGTCTATAAATATATTTACCTTATAATTAAAACATTAACAAATGAAAAGACTTTTACTATCTTTGATGATTTGCATAGGCACGCTCTGTGCCTACGCCCAGAAGCAGCACTACATCCCTTATGAATGGCGCAACCGCACGGACACGCTCATCTACGCCAAGGAAGATCCCAACAACAAATACACTTGGTCGGAGAGCCGAAGCAAGGAAAGCGACAACATCATCGTCTATTGGGACAAATATTATGGCAATACCATACCTACTAACGCTCCTTCCACCTATAGGGTAGATATCGATGACCTCTTGAAAAAATGCGAGGAGTTTTTCGACCTCGAAATCAATCAACTGGGATTTGTTGACCCAAAGAACTCCAACCTCAACAAATACAAGGTAATGGTACTGATCAACCACTCTGCAGACTGGATTTGCGTGGGTTCTGGCTACGACTACCAAGTCTCAGCTATCTGGCTCAGCCCTTGGGCTTGTCATCCCGTAGGGCAGTCAGTAGCACACGAAATCGGCCACTCTTTCCACTATATGTGCTATTCCGAGGCCTCCAAACAGGGCACTCTTCCAAATGTGCAGACAGGTTTCCATGGCGCTGTGGGTAATGGTTCTGTCACCTGGGAACAGACCGCACAATGGCAGTCGGTGCAGAGTTACCCTGAACTGATGTTCGACCAAAGCATCTTCGTGTTCCGCAACTCCCACAACCTTGCTTTCACCCACGAATGGCACCGCTACCAGAGTTATTGGCTCTTCTACTATCTGGTGCAGCACTATGGTGTGAAAGCGGTATCCGATGTATGGAACTACCCTGTGAACCAAGTACTCGACTTCAACGAAGTTCTCATGCTCCAGCAAAACTGGAACGTAGAGGAACTCTTCCGTCGCTACTACGACTATGCCGCACACTGCGTGACATGGGATTGGGATGCCTGCAAACCATACCGCAACCCCTTCATCGGTGATTTCCGATATGCCGCAGTACTGAATGGTGAGGGACAGTACCAAGTGGCTTACTCCAGTTGTCCGCAAAGCACAGGTTTCAATGCCGTACCACTCAACGTGCCAGCGGCTGGCACTGAAGTGACCACCACTTTCACCGCGCTTGCCTCGGGTGCGGAATTGGCCGAAGGCGACCCCGCTGAATACCTCAATGGCAACAGTTCTTTTCAGGCATCTGGCCGCACCAAGTACAACACTGTAGGTCTTGCAGCCTCACGTGGCTTCCGTCTGGGTTATGTGGCGTTGCTCAACGACGGTACCCGGGTCTATGAGAGCGTGGATACCATCTACTGTACTGGACGAGGTAAGACTTCTTGCGACGTGAAATTCACCGTACCTGAGAACGTCAACAAATTGTGGCTCATGGTGGTGCCTGCTCCAACCCGTTATTTCCAGCACAAATGGGACGACTCTCCCGGCAACGACGACCAATGGCCCTATACACTGGAGTTCAGCAACACAGACTTGGACGCCACCAAAGCCATTGTCTATGTCAGTCCTGTACTCGACGGCCGTGAGATTGATGACATCACTTTCACTTACGACCTCTATTTCCCACACAACGCAACTGCCTATAATGGCACCAGCATCACGATTGGTGGAAAAGCCGCGGCCATGCTGGGCACTGCCTTCCAAATGAGTATGTCAGACATCGCTGCAAAATTAACGACTTACAGCAGCGCAGGCCCAGGAAAGGACAAAGTGATGTTCTATCCCGCAAAAGCCGATGGCACACTCATCTCCAACAAATCAACAGCCAACGGCTATGGTCACTGGTTCAGCAACAACGGCAGTGTAGTGGAATGGTCTGGCAATTCCTACGTCTTCTCAGAGTTCTTGCCTGGAGTGATGACATTCAGCATCGGACAGTATCCAGGAAAATGCCCTAACGGCAGCAATTACACCATCGCCCAGGCACTGGTTTACAACAATGGCAGTAAAAAGGCCAAGGCTGTGTTTGTCTTCAACATCCACATCGACGCTTCAAAGACTGGTGCAGAGTTAGTGTCTGTGGATTATGCCGGTGACAACACCAACGCCATCCACAACATCTCCACCGACAACAGCAACCTCCCCGTAAACGTCTACACGCTCTCTGGACAGCAGGTGCGCTCAGCTGTCAGCCGCGACAAAGCCACACAAGGCCTTTCAAAAGGCATCTACATCGTCGGCAAACAGAAAGTGGTGGTGAAATAATCAAACCTGACAACTCAGAGAGATTGCACAACCCTATAACAAAGGAACCGCCCTGACATCATGCTGTCAGGGCGGTTTCTTATGTGACCAAGGAGAGCTTACCTGTTCTTATGCTCACGTGGCAAAGACTTCAGTTCGCCACGGATGAAGATACGCGCCATACCGTCTTTGGCATTGCTGAAGACCTGTATGCCCTTCACAATGCGTCCTGGACGATTGCCTGTGCCGTCATACTTCACTGTGATATAACCCGTTCCGCCTGGAGAGATGGGGTCTTTGGTGTAGTCTGCTGTGGTACATCCACAACTGGTTTTCACTTGGTTGATAATCAACTTGGACTTCCCGACATTGGTGAACTTGAACACACAAGTCGCTACAGGATTGTCGGGATCGAGGTCGCCGAAATCAATGGTTGTCTTCTCGAATCTCAGCACGGGGAATTTCTTGGCATTGGCTTCCATGCCGAACATCAGGACCAGAAATGTGGTAATCAGTAATAATTTTTTTGTCATAATTGATATGTTTGTTTTGCTTTTTCCAGTTTCTGATTTCTTAATAGATGAGCTGGTTTTTGACATGTATTTCTAAACGATCCAAATCCTCTACCTCACATAATCATAATACCACCAATAGGTGTCACCAAACTCTCGACGGAGGTAGTTCCTGCGCTCCAAAGCGTTGTTGTAACTGTCCCTCAGTTGACAATAGTCATGGTAACGCCCTTCCATCTCCTCATCGATATAATCCACTAAGTAATTCTGCGACAAGACGGCAGCTTCACGATACGCCCTTGGCAAGTCCTTGTACTTGCTGGTGAGCGAGTCGGAGAAGATACACATGGACATCAGCGAGTCGGCGAAAAGGTCCAGTTTTTTGTTGAGCAGCAACGTGCATAGATAATAGTCATTCAGCTGTGAGGTCTCCTTTCTTTTGAGGGTGTCGGTGGCCATCATCACCTTGAGGTACCCCGCACAAGTGTGGATGTTCTTGCCACATGTTGCCCCGAGGTCTTTGCAGATGTCCTGATAAGTGAAACGGTGATGACTCATGGAGTCACCTATCAGTATCAGTTGCTTGCCCACACTGTCCAAAGGATAGGTGAACAGACAATCGCCGAGCTTGCCTTCTTTGGAAAGGGCATATGCACGAAGCTCAGTGAGCCGCGGAGAGGTGGCATGCGATTTCGCACCCACCTCTGCGGCCTCTTGGAACTTGCCTTCCATAACCAATGTCTCAGCCCTGAGCTCGTAATGATACACATCGTTAGTGCCTTGGATACTTGCAGAGACTGCAATCATCGCAGCCATTGTCAAGTAGTTAGGCCAGAGGAAAGTGGCCATGGTAGCGTCTGCGTCATCACTGTTCTCTGGCGGCATGTTCGACAGAAAGAACATCAGAATGACAAACAACACCATCAACACCGGATAAATCCAAGTCCAGTTGCCGAATGAGAAGTCATCAAGTATCTTGGTGTTGATATCGGTCAGCACCGTCAGTGTGAGGAACGACGGGAAGAAGGTCAGCGCATACCAGCGATTGGGCACACGGGTGAGCAGATTCACAATCCACTGCAGCAAATAGAGCACTGCTGTGATGATGACGGCTCCGATCAGCCTGTGGTAGGTGGTCACACCTTTGGAGAACACGAACTGCGCCTCTGCCAGCAGGTCGCCCTGGATGCGGTAGAGGTAGAAGAACGTATAGAGGATGAACAGCACTGATAGAGTGAAACGTATCACTCCGCGTGTCCGCTCTGGTACTGGGTTGTTATAATTCATTGTTCAGTTATTCGTCTTTGCTGCGTCGCAGAACCACTGCACTGCGGGCAGGGATATAGAGTTTCAGCCAACCCTTTCCGTCTTTCTCGTAAATGGGATCATAGTTGGTGAAATGACGCAGGGAGTCGTCAGCAAGGTCGTTGCCTCCATAAAGACTGGAATCAGTGTTGAGCACCACATCGTAGCCTCCCTGTGGAACGATGAAACCATAGTCTGTGTAGGAGTTAACAGGACTGAAGTTGAACACGAAGAGCAGGTCGCCGCGGAAGAATGCGAGAATCTGGTCACCGTCATTGTGCCACACCTCTACCACGGGCGTCTTCTGGAAGTTCTTCTCACCACCCACGAGTTTAATCATGGCCTCGTCGAAGTCACCAAGGTAATGGTAGCAGAGTTCGTGGTTATCGACCAGATTCCACTGACGACGAGCGTACTTGTAGCTCCAGCCGTTGCCCTCGCGCGGGAAGTCAATCCACTCGGGATGACCGAACTCATTGCCCATGAAATTGAGGTAGCCGCCATTGATGGTGGAAAGGGTGAGCAGGCGAATCATCTTGTGGAGGGCGATGCCTCGGTTGGCGGCCATGTTCTCGTCGCCCTTCTTGAAGTGCCAGTACATGTCGGCATCAATGAGACGGAAGATAATGGTCTTGTCGCCCACAAGTGCCTGGTCATGGCTCTCAGCATAGCTGATGGTCTTCTCGTCGGCACGGCGGTTGGTGGTTTCCCAGAACATGGAACTGGGTTTCCAGTTCTCGTCGCTCTGTTCCTTGATGGTCTTGATCCAATAGTCGGGGATATTCATGGCCATGCGGTAGTCGAAACCGTAACCACCGTCCTTGAAGGGAGCTGCCAATCCCGGCATACCCGACACCTCCTCGGCGATGGTGATAGCCTTGGGCTTCACCTCATGGATGAGCAGGTTGGCCAATGTGAGATAGCAGATGGCGTTGTCATCCTCGTGTCCGTTGAAGTAGTCGCCATAGCCACAGAAGGCCTCTCCAAGACCATGGCTGTAATACAACATGGAGGTCACACCATCAAAACGGTAGCCATCGAAATGGAACTCCTCCAGCCAGTACTTGCAGTTGGACAGGAGGAAATGGAGTACCTCGTTCTTGCCGTAGTCAAAGCAGAGGGAGTCCCATGCGGGATGCTCACGACGGTCACCCTGGTAGAAGTACTGGCAGGGATCGCCGGCAAAGTTGCCCAATCCCTCGTTCTCGTTCTTCACGGCATGCGAGTGGACGATATCCATGATCACGGCTATACCCATGCTATGGGCCTCGTCAACCAACTGTTTCAGTTCCTCTGGGGTACCGAAACGACTGGAGGGTGCGTAGAAATTGCTCACATGATAACCGAAGCTGCCATAATAGGGATGTTCGGCAATAGCCATGATCTGGATGCAATTGTAGCCTTCTTTCTTGATACGCGGCAAGACGTTCTCACGGAACTCATTGTAGGTGCCCACTTTCTCTGCGTCCTGCCCCATGCCGATATGGCACTCGTAAATAAGCAGTGGAGAGGTGTTGGGCTTGAAGTTCTTCTTCTTGAACACATATTGCTCCTCTGGGGCCCACACTTGTGCGGAGAACACCTTGGTCCGCTCGTCCTGAACAACGCGGTTGATCCAGGCGGGAATGCGCTCACCCCAGCCTCCATTCCAATGGACATGAAGCTTGAAGAGGTCGCCATGCTTCATTGCCCTCGGCTTGAGTTTGATTTCCCAGTTGCCGTTGTCGATACGCTTCATCTTGTACTGGGGCAACTCGCTCCAGTTGTTGAAATCGCCAACAAGGTATATCTCTGTGGCATTGGGCGCCCACTCACGCATCACCCATCCCTTGTCGGTACGGTGGAGTCCGAAATACATATATCCGGAGGCGAAGTCACTCAGGGTCTGCTTGCCGCCTTGGGTCAGTTCGCCCAGTTTGTCAATCACATGCTGGTGACGGCCGTTGATGGCATCGGAGAAAGGCTCAAGCCAACCGTCGTGCTTCACGATTCCGAGTTGGTGGTTAGCCACTGACTTAGTGGCATTCTTAGTTTCTTTTTTTGGCATAATATCTGAATTTAGGGTTTTAAGGGTTTTTCTTTTATTTGAGTGGATTAGACTAGTAAAACTAGTGGAACTAGTAGAACTAGTAAAACTAATAATAGCCCATCCTCAGAAGGGAGCTATGCTTTCACCTTGAAGATGATTTTCTGAATCTCGCTTTCCTGACTGATGCAAGGCGCATGTCCGTCCTGAGGGAAGAAGATGGCGAAAGACCCTGGTTCCACAGTGATGTACTGCTTTGCGGGGCCATCATAGAAAGAGATGTCGTTGTCAGCATTGTAGGGTGCCTCGGGCAGGTCCTTGCGAGGAGTATAACCCATGGTCTCGGCGCAACTGATGGGGATCTGAATGTCGATCATCTGGTCATGGGTTTCCAGTTTGGCCTGTTCGGGTGACTTGCCCTTGGCTAAGCTGTAGTTCACGAAGAGGTCCTTGCCCTTGATAAGCACCTTGCCAGGTTCGTGCTGGGACAAATCGTTGTTGCGGATATACTCCACCACGTCGGTGAACAATGGGTTCAGCGACACATATTTCTCTAAGTTGTCTAATGAATCTAAAACCATAATGCAAGCGTTTTCTTTGTTAGTTAGTATTCTATTGTATTAAAAGAAGGATTCCACAGGAGTGCCCTTCCTGCATTCTTGGATAATCGTTAACAACTGGTCGTGAAGCTTGCCGTTGGTAGAAAGCACCCTGCTACCATCCATCCAACCTTCACCACCATCGAAATCAGTGGTCTTGCCTCCTGCCTGTTGAAGGATGATGCTACCGGCTCCGATGTCCCAAGGACCAAGGAATGCCTCAATGCGCGCCTCGAAACGTCCCGCGGCCAGATAACAAGTCTCAGCGGCAGCCGAACCCATCAGGCGCAGCCCTCCTACCCTGCCGTAAAGATGGTCGATAAGCTGCAATGCACACGAACGGTAGCGCTCAGCATCGTAAGGGAAACCAAGTTGGATGAAGGCACGGTCCAAGTCGTCAATGTCCGACACATGTATCACTTCGTCGTTGAGGTATGCCTCGCTGTTTTTGTTCGCCCAGAAAAGCTCGTCGCGGGTACATTCATACACCACGCCGAGCAATACTTTTGTCTTGTCCCTGAGTGCGATGCTCACGCAGTAAGGAGCATTGTTATGGATGAAATTGGTAGTACCATCGAGGGGATCAACCAGCCAGCAATAAGGCTCTGCTTGAAGCCGACCCGTTCCTTCCTCAGCAATGAAACCCGCCTCGGGAAGTATATCCCGCAGTTGGTTCACGATGAGTTTCTCCGACTGCTTGTCCACATAACTCACGTAGTCGTGAGCGCGTTTGCTCTCGACACGCTCACGATGGAAATGGCTGCGCTGGTCCAACAGGAAAGCGCCTGCTGTCAGAGCCACGTCCTTCACCTGCTCGGTCAGGCTTTCCAAATCCATCATTTCTCCTCGCTGAATTCGATGCGTCCCATGCGATAGACGCCCTTGCGGATGATGTTGCCGTTACGGTTCTTCTCCACAAAAGCACCATCGCGAATATCGTTAACATAGGTTCCCTCAAAACGGAGACCGTCGCTGCTCTCTTCGATGAACTTGCCGTTCTTCATGCCATCCTTGAAGTTGCCCTTGTACTTACTGCCGTCCTTGGTGCGGAGCACACCCTCTCCATTCATCTCGTCATGAGCCCAGAAACCATCATAGACCTCACCGTCTGCACCAGTGTATTTGCCACGACCGGCACGCTCGTCATTGGCCCAGTCGCCTTCATACTTCGAGCCGTCAGCCCAATGGAACACACCGTGACCGTCCATCATTCCGTTCTTGAAACCGCCGATGTACTTGCTGTTGTCACTGTAGGTGAAGATACCCTGGCCGGTGCGCTCGTCGTTGTGATAATCACCCTCGAACTTGTCACCATTGGCGTATTCATAGATGCCTCGGCCCTCACGCTTGTCGTCCTTCCACTGACCTCTATAGACATCGCCGGTGGAATAAGTATAGATGCCGTAGCCGTCACGTTTGTTGTCCTTCATGTTGCCAGAATAGCTGTTGCCGTCGGCCCAACTGTAGAAGCCTTTGCCGTTCTGCTTGTCGTTACGCCACTCGCCATCATAGAACACACCATTGGCAAAGGTGTATTTGCCATTGCCATGACGTTTGTCCTGCACCCAGTCGCCTACATATTTGTCACCATTGTAGTAGTACATGGTGCCTTCACCTTGCTGGTAGTCAGTGAACCAAAGTCCCTCGTATCTGTTGTTGTTGGCGAAGTAATAGGTTCCGTTGCCGTGCTGGTGGTCCTGGAACCAGTCACCCTCATAGCGCTCACCATCAGTGAAAGTATAGACACCGTAACCTTGGCGCTTGCCTTTCACATAGTTGCCTTCGTAGGTGTCACCAGTACGGAATGTAGTCTTTCCTTTACCCGAAGGTTTTCCACCCGAAAGTTCTCCATAATAGGTGGAGCCGTCCTTGAAAGCAAAGCTGCCGATAGTGATTTTTTGTGCGTAAGATATTGAGAATGTGGAGAAAAAGAATAATCCAGTATATATATATTTGCGTAAATTCATTGTTTCGTATGTTAAATTCACTACAAATATAAAAATAATCCTTTTTATAGACAAACAGATTAAGTGTATTTATAAAAAATTAAGCATTTTAACAGTAGATTATTTATGATGAAAGAGGATGGATGTTTTTTCGCAATGAAACAGTAATTACCTATTCCATCAAATAGTTCAACATGGCACGCATAAGGAGTCGTCGCTGAGGTTGTTCTTGGATAGTCTCGAAGGGGAAACCAAGAGTAATGGTTGTGTAGCCAGATTGTTTGTTGGCTACAGCTGCAGAGGCACCGTTCTGGTATGCGAGCATGGTGAATGCGTCGCCTGTAGGCTGAAGAATGGCTGGTGAGGGCACAGAATAACTGTACTCGTTCATCTCACGGTAAATATTGAAATCCACACCTGAACCAGATACACCTTCACTTCGGTCGGTGAGCTCTTCCAACAATGAACCAAGGCCGAGTGAAGGGCAGCGGAAACCTGAAGCCTTGAAGACATCGCTACCACTCAACAGCAGACGACCACCCTGTTGGCAATATTGATCCAGTGTTTCCAAAGTGGTGGGCTTCACATCCTGCTGCACACCATAAATCATATCAATCATACAGTATTCAGACAAGTCGCGACCAGAGTCGGAAAGATACGATTCGTTGGCGGAGGTGAAGGAATAACGGCCGTCCTGGGCGATGGCATCACCATGGATGTAGGGATAGTCGAAGGTGTTGCCCATAATAATCTTGCCTTCGAGTTCATTACCACTATATCCCGTTCCATAAGTCGCCTCACTGCCCATGAACTCCTTGCCCAACGTGATTTGGTTACCACAGAAACCAGCGAATTTGCCATACTGCACCCCTGGGTCACGCATCAGGTCAAACCCTTGTTCCATAAGCGTGCTGATAGTGTAGGGCGCGGAAAGACGGTCGAAGGCATTGACGATGAGAATCTTTCCTTTGCTTTGGGGAGCGATGTAAGCAGAGAGCACTTCTGACGGGAAACTCCGCCCTCCCTCATTCAAGGCGCAGACCTTAAACGAATAAATCACTCCTGGCCGCAAATCGAGCGTCAAGCTCTTCTTTGTGACCACCTCGCCATTGTCAAAGTCGTTGTTGCCAATACGTGTATAAACAATATAACTTTCGGACTGCGCTGTCGGTTCAAGTTCATCCACGGTGTCTTCCCATCTGAGAGTGACTGTATGCTTCCTCTCGTCTATGGTAGCGGCAAAGTTCTTCACTGGCAGTGGCTGCACGATATATGGAGTGTTATACTGCGTGGCCACAAACCGTAGTATGGTCTTATAGACCGACCGACCGAAATCGAACTTGAAATGTGGGTCATAACCCATGCGCATGTCAGAGAAGTTCTGATGGGAGAGCATTTCAAGGATACATGCGGGCATAGCTGGTTCACGCGACTCCACGTATTTCTTGTTCCAAATCTGTCGCACCTGCCAGTTATACTTGGCCAAATCGCTGTTCAGATTGGTCAAGAAGGCACTGGCGAGATCACGGCAAACGTAACGGTCAAGCCCTGCTGCGGTACGTCCATCACCCTGGTCGGTAGTATAGATGGACAATGAACCCACATAGCTGTCATCAGGCCTGAAACCAGCGTCAGTATGGAAAGCCAATGATAGTTCAAAAGGTACCTTCCTGCCATCTTGTGAGGGATTGACAACTGAACCTCCCGACATCAGGTTGATGACTTGGGTCCGAGTGAAAATATCGTCGCGGTAGTCACCGGTATTCTCATCTGAATGATAGGCCGTGGAGGGCATGCCTGCCCACTGAGTACTGTAGCGGGCGGCTTCGGCCCAACGGGGCTTGCCACTGACCTCACCACCGAAGAAGTTGAAACCTCGACGGATATTGCCCATGCCACTACCGAAACGAACGGCATCGCCCGTGACGATACCGGAATGACTGCTGAGATTGCTGAGCACCACCCTGCCACTCTCATGAACACCTTTCTCGAAAAGGAAGGTCCCCAAATACACCCAAGTGCCGCCTCCCATCTGCTGGTTGACCTTGAACTCTGTCATGCCTCCCTTATGATAGACGGTGTAGCTGGCGTCGTCGATGCTGTTCTCAAAGGTCTGATAACTCACATAGACGGCATATTCACCATCTTCGGGGATGTCGGGCATCCAAGTGGCGGTGGAGGCGCGTTCCTTGTTGCTGACGGTCTCTATGTAACGAGCTGTGCCGTCGGTGAAAGGATTGTCATAATCGTCATATACATCCTTGAGATGCGCGAAAGCAGGTACCTGGCTGTTGAGCCAGACGCTGTGATGGCGGTTCTTGACGGCTTTGCCTTCCATATACAGTCCATCAGCGTTCGGGTTGTCATTATCCACAATCACCTCATGATTCTGCCAGTCACGATCACGCGGCGTATAGACCACGGCACCGGCATTTTCCAACATGGGTATGATATAGGGAATGACGAAAGTCTGAGAAAACAGGTCCTCAGTAGTGCAGAACAACCGTGGCCGTTGCCATTTCCACATTCCCTTTTCAGCATCGTAGTAATATCCATGGCTCTGCCATAAAGCGATATGCTTGTTCTCCAGTCCGTGCTTGATGGTGTAGGGCTGGCTGGCATTCCTCACCCAAGGCTCACCCTTGTATGCTGTCTTATTGAGCCTCTCTATCGATCTCCTGCCTTTACGCAACGCGTTGGGTACCAGTTCCTCTATGGGTTTGCCATCTGTCACCACCACAATACGATAGTTCTTCTCCTTGTAAGGCGAGATCAGTATCCGCAGACTGTCATAGATGCTGCTGACGATATCATCAGTGAATTGTTGCTCTGGGAAACCGCCACCCACTCCTATGGTGATGGTACGGGCATCATCGTCGAATTGACAACTGGTTAATATCGACGATCTGATATAAGCCTTGTCGGTGGTATAGCGCTGAAAATATGCTGCCAACTTCTTCTGCAACTCAGGATTGTCTGTGGGATGGGCTGATAACGAAGATAAAGGGAACGCTACCAAGAAAAAAAGGAAACAGTATCTAACCATTATTTCAGATGATAAAAAAGATAATGAGACGAATCAGTAACTGAAAGTCACGTGTTGGTAGCCGACGAGTTTGTCGTAACGGTTACCGAAAGGGCGGTGATAGACAAGAACCGCGTATTCGTTCTCTGTCTGGTAGAAGTTGCCTTCAAGTTCGGCGGTACGGCCTGTCGTTGACCCGTCAGGAACGAAGAGGTATTGGTAATTATACGACCCTTGTTTCAGTGGCAGAATGGCCTCGTAACAGTGGTCAATGAGGTTGTAGGTCATACGGTATGCCTCGTCGAACTGGTTGTTGGTAAGATTGCCGTTGACATAGACCTCTCCACCGCCCAATTGCGGGGTTTCAAGGGTGAAATGGGTATAGAAATAGTCGCTTTCGGTTTCGCTCTCCACATTGTCGTCGTTGCGCACATAGAAGAGTCCGTTCTGGTCGCGATCGAAGATATAGTTCCGTCGCGGACGGTCAGTGAAAAGTGTGGCATGATAGTAAGGATCGTAGAATTCCATCTTATCTACGTTCATCGTGGGATGGTACGGGTCGAGGATCTCGAAACGACGGTATTCGTTGCCTGCAGGGAAAATCAGTTGCCGGTTGTGATTGAACACCAATTGGTTGGAACGCAAATAGGTAGGTTTCAAGTTCTCCACCCTGTTGTCGGGCCGACGGTTCTGATAGACCACTGTCTTGAACTCGTCAACGGGATTGATGACACGATAGTTGGCATAGTTGATGTTGAAGTTCACCTGCTGGTGCTGGGCATGAGTGTCAATGTCGGTATTGGTAGTCACCTCCAGATCGACACCGATCAATGGCTCAAGCACACAGAAACAGGTCTCAAGCACTGGCTCGTCGCCGTTACCGTCATCGTTATAGACGGTGACGCGGTAGTTGCCACTGATGAGCAACCCCACGTCATCGTTGGGAAGGCGCAACGTATAGTGGTTGTACTCCATCTCCGTGTTCATCGACTGCTCATAGTCGTCAATGCGGTTGCTGCTGAAACCGGTCATGTATTCCGACTCCAACAGTTCGCTGTTGTTCCAATAAGCATCACAATGGGTCACAGTATAGGTGTAGTGCACATACGTGTGCTGAAGGTCGTCGAAACTGATCTCGATGAAGTTGCGACTACCAAGAAGCAGTATGGGGGGAGCGTCCCACTGACCGCCGAGGGTGGTCTGCAGGGTCTTGATGTTCTTCACATAAATCTTGCTGTCCTGGGCCTTGGCCATTGTGATAGTCAAGCAGGTTGCAAGCAGAATCCATGTTCTTGTCTTCATCGAGAAATCAGTAAATCAGTTCATAACTTGAATTTCAGCACCTTACCTCCATTGGCAGGCAGGTTCAGCGTAGTCAAGGCATCGGGTGCGAAAATGATGGTCTCTTTCTTGCCTGTGAGCAAGTCAACCGCATGGACAGTGTCCTGTTTTGGGGCGATGCCGAAGTGTGGGAACAGATGTGCGGGGATTTTCACTTCCGTCTGCACATCTCTATCAGTGAAATTGGCCACAACAAGAATCCGTTCCTTACCGCTACTGCGCATGAAGGCGTAAATACGGTTGGTGTCCATTAAAGGATTGTCGTAGTTGACATACATCACATCGTAGAAACCTCCCTCTCGAATCGCCGCCTCCTCATTGCAAAGGGTCAGCACACGCTGGTAGTAGGCCTGGAGTTCTTTCTCCTCCTGACTCAACAACTGCCCGTCAAACTTGCCGTTGTCGCGCCAGCGACGGATAATGTCGATGGTCCAATAGTCGAAGATGGTGGTGCGTCCGTCCCTACCGCTGAAGCCTTCCTGATCCATGCCTCGTTCCCCTAATTCCTGCCCGAAATAGAGCATGAAGGGATTGGTCTGCATCAAGGCTGACACCAACAGGGCTGCCTTTCCACGCTCAGCATTGCCAGCGAAGAAGTCGGAGGCCAGTCGCTGCTCGTCGTGGTTCTCGAGGAAATTGAGCATTCTGGGCAGAATGTCATCCACCTTCTGCCAGGCGTATGTGATATTGGAGGCTGAACCGCCACACACCACGTCACGCAACGTGTCGTACATTCCTACCTTATCATAAAGATAGTCGAAATGACCGTTGTAAAGGTAGTTGCGGTACTCATTGGGATTATAGACCTCAGCAATGAAGTCGATATGGGGATAGACGGCCTTCACTTGTGGAATAGCCCATCCCCAGAACTCACAAGGCACCATTTCAGCCATGTCGCAACGGAAAGCGTCAACACCTTTCGATGCCCAGAAGAGGAGAATATGGGTCATCTTCTTCCAGGTGTCGGGCACAGGATCGAAATGACGGGTGCCATTGCTGTAATCCACACCATAGTTGAGTTTGACCGTCTCATACCAGTCATTGCGGGATGGACTTGACGTGAAACAGTCGTTGCCTGTCGCCTTGGCTGGATTCTCAGAATAGGCCACACTGGAGAATCCGCTATCCACTGGCGGTATGAACTGCTGACCTGGAAGATAGTAGAAATTGTTCTGGGGGCTGAAGGCTTTCGTCTTGTCGTCGTTGGCACCGAGGTCGGTCACGCCTTCAGGACAAGCGTCGGACTTGTACTGGCGGGCCACATGATTGGGCACGAAATCGATAATGACTTTCAAGCCCGCCTGATGGGTACGGCGCACAAGGTTCTCAAATTCCTTCATCCTGTCCTCGGGATGCTTGGCCAAATCGGGATCGACATCATAGTAGTCCTTGATGGCGTATGGACTGCCAGCACGGCCTTTCACCACCGAAGCGTTGTCAAGGGCGATGCCAAAGGCGGAATAGTCGGTCTGCTGAGCGTGCTCGATAATACCTGTGTACCAGATATGAGTAGCACCAAGGCGCTTGATCTGCTCAAGGGCCTTGGTGGTGAAATCAGACATAGTCCCGCACCCGCTCTGCTCACGAGAGCCGTCGGGGACGGGACTTTTCTTGTTGGCGCCGAACAAACGTGTCAGCACCTGATAGACGATGATCTTGGACATTATGCCAGACTCTGAACGCCGTTGACGCTGACTGCCTCGTTGCCCTTGGCGATCTTGACAATCATTCCCTGAAGGGCCTTGCCAGGACCACACTCTGTGAACTCTGTGGCACCGGCGGCAATCATGTTCTGCACTTCTTGTGTCCAACGTACGGACGCCGTGAGCTGTGCAATGAGGTTCTGTTTGATCTCTGCGGCGTCAGTATGGGCCTGGGCATCCACATTCTGATATACAGGGCAGGAAGGTGTGTGGAACTCAGTAGCCTCAATGGCCTGCTGCAGTTCGTCCTTGGCGGGCTGCATCAGTGGAGAATGGAAAGCACCACCCACCTTCAAGGGCAGAGCGCGTTTGGCACCGGCGGCCTTGAGCTTCTCGCAGGCGGTGTTCACTGCCTCGATATTGCCTGATATCACAATCTGTCCGGGGCAGTTGTAGTTGGCACCTACCACCACATTGCCTGGCTCGCTCACCTCGGAGCAGATCTGCTCCACAGTCTCGTCGGGAAGACCGATGATGGCTGCCATGGTCGAAGGAGCGGCCTCACATGCCTTCTGCATGGCTGTGGCACGCTGATAAACGAGTTTCAGTCCGTCCTCAAAACTGAGTGCACCGGCCACCACAAGAGCTGAGAACTCACCAAGAGAATGACCTGCGGTCATGTCGGGCTGCAAGCCGAGCACTTTGGCGAGAATCACGGAGTGGAGGAAAACGGCAGGCTGAGTCACTTTGGTCTGCTTCAACTCCTCGTCTGTACCCTCGAACATGATGTCGGTGATACGATAGCCAAGAATCTCATTGGCTTTTTCAAACATCGCCTTGGCTTCTTCACTGCTCTCATAGAGATCCTTGCCCATGCCTGTGAACTGGGCACCTTGTCCTGGAAATACTATTGCTTTCATTGTCTTTTTATTTTTGGGGTTTATTGATTATTATTATTTATTATGATGCTATAGAAACTATAGAAACTATAGAAACTATAGAAAATTAGTCCTTGGCAACCTTGATATTCACCTTGAACTCGTCGAAGTCGAATTCGGGGCCGTCGTTATTCTCAACACTGATGCTGTTGGCAAGCACCTGAGTGCTGATGTAGTCCTTGAAGGATTCCACAGCGGCTACGACAGCGGGATTGTCGCTCACCTTGACAGTGATGCGGTCGGTGATCTCAAAGCCGGAGTCCTTGCGGAGACCCTGGATGCGCTTCACGATTTCACGTGCCACACCTTCGTTCTTCAGCTCTGGTGTGATGGTGATGTCGAGTGCTACGGTGATGTTGCCTTCATTCATCACGGTCCATCCGGGGATGTCCTCACTGATGATGTCCACATCGGCACGTTCCACCACGATATCCTGGCCGTCGGCCTGTAAAGCAATCTGTCCGTCGCGCTCAAGTTGGGCAATCTGTTCTTGAGTCATGCCATCAACGGCACTCGAGACGGCTTTCATCAATTTGCCGAACTTCTTGCCCATCACACGGAAGTTGCACTTCACTTTCTTCACGAGCAATCCCTCACCCTCGATGAACTTCAGCTCCTTCACGTTCACCTCATCGAGAATCAGTTGTTTCATCTGCTCCAGTCGTTCCTTCTGCAACTCATCGGTCACAGGAATGGAGATGCTCTGCAGAGGCTGACGAACGATAATCTGCTCTTTCTTGCGGAGCGACAACACCATGGAAGTGACTTTCTGAGCCAACTCCATACGCAGTTCGAGCTCCTTGTCTTCGAAAGTCTCGTTGTACTGAGGATAGCGTGCCAGATGGACTGATTCTGCGTTCTCACGGTGGGTCACGTCCATCAAGTCATTGTAGAGACGGTCAGCGAAGAATGGCGATACGGGAGCAATGAGTTTGGAAAGGGTCTCCAAACAGAGATACAAGGTCTGGTAAGCGGACAGTTTGTCGGTTGACATACTGCTGCCCCAGAAACGCTTGCGGTTCAAACGCACATACCAGTTGGAGAGGTTATCGACAACAAATGTCTGGATGGCACGTCCGGCCTTGGTGGGCTCATAATCATCGAGGCTCTCGGTAACGGTTTTTACCAGCGAGTTGAGTTCGGAGAGTATCCATCGGTCAATCTCTGGTCTTTCACCGTAAGGCACCATGGGCTGCGAGCAATCGAAACCGTCAACGTTGGCGTACATGGTGAAGAACGAATAGGTCTGGAACAACTTACCGAAGAACGAGCGGACCACCTCCCCTACTCCGGCATAGTCGAAGAGCAGGTTGTCCCAAGGCTGGGAATTGGTGATCATATACCAACGAACCGCGTCGCTGCCATACTTCTCAATGGCCTCGAAAGGATTAACGGTGTTGCCCAAGTGCTTCGACATCTTGATACCCTTGCTGTCGAGCACAAGTCCGTTGGAGATGACAGCCTTGAAAGCCACGCTGTCGAAAATCATAGTGCCGAGGGCATGGAGGGTGAAGAACCATCCACGGGTCTGATCCACACCTTCAGCAATGAAGTCGGCGGGATAGATGGTACGGTTGTCAAACTCTTCCTTGTTCTCGAAAGGATAATGGATTTGTGCGTAGGGCATAGCGCCTGAGTCAAACCAAACGTCGATGAGGTCGGTTTCGCGGCGCAATACATTGCCTGTGGCGGAAACGAGCAGGATATCGTCCACGTATGGGCGGTGCAGGTCGATGCGGTCGTAGTTCTCCTGGCTGAAGTCACCTGGTACGAAGCCCTTGTCCTTCAGTGGATTGCTTGACATCACACCGGCTGCTACAGCCTTCTCAATCTCTGAGTAGAGCTCCTCCAGGCTGCCGATGCACAGCTCCTCGCGGGTGTCCTTGTTGCGCCAGATGGGCAACGGAGTGCCCCAGTAGCGGCTACGGCTGAGGTTCCAGTCGTTGAGGTTCTCGAGCCACTTGCCAAAACGTCCAGAACCTGTGGACTCGGGCTTCCACTTGATGGTCGTGTTGAGTTCCGACATACGCTCCTTGCAGGCTGTCGAGCGGATAAACCAACTATCGAGCGGATAATAAAGCACGGGTTTGTCGGTGCGCCAGCAATGGGGATAGTTGTGCACGTGTTTCTCTATCTTCAGCGCGGTGCCTTCCATCTTCATCTCAAGGCTCATCACGATGTTGAGGTCCTCGTCCTTATTGGCGGCTACCTCGTCGTATTTACCGTCATGATTGTATTTGGGTGAATAGGCGTTCTTCACATAGTCACCTGCATGATGGCTGTAGCCCTCAACATTCACACAACGCTCCACAAACACTTTGTCGAGTTCTTCTATCTCGTAGTACTTGCCAGTGAAGTCAACCATCGGACGGGTCTCGCCCTGCTTGTTGATCATATAGACCGGAGGCACGCAGGAAGCCTTGGCAACTCGGGCGTCGTCAGCTCCGAAGGTGTTGGCGATATGCACGATACCGGCACCGTCCTCTGTGGTGACATAGTCGCCGGGAATCACCCTGAACGCACACTCGCTCATCTCCACGAACGTGTCGCCGTTCTCTGCGGTGAACACCTTCTCGGGATGGGCGGCGGCATACTCCTTGACATAGTCGGGAGCCAGGGCGTCGATTCTCTCCACGGGCTTCACCCAAGGCATGAGCTGGCTGTAGTGAATGCCGAGGAGGTCGTTGCCTGTGTATTCGGCCACCACCTTGTAAGGCACCACCTTGTCACCCTGCTTGTACGCTTCAAGGGGCATGTCTGCGCCTTCGGGCTTGAAATAGGCTGAAACCCTGTCCTTGGCCATCACCACAGTGATAGGCTTGCCGTTGTAGGGATTGTAAGTCTGCAAGGCCACATAGACAATCTTCGGTCCTACACAAAGCGAGGTGTTGGAAGGCAGTGTCCATGGTGTGGTGGTCCAGGCTGCGAAACATGGATCACCCCACTCCGCCATCTCTGGCTTAGGATCCAGGATGTGGAACAAAGCGGTCACCGTCGTGTCCTTCACGTCGCGGTAGCAACCGGGCAGGTTCAGCTCGTGGCTGCTCAGTCCCGTGCCTGCTGCGGGTGAATAAGGCTGGATGGTATAACCTTTATATAATAGGCCCTTGTCGTAAAGCTGACGGAGCAGGTACCATAGGGTCTCTATGTATTTGTTGTCGTAAGTGATGTAGGGATGCTCCAAATCGACCCAGTAGCCCATCCTGCGGCTCAGGTCGGTCCATTCGGAGGTGTACATCATGACGTTCGTGCGGCATTTGAGGTTGTAGTCCTCGATAGAGATGGTCTTGCCGATGTCTTCCTTAGTGATACCGAGTTCTTTCTCCACACCCAATTCCACGGGCAGTCCGTGGGTGTCCCAGCCGGCCTTGCGCTTCACTTGGAAGCCCTGCATGGTCTTGTAGCGGCAAATGGTGTCCTTGAGTGTGCGCGCCATCACGTGATGGATGCCAGGGTGTCCGTTGGCCGAAGGAGGACCTTCATAGAAAACGAACGAAGGATAACCTTCCCTTTCGCTCATGCTCCTGTGGAAGGCATCCTTGGCATCCCATTCTTCAAGCACCTCCTTGTTCACCTCCGAGAGGTTCAGTTTGGTGCGTTCTGCGAATTTCTTTGCCATTGTCTTATTTATCTGTGTATATAATGTTTTTGATTATTTCAGTTTGATGTTGTCGAGTCTTTGCTCTTTATTGCAATAGTGGCATTTCAGCACGCCGTTGACCTTATCTACAACGTGGAAGACGGTGTGCATGGGCTCGTTGTTGGTGATGCACACGGGGTTGGCACATTTCACCACGTCGGTAAGTGTGTCTGGCAAGTCAACAGTCTTCTTCTCCACCACCTTGTAGTTGCGGATGATGCTGAGGTGGACATTGGGACAGACCACTGACAAACGGCTGATTTCCTCGTCTGTGAAGAAATGGCCGGCCACCTTGATGAGGCCCTTCTTGCCAATCTTCTTGCTGGGAAAGTTGTTGCCGATGCTCACCGAGTCGGTGCACTTGTCGAGTTGAAGCAGTTTGGCCACCTCGAAGAGTTTCTCTGTGGGGATATGGTCGATAACGGTGCCGTTCTCCAATGCGGCCACCTGCAATTCCTTATGTTCGCTCATTTTATTATCGTTTTGTCGTTCTTAATCTCTTCAAGGGTGATGCCAAGCACATCGCAAATCAGGGCCTCGCGGGCGAAGAGTCCGTTGTGGGCCTGCTCGAAATAATAGGCGTGACTGCTGTCATCCACGGCATATTCTATCTCGTTCACTCGAGGCAGTGGATGAAGGATCTTCATGTTGGGCTTGCACTTGCCAAGCATGTCGGCGCGAAGGATATAGGCGTCTTTCACACGCTCGTACTCCATAAGGTCGGTAAAACGCTCACGCTGAACTCGTGTCATATAGAGTATGTCGGCATCGGCTATAGTGTCTTCAGTGAAATCGGTCTGCTCCACGAATTTGATGCCATTCTTCACACAGTACTCCTTATATTCATCGGGCATCTCCAACTCCTTTGGTGAGATGAAGTGGAACTCGGGATTGTACTTACGCATGGTCATCAGCAGCGAATGAACGGTACGACCGTACTTCAGGTCGCCAACCATGTATATCTTCAGGTTCTCGAGCGTTCCCTGCGTCTTGTAAATGGAATAGAGGTCAAGCATGGTTTGTGAGGGATGCAGGTTGCTACCGTCACCTGCATTGATGATCGGTATGTCTGTCACCTCGCTGGCATACTGGGCGGCACCTTCCAACTTATGGCGCATCACTATCACGTCGGCGTAGTTGCTCACCATCTTGATGGTGTCTTTCAGCGTCTCGCCTTTGGTGCTGCTCGTGGCCTTGGGGTCAGCGAAACCTATCACACGGGCGCCTAAGCGGTTGGCAGCGGTTTCAAAACTCAGTCGAGTACGGGTGGAGGGTTCAAAGAAGAGTGTGGCTACCACCTTGCCTTTAAGGATGTCTCGGTTAGGACATTTCTCAAACTCCCCAGCCATGTCCAGAAGATACTGCAGTTTCTCCCGTGAGTAGTTGGCAATGGAAACAATACTTCTGTTAGCCATAGATTTATTAAAATTATAACGTTATATCTAAGAACGAGGAACTTATAGAAGGCTCCTTAATTCTAATCTGCAAAGTTACACAAAATTGCAGACATATTTGCTTATACATATAAAAAAGAAACAAAAAGCCATGTTTTTTCAAGAAAAAAGCGATTCGGTCAAGCATCACGCTATAACCGAATCGCAATTGATAGAGTATTACAGGAACAGGCTGAAAATGGAATATGCCACTAACGCTTGAACACTTTCCGTCCACCTATCACATAAACTCCTGAAGGCAAATCGTTCAAATCATTAGTGGAACGCAGACGACGGCCACTGAGGTCATAGACACCCTCCTGCTTGACTTCTGAATCTGAGGCAATATCGATGATTGGCGTCATGTCGTCTTCTGTCAACTGGCCATAGAAATAAAGGCGGAAATTGTCGAATATCGTCCAGTAGCCATCATTGGTCACATTCCCACGAATACCAATAGTCAAGGAAGAACCACGGGTTTCAACTTTAGTCCAGACCTCATTGTCATAAAGATTCTTCTTAAAGTAAGCGGCGGCAGAAGCCATCGTATTGGGAATGAACACTGCTGGCGAACCCACACTGACATCATCATCATGAATACGCCGCTTTTGCGCATCATCTGCGATATGACAAACCTTCTTACTGTCACCACCGGCATAAAGCACTGCACTCACATCGTTACGCCCTGCACTGAACGCGTTATAAGAGGCCTCGTAATTACCTGGTCGTTGGAAAGCCTGAACCATCAACTTGAAGTTGCCATCAGGGAGGTTGTCGATGGTTTGGTGGAAGTTGAAGGTACTCTGGAAATACTCACAGCATGATTCTGCGAATGTGGCATTGCCTGTCCAGCCATCATTCGAACTGATATCCGCGTTATTCACCATGAACGTGAGGTCGAAGGGACGGTTGATGTCTGTTGGAGTGACGCTGCCGAGGAAATCAATGGCCGCGTCCATGGCTTGTGTCTTGAACGCTTTCACCTCAGTGGCAGAAGTGGCAGAACGTCCCGCACTTTGAAGGGTTGAAATGGCTGTCTCCATCTTCTCGTTGGCACCAGCCACATCTTCACGATGCGGCACCACCAACAATTTTCGTATCATTCGCAGATAGGAGGCCAACTCGTTCTTCATCTGGCTGAGCGAACCTGACTCAAACTCATCCAAATCGTCAGCGGAGACGAAGACCCAGCGTTGACGGACAGCACTGTCGTGGAGGTCCAGGCTGTTGGAATAGACAGACTGGTTGTTGCCGGCTGTCAGTGTTGAAGGAGTATTGCTGTTTTCTGGATGGATCAGCCAGTAACCACGCATGTTCATTTTGCCCACTTTGACATCTGTTCGCCCGCGCATCACGTGGAACTTGTCTGCTGCCGTGGGAGCGGTACGCGCTACAGCCTTGAAACCGCCGCTGAAGGTGATGAGATGGTTGGTGGCGACATTCTTGAAGGAGTAATACTGCGTCTTGGGGTCAAAACTCACATACCATGCCGCGCTGTCATTGTCGGCAGCCTCTGCACCGTTCATTTCTGTCCATCTGAGCTTACCGCCGCTACCCTCGACCAGGAAAGAATCGTAGAGCCCGCAATCCACGGCCTCACTCTTGATGAAGTATTTCTGATGGTCTTCCACCACGAGGTCATAGGATGGGAGACAGAATCCCCCACTCCAGTAATTCACAGGAACAAGCCCGTCCTCACACATGGCCTGATTAATCAAGGCATTGCCGATGAACACAATTTGTGTGCCGTTCCAGTCTTTTGGGCCTGCCCAAGCACCGGGCTCAAGATGGGCACCGTTAAAAGCGTATTTGTTTACCCAGATATCATCCTGAGAATAAGTCCCGGAAAGAGTGCGGAATCCCCAATGAGCGCCATCGTATGCCGCAGTGATGACCAAATCATCACGGTTCTCCCAAAAGCGGAGCACTTCGTTGGCATGCTCGCCTGCCCAGTCACCATTCACACTGGTACGCAATGGAGACTCATTCCATCCACCCCATACAGGGATGGTGCCTCCGCCAATGCCGTGGTTCATCTCGTGCATGCACGTACCAGCCCGCTGACCCATATTCGAACCCATGCGCATGTTCCCGCCATAGCCGCAGTCTGCCGTGGGTGTGCCTGGGCTGTAAACACATGACACATTGAAACCACGAATGCTCGTGTAATTGGTCCAATAGTAAGTGGCTTCGTCCAATGCCGCGACAATACGGTTGTTCTGCGCCTCGTCACCTCCGTAATCGTAAGTGTATGTGACATGCCCCAAGGGCAGTGTGGACAATTTGATCACATCTCCATAACCTACAGCATAAGTCTTTGTCATGACATATGGACGCACATAATATACGGTGGCTGGCTCCAATGGCATGCGGTAAATCCTGCCATTACACTCTAAATAGTCGGTCGAGCGATTGTCCATCACCGTAGGTTCTGGTTCTGTGCTCCAACAGAATCCTTGCTCCTCAATCTGTGATGTGGCCACTCCGCTGACTGTCATACGTCCGAAAGCCTCAATCGCTCCTCTTGCATATCTCGGATTGGTTTTCACAATTGGCACCGTTCCTGAAGCATTGACCAGACGAAAGGCGAAGGAAGCGTTAGCAAGTGATTTCACTTGCTCAGCAAGTTGTTCAAGGCTGGATGCGTCATTGTCATAGTATCCTTGTGCAGTGTTGATGACTTGCTGTAAATCTTCGAGTCCGTTTTTGCCTCCCGATGCAGCCACTTCTACTGCATGGGTTATGGCTTCTTTCAACTCAGAATAAGCCTGAATTGAAAGTGTGGCGGCTTTTGTGGCTGTGCGTAATCCTTTGGCCACATCAGCAAAGTCCGTTGAGGACAAACTGCCCTTGGCCGCTTCTATTGCTGACGAAAGGTTGGCACGGACCTTACCGTTCATGTACTCTTCAAGCAGAACCTCTGCCTGCTGGATGCGAGTATTGAGCTCTGCCTGTTGTTCAGCGATGGCTTCATCGAGGTATTCCAGACGGAAATGGTCCAAGGCAATCCAGTTGCCTTGCGCTTGTCGAGCCTCAAAACCTATGGTCGCATCACCTGTGATGACCACAAAAGTCACGCTGTAATCACTGCGGACACCTACTGCCGTACGTTCGTTATCTGCTACAAGCCATGCTCCGGTTTTAGGAACTGCCGGGGTATCTTCCTGTATGTTCTGGGCAGAAACCGTCAGACGATAGCGGCCGCAAGAGAGGTTCTTGACAAGTTGGGTCACACTGCCATCACCAACAGGATTACCTCGTTCCACCCATTTTTCCACATAGGTGTTCCCATCCTTCAAGGCGAATGCGGTATTTGTCTGTGTCTGCATGCCTTCCTGAGTCCAATTGGTGAACCCCGACTCAAAACTGGGATTCTTAAGTTTGTTAGTTACATCGGTCTGTGCCTTCAACATGAAATTGAATGTCAGAGAAAGCGCAAAGCAAATAAAACGCAAACATCTAAATTTTAACATCTTGTAAATAATTAAGTTAGATTTGTTTATTAGTTAGTAGTAAATTGAATTGTGATCAAGGTGGCTTAAACGAGTCTCAGATAGCCCGGTCTATCTACAGAAATCAATGGCTGAATATTTGCAAAGTTAATCATAATATCTCAATGATGAGCCATTTCAATTGTTAAATATGACGTATCAAAACATAGGTATTGGCCACAACAAAAGAATCTATCCACAAATCATTCCTGCAATCGAAAAGTCAGACTTGTCAAACCAGTTTAACAAAAAACAAGGCTATCTTTGTCTTATTCAAGAAAAAAATAGTAAATTTGCAAACTAAGACCAATCCGTACACAATTAATCAAAAAATAATAAATGATGAAAAAAACAATCATGACTTGTCTGGCACTCCTGTGCCTGACAACTGCTGCGAATGCGCAAAGCATTCAAAGTCCCGATGGAAAAGTAACTGTGACACTGGAACTTGCCGAAGGTGGAAAACCCTGCTACAAGGTCAATTACCAAGGACTGGAGGTATTGAACAACAGTGCACTTGGCGTAGTGACCAACATCGGTGACTTCACCCAAGGACTGGAAGTGAAAGAAGTGGTGCAGAACAAGGTCAACAGGACCTACGACCTGCGCAACATCAAGCAGAGCCACATCGACTACGAGGCCAACGAGGCCGTCGCCACATATACACGACAAGGCAACCCGGTGATGGACGTCATCTTCCGGGTAAGCAACCGCGACGTGGCCTTCCGCTATAAGATCTATCCCGGCAGACGCGACACCCGCGTATGTGTGGTCGAGAACGAGGCCAGTAGCTTCGTACTGCCCGACGGCTCCACCTCCTTCCTCTGCCCGCAATCGAGACCCATGGGCGGATTCGCACGCACATCACCCAGCTACGAGACATCCTACACCCTCGACGAGCCTGTCGGAAAGAACGGATGGGGAGAGGGATACTCCTTCCCCTGCCTCTTCAAGACCCCACAGGACCAGTGGGTGCTCATCAGCGAGACTGGCACTGACGGCAACTACGTAGGATGCCGACTCCTCAACGAGCACAACGGAACCTACCGCATCGGATTCCCGCAACCAGGCGAGATGAACGGCGCAGGCTCAACCACCGCTGCCATTGCGCTGCCGGGACTGACACCTTGGCGCACCATCACCGTCGGTCCATTGGCCAACATCGTGGAAACCACCGTGCCATTCGACCTCGTGGAAATGAAATACAAACCCTCTCAGGAGTACATCTATGGCCGTGGTTCATGGTCCTGGATCATCGGAATGGACAACAGCTGCAACTACGATGAGCAAAAACGCTATATCGACTTCTCCGCTGCCATGGGATACCAGAGCGTGCTCATCGACGCTTTCTGGGACCGACAGATCGGTTATGACCGCATCGCCGAACTCGCCCGCTATGGGCGCACCAAGGGCGTGGGACTTTTCCTCTGGTACAACAGCAACGGCGCATGGAACGACGCACCACAGACACCCATCGGCAAGATGAACAATGCACGCATCCGTCGCGAGGAGATGAAATGGATGCACGACAACGGCATACGGGGCATCAAGGTCGATTTCTTCGGAGGCGACAAACAGCCCATGATGCAGCTCTATGAGGATATTCTCGCCGATGCCAACGACTTCGGACTGCTCGTCATCTTCCACGGCTGTACGCTCCCACGCGGATGGGAAGGCATGTATCCCAACTACGCCGCATCCGAGGCTGTCCTCGCATCCGAGAACCTTCATTTCGGACAAGGCGCCTGCGATGCCGAAGCGTTTAACGCATGCATACACCCCTTCATACGCAACACCGTCGGCTCGATGGACTTCGGTGGCTCCACCCTCAACAAGTTCTACAACGCCGACAACCAGCACGGCACCGTACGCAAGACCAGCGACGTCTATGCACTCGCCACTGCTGTCCTATTCCAGAGCGCGGTGCAACACTTCGCACTCGCACCCAACAACTTGACCGACGCTCCTGCATGGGCCATCGACTTCATGAAACAAGTGCCAACGACATGGGATGAGGTGAAGTTCATCGACGGCTATCCTGGCAAGTACGTCATCATCGCCCGCCGAAACGGCGACAAGTGGTTCGTGGTCGGGGTCAATGCCGAGAAACAGCCCCTCACCAAGACCATCGCACTGCCTATGTTCGCCAAAGACACTCAACTGCAAGTCTATAGCGACGACCCACAACTCCAAGGCAGCGTGAAAACCGTGAAGCAGATCAAGAAACAGCAACTCAACGTCACCATACCCTGCAACGGAGGACTGGTGATCATGAATTAGCATTTGCGTTAAAAACAACGACCATCTTACAAAAAACCGCGAAACATGATGCTGTTTCGCGGTTTTTTTATTAATTTTGCGGTTCAAACCTCAAACTAACAACCAATTAACAACTTATGATAAAACAACTAACCCTTTCATTGTGCCTGGCAACGATATCACTGGCTGCCACGGCTGCAGACTACACCACGTACCTCACCGCAGAACGTGGTTTCACCGAGGTGACGAGCACCGAGGGCATCGTCGCCTCTCCCGACTACTACTACATCCTCTGCTCCGCTGAGAACACAGGCCTCATCGTGGGTGTGGGTACCTACGAAGCCAAGCCTGGTTGGGCCAGCGAACAGTCGAAGGCTCTGCGTTACATCTCTGCCGACACAGACCCTGTACTCAACAAATCCAACTTCTTCAATATCGAGAAAAGTGGCGACTACATCGGTCTGCGAAACGTGGTTTACAGCTCTGACCTCTTCCAGACTCATGACAACGCCGGTTTCATGTACGTCAACACCTACACCGACAAGAACCTCGATGAGTGGAGCTATCTCACACACACCTACCAGAATGGATACTGGATCTTCGAGAGCGGAAAGTATCCCATGTCATCGGGCAATTGGGCATGCGGTTACCTCGGGCCGTGGAACAAGACGGTAGCAGCAGGTGAACCCATGGCGCTCAATCGCCAAAATACCACCGGCGACGAGGCCGGACACTACCGCCTCTTCCGCATCGCAAAGAATGATTTCTTGACCGAATGGGGAAAGCTTTGGCAGACAGCATCGGCATCCAACAAGATCGACGCCACATGGATGATCACCAACCCTTCGTTCGAGACAGGCGATTGGCGTGGATGGACTTTCGAGGCCAGAGGCGATAATAACAACCTCATTACTGAATATAATGACGTGGTTGTTTCCAATAGTTATGGGATGTCGAACAAGGACGGAAGTTTCCTTTTCAATGCCTACCAGTGGTGGGCTACATCAATGAACATCAGCCAAACAGTAACGAACCTACCCAGCGGTGAATACGAACTCTCGGCTGTGGTCGCCACTTGGGAGAACCGCACCGTCACCTTCATCGGCAACGGAAACACCATCACCAAAACTGGACAAGGCGACCAAACAGGCATACCCGTATCGTTGAATGTCACTATCGGCAACGACCAAAAACTCACCATCAGCACAGGAAGCACTGGGCAATGGTGGGTTACAGGACACGAGGGAGAAACCCAGACTTTCTTCAAACTCGACAACGTACAACTCAAGTGCAAGGGACTGTACCTCAACGCTGTAGCACTACCTCTGCCCAATGACGACACCACACTGCTACAGCCCGGCTTCTGGTACTATTACGACATCCCCTTCGGCACCGAATACCAACTTATCGGTAACATCGACGGAATGGTCTATACCACTGACGGCAACAAACTCATCTCCAACATCACTACATCTGATGTAACACGACAGATGACGTTCTCGAAAGGACGCGTCTATTTCAAGACCACAAACGAAGACGCCACACTGAAGGTGGTGGCTAAGCGGGAAATCAACGAGAGTACGAATTCTTTCAAAGCCTGCGCACTGAACGTGGATGGACTACCCGAGAGTATTACAATTTTAATTGTACCTGTTACATTAAATCCAGATGGCCCTCAGAGTGACGGAACGAAGAAAATCAGCACGTACCTAAGCAACAAAGGATACGATCTCATGGCATTCAGTGAGGACTTCAACTTCCATACTGAGTTGACATCCAATATCTCTGGTTACCATTGGGGCACTCATCAAGGAAAGATATCCGTCACGAGTCGTGATACCGACGGTTTGGAATTTGCTTGTAAGAATGGCAGCGTCACTTGGGCAAACGAAACTATTACCAGATACACCTCAAAGTCAAACACCGATGGCAACCAATATATTGAGAAGGGCTTTCGACACTATGATGTGACCTTCGATGGTCAACTCATTGATGTCTATATCACTCACATGGATGCTGGCTCCAATGATGACGCTATAACATCCCGAGGCAAGCAGTGGAAGCAGTTGACTGAGGCCATTAACGCTGTTGATAACGGCCGTGAGACACCACGTCCGAAGATTATACTGGGTGATACTAACTGCCGTTGGACCCGCGATGCTGTGAAGGCTAATTTCTTTGATCTGCTCAACAACAACCTCAAGGCCTCCGACGTCTGGGTGGAGTTCTACCGTAACGGCATCTATCCTACCACGGATATGAACGACCTCACCGACCAGAGCAATCCCACCAACTACACAAACTACGAGATCGTCGATAAGATCATCTATATCAACCCCACAGCGCCCAATACACCACAACTCGTGCCACAGAGCTTCACGATTGAGCAGGACTACACCTATGAGGACGGTACCACGCCCCTTGGTGACCACAAACCTGTGGTTGTGGAATTCAAGATAGTGACCTCAGGCGAACCGCTTCCTGCGGAAATCGAGCTGCCTGACGAGGGCGTGAACAACGCAACCATCATCGCCAACGCACAGGGTGCGCTGGCCAATGTCACACTCAGCGGACGCACACTCTACAAGGACGGTTACTGGAACACTCTCTGCCTGCCCTTCAACATGACCGAAGAGCAAGTGACCGCTCAACTGGCACCCGCAACCGAAGGAATGAAGACGCTCACCTCCACCAACTACGAAGAATCGACACATACGCTGTACCTGAACTTCGAAGACGCCACAAAAGTACAGGCGGGCGTTCCCTTCATCGTGAAATGGGAAGCAGGGGCTGACTGGGAGAATCCAGTATTCTCTAACGTCACCATCGACAACTCACTCACTGCCACTGAGACCACCTACGCTGACTTCATCGGCAATTATGCACCCATCTCCTTGGAAGCCAACGGAACAACACTCTACCTGGGTAGCGATAACACACTCTACTACCCCACCACGAGCATCCCATTCGGTGCCTGCCGAGCCTACTTCCAACTGAAAGGAGACATTTTCGCTGGTGAATCCGCTCCTGCCGTCAACTCCTTCGCACTCAACTTCGACGGAGAGACCAACGGCATCAAGAATGTTCAATCGCCAATGGACAACGGTCAATGGTACACCATCGACGGCGTGAAGCTACAGGGCAAGCCCACAACCAGAGGTCTGTACATCAACGGCAAGAACAAGGTGCTCATCAAATAGCACATGCCATTCACATGACGGAGCTTTCACTCCTACAGCATTGTTTTGGGAGGCGGTCACTCGCCTCCCTTTTTTTATCCTCATTCCTATGCCTGGCCTTTCCATGCCCGGTGTAATATCCAGCAAAGAAATAGCCATAGCAATAGAATAGCTAAAGCCTAATAAGGACTCTCGACTCTTGACTCTCGACTCTTGACTCTCGACTATATAAAGCCTAAAAAACCTTGTAGCATAGTGCGTATTTCAAAATTTATTCGTAAATTTGCAGTTTGGAGTGATGTTGCAGCAACCTCCGTGATGTTGCAGCTATTGTTGTTGTGTGCTCAGCAGGTTGAGTCATACACTTGAAGTATTACTTTATCAAATCATCGCAACAAACTAAGAATCAATAAATAATAATTATTATATCCAACACAGATGAATACGGATAAAAACACCATTATTGGGTTTGTTCTGATGGCACTCGTCGTTTTCGCCTTCATGATGTACGACAGCCACAGAATCAGAGAAAACGCCGCAGCACAACAAGAGAACGCCGTTGTGGAAGCCGCCGAGCAGAAGCAAAAAGAAGCACAGGAGGCCAAAGAAGCCAAAGAGAAAGCCGACAAACTGCTCGAGCAACAAACCGACACACTCAACCCCTTCCACCAGGCCAGCACCAAGAACGAGGGCACTACTGTCATCGAGAACGAACTGCTCCGACTCACCATCAACAACAAGGGAGGACAGCTCTGCAAAGCCGAACTCAAGGACAGCACCTACAAGACGTGGGACAAGACAGCACAGGTCGTACTCTTCGACAACGACGACTCCAACCTCAAGTTCCTCTTCAACGGAAAGGAGAACAATATCATCACCGACGAACTCTACTTCGCCCCTACCGGACAAGACAAGAACACGGTGACCATGCGACTGCCCATCGCCAACGGAAGCATCGACTTCGCATACTCGCTCATACCCAACTCCTACCTGCTGAAACTCGACATCACAGCCAACAACCTCGAGGGATTCTTCCCAGCTAAGGCCGACAAGGTCGATATCGTCTGGAACGAGAAGATGCGACAGCAGGAGAAAGGCTTCACGTTCGAGAACCAGCACAGCACCATTGAGTACCGCGAGGACGACAACGACACCGAGGTGCTCAGCTCGGGAGGTACCGACAAGGAGAAGACCGAGTTCGAGAAAAACGCATACTGGCTCGCCTTCAAAGACCAGTTCTTCAGCCAGGTCATTATCGCCGACAAGAACTTCAAGATCGAGAAACTCAGCTCCGTACAGGCTGAGCGAGAGTCAGGCTACATCAAAACCTACAACGCTGAGTTCACCGCCGAATTCGACCCCACAGGACGCGACGCCACCAACCTCAGCTTCTACATCGGACCCAACCGATTCAGCACGCTCAAGGAGAACGAGCTCATGCTTTACAACGACAACAACGCTGGCATCACCAAGGACCGAGACCTCGACCTGCAGTCACTCGTCTATCTGGGATGGCCGCTCATCCGATATATCAACCGCTTCTTCACCGTCTATCTCTTCGACTGGATGACACGACTGGGCCTCAACATGGGCATCGTCCTCCTGCTGCTCACCATCGTCATCAAGTTCCTCGTCTATCCGCTGATGAAGAAGAGCTACATCTCCAGCGCCAACATGAGGGTGCTGAAACCCAAGGTCGATGAGATCAGCAAGAAGTACCCCAAGAAAGAAGATGCTATGCAGAAGAACCAGGAGGTGATGCAGCTCTACAGCAAGTACGGCGTCTCACCCATGGGGGGCTGCCTCCCGATGGTCATACAGATGCCGATCTGGATCGCACTCTTCAACTTCATCCCCAACGCCATCGAGCTGCGAGGAGAGAGCTTCCTCTGGGCAAGCGACCTCTCCACCTACGACGACGTCATCCGTTGGGGCAAGAACATCTGGGCCATCGGCGACCACCTCAGCCTCTTCTGTGTACTGTGGTGCCTCTCTACCGTGGCCAACACATGGATCAGCATGCGGCAGCAGTCATACACCATGACCGAAGAGCAGCAACAGCAGATGGGCATGATGAAATGGATGTCCTATCTCATGCCTGTGGTCTTCTTCTTCTCTTTCAACGGTTATTCTTCGGGCCTCAACTACTACTACTTCGTATCCGGTATCATCTCCATCCTCATGATGTGGTACCTGCGTAAGACCACCGACGACGCCAAACTGCTCCAGAAACTGGAGGAGCGCTACAAGCGCCGCCAGGCCGACCCGTCGAAGCCTGGAGGCATGTCGGGCATGGCACGTCGTCTGCAGGAACTCGCCGAACTCCAACAGAAGAAACTCGAGGAACAGCAGCGCAAACAAGGAAAGAAATAGGAAAGAGATAGGATGACTCTTGACTCTCGACTCTTGACTCTCGACTCTTGACTCTCGACTCTTGACTCTTGACTCTTGACTCTTGACTCTCGACTTCAATAACCAACAACCATTAATAAGGCCTATATAACAAAATGCGATTATTATCAGTCCTCATCCTTATGACCGCACAGCTCGCTACAGAGGCGCAAAACAATTCAGCAGCGCCCATCTTCAGGCAGGAACCCAAAATCGAGAACCGCCTGCTATCACCTGAAGCACTTTGGGCCATGGGACGCATCGGCGCATCCTCTGTGTCGCCCGACGCAAGCCAAGTGGCCTACAACGTGAGCTACTACAGTGTGGAACAAAACAAGAGCCACACCGTCATCTATACCATCGGAACCGATGGCAAGGGCGAGCGCAGGCTCACCCAGGGCGCTGGCAACGAAGTATCGCCCCAGTACCTCAGCGACGGACGCATCACCTTCCTCGCGGCCGACGAGAGCGGCACCATGCAGCTGTGGGCGATGAACGCCGACGGCTCAGGACGCACTCAACTCTCATCCTTGGACCGCGACGTGGAAGACTACCTCTTCTCGCCCGACGGCAAGAAAGTGCTGGTCATCCACTCCAACCCATACAACGGCTCCATCGCCGATAACCCCAAGGACCTGCCCAAGACCACGGGCTATGTGGTCAACGAACTGATGTACCGCCACTGGGACGAGTGGGTGCAGTCCGTCCCACAGCCCTATATCTACTCTTTCGAGGGTGGTAAGGTCAGCGGCGAGGGCAAGGCCGTACTTGGCGACGAGCCTTTCGAGTGCCCAATGAAGCCCTTCGGAGGCATGGAGCAACTCACATGGAGTCCCGACTCGCGCTATGTGGCCTACACCTGCCGGAAGAAGACAGGACGCGAATACGCCGTATCCACCGACTCCGACATCTTCCTCTACGACACGGAGACAGGCAACACCACCAACCTCTGCAAACCCGCAGGCTACAAGGCTGCCGCATACGACTATACACGCTCCCTGCAACACCAGAGGGCAAACGACCCGGACTTCGAGCGCGACTCGATGCTCATGGCCACCCATTGCCTCCGCAACCCTGCCCCCACCCGCAGCGACTACAACCTCGGCTACGACACCAACCCCGCGTTCTCGCCCGACGGCAAGTTCGTGGCTTGGCAGAGCATGGAGCGCGACGGATACGAGAGCGACCGCAACCGCCTCTGTGTCTATGAGATCAAGACGGGCAAGAAGACATACGTGACCGAGAAGTTCGACAGCAACGTCGATGCTTTCGTATGGGCCGATGCCAAGACCATCTACTTCGTTGGAACCTGGCACGGCACCACACATGTCTATTCCACCAACCTCAAGGGCCTCGTCAGCCAAATCACCGACGGACAGTACGACTACACCAGCGTGGCGCTCTGCGGCAAACAACTGCTCTGCGGACGCCAGTCGATGGCTGAGGCTACTGAACTCTACCTCGTCAACCCCAAATCAAAGGCTGTCACACAGCTCACACACGAGAACCAGTACTTCCGCGACGCCATCGACTGGGGTAAGGTCGAACCGCGGTGGTGCAAGTCGGTCGATGGCAAGGACATCCTCTCATGGATCATCCTGCCGCCACATTTCGACCCCAACAAGAAATATCCTGCCCTGCTCTTCTGCGAGGGAGGACCACAAAGTCCCGTGAGCCAGTTCTGGAGCTACCGATGGAACATGCAGATCATGGCTGCCAACGGCTATGTCGTGGTATGCCCCAACCGTCGCGGACTCCCCGGTTTCGGACAGGAATGGCTGGAGGAAATCTCCACCAACTACACTGGCCGTTGCATGGACGACTACAAGAGCGCCATCGACGACGCCTGCAAACTGCCATACGTCGATAAAGACCACTTAGGATGTGTGGGTGCCAGCTTCGGCGGCTTCAGCGTCTATTGGCTGGCTGGCAACCACGAGGGACGCTTCAAGGCCTTCATCGCCCACGACGGCATCTACAACCTCGAGGCTCAATACACCGAGACTGAGGAGGCTTGGTTCACCAACTGGGACCTCGGAGGAGCGCCCTGGCTCAAGGACGACGCCACCATACAGCGAACCTTCCAGAACTCACCCCACCATTTCATCGACCGTTGGGACACACCCATACTCTGCATCCACGGAGAGAAGGACTACCGCATCGTGGCATCACAGGCCATGTCGGCCTTCAATGCCGCACGCTACCGCGGAGTGCCTGCACAGCTCCTCATCTTCCCCGACGAGAACCACTGGGTGCTCAAACCCCAGAACGGCATCCTCTGGCAACGCACCTTCTTCGCCTGGCTCAACCGCTGGCTGAAATAGACTGACCATCTATAGCATCTATAGCAACTATAGAAACTATGGAAACTATAGAAACTATGGAAACTATAGAAACTATGGAAACTATAGAAACTATAGAAACTATAGAAACTATGGAATCTATAGAAACTATAAAAAGAATAAAATTCAACACAAATATGACACAAGCAATTGAAAAGACGCTGCGCGACTCCGCAGCCATGCGATGGACAGCACTACTGCTCCTCGCTCTCGCGATGTTCTGTTCCTACATCTTCATGGACATCCTCTCGCCCATCAAGGACCTTATGCTCTCCGAGCGCGGATGGGACTCCACCGCCTTCGGAACCATGCAGGGATCCGAGGTCTTCCTCAACGTCTTCGCCTTCTTCCTCATCTTCGCAGGCATCATCCTCGACAAGATGGGCGTACGCTTCACCATGATCCTGTCGGGAGCAGTGATGCTCATCGGAGCCATCATCAAGTGGTACGCCGTGTGCGACGCCTTCAAGGGCAGCGGACTGGAGACTTGGTTCACCAACAACCTCAACTACATACCAGTATTCGACGAACTGGGTGTCAGCCCATTCTATGAGGGCATGCCCGCATCTGCCAAGTGCGCCGCATGTGGATTCATGATTTTCGGCTGCGGATGCGAGATGGCTGGTATCACGGTCAGCCGTGGTATCGTGAAGTGGTTCAAAGGCCGTGAGATGGCTTTGGCAATGGGTTCTGAGATGGCGCTTGCCCGTCTGGGTGTGGCCACCTGCATGATCTTCTCGCCTTTCTTCGCCCGTCTCGGCGGACAGGTGAGCGTGAGCCGTTCAGTGGCTTTTGGCGTGGTTCTCATGTGCATCGCACTCATCATGGCCATCGTGTATTTCTTCATGGACAAGAAACTCGACGCGCAGACCGGAGAGGCTGAGGAAAAGGACGATCCGTTCAAGGTGAGCGACATTTGGACCATCCTCACCGATGGTGGTTTCTGGCTTGTGGCCCTGCTCTGCGTGCTGTATTATTCCGCCATCTTCCCCTTCCAGAAGTATGCGGTGAACATGCTGCAGTGCAACCTCACCCTACAGGCACCAGAGGCCGATTCCTTCTGGGCTGGCTCTACGGTGACCATCGTCCAGTACGTCATCATGCTCATCGTTGCCGCCGCTGGATTCGCCAGCAACTTCCAGAAGAAGAACAACGCCAAGTACGGTCTGCTCTGTGTCTCCATCATCGCGCTCGTCACCTATTGCTATATGGGCTACATGCGCCAGTCGGCTGAGTCCATCTTCGCCGTGTTCCCACTCCTGGCTGTGCTCATCACCCCTATCCTCGGCAGCTATGTCGATCACAAGGGAAAGGCGGCCTCGATGCTCGTGCTCGGATCGCTCCTGCTGATCGGATGCCACCTCACCTTCGCCTTCATCCTGCCGTTGTTCAAGGCCAATGCCATCGGTGGAGTGATCGTGGCCTATGCCACCATCCTGGTGCTCGGCTCATCGTTCTCGCTGGTACCAGCATCGCTATGGCCCAGTGTGCCGAAGTTGGTTGACGCCAAGGTCATCGGCTCTGCCTACGCACTCATTTTCTGGATCCAGAACATCGGTTTGTGGCTCTTCCCGCTCCTCATTGGCAAGGTGCTCGACAAGACCAACCCCGACATCGTCAACGGACTGGCCAATGGCACCATCACCGCTGAGGAAGCCGCTGTGAGTTACGACTACACCGCGCCGCTCGTCATGCTGGCCTGCCTCGGTGTGGCAGCACTCCTCCTCGGTCTTGTGCTCAAGGTGGTTGACAAGAAGCGCGGCCTCGGCCTCGAAGAACCCAATATCAGGGATTAGGCGTTAGGGGTCGGCCTACGGCCTTAAAATTACAAGAAAATGAGTTTCAAAATAGTGAAATTTTCTGATTTAATTTTTTGATAATTTTGAGCGTAGCGACCAATTTATTGACTCTCGACTCTTGACTCTCGACTCTTGACTCTTGACTCTTGACCCTCGACTCTTGACTCTCGACCCTCGACCCTCGACTCTTGACTCTTGACTCTCGACTTCAATAATCAATAACCAATCAAATATGTTTCAAGGACAACCAAAAGGTCTATGGACCTTGGCATTAGCCAACACGGGCGAGCGCTTCGGCTACTACACCATGCTCGCCGTCTTCATCCTCTTCCTGCAAGAGAACTTCAGTTGGAGCAGCGGACAGGCAGGACTGGTCTATTCCAGCTTCCTCATGTGCGTCTATTTCCTCCCCCTCTTCGGCGGTATGGCTGCCGACAAGTGGGGATACAGCAAGATGGTGACCATCGGTATCTTCATCATGTTCATCGGCTACTTGCTCCTCTCCATCCCCATGGGAGCCAACACCGTCGCTATCGTAGCCATGGCTGCAGCGCTGGTGCTTGTCAGCCTCGGTACCGGACTGTTCAAGGGCAACCTCCAAGTGATGGTGGGCGACCTCTACAACGCCTCGGAGTATGCCGACAAACGCGACTCGGGCTTCTCCCTCTTCTACATGCTCATCAACGTGGGCGCCCTCTTCGCACCTACAGCTGCCGTGAAGATCATGGAATGGGGCCAGAACTCCCTGGGATTCAGCAAGGCCGACTCCTACCACCTGGCTTTCGCCGTGGCTTGTGTGTCGCTGATCGCGAGCATCCTCATCTACTACCTCGGTAAGTCCACTTTCCGCCAGGTGCTGACACCCAGCAAGGCACAGAAAGCCGCACAGAAGGCTGAAGCCGTTGAGGAACTTTCTTCTTCTGAGACCAAAGAGCGCATCATCTGCCTCGTGCTGGTCTATCTCGTGGTCATCTTCTTCTGGATGGCATTCCACCAGAACGGCGCCACGCTGACCTACTTCGCCCGCGACTATGTGGCCAAGACCGCTGAAGGCGTTACTGCCATGGAGTTCGACGTGACCAACCTCGTCATGGTGATTCTCATCGTCTATGGACTCTTCGGTGTCTTCGGTAAAGGCAGCAGCAAATCCAAGGGCATCTGGGGCGCTGTCATCGCAGCAGCACTGATCTTCCTCGGCTACCGCTACACATCAACAGACACTGTGAACGTGGAGGCTCCGCTCTTCCAGCAGTTCAACCCCTGCTTCGTGGTGGCACTCACCCCTGTGAGCATCGCACTCTTCGGTTGGCTCGCCAGCAAGGGCAAGGAACCCAAGGCACCCGTGAAGATTGGTCTGGGTATGTTGGTGGCCGCTGTGGCTTACCTGCTGATGACCTTCAGCTCCATCGGTCTGCCAGCCCCCAACGCCGAGCATCCCGAGCATTTGGCCGACGTCAGTCCCAACATTCTTGTGAGCACCTATCTCATCCTCACTTTCGCTGAGTTGTTGCTCTCCCCCATCGGTATCTCGTTCGTCACCAAGGTGGCTCCTCCCAAGTACCGTGGTATGATGATGGGTGGTTGGTTCGTTTCCACCGCCATCGGCAACTTCCTCGTGAGCATCCCCACCCTGCTTTGGGGCAAGACGGAGCTCACCGTCGTATGGGGAGTCTTGATGGGCATCTGCCTCCTCGCAGCCCTCTTTATCTTCTCCATCATCAAGAAGCTCAACAAGGTAGCCTGATTAGGCTTTAGGCCTTAGCTATATAAGTAGGGCGGTGGAGTTCCACCGCCCTACTTTTTTCGCTATCATCAACAAGGAATAACTAAAGCACCTCTCATTGATAGGGAGCCATTGTGCCCGGCCTTTCAATGCCGGTGTAATCGGTTGTGTGCTCGGCCGTAGTACGGCCGAGAAAAGCTAAAACTTAGCGCCTACTCTCGCCTCTCGCCTCTCGACCCTCGCCTCTTGACCTTTGGAGACTATAGCAACTATGGAGACTATAGCAACTATGGAGACTATGGAGACTATAGCAACTATGGAGACTATGGAGACTATGGAGACTATGGAGACTATGGCAACTATATCAGCTAAAGCCTAAAGCCTATTGATAGGGAGCCATTGTGCCCGGCCTTTCAATGCCCGGTGTAATCGGTTGTGTGCTCGGCCGTAGTACGGCCGAGAAAAGCTAAAACTTAGCGCCTACTCTCTCCTCTCGAGCTTAAAGCCCTATAACCTATAACCTATAACCTATAACCTTTCATAGGCTCTCGACTAACAAAAGGGTGATTCAAACACATTGACCTTGTCGAAGACCTTCTTGAACTCCGCCACACGGTCCATCTCGTCACAATGCGTCACCTCCAGTTCCACCTTCACCTCACCCGCATCCTTCACAACCCGGTCGTGCAACGCGTTGATATCCAGCAAACCGTAGCGGAACTCCCCCTGGTGGTCGTTGAAGTGGTTGGTGCGGTCCTCCTCCACCGTCGAAGCCACCGACTGTCGCCGAGTCTCGCCCGCCAGATGTCCGTCGCCATGCCGCGTCAGGTAAGGTCGGGTCACATAATGCGCTGTGATGTCGTCAGCCTTGAGGTCGCCGAGCAAGTCCAGCGCGTAGCGAATGCCCGTGTCCGACGGTGTGGTGTCGAAGGTGTCCTTGCCCGTGTCGCTCAGCAGCAGTCCCTGACCGTTCTCGAAGATCAGCTCCTCGTACGCCAACGACCTCAGCTCACAGGCCATCGTGTGACGCCACATGAACTCACAGTCGTTGATGAAATGCAGGGCCAACAAGGGTGCGTCCCAGATGCTCCTCCAGTGATCGGGTATCGTCAGCGACCGCTCGTAATACGCCTTCACACCGCGCAGGAACGCCAACCTGTCCTCCATCTCCATCGCCATGAACGCGTCGAGCGTCGGTGCAGGCATCTCATGGTATCGCTTGATGGTCAGCCAGATTCCCATGCCGCATGAGCAGTGCCGTTTGCGTTGTTCCTCCGAGATGATGTTCGCCATGGCGTCGTAAGGTGTGGACCATCTGCACGCCTTGTCCCTGTAGATATGGGCAGGCTTCACGATCAGCGCCTCATACTCCTTGACAAACTGCATCGGATTGAGGATAAAAAAGCGGGAATAGTAATTGTCCGCCCCATGGTAAGTGCCGGAACCAAAGTGCTGGAAGGTGATGTTCCCATCCTGGGTAAAAATGGAGTGTGCGCGTTGCGCGCCTCCGTTCGTCAGCACATTCAGCACGTTGTTTCCTTTGCGGGTATAGGAGGCCACGACGGTCCCCTTCCCCTCATCACCATAATTGGCACCAATGACTATTCTCGCCTTCATTCTTTTAGTTGTTCGTTTTCTCTAAGGAGTCAAGGAGTAAAGGAGGATTATTGGCTCGAGGGCTTTATGATAACGTCAGTTCGATGAAAGTGAATTTAGAATTGCTCTCATTGTTTCGAGTGTGAACAATTAATTCAAATCATATAATCAATCTAAAATATTTGTTAGATTTGTACAGATTTGCAGGATTTTGATAAATTGCTCACACTCGACAAAATGAGAACGAGTTCTCTTTTGTACTCGTTTAATCGCAATTTTCTCGCCGAAGGCGACTCCTTTGTGAATTCGTCGAATTCACGTTAAGATAAGGTCGTTTGCAATATGCTGTCCCTTTCAGGGACTGCTAAAATCGGTGGTGGGGTGGAAGCCAGGAAAACTTGTTTTCATGTCTCCCACCCCACCATCGATTTTGAACAACCAACGGATGTTCATATAGCAGACCACCTTATCTGGATTGTAAGATGTTGTTTGAGTTGTTTCATAAAGATAGTCCTTTCAGTCCTATTAGTCCGTAGAACCTTTCATCCGCATGGCCAAGCTTTCTTAACTCTTAATTCTTAACTCTTAATTAAATAAGACTCTTGACCCTCGCCTCTTGACTTCAATAACCTATAACCTTTCATCGCCTCTCTTCTCTAATCAGGTTGATAGATATTGAACATCCGTAGGTTGTTCAAAAAAACGCGGGTGAGGTAAAGGTAGGAGAACTTGTTCTTATGACGCCACCCCAC
>JAFWPH010000051.1 GCA_017509605.1 Bacteroidaceae bacterium | reverse complement strand
TTCGCTCTTCGATATCGACACCACCTACGTCCTCGGTCAGTTGCCATCAGTCCGCGAGTATGAGCAGAGCATCGACCGCCGCAACAGCTACACAAGCCATTTCACCGAGGATATTTACGAGTTCAGCCCTCGCTTGTTCTTCAACTCATACACCGACAATGAGACACATACCAAGAAGTGGTGGTCACAACTCGGTTTCCCCGTCACACTGAGTCACCAACGGATGGACTACCAGCGCGGCGCAATCGACACCACCGTCGTGCGCAACACCATGCCCATCAACATTTGGGACTGCTTCGTGGAATACGTACACATGTCCAAGAAGACAGGCAACGCCTACAAACTCAGTCTCCAATACATTGCCACAACACAAACACCCGACCTGCTGAACCTTATCGACATGCGCGACGACACAGACCCGCTGAACATCCACCTTGGCAACGACCACCTGCACAATGCCATCAACCACCAATTCTCCTTTGTGCACAAGTGGGGTAACGAAAAGCGAAAAGAGACTTCCCACCAATATGCCATTGGCTATTCTTTCGTGCAGAACGCTCTCGCCATGGGCTACCAGTACGAGCGCACAACAGGTGTCCGCACTTGGCAAGCCAGCAACGTGAACGGGAACTGGGATGCCGATGCCTACTACTATTTCAACACAGCTATAGGCAAGAAACACCCCTTGCGTCTTCGTTTCAACCCCAGCATCCGCTACCGCCACAGCGTGGACTTGGTGGACCAGCGGCACAGCATCGTCAACTCGTTCCAACTCAGCAACACATTGAACCTCTCGTACAAAATAGGCGAGCACTCGTTCAGCCTCAATAGCACCACGCTATGGCAACGATTCACCAGCAAGCGCACAGATTTTGAAACACAGGAACCGCTCACGCTCACGAACGGCATGACTGCACTGCTGAAACTCCCATTGAAGTTGGAGGTAAGCACCGACCTCACCCTCTACACTCGCACAGGTTATGCCGATTCTCGACTCAACACCACCGACTTTGTATGGAATGCCCGTCTCTCGCGTCCGTTCTGCAAAGGAAAGTTGTTGGTGATGCTCGACGGTTTCGACATCCTCGGACAGCTTGACAACGTTACCCGTACTCTCAATGCCCAAGGTCGTACCGAGACCTACACCAACGTCCTACCCCGTTATGGGCTCCTTCATGTCGTCTATCGATTCAACAAATTGCCGAAAAAGAGGCAATGAGTGCATATGCAAACAAATTGCAAACTGTGTTTGCATGTAAAAATGAGGAAATAGCAGTAATTTTGTACTATGGATATACAAAACTAAAGACATGAAACGACAGCTATTGATTCTGACATGCAGCCTGCTACTCATCTGTTGCGACCATCACGACATGAAAGACAAGGCCTTTTTTCTGGAGGGAGTTTGGACACTGCGACAAGTGAAATCTCCTGAAGGGTATATCACTGACTACCCCGTGGAAAACAGCACCACCTGTCACATCTATGACAGTGACAGCACACTCTACGAATGCACCCTTTCCACCACAGCCACCGGGATGGTAGTGATGCCAAGAAACAAATACGCCATCACACTGATTGACCGAGGCGACAGTTATCTCTATTTAGAGGGTGATGACCCACGTCCGCTAACTATCTTGAACGACACGAGCATCATCATCCAGCGGTACGGTATGCAATATACATGGGTTCGGGCGAAAGATATCGCTGAGAACTGGGGCGACGACATCCTCGGCATCAACAAGTCAGACCTTATGGACGAACCGAATGAGGAGTTACGCCGTTATGTGCTCTCCACCAAAGAACGCCATCAAGCGAATGTCATTCATGGTTTTGCTGTCTTCTCTGTCTTCATCATTCTTGTCGCGCTGTTCATCGCCCAGATGGCTTTGGCCAACAGGAGAGAACGACGAAGACTACAACTGCAACTGGAACAGATCCATGAGGTACAAGAGAACCGTCCAGCATCAGTGAGGCAGGTCATCGCGTCGGTGGAGAATGAGTTTTTCGCTTCCGATGACTATCACTCACTGCAACAACGCATTTCTTCAGGCCAACAACTGAAAGAGCAAGCATGGACAGAGATAGAAGAACAACTGAAGAGTGTTTATCCTGGCTTTTGCAGTCAACTGAGGTCGCTTTACGCCATGTCGGAACTGGAGTACCAAGTGTGCCTGCTCATCAAACTACGTATTTCACCGACAGAAATCGCCACTGTGCTGTCGCGCGATGTCAGCACCATCAGCACAGTGCGTAGTCGCCTGTTTTACAAGGTTTTCGGCCGAAAAGGCGGTGCCAAGGACTGGGACGATTTCATCCTTTCCCTCAGGACTTGATAGTTTGCAAAATGTTTGCAAGTGAAATGCAAAGTAAAAGCAAACTCAAAAACTTGCATTCTTCTGAATCGGCACTGTAACTTTGCCAACGGAATCGCAATTTATCCGTGACTCCAAAACTGTAAATGATCAAAAAGTATTAACCTAAAAAAGTAACGCTTATGAGACGAGTAAAGTTATTTCTGATGGCAGCCACAATGGTATGGGCTGTCCAACTGAACGCCCAAACGACACGTGTGGACGACAAGGAACTTATCGGTGCCTGGACGCTGGAATGGATGCAGTTTGACGGAGAGAAGAAAATCGTATGTGGTAAAGACTCCAAGTACACGCAATTCAAATACTATGGACCAGACGGTGAGTATGCGTGTGCCGAGATTGCCTTGAATAAGGAGGGCAAATGCGTGGTGATGCCTCATGAGTATGGCAAATACACTTTCAAGGACGGTGTCTATAGCGAGATGGGGCGCCCGGCCGTCAAGCCGACCGACATGGTGCTGGTTGACAAGACCCATTTCAAAGGTCGCTGGATGAACCGAACAGACTCATGGAAGAAGCAGACAACCATGCCCGACAAACTGGTGAAGTATATCGTGAACTGCTGCAAAGTGAAGGACATGCCCGCCGACATCCAACAACTGATGAAACAGTTTATGTTCGAATAATCATATCATGGAATAACGACATAATATAGAAAACATTAGTTAAAGTAAACAAAACCATTTAAGGCTCAGTTCACCTGAGCCAGGCCCCGCATTGTCAGTGATGATCGTGCGGGGATTAAAAGTATAACAGCTTTTTCACTGGTTTTATTTGGATTGCACAATTCTAAGGAAAAAAGCATCTTATTCTCATATAGTTTTTGTACTTTTGCATAATGATATAAGCCCAAAGGTATTATTGACAAAAAAAGAACTTCAATCAATAAACTAACTTAACAATATACAAAACAAGACAACATGAGAAGAATAATCCTGATGATCACGACAATGGTTGTCGCTATCTGCAATTTGACGGCGCAAGAGACATCCAACGCCCTCAAGCAAGAAGCATCCAACGCTTTCAAAAGCAACATTGTCGCCGATGAAGGCGCCTGGTGCTGGTTCGCCGACCCAAGAGCCCTGCACTACGAGAACGCCGATGGCTGTATCAACGCCACATACATCGGCTATATTGACGTTCACGGCAACGTGAAAGCCACTCAATACGACTGGGTGAAGAAACAGAAGACCGACGTGCTGGTACGCAGTTACTTCCAACCCGACGACCACAACAACCCGACGTTTGTGGTGCTGCCCGACGAACGTGTGATGATCTTCTACACACGCCACACAGATGAACCGAAGATCTGGTACCGCATCTCGCGTAAGCCAGGCGATATCACTGCGCTTGGTGAGGAGAAATATCTGGCTACAGCCAACAACACCACTTACCCCTCGCCCTTCATCCTCAGCGATGACCCCAACCACATCTACCTTTGCTGGCGCGGCATCAACTGGCATCCGACCATCGCCCGGTTGACGATGCCCGACGCGAACGACAACTGCAAGTTTGACTTCGGCCCTAAGCAGATAGTGCAATCCACCGGTGCACGTCCCTATGCGAAATACCAGACCAACGGTAAAGACAAGATATACGTGTCGTACACCACTGGACATCCCGACAATGAGATGCCCGACTGGCTCTACTTCAATGTCATCGACATCAACAAGGGCAACGGCCCCATCCTGCGCGACATCAACGGCAAGCAGCTGTCGGTCATCAACAACGGCACATTCAATGTGAACAAGAACAGCAGTTACGCTTCTTCCTACCCCGCCACCATCGTTGACAACACCGCCAACATCCGCAACTGGGTGTGGCAGATTGTGCTCGACAAAGACGAGCATCCCGTCATCGCCTACCCACACATCGACAACGACAAGACGACCCACGTCTATTGGTATGCCCGCTGGACTGGCAAGGAATGGCAACGCACCTGGGTGCAGTATGGCGGCCATGCCTTCCACCATAACTGGAACTCCACAGAGCGGTGCTACAGCGGCGGTATGTCGCTCGACCCCGACAACCCGAACGACCTCTATCTCAGCATCCCCACCAAAGACGGCGCTTACAACAAGGACGGCGTGTATGAGATCTGGAAATACTCCATTGGTGATGACGGCAAAGTCATCGGTTCGGAACAACTCACGAAAGACTCTAAGAAAAACAACGCGCGTCCGTTCATCATCCCGGGTTCAAAGAATTCCCCGCTGCGCCTGTCATGGATGAACGGCGATTACTACTACTGGATAGTGAAACAAGGTTATCCTTTAGGCTATCCCACAGGCATACACTGCGACTATGAGTGGGAAGAGGAACTGACAAAAGAAGACCCAGATACTCCCCGCCCCGATTGCATTTGCTTCGGACCCCAGGAGTCGTTCCATGTGGCTTTCAACATGAACCCATCGAAATACGAGGGCACTCTGCTCACTATCGGTGATGACAGTGAGGGTGGACATGGCATGAGTTACAGCATAGACGGCAAAGACCAGCGTCCCGTCGTAAAAATCAACGGCAAGACCTACAAGAGTCAGAACTGCCTGCTGACCAGTGACGACTGGGCCACCCAAAGCACAGGCACGAGTGGAGACAACCACCCCACCAAAGTGACGACATGGATACTCAGTCTCACCTGCGACAACAACCGCCTTATCACCTACCGCAACGGTCTGGTTGACCAAGTGATTGACATAGAGGAAGGCGACCTCCACAACAGCACCGTGGACAACATCTTTGACGAGAAAACTGCTGAAGGACACCAAATACTGAGATATTGGGAATTTTTCGCCTGCCAGTCGCCTATGAGCGTACAGCAGTCAGTCGCGGACATTCAGTCACAATTAGACGCAGAAAAAGGCAAGAACGCCCTGAAAATGCTGGATGTTCCCACCGAAACACGTACCGACCTTGTGCTCCCCAACAGCATCTCAGGGCTTGACGTGACCTGGACCTCCTCAAACGAGGCAGTTATCTCATCCAACGGTGTGCTTTTTCCTGTCAGCGAAGACGCTTCTGTGACACTTACCGCCACTATCGCGGGTGAAAGCCGTTCGTTCGAGGTGAAAGCCCTCGCACGCGACATAGCGAAGAACCTGCGCTACACCAAGGACGGAATCGACATGACGAAGAACACGGCTTCAGGCTTCGACAGCAACACCTGCGTAGTGGCTCCTGAAGGCCTGCTGAACGGCCTTCGCTCTTATACCTTCTTGTTGACCGCCAACATCAAGACGATGAACAAACAGCCACGCCTCTACGACTTCGGATCGGGATCAGGCAACAGCCTCTTCCTTCGCGCTGACGCCCTCGCAGCGGGCATCAAATACAACGGAGGCACCACAACAATGGTCAGCAGCGCCACCAAACTGAAGACCGGCACCGACTACAAATTGGCGGTGACTTACGATGCCGCCACACGCAAGACCACCATCTACATCAACGGAGAGGAAGACATCAGCGGAACAGCCAACCAAAACGAGCCTTACCAACTGGCTGAAATCGCCAACGACGCGCGCAACTATATCGGACGCACACAGTGGTGGGACGGTGCCTACAAAGCCGACAACCAGGACTTCTGCGGCACCATCGACGGCTTCCGCCTCTACGACATCTGTCTCACACAGAAAGAGATTTGCGAGCTGCAGGGCCTCCCTTTTAAGCAAAAGGAGCTTCCCACGGAGCTCCTGAATGGTGATTTCGAAGGCAGTTACAGCGTACAGACTGGTAGCGGAGTGAGCAGCGACCGCGCCATCTACGTACCCGAAGGTTGGACAGTCGATCGTGCCAATGGCAACAGCAACGACATCACCGGCCTACGGACGGGCGACCTTTACTTCGACCGTTTCTTCGGTGCCCTTGAGCAACCCGCCAACCATGGCAACCAAACTTATTGGATCCGCCAGAACTGGGGCACACCCACTCTGACCCTATCCCAGGAACTGCGTCTGCCCGAAGGCAAATACACATTCACCTGTGACCTTTGGAAGAGCGGAATGGGTGGCGACGCCATTGTCAGCATCACAACCGAGGGCGGTGGCACCGTGAAATCGGAGTCGCTGGAGAACAAGGCTGAATGGCAGCACCTGACCCTCAACTTCGAAAGCGACGGAGAAGCACCCACCACCATCAGCCTCGCCGCCATCCACAACAGTGACGGTTCGGAGAAGATCATCGGCTGGGACAATGTGGTGGTATCGAAAGAAGAGATTGACGCCATCGAAAACGTCATTCCTTCAAACGCAGACAACAGCAAAGGCCCCATCTACGACCTCAGCGGTCGCCGCGTGAACAATGCCAGCAAAGGAATCTATATCCAAAACCATAAGAAAATTAGGCGTTAGACGTTAGAGTTTTGCATTTATCCAAAAACAACAATATTCAAACTATGAGAAAAATCTTATTGACGTTATGCGTCCTGCTCGCTGTATGTCCGTCGATTACGGCCCAAAAGAAGAAAAAACAGCAGGAAACACCAGCTCAGCCTGAAAAGAAAGAGGTGAAACTCAACTACAAAAAAGGCTTGATGAACGTAGCCCAAGACAAGGAGAACTGGTTCTTCCAAGTGGCCGACTCCCTTCTTGGCCAACCCATCCTGACAGTCACCCGCTATGTCACCACCCCCGTGAGTGCCGGCACCTACGGCGGCGAGATGGCCAACAGCCAGGTGCTCTACTGGGAGAAAGTCAACGACACGAAGATGTTGCTGCGCTCGATGATGTACGACGCAGTGTCTGACCCTTCGGACACCATCGCCAAGGCCGTGCGCGTGAGCAACGAGGACCCCATAGTAGCCGCCTTCAAGATAGAAGCCAAAGAGAAAGACAAAAACGGACATCCGCTCTACAAACTGAACGTGGGAGGATTCCTCAATGGTGACAACCAAGTCATCGGCCTCGACCAAAGCGGCAAGAACAACTTTGGTGTGACCGGTCTCATCGGCGACCGCTCCTACATCAAGTCTATCAACACCTACCCCATCAACACCGAGGTGAAAGTCATCAAGACCTACGCTTCCAAGCCCGGTAACTCACTGACAGCCGGAAGGGAGACGGGTGCTGTGACCCTGGAACTGAACATTTCCTTCGTGGCTCTTCCCAAGGAACCCATGCAAGCCCGATATTTCGACTCTCGTGTAGGTTATTTCACCGACGGCCACACCCTCTACAGCGACAAGCAGCAACAGGTGAAATCCATGCGGCCCATCACTCGCTGGCGACTCGAACCCAAGCAAGAAGACATCGCCAAGATGCGCCGCGGCGAACTGGTGGAGCCCAAGAAACAGATTGTCTATTACATCGACCCCGCCACACCGAAGCAATGGCGCAAGTACTTGATTCAAGGTGTGAACGACTGGAACGTGGCTTTTGAACAGGCTGGATTCAAGAACGCCATCGTCGCCAAGGAATGGCCCAACGACTCAACAATGAGCCTGGAGGACGCCCGTTTCTCCGTCATCCGCTATCTCGCCTCCCCCATCTCCAATGCCTACGGTCCTCAGGTTCATGACCCTCGCAGCGGTGAGATCATCGAGTCGCATATCGGTTGGTACCACAACGTGATGCAACTGGTACACGACTGGTACATGATCCAGGCTGGTGCCGTGGATGAACGCGCCCGCAAGATGAAGTTCGACGACGAGTTGATGGGTGAGTTGATCCGTTTCGTGAGCAGTCATGAGGTGGGTCACACCTTAGGCCTGCGTCACAACATGGGCGCGAGCAGCGCCACCCCTGTTGACAGCCTTCGCGACAAGGCATGGGTGGAAAAGAACGGCCACACCTCCTCCATCATGGACTACGCCCGTTTCAACTACGTGGCACAGCCTGAAGACGGCATCAGCGAAGTGGGTATCTTCCCCCGTATCAACGACTACGACAAGTGGGCCATCCGTTGGGGCTACAGCCCGATGTACAACGACTACATGCCACATGATTCCGAATACAAGTACCAGTTGATGGATCCCGAGAGCGAACGCCGTGCCCTGAACAAGATGGTCGTGGAACAACTCGCCAAGAGCCGTCGTTACTGGTTTGGCGGCGAGGGTTACGACAACGACCCATTGGCCCAGACCGAGGACCTCGGCGACGACAACATGAAAGCCAGCGACTACGGCGTGCTGAACCTCAAACGAATTGCCCCACGCCTTGACGACTGGGTGTATGAGGAGGGCAACTTAGGTGATAATCTGTCGCAAGCCTACAGCAGTCTGACCGGTCAGTTCAACCGCTACATCGGACACGTGATGAACAACATCGGTGGCGTCTATCACAACTACAAGAGTGTGGAGCAGCGAGGATCCGTCTATACACCAGTGGAGCGCGACCGCCAGGTGCGTGCACTGGAGTGGCTCGACCAGAATGTGCTGACCGAACCCACATGGATTATCTCCTACCCTTACATCAAACGTATCACCAACAATCCACAGAACATCACACTGCAGTTCGGCAACCGCGTGATCAGCAAACTCTTCTCTCCCAACACCATGCAGTACATCTGCACAAACAACACTTACAAACCTGAGGAGTATGTTCGCGACATCGTGAACAAGGTATTCAAGGAGACCACCACAGGACAAGCAGTCACCCCATATCGCATTGCCTTGCAGAGAGAAGCAGTGGCCCTAACCATCAGTGCATACCAATCGACCAGCGGTTCTATAAGCGCTATCTCCATTTGCACACCATACTTCTACGACATGCTGATGAAGATTCAGCAACGCCTGCGTGCCGCATCGCCAGCCGACAACACAACCAAGATGCACTACCAGGCCATGCTTCAGCAAATCAAGCTGTGCCTGGAAGGCAAATAAAATAATAAAAATCCATCAACCTATAAAAAACATCACCTCATGCGGTACATCCTCATCACCTTGACGGCCATGCTAAGTTTAGCGCCCCTCTCAGCGCAGAACGCTGGCCAGCAAAAAGACATTTTCTCGACCACTGACCCTGTGGCCATGAACGCCTTCATCGACAACCTGATGTCGCGCATGACCCTGGAGGAGAAACTCGGGCAACTCAACCAACACCCGGGCGGCCAAATCGTGACAGGCGCCCCATTGGAGTCACCCACAGGCAAACTCATCGCTGAGGGCAAACTGGGATCAGTGTTCAACGTGAAAGGAGTCGATGAAATCCACACCATGCAGAAAGTAGCCGTAGAGAAAAGCCGCCTCGGCATTCCCCTTTTGGTGGCCATGGATGTGATTCACGGCTTCGAGACGATGTTCCCTATTCCGTTAGGAATGGCCTGCACCTGGGACATGGACGCCATCTACGAGTCCGCCCGCATCGCTGCCGAAGAGAGTGCCGCGAATGGTGTGGCATGGACTTTCAGCCCAATGGTAGATATCGCCCTCGACTCGCGTTGGGGCCGCCAGGCCGAGAGTGCCGGCGAGGATCCCTACTTGGGCAGCAAGGTTGCCGAGGCGATGGTCCGTGGCTACCAGACCCAGATCATGGCCTGCGTGAAACACTTCGCGCTGTACGGTGGAGCGGAGGCTGGCCTAGACTACCAAACGGTAGATATGAGCCAACAGCGAATGTTCAACCAATATTTTCCACCCTACAAGGCAGCAGTGGACGCTGGTGTGGGCAGTGTGATGTCGTCGTTCAACATCGTTGACGGCATTCCCGCCACCGCCAACCGCTGGTTGCTCAATGACGTGCTTCGCCGTCAATGGGGATTCAAGGGGCTATTGGTCACTGACTATGCCTCGATTGCCGAAATGACCATCCACGGATTAGGCGATCTAAAAGAAAACAGCATCCGTGCCCTGCTCGCAGGCACCGACATGGACATGTGCGCCAACGGTTTCATCGGCACTCTGGAACAGTCGCTCAAGGAAGGAAAGGTGACACAAGCCGACATCGACCGCGCCTGCCGCTACGTGCTTGAAGCGAAATACAAGTTAGGTCTGTTCGACGACCCCTACCGCTTCGGCGACAAGAAGAAGGCCAAAGCCATCACTTACTGCAAGGCCAACAGAGACGCAGCCCGACGCATCACCGCCGAGAGTTTCGTACTGCTGAAAAACGACGCAGTGAATGGCAAGGCTGTTCTCCCGTTGAAGAAACAAGGCACCATCGCCCTGATCGGACCGTTGGTGGACACCCGCACCGACATCGCCGGCACATGGTCCACAGTGCAGGCACCCGAGAAATACAAGACCCTCCGCGAGGGATTCCAAGACGCGCTCAAGGGAAAAGCCACCCTGCTCTGCACCCAGGGCTGCAACCTGATGGACAACCCCCAAACCCAGGAGATGGTGGCCCGCGGACACGGAAACGAACCCATCCCCTTTGTGGATGCTGACGCCGCTTTGGCGGAGGCTGTAACAGTAGCCAAGCAAGCCGACGTAATTGTCTGCGCCATGGGTGAATGTGCTTGGATGAGCGGTGAGGGAACGAGCCGCAGCCAGCTGGAGCTCTACCCACCACAGCGCCGTCTGCTTGAGGCGTTGACAGCCTTGGGCAAACCCATCGTGCTGCTCAACTTCGCCGGTCGAGCCACTGCCCTGCAATGGGAGGACGAGCACCTGCCCGCCATCATGAACGTGTGGTTTGGCAGCGAGTGCGCCGACGCGCTCTGCGACGTGCTTTTCGGCGACGTATCGCCTTCAGGCCGTCTGACTGTGTCGATGCCCCGCGTGACAGGTCAGGAACCGCTTTACTACAACCACCTGCCCTCGGGACGTCCAGTGGCTGACGGACAAAAGGACTATGCCGTGTTCACAGGCAACTACATCGACGTGGTGCAAGGCGCGCTCTATCCCTTCGGTTACGGACTGACCTACAGCCAGTTCAGCTACAGTGCTCCTCGACTGAGCGCCACGGAGATGCGGAGCAACGGCAGTGTGGATGTGCGTGTCACCGTCACCAACACAGGCCAACGCGAAGCCACCGAAGTGGTGCAACTCTACATCCACGACCGTGCGGCAAGCATCAGCCGACCTGTGAAGGAACTGAAGGACTTCAGCCGCATCACACTCAAACCAGGTGAAAGCAAGGAGGTGGTGTTCAATATCACGCCCGACAAACTCAGTTTCTACAACTACGACCTGCAATACGTGCTTGAGCCGGGCGAGTTCGACATCATGACGGGTCCCGACAGCCGTAATGTACAGAGCACAACATTGAAAGTGGAATAATCAAACAATCGGAGTAAGCGGAGTTTTCTGATTGGTTCAGAATATTCCGTTTACTCCGACTACTCCGATTACTCCCAAAAAGTTCATAATAACCATGACAAAGACAATACAAATCATCAAAGGCCATTTCGAAAGCCAGCAACCACTGCAACTGGCACCGGCCATCAAGGCGGGTTTCCCCTCTCCTGCCGACGACTACCATCACGACAGACTCGACTTCAACCGCGACCTCATCCGACATCCCGAAGCCACCTTCTACGGACGCGTGATGGGCGACTCGATGATTGATGCCAGCATCTGCGACGGCGACATCGCCGTCATCGACCGTTCCATAGAGCCTAAGGACGGCGATATTGTGGTGGCTTATGTCAACGAGGAATTCACCATCAAATACCTGGACCTCTCTCACAAGGACGAAGGCTATATCGAACTCAGACCAGCCAACAAGAACTACTCACCCATCCGAATCAATGCTGATGATGAATTCGAGGTATGGGGTGTAGTGCTATGGACCATCAAGTCCATGCACAACGCATAGTCGAGGGTCAAGAGTCAAGAGTCAAGGGTCAAAAATGCGATTGAGCGAGGGCAAAAGAGAACTTGTTCTTATTTTGCCGAGCGTGAGCATTTTCGGCGAAGCCAAGAGTCAAAAATGCGATTGAGCGAGGGCAAAAGAGAACTTGTTCTTATTTTGTCGAACGTGAGCAATTTCGGCGAAGCCAATGGTCAATTCTCAATGGTCAATGATTAATGGTCAATGGTCAATGATTAATGGTCAATGATATCCCCATGTACGGCATTATCGACTGCGACAACTGTTACGTTTCCTGCGAACGAGTTTTCCGTCCCGACCTGAACGGAAAGCCCGTGGTGGTGCTGTCGAACAACGACGGCTGTGTGGTGGCGCGCAGCAACGAGGCCAAGCGCATGGGCATCAAGGCAGGCACTCCCTACTACCAGTTGGAAGAACTGTTCCCTGGTCAGAAGATTGCCGTCTTCTCCTCCAATTACGAACTCTACGGCGAACTGACCGGCCGTGTGGTGGATATCATCCGCAAGGAAGTGCCAGTCTATTTCCGCTATTCCATCGACGAATGTTTCGTCTATTTGGACGGTATGGAGCAGTTCGACCTGAAGCAATGGGGCGAGGGACTGCACAAGAAGATACGTCAGTATGTGGGTATTCCCGTGAGCATCGGGCTGGCCCCCAACAAGACGCTGGCCAAGATAGCGTCGCATTTCGCGAAGAAATACCAAGGTTACCGCCACTGCTGCATGATTGACACGGACGAGAAACGGCGCAAAGCACTCCGACTCATCCCTATCGATGATGTGTGGGGCATAGGAAGGCAATACGCCAACAGACTGAAGAAGATGGGCATCAACACAGCATACGATTTCGCAGAACGCCACTTGGACTGGGTGAATATGACGTTCCGCAACATCGTGGTTGAGCGTACTTGGCGTGAACTCAACGGTGAGGACTGTGTGCCGAACGAACAACTGGCAAATAAAAAGAGCATCTGCACCAGCCGCAGTTTCAATGGCATGGTCAAAGATTTCGCCACACTCCGCACCCATGTGTCGAACTATGCCGCCCGTTGTGCGGAGAAACTACGCGCACAGCATACTGTGGCCACTATTGTCTCTGTCTTCATCCACACCAATCCCTTCCGCGAAGACCTGCCACAATACTACAACTTCATGGAACAACGACTGATCACTCCCACCAACTCCACCATGACCATCGTACAGACCGCCACCAAGGTGTTGCAAGAATTGTTCCGCGAAGGCTACCAATATAAGAAAGCGGGGGTAATCGTCATGGGCATAGGTCCCAACAGCCCTATCCAGCACGACTTGTTTGATTACAATGCCGAGCAGTTCGAGAAGATGAAACGCATCGATGCCGTGGTTGACCGCATCAACCGTCTGCATGGCACAGAGACCATAGTATTAGGAGCGCAACAATACACCCGTCCTGACGGAAAGGGAAAAGCCGACGTGTTCGCCAATGCCATCAAACACGACTTCCGCAGCAAGAACCCCACCACCCGCTGGAGCGACATCATCATCCTGAAATAACACGAAAACAGGGATAACCAAATAAGAAAGGGCTGCCTCATCCGGCAGCCCTCCCCTTCATTTATACCACTAACAAAACGCTTATTCAATCTATTTACTTGATGATGGTGAAGTTGCTCACAACAGCTGCGATTGCAATCACCGCACCAAGAATCACTGTCATAGTCTCCATAATCTTCAATCCTTTCTTTTTTCGATTCCGCCGTGGATAACCTCTGTTCTCTCTCTTTTTTATTATCCGGCTGTGAATCCGGAGCGTCGAAGACGCACCGCTTTGTTTAAACTTATTGATTCAGAGTCTGGTTCCGTCACCGCTTGCCTCGCCAGGATAATTTGGCGGAGTAGCACCGGGGCCGGCTCCTTTCGTGTGGTTGAATCCTCCAGTTGTTATTTGAGCAATGAGATGTTGCTCACAACAATTGCGACGCCAACCACTACTGTTACTAATACTGTCAGAATTTCCATAAAACAATCTTTTTTAATTAATACTCGCGTTCTGGACTCCAATTTGACGTCTTTACTGATGTCTGGCAATCCTTACGCCTCATCTATTCCTAAAAACCTAAAAACTTTTACCTTGTTTCAAATTCCGATGCAAAATTAGGAACTATCTCCCACTGAAAACAAATCTTATTGTCAGTTTTGGCTAAAAAACGCTGTTTTATTGATTTATATCAAGTGTTTGCGCACACATGTATTCAAAAGGCGAATATTTTAGTGTGAATTTACGTGTATTCAAATGTTTTTCACTACCTTTGAAAACGAAATTGGTCTGAAAATGATTCCAATGCAGTAATCACAACGAACAAAACACTTATTGGTATATGAGAAAGATTATGACAATCATGGCACTGCTGCTGTGCATCACGGCAAGTGCGCAAAACGAAAACTGGTACACTCTGACAGAGGTTTCCAATGGTTGGTCGAAGAAAACCATCAGCAATGTGCCCAATGCCAGCATCGGGACACTGGTGACACGCTTCAACGATGTCTGGCACACTTACGATGTGGACAGAGCCGTTGGAGTCATCAAGCAAGGCCTTTCCAAAAAGGTGCTTGACGCAGAGATGGGACTTGAGGTCATCAACGACACGAAAAACGGATACGTAGAGGTATCCGACAACGGGAGCGACGACAGCTACATGTCGGCCTGTGTGTGGCGCCGCACAAACGGACACAGCCTTTTCGCCATCTGCTTAGGACAACCCGTTGACCCGGAAATCGAGTTCGTCTGCTTCTACGACTACGACCCACAGAAGAAGGCCCTCACACCTGAGCCCAGTGTTCTTGTCAACTGGTTGGGCAACAGAACCCACCTCAGCTACGGACTGCCACAGAAAGGAAAGGAGCTCAAAATCACAGAATGGGACGATGAAGCGAGCCAACTGCTCATTCACCATTTCGACTGGGACGGTATGAATCCTGTGTTCAAGAGCACCGAAGTCAGCGAGATGGATGGCGGTGGTCCCGACATGACCTTCCCCGTCACCTTCAAGGGTACAAGCCCCAACATCAGCGATTTCGTGAACGCCATCCTCTCCCAAGAAGAACTCGGTGAGACTCTGGGCTATGTAAGCGACAACTGGACACGCAGAAAACAAGGGCGCAAGTTGGAGGACGGAGCGACATGGACCGTAGATGAACGCAACGGTTATATTCGCCACGAAGCCAAATACGACAACGACAAGAGTTACACCGAATTCTGTTTCTGGAACTGTGCCGACGGCAAGCACAAACTCGTCGCCTCCAACATCGGCTATATCCAGAATGGCAAACCTATTGATACAGAAAACACAGGTCTGATGTTCTATTCCTACGACAACGAGACCAAAGAACTGACCTACACATCGCCTTACGATGTGGGGGCTGTCGTTGAGAACGTCACGGGCACTGTCACTTATGCCTTGCCACGCGTTGGCAAGAACATCGAAGCCACCATCCACACTCAGAGGCCTTCAAAGGTATTGCTGAAATGGAACGGCAGTAAGTTTGTCCTGGAGTAAGCGAAGACTGCTTTTCTAAAAGGGAAACGCCTTTATTTGATGTACTTCACCTTGCCCTCGTCGCGTGGTTTGGCTGCTGGCGACTCATCGGGGTAGCCTACGGCAAGGATGTAGAGCAACTCGTAATCGGGGCTGAAGTCCAAGCGAGCGAGATAGGGTTTCGCCTCCTCTGAACTGATCAGGAAACGCACTGGACCGCCCAAGCAACAGGTGCCCAGTCCGAGTGACTGTGCCGCCAGCATCATGTTCTGGGCGAGCATACCGGCATCCAACTGTCCCCTGCCCTTTGGTGTGGCCACACAGATGATATTGGGCGCGTTGCGGAACATGTTCTTGAAATCAGGGTCGCGGCTCACCTGTTCCGCGTTGGCCTTCTTATAGATATCGGTCAATTGCTGGATGAGCGAATAGTCCTCGACAATGCGGATTTCCAAAGGCTGTTGGTTCATTCCACTCGGCGCGTTGATACCGCAAAGGGCGATCTGCTCCAGTTTGGCATGTTCCACCGGCTTGTCCTTGTACTTACGGATGGAACGGCGGTCCATCATCGCATTGATGGTGGCGTTGGCCTGCTCACCTTTCACCCAGGCACCGACCACCTCACCGATATACTCTGTGTGGACACCTGCGGGGAAATTGGCATACATCCGTTTGGGGGCGTCGCTTCTGTAATACTTCGAGTCGAACGGCGCGGCATACATCACCTTGCACTCTATCACCATTGTGGCTTCAGTATAATAAGGTGTGCCATTGGCTGTATAGGCCGTGTGCAGACCGAGGGCCTTGGCCTTGTCGCCGTCGCGACCGCTGTAGCGTCCCATATAGTCGAGTACCTTGCCCTGCGAGAAATCGAACGACATCACTGTGAAGTATTCCGATCCGTCCATGAACTTCTTCGTGTAGCGTTTCTCTGCCACATAGACAGTCATGGCCGTTCTCCCCCAAAGAGTGCCGATGCCGCCCCATCCTATGGTCATGGCGTTGCTCTCTTCCTTGTTGCCGGCGCACAGCAACTGTGCGTCGCGGAACCATTGGAACCCATTGTCCGTGAAGTCCTCTACGACATTGATTCGTGTGAAACCGTTTTCCTCCTGCGCAATGGTCGTGCCTGGCAAACACAGCATGACGGCAACAAGGAATAAGTGTACGAGCATTTTCTTTGCGTTGGTTTTCTGTTCCATAGTCATTGTTTTTTATTGTTGTTTGTTATTGATTCTGTGAAATTGGTCTCGGATGTAGTTGAGGCGTTAAGAAAAAAAACTGACGAAATCATATTCAAAATCCCACAAAAGTAAACATTTCCGTCGAGATAGCAACCTAAAAGTGAGATAATATGTACTCAAATCAGACGGTCAGTTTGACTCCGAGCTTTTCCAAGTACATGACGTCCATGGATGTAATCTCTGTCGTCCATCTCTTATTCGTCAGTATGCTTAACCTTTTTGTAATTCGTTTGCTAATCTTCATAATTGTTTTCTTTCGTTATTCATGGTCTTACTCACTATTTGTCTGTACAATTTCTTTATTGCATGTCCTACAACTACCAGAGTTAGAGATAATGCAAGTATTTGTCTCTTATTTTCATAAACTCGTGAATTTCGACCTGCCAAGAGAATTGAATCTCCTCAATGCTTTGGGCAGCAATAATGGAATCCTTAAGGATTGTATTTCCCATTAACGTAGTGAAATATGGCTTGAAAAATGGTTGGTTACTCAGTTGGAAATAGGCATCGCGAAGCCATTCAATGTGCAAGCGTTCCTCCACAATCGCATAGTCATTGGCAAAGGAGACAAGGTTCTCACCATTACATCTAGTGTCTTTATGAAGTGGGTTAGTAGCACCTGTCATAGATTTTGGAGTGAAAGAGAACGAACCGCGCATTTGGGGATGGCCGAAACAACAGAATGGATGAGGGGTGCCACGCCCCACACTCACAGTTGTTCCCTCGAAAAGGCACAGTGATGGATAAAGATAAACCGACTGCCAATCAGGCAGGTTGGGGGATGGCTTTATAGGCAGTTCGTAGATGGCACGTCGATTGTATTGGTCCATCCAGACAACGGTCAAGTCACATTTCAGCCCATTTTTCAGCCACCCTTGGCCATTCACCATCATAGCATACTCTCCGATTGTCATACCATAGACAATGGGAATAGGATGTCTGCCGACGGGGTTTTTCCTACCATTGGCAGCGGTTGGCATGATGGGGCCATCTACATAAAACCCATTGGGGTTAGGGCGGTCTAACACAATTATCCGCTTATGGTTTACGGCAGATGCCTCCATCATGTCTGTCAGATTGGAGAGATAGGTGAAAAAGCGCACACCCACATCCTGAACATCAAAAAGAATGACATCGACATCACTTAAGTCGTCAGACGATGGCATCAGTGTATTGCCGTTGTAAATGGATATGACAGGAAGTTGGGTTTGTGAATCTTTGCCATCAATGATTTTTGCACCTGCATCAGCATCGCCTCGGAATCCATGTTCGGGTGCGAAAATCTTTCGGACATCAATCCCTTTGGACAACAGAAAATCAACAAGATGGGTATACTTAACCCTGCTGGTTGGATTGCTAACATTGACTCTGCTGGTTGGATTGCTAACCACAGCAATCCGCTTGCCTTGCAGTAGGTGAAGATATTTATCCGGGTGGTCGGCTGCAGCATCATACTTTTCTTCCGGGAGAAATGCCAGAGGGGGTAATTGACGGACTTCTCCACCGTCATCAAGCCGTTTCGACAAAATAAGCTTCGTTTGAGCCTTGAGTTTCCTTACTTCAGACTTGAACTTCTCGAAGTCGAAGTGCAGACCGGGACTTGAAATATCGTCGAACTCCCCATGCAGGTGAGTCTTGGCCCGATACTGCATCTCCAAAAGAGCGGCCAATTTCACGCAGGTCTCCCATTGCTTAGCACCAATTGTTTCCTTGTTGAAATTGCCTTCGAGACCAATGCCAATGGCACGATTATTGATACAAGGTACGAGAGCACCTTTGCTTTCCCGTGGACGTCCCTCAAACACCCTTCCATCCTTCTTGATGAAATAATGGTAGCCAATGCCATACATATTCCTTTTGAGATGCCACTGATGGACATCTTCAACTATATGAGGATTCAGAACGGCAGAATGGTGAATGACGATGTAGTCAGTTTTCTCTCGTGAATCCAAGGGAGCCTTGAAGGTCAAATGGGAGGGGAAGATGGGGAGACTCAAGACTTCATTTTGCAGCAAGGTGTATTTCTTTCCATCGACCAAGCGTATGAGTCTTTCCATTGGGAATTTGAGGCCAGGACATGATTTGAACACAAATGGGAAATCACGATGACAACGCAAGGGGGCATCATAAACAAGCTGCAGCGTCGCCAGCAATTCAACAGAGGCAAGAAGTTGATTGTCACTGATATCGTCGCCATTATATATATTATTACCGAAATGACCGTCGAAGCAAACCCCTATGGTACAGTCGTTGTAGGCCTTCACATGCGAACCTTCAGCGTTTCGATGCCGTCCCTCGTAGATTTGGAAGTTTTTTTGGTCTATAAAATAGTGATAACCGAAGCCGATCCATCCCGATTTATTAAGATGCCACTGATGGACTTCTTGTATAGTGTGATGCGTATTGAGTGTATTGTCAATATTGGGTTCGGAATGGTGGATGACAATGTAGCGAGTCCACGGACGGAGAGTAGTCTCTTTTTTGAACTTGAGTCTTGGGCGAATGATTATCATAATGGTTGGAATGAACGAAATAAGGAAGTTTGATGGAATTTATCATTTCAATAGAATGAATGTTAGGAACAAATATACAACTTTTTTTTAATGCACAACCGGTAAGGATGAGGTTTTGTGCGAATTATAAGCTAAAATTATAAGATATTCAAAGAAAGATGGAGGTTTTCGCAGTTGTATGACTTTTTTTCATTATTTTTGTCATGAATCTGTAATGTCTATTAAGGATTTGATACCACAGACGTGTTCTGCACTATCTTATCGCTAAGACTGTCTATGCCGAGCTAATCATCAGCCAAATATGAACAAGATATTTTATGTAAATGGTGTTCCGTTTACCATGATATATGTAGAGGGCGGCACATTTATGATGGGAACACAAGAGAAATGGTGCGAAGGGAACGCCCACGAACACCCGTCGCATAGTGTTACTCTGGATAGTTATTATATTGCCGAGACTGAGGTAACTCAGGAGTTGTGGGAACGGGTAATGGGTAAAAATCCATCATCTGACAAGGGTCTGCATTATGCTGTGGAAAGTGTGACCTGGAACGATTGCCAGAAATTCATCAAAAAATTGAACACTCTTACAGGCATGATCTTCCGTCTGCCGACAGAGGCTGAATGGGAATATGCTGCTCGCGGTGGACGTAAAAGCAAGGGATACACATATAGTGGAAGTGATAATCTTAACGAGGTGGGATGGTATTGGGGCAACAATGACTTTATAACTCCTGATGTGGCATCGAAAATGCCTAACGAGTTAGGTCTTTATGACATGAGCGGCAATCTCTATGAATGGTGTCAGGACTGGTATGGTGATTATAGCCCTCTTGCTCAGACCAATCCACAAGGGCCGTCAGAAGGGTCATATCATGTATGTCGTGGAGGTTGTATGTGCCTTCCCGGATATTGTTGTCGTGTGTCAGACCGTGGACTTTACCATCCTGACAGGAAATGGAAAAGATGGACTGGATTACGTCTGGCTTTGACGACATGTTAGAATGTTACTATATTTGAAGAGAATTTCAAATTCATAATTAATTAGTGTCATTCCTTCTGTTGGTTCCAGAAAGGCAGAAGAACTATGACTACCTGAAGCCATGGGAGTGCCGCCTCATCGAGGATGCCCTCTCTTCTGACCGGCTGTCGCTGAGGGACAAGGCCATTGGGGGCATGGCCTACTATACCGGACTCAGGAGCAGCGACATCGCCAATCTCAGGCTTGACGACTTCGACATCGAGAACGGACTTATTGTGATAGCAGGCCAAGTCAAGACGGGTGAGCGGCTGGCGCTCCCGTTGCGCCCCGTAGTGCGCGACGCATATGTATTAAGTGTATATTAATTTAAAATATGTACTCAAATAAATTTGTCGCAAAATTAATGAATATAAGGCAATTATGCAAGAAAGATGTAGAAAAATTAAGTATTTTTATAGTTTTGAGTACATATTACCTTACTTTTAGGATAGCAAGAAAAAAGCTGACGAAACTTTAATACGCTTATATTTTCAATATTTCTTTGTCCAATTTATTTAAAAGCCAATTATACAGATGTGATATTACGAGAACCAATGGTATGACTATCATCACAAATAACCACACATTTTGATTGACACCCATCTCGGTTAGCGCAATCATCGGGAGGCGTTGCAGAATAAAGATGGGAAACGCCAGCGTTCCTAACCATTGCAGCATTTTATTGTTGAACTTGACTTTCATTGACAGAAGGACAGTCCATAACGCGAAGATGCAAGTGCATACTCCAAATTTGTCAATGCCGATGAGAGAACGCCATGCGAACAATGATAGGGTAAGTATGAGAAAGACGATATAATAACACATACCTTTGTTCAACTGTTCTTCCACCTTCCTTCTATACATTGAATAACAAATACCCAGCGGGAATGCCATAATGTTGTTTATCCATCTTGACCCTTCTTGTGCAGAATACAGTATCAGCCACAGGAAAACGCATAAAACAAACACGGTCATCAATATCATATTCTCCCTCTCATATTTCTTGAAGAACCCTTTAGCGCCTTTTTCCCAAAAACACAGTGAGAAGTAGAAAATGACATATAAAGCCAAGATGACAAAGATAAACCAATTGCTGTTTCCTACAGAAGTCCAACCAATCAAACTTCCTGCATATTCCGATATCGAATAATGGTTTCCGATGATAAGCTGGAGGACAATATAGAGTATTACAGCGATATCAAAGTGCAACAATATCTTTAATAACCTTCTTTTGGGAAAGTCTTTCTGGTAATCAGGTTTCTTTCTTTGAGATTCCATCAGACCATAGCCTGAATAAAACAGATACATGGTGACCATCATCTGGCCTATGTAATTCAGAATCGCCAGATACCAGTTATTTGCAAACGTGTCTGTCAATATCAAATATTGACGCATATGACTGTATAGTATCAGGACAGCGAATAGGCCCTTAATGGCATTGGTGCTATCGAGACTTATATAATTTTTATGGAATGATGATATCCTTATTCCATAAAGAGAAACAAGCAATAAGATAAACAGGAGTATTACCATTTGATTCCGATTGAACTACACAAGTCAATATACATATTTTCAGCAGAGTTTCGCCCATTAGGCGGCAACATGTTGTCTTTCACAATCTGTTTTCTCTTAAGGAGAGTAACATCATTGCCTGCAATCACCACATCATCGATAAAGTGAGCTATTTCTTTCTCAGTCTTTCCGTGATAGATACTCTTATAAACGATTTGTCCCAGTTCGTCAGCTTCATCGATGTAAGACTGGATGTTGTCAGTAAGGAACATCTCCGGTTTGTTAAAATACAAATAGTCCAGGACAAATGATGAGGAATCATGAACAAGAGCGTCGGAATAGTGGAAAAGGCTGATGAAATCTCCTGTTTCCAGTTGGCCGTTAGGTAGTTCTTCCCATTCCTTGTAATACGCATCCGCCTTCGTTTTGCCCCAGTCAGGATGATTATACAATTCGGTCAACAGACGCGGATGGGGCTTGAAAGCTATTTGTATTTTGCCTTGATACCTTTTTGCCAAATCAAGCATCATGCCTGAAAGTTCAAGGAAGGTCGAGCGCTGTTGGAATCCGCCCAACAAAGAATGGGTTATCGTAAAATGAGGTGCCCAAATGATTCGCTTGACACTTCTGTCTTTAATTTTCCATACATCCTCAAAGGGGCCATTCATGAAACGCTCATATTCGGGGTGTCCACAGACCACGACATTGCGGGCACAGGTCCTGGAATACTTCTTAGCCATACGCCTTTGGGCATCTGTGTAATAATAGAGTTTCCAGGCTGTATTATAGAAAGGCCTGTCGTACATGCTTTTAGTGTTATGGAAATAGAAACCGTATGGAGTATAGCAAATCAACTTGTCTCTGAAATGCTGGAAAGAGTGTTTTGGCGTAAACACATTCATTCCTGGTTGCGTGTAGAAAAGGATATCAGGATTGATGGTCTGTTTGATGTCTTCAGGTTCTTTGTTGTTTTCCACATCCCAGTCAACGAACTCCATGGACCTCTTCTCAAAATAACCGCGCATGGCCTGGACGTCACCAATCATCGTCTCACGACTGAACTTGACAGATGGGGAGATGATGATATAGAGCTTGTATCTTGGGTTCTTTTTCAGCAAATCGTATAGTGCCTGATATTTCCACATTGCCACGTTCATTGTGACAAATGCAATTGTGATCATGTCTTTTTTCCGCAGGTTTTTCACTTTCTCGTCCAACTCCTTTTGAGTGTGTAAAGGATAATTGACGATCCTGTCGTAAAGCCAATTGATCTTTGTTATAACTCCAAACATCTTGTTATTTGATATTTATATGTATTCTGTGATACTCAGTTTTGGTTCGACATTGACTTTGAACGCCTTGCTTACAGCTTGATGTATATGCGCTTGCGGTAAAGGATATAGCCCAGGAGAAAGTTGAAGAGGACGAAGGTAAGGGCATAGCAAAGGGAAGCCGTCTGCGGGTGGGCGATGACCGATTGTATTCCCTTGAAGACGGTGTCGCTGACGCCCCATGCACCGAAGAGGATGGCGAAGACCTCGCTCGCCACATAGAGGAAGAGCGGATTGATGCCGAAGACCCGGAAGAAGGTGGTCCAGCGACGGTGACCACGGATGTCGATGATGGCCATCAGCATGGCCAGCAATGAGGCGGCCATACCACACGTCATCATCACATAGCTGGGACTCCATATCCTTTTATTGAGCGGCAGTCCGTATGACAGCAGATAACCTCCCAAGGCAAGCGCCGCACCAAGGAAGAAGATAGCCAGCACCTTGTTTCTCACCTCATGGCGCCGTTTGATGAGAAGGCCGCAATAAAAGCCGATAAGCACATGAGCGACCGAAGGGATGGTGCCAAGCAACCCTTCGGGGTCAACTGGACTTTTATGATATAGATGCTCGTATCCAAACAGATAACGGTCCACACGGGCAAGGATGTTGGATTCGTCCTCCGCATAGCCATTGCCCCATATCAGGATGACTGCATAGACCACCAGCAACGCAATGATTGTGGGCACAATACATTTATGGCTAACGGTCAGCGCAAAAAGGGATACGATACCATAGCAAAGCGCTATGCGCTGGAGCACGGCCCACACACGCAGATGGTCGAAGCAGAGCAGGTCGAACCAGATGGCGTGGTCGAACCAGTTAATGGCCAGTCCGATGGCGAAAAGGAGTAGCGTCCGCCTTACGACTTTCCAGATGACGGGGGCGGACGGATGGAAACCGCTCTTCGAGAGCGACAGATAGGTGGAGACACCCATGATGAAGAGGAAGAAGGGGAAAACGAGGTCACAGGGCGTCATGCCGTTCCATTTCGCGTGGGTGAGCATCTCGAACGACTCACCATAACCGTTGTTGACCAGTATCATCCCCGCCACCGTGATGCCGCGGAGGATATCAAGTGAGAGCAGTCTTTGTTTCGTGTTCATTATTGTGAGAGGATTTCAGTCATCAATTGCAGGGCTTTTTTCGCCATCTCCACGGAGTCGCCCTCGGGAGCAGCGGAATAAGTGTTGTGCCGAAGGGTCCATGGTTCCTCGATGGCATACCAATCAACCTCGACCTCCTGGGGCAGTGCCATCTTGAAGAGTTCATCAGCCGTCTTGTTGCTGTTCTGTCCTGTTCCGAGCATCTCGGGATTGGGGTGGCTCATGGCCTCCATCTGCTCGCCCAACAGCTGGAAATAGGTGTTCCAACGCACAGCATAGAAGTCAGCGAGCAGTCCCTGCCACTCTTTGTGGGCATAGTCGCGCAGTCCGCCCGTGTCGGCACAGTAGCGATTGCCCCAAGTGGTCACCTGCACGCGTGCGTTCCATTCATAGAGGTCGCTCTCAGCGGTTGTCGTCCCGCAGTTGCGGGCTTGAGCGAGGCGGTTGCCGAGGCGGAACTCTGTCCGGGTGCCCAGCAGCTGGTCCTGCATCAGCAGCAGGTCGATGAAATGGCGCGCATCCGTGTCAAAAGCCTTGCGCGAAAAAGCCTTGTAGTCGGCGATGACGCGATGATAGAGCACACGAGCTTGGTCGGCGACGGCCTGGCGGGTGATATCGACAAGGTCGTATTCGAAGTTATTGTTGTCTCTGTACCGATCAGCCACCGACACCATGAGACGTGCAGCCTGCAAGGTCGATTCGGGATCATAGTAGTTGCGCATCTTCGACCAGCTGGAGGCTTGGAAGTTGTTGAGCGAGGGCCTTCCGCAGAAGATGCTCTCATGAGTTCCCTGCTGGTTGTTGCCAGGAGGGCAGTTATAGATGGTACTGGCGAGCAGTTGCCATGCCTGCTGTATTGTCGGGTCGTCTTTTCCGTAGCGGGCCTTGACATAGTTTGCCACCCACTGTTCCTTGGTGAACTTCTCGTTGCGCCAGGGCAGTTCGCTCATCAACTCGAACATGATGGGATTGTTCTCCGACCCTTCCATGGTGAAGCCAGTGCCTTTCAATCCACGGGCGAGCGGATGGGTCTTGGTGAGATAGAAGTTGTCGATGAGCTGGTCCATACGTCCGTGAAGGCCTACGTTTGCCCCGAAGTTCTCAAGCATGCAAAACAGCCATTGATGCCCTTCATAACCGATTTCCCTGCGCCAGGCCGAAGGAGCTCCCCACATGGGTCGGCACTCGCTGAAGAGGTCGAGGATGACGACATCACCCTCATTGAGCGCCTGCAGCATCTGCGGACGCGGGTTCTCAGTCCATCCCTGAACCACCCACACAGCTTTGGGGTTGGCCTTCCGCATCGCCTTGAGTAAAGCTCGAGCAGACTCGGCATAGTCGATACGGCTGTCATCGGCACTCTCATGGAAGGGATCCATGGAATAATAATCAGCCTTGCCGAAGAGACGGGTGAGTTCCTCGTAATAGAGACTGGCTATCTCGTCGAAGCGAGGGTCGGTGGGCAGAAGGTTGGCAGGTCGTTGGAAACCATTCCACAGTCCGGCATCAGCCACATCGATCCCCAGTTTCAATCGGGCATCATGCGGAACCATGCCGCAATAGCCAGGCAGCACAGGGTGCATGCCCAGTTCTTTCATTCGGGCGAGAATCTGACGTTGGAGTCGCAACTGGCGGTCGTACCAAGACAAGGGCAAAGGACCGCCCCACCCCTCCAGGTTGTTCATCTCCCACCAAGCGAGGAATGCAGGTCCCGCAATGAAGCGACCTACCTCCTCCTCGGAATAACCCAACCGCAGGAGCATGTTGCGCCACACACACTCCTCGCCGACAATAGCCAACGGGATGTTGACACCATGGAGCGCCATCCAGTCAATCTCCTGCTGCCAACGCTCCCAGTCCCAGAAAGCCATGGAATAAGAGAATGTGCAGTAATTGAAGTCGTAGCGCAGGGCAAGGTCGGTCTCATGGCGTTCCTTGTGTGTGATGGGAGGTAGTTTGTCGGGCAAACGGGTCTTCATGCCGTTCCACGAGAGATGGATACCTGCATGGTACTTCAGGTACCAGTTGACACCCGTTGCGATATTGACCCATGTGTTGCCTCTGACCACAACACGGGAGCCGTCTTGGTCGAGTTCAAAGAAGTCGCGGTCGGCCTTGACAAGCTGAGTCTTGAACTTGCGCGAGGCCCCCTTGTCGATGCGCTCTATCAAATCGTCAGCAGGGTTGGCGAACAATGGGTAAGTGGCAAAGAGAGCCAATAGTAATAGGATGAGTTTTTTCATATTCTGTCTTGAATGTTCCAATCGCATGATTCTTTTTCCACCAGACCTGCCTGGCCTGTTTCATTCAAGGATTGAAGATGGCAATAATGACGCAAAGATAATGCAAAGAAGGCGGAAAGCAAAGTAAATGCACAGGAAATTGTAAGTAAAAAAGCAACTATGGTCCGGAATACGACGGTTCGGAATTGGTCGTTTTATATATTTGCACTACTTTTGCACAGTAAGAAACGCACCAAAAGGATAAAGATTAACAAATGAGATTCAGCCCAACCTACGCAATAAGGAAATTCAACCATTTCAACCAACTCTGTTTCGACGGGCAACTTCCCCCAGTGAACATCGAGATGTGTGATTCTAAGAGCTACCTCGGACAATGCACCTGCAAAGTCAGGAGAAAGGCTGACGGCACAAAGGAGAAGTATGATTTCCGCATACGCCTCAGCCTCAGGGCTGACCTTCCCGAGGACGAACTCGATGACATCCTTATCCATGAGATGATACATTATTATATTGACGTGAACCATTTCCACGACAGTTCCGCTCACGGTCCACTCTTCCGCATGAAGATGGCAAGCATCAACGCCAATTATGGAAGGCACATCACCATCTCCCACAAGGGTACCAAAGAGCAGAAAGAACAGATGCAGGACAAACGCCCTCGCTGGCATGTGGTGGCCGTACTCACCATGACCAACGGCAAGAAAGGCATCAAGGTACTGCCAAGGGTACTGCCCAGCATCCTCAAATACTACAACGGGGTGATATCGTCGCCACAGGTGCAAGCGGTGGAACTGTTTATGAGCGACAACGTCTTCTTCAACCGCTACCCCAACTCCTCGTCACTGCGCTACCACGAACTTGACGAGTCGGTCATAGAGAGCAACCTGCAAGGTGCGGAGAAGATGGGATGCGACGGTACAAGGGTGTTCAGAAACAGGTAGGGAGACCAACCCCTTTATAAGCCAATAAACAGCATTCATACCCACAGGACGGAAAACGAGTGTGGAAGGGCTAATTTTTTATCATTGATTTTCAGATACTTGAAAAATATTGTAAAATTTTTGGCTTGAAAAATTTGGAAGTTAGGAAAAGTAGTCGTAACTTTGCACTCGCTTTTGGGAATGAGGGCGCTTAGCTCAGCTGGTTCAGAGCGTCTGCCTTACAAGCAGAGGGTCGGCGGTTCGAATCCGTCAGCGCCCACTTCTCGTTCCGAAAAAGGTCCGTTAGCTCAACTGAATAGAGCACTTGACTACGGATCAAGAGGTTATAGGTTTGAATCCTATACGGATCACTTTCAACAAGAGTGATGGGCATATTCCAGAGTGGCCAAATGGGGCAGACTGTAAATCTGCTGGCTTTCGCCTTCGGTGGTTCGAATCCATCTGTGCCCACAAAGACCAAGTCGGAAAGAACACAATGCGGAAGTAGCTCAGTTGATAGAGCACTAGCCTTCCAAGCTGGGGGTCGCGGGTTTGAGCCCCGTCTTCCGCTCCATTCAACAAGGCCATGTATCTCCCGACTAATCACAACGCCACGAAAGTGGGAGCAACACGGAGGTGTCCGTGCTTGTCTGATAAAACATAATGGAGAGGTGGCGGAATGGTAGACGCGCTACTTTGAGGGGGTAGTGAGCACAGCTCGTGGGAGTTCGAGTCTCCTCCTCTTCACATTGTTTTACGTTCATACACAATGCTAATGCTTCAGTAGCTCAGTTGGTTAGAGCACATGACTGTTAATCATGGGGTCGTTGGTTCAAGCCCATCCTGAAGCGCA
>JAFWPH010000004.1 GCA_017509605.1 Bacteroidaceae bacterium | reverse complement strand
GCAGTTCAGAATCAAGAACAGGACGGGGCTGTCACGAACCGCTACCCATGACTATCTCTACCACCCCGACACTTTGCTGCTGGCCTCGCAATTGGATGCGCTGGCTGCCATTACCGACGTGAACAACAGCTATGACAGCAAGCTGCGCTCGCTGACGAACACGACGGAAATCAGTATTTATACGCGCAACGAACTACAGCCCGACAAGAAATCGAGCACCAACTGGCAGTTCGGCCTGCAAGTGCCGTTCACCCGCCACAGCCTCGACTATCAGCGAGGCTCCATCGACACGCTTGCCACCAACACGACGCTGTTTGTCACGCCCTGGCTGTCGTATGGCAGAAAGACGGCAAAGAACAATGAGCTTCACCTTAACATCAGCCATACGGAGACCACGGCCAACATCTACGACATGATCAACTATCGCGACGACAGCAATCCGCTGGTGGTGAAACTGGGTACGCCGGGACTGAAAGGCCACGCCAGCACCAGTGCTGGAATGGAGTATTTCAGCCGTGGCAGCGGGCATAGCCAGAAGCAGTGGAACGCTTCGGCCTCGTTCAACTATCATCATCGCGACGTGTCGCAGTCGGTCATCTACAATCCCGCAAGCGGTGTCTATACCTACAAGCCGGAGAATGTGAGCGGCGCGTATATTGTCAATGCCAAGTTCCAAGTCTCCAACGCCATTGGAGAGAAGCGATTCTGGACGTGGCAGAACATCGCCGATGCCAACTACCACCACTCGCTCGACCACTCTATGCTTGCAGGAGAAACCGAGAGCCATGTGAACGTGGTCAATACCCTGACGCTGCACGACGGGGCCTACATACAATATAATAAAGGTGCGCTGAACATCCGCGCCACGGGCGACATCCGCTGGCGGCACTCGGAGGGTAAGATGTACGATTTCGAGACGCTGAACGCCACCGACTTCCAGTACGGCTTCTCCGCCCGCTACACCCTGCCGCGCATCAACACGACGCTTTCAGCCGACGGCAACATGTACTCGCGTCGCGGCTATGGCAGCAGCGAACTGAACACCGACGACTTCGTGCTGAATGCCTCCATCAGCCAGCCCTTCTTCAAGGGCAAGCTCATCGCCCGCATCGAAGCCTTCGACTTGCTCCACCAGCTCAGCAACACCCAGTACACCGTGAACGCCCAGGGCCGCACCGAAACGTGGTACCGCTCCCTCCCGCACTACGTCATGCTGCATTTGGTATATCACTGGAGCCGACAGAACAGCAAGCGCAAAGCCAATCTTGATTGAGCTTTGCCGAGTCGTGATGGAGGAAGAGTAAAACTCAACAAGAATCCGAAGAAGAAAAATACACATCAATAAAGATTGTTATTTTCTACTGCCCGTGTGAATATGCAAATAACTACACATAAAACAATAACAAAAATTAATGAATTTTGAGATTACTACAAAGTGTAGTTATTTTGCTGGAAAATATAAAAACATGCTGAAAAAGAAATAAAATCACTCTAAAGGTAAGATCTAAAAATCGCTTGCGATTTTATTCTTCAATTCTAATCATTCTGAAAATCAGTGAAATTAAAATTCTTTAATTCGCTAATTCGGGATAAATAGAATTTCCTTAAAAGTAATAACATAATTAAACATCAAAAACAATGGAAAATTGGATGAAGAGAATGAAGAGCAAACTTGTTTGCTTTGCCGAGCATGAGATCTTTCGCGTGAAAGGCAAAAAGTTTCTATTAACAATGGTAGCCTTCGTGCTGACGGTAGCAGCACTGGCACAGCGTGACACGATTGGCGTGTCGAAGTTTACGGCGATTTATCGCTATGAGTGTAAAACTACTGATGCCGACGGACTGCCGGTAACAGACTCGATGTACATTGCTGTACAGACATCAAGCGGCGTCACAAAAAGTTTCCCTTACGAAGAGTACGACAGACAGAAGAAGGGCAGCTCTCGTATTGCTGACAGCTATCTGGCTGCCCAGATGCACATGGCTACCGTATTCGTGAACCATCCCGAAGGAAGAATCACAACGCAGGAAATGCTCTATCCGTATCGCTACATGACGGACGAGCCATTGGAGAAGCAGAATTGGACACTGACGGATGGGCAGGACAGCATCAGCGGCTATGCTTGTCAGTCGGCCACGACGAAATATCATGGTCTGACGTGGAATGTGTACTATACCGAAGAAGTGCCTGCCACCATCGGACCGTGGAAGTTGGGAGGCTTGCCGGGTCTCATCACGAAGGCCACCGATGCGAACGGCATACATACCTTTACGCTTTACGGCTTTCATCAGGAGGATACACCAATAATATATACCAAATACGTCACTTGGATTGTCCCAGATGGCCAGGGCAAGTTTACAGCACAGCGAGTGGACTACCAAGAAATGAAAGCCTCGGACTTCCTCGCCTACAAGAAAAAGGTTCTGGACAATAGCCGCTATGTGAAGAATCCCACCTACTATGCCCCAGACCCTATGACGGCTTTCGGGTATGTGGAGAAGAGTTATAATCCGACTGGCAATCAAGTTAGCAGCGTCGCAGGGGTAGTCATAGTATCCAATCCCCATCAGTATCAACCGTTGGAACTGAAATAAAGCATTGTAAACTCTGTTTACAAATCAATTGTCAACAAAATGTAAACCAAGAAATGAGGGATTCAGACCATCTTTTCCCTACTTTTGCAGCATCTATTTCAAATATTAAAGGACAATCAAGCGCAAGTGTTTCAACCATAGCAACCGGGAACAAATTGCAAACAAACATTTCATTTCTATTAACAAAAGTTAAAAACAGGACAAGAAATGCTGTTCGCTTCATCTGAAACATACGATTCTTTCATCCTTTTGCTTCCTTTGCATCGAACAAAACGTGAACCAGTATGAAGAAAAACGAAAGCACACTGACAAGGAATGAATTCCAAGTGATGTCCATCCTGTGGGACATCGGTCATTCGGCATGCACATGGGATATCATAGAGCGTTGGCCGGAACCTAAACCTGCCTATACTACCGTCGCCACCTGTCTGAAAGTACTCTATGAAAAGGAATTCATCGATTACTTCAAACACCAAGGTGAAGGAAAAGCCCATTTGTTTGTGGCGAAAGTCACTCGGGCGGAATACACCCGTCAGGCCATTCAGGACGTGAAGCAGAGCCTCTTCGACGACAGCATCAAGAAGATGTTCAACTTCTTCGTCCGCGAAGAACACCTGACAGCGGAGGAAATCCAGGAACTGTGGAACCAATTACAAGAGGAGGAGGTTAAGCCATGAACGAGTTGATTGTATATACACTGAAGTCTGCCTTTGTGCTTTCGTTGCTCTATCTGCCCTACACGCTGATGCTGCGTCGAGAGCGTTACTTCCGGCTCAACCGCATGACGTTGGTCGGCATCCTTGTCACCGCCCTGCTGATTCCAATCTGCAGATACAAAGTGTCTGTACCTGTCGAGGAGTCAAACTCAACAATCGTCCAGACTCAGGAACTGGTCTATCGCACAGAGACAATCATTGTCGGAACTGAAGATTCGGCTCATTGGGACGTGTGGGAATGGTTGACATTGATCTATGCCATTGGTGCGGGTTGCATGCTTTGTCTCCGCATCTACCAACTGACCCAGATCCGACGTGTCATGCGCCAGGGCTGCCTGTGGCAGGAGAAGGAGGATGACGGCATCACCATCTATTGTCATGCAGGCGATGAAGCACCGTTCAGTTGGATGCGCGACATCGTGGTCAACCAACATGACTACGAAACCAACAGCCGTGAGATCCTGCTCCACGAACGCGCCCACATCCAGTGCCACCACTCATTCGACATCCTCTTGCTCACCGTGGCAGAGGTCTTGCAATGGTGGAATCCCATGGTCTATAGATTGGGCAACAGCCTGCGCAATGTCCATGAGTATGAGGCCGACGACTACGTGTTGCGTCAGGGTGTCTCATTGAACGGTTACCAACAGTTGTTGGCGAGAAAAGCGTTGGCTGGGACCGCATTCGTATTTGCCAACAACTTCAACAGCAACCACGTCATGAAGCGCATAGAGATGATGAAACGACCTGACTCCAGCCCGTGGATGCGCAGCAAAGTGCTTTACCTCGTTCCTCTTATAGCGTTCAGCCTCGTCATCTCTGCCACACCCGTGATAGAACCACTGCTCTTCCTCGACGGCGAGGAGATCAGTCGTGAACGGATGAACCAACTCCCCAAAGACAGCATCGACCACATCGATGTGCTGACAAGTCCATCGGCGACGGAGGTTTATGGCGAGCGGGCCAAGGGCGGTGCCGTCATCATCTCGTCCAAATCAAAAAAAGACACAACTATAGATGAAGCCGAATGGCATTCTGACGACAATGAGGTGTTCCTGATTGCCGAAGAAATGCCGGAGTTCGTCGGAGGCGAAAAGGCCTTGAAGGAATACATCAGCCGTCATGTGACTTATCCGTCGAAAATTCTGGAATACGGCATTCAAGGTCGTCTCGACGTTTCGTTTGTGGTAGAGGTGGATGGCTCCATCACCAATGTGACAGCGAAACCGAACAACGAGAAAGGAACTGAAGCAGATGCGGTAATCACGGGATTTCACCGTGGCGACAAGATTCAGCCCAACGGCGAATTAGTTCCCCAACTGTTGCACATCTGGACTGAGTCAGCCGAACAAATGGTTGCCCAAATGCCGCGTTGGAAACCCGCCCGACAACAAGGACGGACAGTAAGGGCACAAGTCACTCTCCCACTTTATTACCGATTGAATTGACTGGAAGCTAAACGGAAGGCTGAAAGCCTGACAAGACCTCAGGCGGGGGTACAACCCCCGTATCAAAATCGCGACCATATACCATTGCCCTGAAAGGACGACAGAATCAAAAGCATAATAAAATAACTATAGCATAATGATTAAGACCCTGACATTATTATTGGCCCTTGTGCTGACAACAGCAGCGCAGGCCGAGAGAATCGACTCAACCCAGTTTGTAGCATTCTACAACTACACCATTCAGACGCAGGACGACGAGGGACAGAACGTCACGGACTCGATACGGCTGGCTCTGCTGGTGGGCACACGTGCCACGTATTGCACCACCGTACTTTCCTACAACAAGGACGGACGGGCAAGTCAGGAAATGTTGGATGCGTTCTCCATGCACTTCCAGAACGTGCTGACCGATGTGGAAAAGTCGTCGGTCGTAGCCGTCGAACCCATTTATCCCTATCGCTACGAGACCCATGAGCCAATGGCTAAGGTGGGCTGGACGCTGATGGAGGACACGCTGACCATCAGCGGACTGCTCTGCCATCGTGCCACGGGCAAGCTCTACGGCAAGCAGTGGACGGCGTGGTACACCGAGGAAATGCCCTCGTCGGCTGGCCCGTGGAAGCTGCGCGGACTGCCGGGACTGATTATCAAAGCCGAGGATGCTGAGGGTATCCATTGCTTCACCCTCTATGAGACCAAGAACGAGGTGATTGACATCAATATGATTGGCAGTCCTGAGTACCAGAAACTGAGCCGCAAGAAGCTGATGGATTTCAAGAAGAAGACATTGGGCAATCCCCGCTACCCCAAAGAGCCAACGTACTATGTGGCGGAAGAACCAGACGATTTTGGCGAGATGAGAGTCAATGGTGTCGTATACTATTCTGCCAACCACATGCTTGTCCTTCAGAAAAGCCATGTGTATCAACCGTTGGAACTGGAATAAACATCTTGTCATACAGGACAATTACATAACAGCGAAAGTAATATCAAAGAAAACATTAGTTAAGTCAACCCGGGTCTGCTGGAGGCCGCAGGGATGCGCCCTCCAGCATCTATCAGAATACAACAGAAACACACCATACTTAATAACGATATGAATAAGAGCATCATCACAATCATTATTGCCCTCGCATTGACAATTGGAGTGCAGGCACAAAACGACAGCATCGACCAAGCGCAGTTCATGGCCGTCTATGACTACCAATGCCGGACATTGGACGACGAGGGAAAGCCTGTTATCGATAGCATGGAGATTGTGGTACAGGTAGGTCGCACGATGACAAAATCGATGCCTTGGTCACAATCATCTTTGTATCAAAAGACTTTTGAAGAACAAGGAAAAATCTATAATGAGGCTTACCTCCACATGCAAACGGTATGGACAGGATGGCCTGAAGGACAGACAACCACACGTGAACTCATCTTCCCTTACAATTTCGAGGGCAAAGAAGCCACACCTGAAATGCTGTGGACATTGAGCGACGATACGGTCACGATGAACGGATATCTTTGCCATAAAGCGACCACTGTATTCCGCGGCATCGAATGGCATGTATGTTATACCGAGGAGATTCCTTCATCGGCAGGGCCTTGGCGACTGCGCGGACTGCCGGGGCTGATTGTACAAGCAGAAAGCGAGGCGCATACATTCACGCTCACCCAAGTGCGTCAGGAAACTTCACCCATCACCTATCAACCCGATCCGGAGGCAAGGAAACTCTCCTACAAGAAACTGCTGAAGTATCGTCATGAGATATATGGCAATAAGCAATACGCCAAGAATCCAATGTATTATCTTCCTGAATTCCAAGACCTAATGCACAGCTTCCCTGATTCACAGTTGACGGTCTTAACGAAATTCAATGCTGTCTTTCTGGATTGGCGTCCCGTACTGCCAAAGGCACACGTGTATCAACCACTGGAGCAGTGAGAGCAGAACCAAGCTCGCTTGGATTCTGCCGAGTCGCGACAGTGGAAGACGAAGTCAACCCTTAGAATTAGAGTGATACTGTATGAACCGGATTCTCCACATATTAATCTGTATGTTGCTCGCGGTCACTGCCTCTGCACAGGTGAAGGTGACAGGACGGGTGACTGACCTGCAGAACAAACCCGTAGGCGATGTCATCGTGAAGATAGTCAGCGGCACTAAGACGTTGGCCTATTCCACAACTAACACACGGGGTGAGTACAGCGTGGAACTGAAGGAGGCACCTAAAGGGGAAGTGTCGCTCACATTCAGCCATATCAGTTATGAGAAGGAATCGGAGAATCTAACGCTGACAGAGAAACAAACTAAGGTGGATATGGCGCTGACCCCTAAAACCATCTCGCTCAAGGAAGTGATGGTGAAAGCCGACCCATTGCGCCAAAAAGGAGATACACTGGTCCACAATCTCGCCTCCTTCCTCGGCAAGGGTGACGTGACACTGGAGGACGGACTGAAGCGGTTGCCAGGGGTCGATGTGTCGAAGAACGGTGGCATCAGTTATATGGGCACACCTATCTCGCAGTTCAATATCGAGGGACTTGACCTGTTGGGCGGCAAGTACAACCTTGCCACAAGAAACATCTCGGCAGACTACGTGTCGCAGGTGGAAATCGTCCGCAACCACCACAGCCGAAAAGTGGAGAAGGACTTGCCCAGCAACGAGGTGTCGATGAACATCCGACTGGCGAAGAAGGCGAAGTTCAAACCGTTCGGACAGGAAGAGGCGGGAGTTGGACACATGCAGGACGGTGACGACGAGTTGCAGGCACTGCTCGGTGTGACAGGCATGATGTTCACCGACAAATTCCAGACTATCTGTTCGTTGAAAGGAGGCAACTACAAGAGTTTTGCACGGGCCGACATGTTCGACCACTTCGGGGGTTCGGACGTGAGCACACCCGCCACAAGCCTATTCGGAGGTTTCGACGGAGGCTATCCTCCTCAGGGACAATCCATCTACCAACGCAACGGCATGGTTACACTCAATGCCATACAGAAACTCGACTCCTCTACCACCACATTCAAGGTGAACGCCGACTACAGTTATCACCGCGCCACACACGACATCAGCCAGAGCAGCACCTACCTGGCCAACAATAGCGAATATGTGACCGTCAGCGAACAGACCTCACCACTGAGCAAGATCCACCTGCCGAAACTGTCGATGAACTACCTGAAAAACGCCGACAATGTGTATTTGAGCGACGAGTTTTTCGTGAAGGGGAAATTTGAACAGAACGAGGGAGACGTACTTTCGTCTGTTGAACAGACAACGCAACAAACTGAACAGCGAAGACGGATGTCGTCGTTCGAGATAGGCAACTCCTTTTATTGGTCGGACAGGACTGCAAAAGGAACTGTCCGGTATGTCAGCGTGCCGATATCCTTCAAGCGGACACCGACATTGAAATTGAACTTCGGCCATGACGGCAACCGCTATGCCCAAACGGCTCAATCATCAACACTCAAGATGAATGTCCATTCGACGTTTACTATTCCCATTGGCAAAACCTTCCGACTCAGACTGCCTGTAGCACTGGATGCTATTTACGATGACTTGGAAACCCATCGCGTGGCAACAGGTGACATGAACCATATCCGCGGTTGGAACCTCTCCCCTAACCTGGACCCAGGTTTCGAGATACATTCTCGCAACCGCCGCTTCTACCTCAGTGCAGGTCTCGGGGCGACACTGAAAGGATTGTACTATAACCTACGGAACAGCGAGAGCCATCCAAGCTCGCTTGAAGATGGCCGAGTCGTGACGGAGGAAGGCAAAGCCAACCAAATGGACTACACCAAGCTTGTCCTCAATCCCTCGATGAGCATGAATTATACTTTCTCGGCCAACAGCAAGCTGTCGTTCAATACTGGCTATACGACCACTGTTGGCGACATGATGACACTCCTGACCCAACCCATGCAGGTCGATTACCGCACGGTACGCACCTCGTCAGGCATCATCGGCGAGTCGAACTCATGGAACACATCAGCGGGGTGGAAATGGCAATTGCCCATGCAGTACTTCACGCTGAGCATAGGAGCCGGACATACCGAAGGTAAACGCAACACACTCTATTCGCAGACTGTCAACGGAATTGACATCAGTAGCAGTGCTCTGCTCCGCGACACGCGGTCGCGTTCCACCAACTTCACTATAGCCACCACAAAAAACATCCCCGCCATCTTCGCCAAGTTCGGCGCGGAGGGCAACTATAGTTTTGGCAATAGCGAACAAGCCATCGGAACAACTGTCATCAAAACCCGTAACAACAACTACAACCTGAGAGGCAACGCTGCATTCACGCCCATCGCCTGGCTCGAACTACGGTATGACATCAACTACGGATGGTCACAATCCCGATATGCCGACAGCAAGAACACCGTGACTTCACTGACACATAGCGGAGCCATCCACATCTTCCCCGTCGCCGAACTCGACCTTTCTTTAGACTACGACCATGTGCGCCGACAAATCACAACCAACCTGTACAAGAACATGTCGCTCTTCAACGCCTCAGCACAGTATAAGTTCAAGCAACTCGTCCTGCGGCTCGAACTCGACAACCTGCTCAACCAACGCCACTATGCCTACACCGTCTTCGACGGCATCAACACCTACACCTACGACTACGGCCTCTGCGGAAGAACAATCATGCTTAAGGCAACGTTCAAGTTATAAAACTACGCCTTCGTTTTCTCGCCATGCCAAAGCAAAAAAGTTCGCAGCAAAAATCCCAGACAACTTTCGGAAATCAAGAAATTTGAACAATTCCTTAAGATTTCTTCATCATAATGATGTGTAGATTTTGCCGTTTTCATGGAAAGTAATATATTTGCACCATTAACAACCTCAACGAAGAAACGATGAAAACGATAATCACTACACTACACTGGTGACTTATACTAAAAAAGTTGTCACTTTAGGAGCAAAGAAAGAAGTGACAATGAAGCCGTTTTTCATCTATATTTGCACAATAAACCTACAAATTCTTAACTTTCTACAGCAATGAAGATAAACGTTTTCGTTAAGCCAAATGAGCAGAGCCAAACTTGCTTGGGCTATGCCATGGCGAGAAAAGGTCGGATGAAATCCAACGTTTTCGTTAAGCCAAATGAGCAGAGCCAAACTTGCTTGGGCTATGCCATGGCGAGAAAAGGTCGGATGAAATCCAACTTTAAAACAACACGTTTTTTACCAACAGTCATTTCGACGCTGATGGTTTGCGCAATGTTTGGCCTCACCGCCTGCAACTCGTCCACAACTAAGACGAACAACACGGATGGAGAAACCACCAAAGTGGAAGAAACCACCAA
>JAFWPH010000050.1 GCA_017509605.1 Bacteroidaceae bacterium | reverse complement strand
GTACATGACCGCTGAGGAGAAACTTGAGTCAGACCTTGCCAAGGCTTACGAGGCCGCAATGGCATCTATCAAGGATGGTAACTTCTATCAGATTTACACTCTTGTAGGTGAGACTCCATACTACCTGACCAACACAGGTACATTGACCGCCAATGAGGAAGAGGCCTACAGCTTCAAGATGACCACAGCCGTGAAGAGCGGCACCAAGTACGCCAAGGGTTGGAACACCAGCGTTCCATTCACCAACCCGACCTTGACGAATGGCTCAACAGGTGACATTAAGAACGATGGTTCCATCCACCGCAACAACAGCAACCGCGACGACTTCGAGCGTCAGGTGTTCTTCGAGCAGGACGGCAAGTATGCAGTTCGCGCCACAAACGGTGGCGGTACCAACTGGGGTGCCAACACTTACTGGGCACAAGTAGGTACAGATGAACTTCCCGAGGCTGGTTATCACCTCGCTCCACAGTACATCTGGATGCTTAACGACGTGACCGGTGTTGCCCTTCTCGCTGAGGCCAAGGCAATTGTTGAGGCCAAGGACAATGTGGGCAGTGGTCTGTTCATGAAGCCAGAGGATGCTTTCGCCACCTTCGAGGAGGCTGTTGACGATGCCGCTCATGTGATTGAGGACGTGACCGCCACTTCCGAGGAGAAGGATGCCGCTATTGCCAAGTTGCAGGAAGCCCTTGCCGCATACAACAGCGCACCATTGAACTCACCGGATCCCGCCCAGGCTTATACCTTCCAGCAGAAGGCCTCCGAGCTCTTCATGGGTCTGAGTGCATCAGGTGTCAGCCTTGCTCTTGAGGAGAACGCTTCCGAGCTCTTCTTCGAGGCAGGTGAGAACGGTGGTTACTTCATCCACGACGCAGAGGGTCAGTATGTAGGCTTTGAGGGCAGCAACAACTGGACGATGAGCACAAGTGCCGACAAGAAGTATGAGTGGAAGGTGACCATGGTAGGCGACAACTACTACACCCTGTCTAAGCCAAGCAACAGTGCCCACCATGTAGGTACCAACGACAACGACAAAGCTGAAGGCGCTCCTTGCTATGCAGACAAGAACAACAGCGACAACAGCTACTATCTCTGGAACATCGCAGAGGTTGAGCAAGGACCTGAAGACGTGACAGCCCTGATCAAGAACAACGCTTATCTGGAAAACGGATACGAGCATTGGGATTACACCGAGAATGCTTTCAAACCTCGCACATACGAGGCTCCAATGAACCTGATCACTTATTCTGGAAATGCTGAGTTCGATGTCTTCCAGACCATCAAGGATGTACCGGCTGGTCTCTACAAACTGACTGTCAACGCTTTCTATCGCGCGGGTAGTCTCGACGACGAAATGGCGGCTATCGCTGCGGGTACAGAACTGGAGAAGCACTTGACGTTCTATGCTGAGGTAGAAGACGATGTATATAGCAAGAAGGTGATGAATATCTCTGAGGGTGCATCAGCAACAAGTCATAACGAAGGTGACGCACAGCTGGCCGACGGCAAGTATGTGCCCAACAGCGCTACTGGCGCGCGCGACTGGTATATTGCTGGTGAATACACCAATGAACTGCTCTTCAATGTCTTCGAGGATGGAACGACTGTGATTGTCGGACTTGATAAGGCAGTTGGTCTGCCCAGCGACTATTGCCCTGTTGGAGCATGGCATCTCTATCGTCTTGGCGATCCTGATGAGTCGCAGGCTACCCCCGACAACAACAGTGATGTGAGCTATGAAATGGTGACGCTCACACAGGCTGATTACCACAATTGGACTGCTGCTGATGCTACAGGTGAAATCACGGCAACTGCTCCATACTGTCTCTATGAAATCGGTACACCTGCTGGCAATATTTATGGCGACAGCAATGTGGCTGCCAAAAACTACGCTGATCTCTCGGATTGCTACTATCTGGTAGTGAACGCAACCAGTGGAGCGCCTCGATTCCTGCTCAACCGTCCTACCGACGACAGTCAGGACTACATCAATATTCCTAACAATGCTGAGCAGACTGCCAAGTACATGACTTCAGAGGCTGAAGAGGATGGTTCTACCACTTACTACATCGACGTGAAGGCTATTGTGGCTGACTATGGATTCTGCCACCTCAACGCCATCAAGGGTGCTAACTGGAATGATGTGAATGTGGCACAACTCTACGTGCTGCGTCTCGCTTCCAATGAACCTGATGTTTACACGGGTATCGTTGAGCAGACTCAGTCGCATCCTGTGGCTGGAGTGATGGGTACTACTGTGTCCGACCAGACAGTGACAATCGAAACTGCTGAAGATGGACTGACTGCCAACATCACTTTCTCTGGATTTGACCTGCCTATGGCAGCGCTTGGATCATTCCCAGAGTTCACTATCGAAGGTGTGAATGTGGAGACTGCCGAGGACGGAAAAATCTACTATTCTTTGGATCAATTCCAGGTACTCGTACAGAACGGTCAGATGACCATGCCTTACAATGGTACTCTCGAAGGTGAACAGGCTGATGCTGATGCCACTCCAGTCATCAGACTGACGCTCCAGAACGCTACCCTTGATGAGGTTTACTTCGGTGCTGACCAGGCTGCTATCGATGCTTACAAGGCCGCTCACGAAGAAGAGGAATATCTCTACACTGTGGGTGCTGAGGATTTGAGTGATGGTTACAAGGGTCAAGTAGGTCCTGCTTTGACAGTTGAAAATGGTCAGACTGCTCACTTCGAATTCAAGAACATTTCAAAGGCAGAGGCTAACTACCAGAACTGGGTACTTCTCGTAAACGAGAACAGCGAAGAGAAGGTAGCGCTCCGTGCAGACAACTGGGAGAATGTTTCTTGGGGTAATGAAGGTTGCGTCAGCGACTACAACTGGGATACCTTCACCAGCGATATGAACGGTTCTACTGTATCTATGGACGTAGCTTACCTCGATGGTAAGGTGACGATGACCGCAGTTATCACTACTGCTGATGGTACAACTTACAACTACAGCTATACCAAGGACGGCTTCACCGCTGAGTCTGTTGAAGTAGCTCTCTCAGAGGAGGCATCTTACCTGACGGTTTACAAGGCTGATGTTGAAGGCGAGTCTATACCTGTTGGTATTTCTGGTATTGCTTCCGGCAATAACGGCAAGGTACAGAAGGTGCTTCGTGACGGTAAGATTGTCATCGTCAAGGGTGATAAGGAATTCAACGTGAACGGTGCCGCTATCAAATAAGCGAGCGCGCCCAACAATATGAAAAAGAGGGCTTGGCGATTGCCAAGCCCTCTTTTTGGATTCTTGTCGTTATGTCGTTTTTCGTTATAACGTTATAACGGTATATCGGGATAACGAGGTCTCAGAATGACGAAATAACGATATCGGAGATTATTTTGCGATGAGCAGGAAGTAGTTCTTCTTGCCTTTCTGTACGAGGATGTACTTACCGTTGAGGAGGTCGTTAACAGTGATGAAACGGTCGAAGTTGTCGAGCTTGTCCTTGTTGATGCTGACGCCACCACCTTGGGTGAGTTTGCGCATTTCGCCCTTGGAGGGGAAGCATGGTGCTTTCTCCACACAGAGGTCACCAGCTTTGATGCCAGCCTTGAGGTCGTCGAGAGCGACTTCGAAATGTGGCACTCCGTCGAAAACATCGAGCAGTGTCTGCTCGTCCATCTTCAGCAGACTGTCTTTGGTTGCCTTTCCGAAGAGGATGTTTGAAGCCTCCACAGCCATGTCGTAGTCCTCTTGGGAGTGTACCATGATGGTGACTTCCTTTGCGAGTCGCTTCTGCAGCACTCGTCGGCCCGGGTCTTGACGGTGCTCCTCGATGAGGGCATCAATTTCCTCTTTGGTGAGTGAGGTGAAGATCTTGATGTACTTCTCCGCATCATCGTCGGCGACGTTGAGCCAGAACTGGTAGAAGATGTATGGGCTGGTGTATTCGCGGTTGAGCCAGATGTTGCCCTTCTCGGTTTTGCCGAATTTCTTACCGTCGGACTTGGTGATGAGTGGGCAGGTGAGTGCATAGCACTCCTCTCCGCTCATGCGGCGTATAAGTTCGGATCCTGTTGTGATGTTACCCCATTGGTCGGCACCACCCATCTGCAGTTTGCAGTTCTTGTTTTGGTGGAGGTAGTAGAAGTCGTAGGCCTGGAGGAGCTGGTAGGTGAACTCGGTGAACGACAGTCCGTCGCGAGCCTCTCCGTTGAGTCGCTTCTGGACGGATTCCTTGGCCATCATGTAGTTGACGGTGATGTGCTTGCCGATGTCGCGTGCGAAGTCAAGGAAGGTGAAGTCCTTCATCCAGTCGTAGTTGTTGACCAGTTCAGCCTTATTAGGCTCGTTGCTCTCAAAGTCGAGGAATTTTGAGAGTTGTTTTTTGATGCACGCTACGTTGTGACGCAGTGTCTCCTCGTCGAGTAGGTTACGTTCCTCGCTTTTTCCTGACGGGTCGCCAATCATTCCTGTGGCACCTCCTATCAGCGCCAGTGGCTTGTGTCCGCAACGCTGGAAGTGGCGGAGCATCATCACCCCACAGAGGTGTCCGATATGGAGGGAATCAGCAGTGGGGTCGATGCCTAAGTAAGCCGTGACAGGCTTTTCCTTCTCAAGCAATTCTTCTGTACCAGGCATGATGGTATGGATCATGCCACGCCATTTCAATTCTTCTACAAAGTTCATTGATTTGTGATATTTAGATGGTTGTTTTTGAAATTTCGTGCAAAGTTATATCTTTTTGGCGGGATAAGCAATAAAAGAGAGGAAAAAGGGGCTTAGAATGGGGCGAGGGCTTCGAAATGGATGTCGGCTTTTGTCGTTGGATGCATCAGCTCGATATATTCGGCATGGAGGAGGAGCCGTTGGGCTGGTGTGCCGTAGAGGTAGTCGCCGACAATGGGTGCATTGAGACCTTGTTGGTGTGCACAATGGACACGTAGTTGGTGGGTTCGACCAGTCTTTGGGAAGAGATGCAGAACGGTCCGTATGCGACCTTGTTCATCCTTCTTTTTCATTATGACCTTGAAATGGGTGATGGCTGTCTTACCGTGAATCAGGTCCACCATCTGACGTGGTCGGTCCATGATGTCAGGGCGTAAAGGCAGTGAGATGTCTCCCTCCATGATGCTGATATCACCCTCTACGACAGCCTTGTACCTCTTCTGTACCTTGTGGTTGGCGAACTGGGCCTGAAGTACTTGTTGTGATTGCTTGTCCTTAGCGAAGATGAGCAGTCCCGAGGTGTCCATGTCGAGACGGTGGACGACGTACGGCGAGCAGTTGCCGTTCCAACGAGCCTCAAGGATTTTCTCCACCGCTGGTGTAATGTCCTTACCTTTCACAGAGAGCATACCAGAAGGTTTGTTCACCACAATCATAGAGGCATCCTCGTAAATGACGGAGAGAGAATAACTCTGACAGCCCATTCTATCGGGACTATCAGGATTGTTCGTATCACTCAGGCTTTTCTCCACGTCCAGTCCTTGGAGCATGAAATGGAGGATGGGCTTGCACTTGCCACTGCATGCGGGATAGCAATTGAGGTGTCGGCGCAGTAGCGTGTCGGGCGATTTCCCCCACCAGAACTCCGCCATGCAAAGTGGTGTCAGGTTGTTGATAAAAGCGTATTGCAACAGCTTGGGGGCGGCACATTCGCCAGCCCCTGCTGGTGGCAGGGTCCCTGTTTCATCGGCGAAGATGTCGGTCAGGTTTTTCGATTGCCCTTTGGCGTTGAGAACGACAAACTGGTTGAATATCCACCTCTGCAAGCTGTCGGACAGTTCTTTCCGTTCTTTCTTGAGCGACAGTATCTGTTGCTCAGTCGCTTCAATACGCTGTCTGGTTTCCGCTATCGTCCTTTCAAAGGCATCCTTGACCCTCTTGATTTCCGCTTTCTCGAACTGGCTTTGCTTGATCAGTTGCTGTTCCTCTTCCGCAGTGAGGTTGCCCTCGGCACGCAGGCGGTGTCTTTGCGCTTTCTTCTCCGCAGACTCTAGCCTCATTGTCTGGAGCGTCTCTTTTTCTTTTTGTATCGCCTTCTCACATTCCTTCTTCAGACTGATGAAAGACTCATTGTGTTCTATCTCCCGAATCTGACGGTTGATTTCATCCAGTTGCCTTTCTCCTTGTTTGAAGCGACATTCGGGATTGAGGATGTCGTAGATGGCAGGCACAAAGTAGGGCAGGTCGTTGGTGGCGCAGAGCAATCCGGAGAAAGCGGCGAGAAATCCCAATACGCCATCCTTGTTCTTGACCACCAGCACACCGAACATCTTGCCCATGGCGATTTCCTTGTCGTAGATGGGCGTGGACTGTAGGTGTTGTTGCACCTCCTTCATCGCCTCAAGACACAGGGGATGGGGGCTGTAGCGGAAGGGATTGGTGAATTGCTGCGGCGGCAGTATGTCGGACGCGAGGGGATGGATGATATTATTGACCATTGAACATTGAACATCGACCATTAGCAACTATAGATTCTATAGATTTTATAGACACTATAGACTTTATAGATGCTATAGACTTTATAGACACTATAGACTTTATAGATGCTATGGGTTTGTAGAGGCGGAGAGAAGATGGAAGAGTGTTTGCCATTCGTCGCAGAGGGCTTGCATGGAGGGGAAGAGGATGTCAGCACCTTCGTCCAAGAGAGCGGAATCGGGTAGGGGACCGGTGTTGACCGCTATGGTGAAACATCCCGAAGCCACGGCAGCCTTCACTCCGAGTGGCGCATTCTCCACCACAACCGACTGCCAGGGTTTCAGTTCGCCCGCTTTCTTCAATCCCATGAGATAAGGCTCTGGGTCGGGTTTCCCTTTTTTCACGTCAAAGGCGGTGACCATCAGTTCCTCACTGAAGATGGAGGGAAAGTTGGTCTGCAAGCGCTCCAACAGTGATTTCTGTCCTGAGCCAGTCACTACCATGGGGGTGATTCCCGAAGCCTTGACTTTCTGCAGGAGTTCGTAGGCACCCGGCATACGCTCAGCTCTTGGACACTGGTTGAAGAGCATCCCTTTGTAGGTATAAATCTCTTTTATCTCTTCTTCGGTGGCTTCATGTCCACGTTCGCGAAGACAGACGATGTTGATGGTGCCGGCCGCCGTTCGCCCTTCGTGCATGTAAGCCTCCTCGGGTGGAAGGTTCAGACCGTAATGTGCCATGGCCTCGTTCCAGCACTTGGCATGGTTCTTCATGGAATCGAAGAGCACGCCATCCATGTCGAACATTACCGTCTTGAGGTCGATGTGTTGGTAATTCCTTTTCTTGAGGTAGTTGATGATGGAGTCCTTAATTGTTTTATTGTTCATGATTATCGATTTTTACGAAGGCAGTGACTGAGAAGGTGACGAGACAGAGCAACATGACCAGGAGGAAGAAGTTCTGATATCCGATGTTCTCAGAGATCAGTCCTGAGACCATACCAGGGAGCATCACTCCACCTAAGTACTGTCCGGCAGTGCAGATGGAGAACACGGCAGTGCTTCGTTCTCCACGAGAGAAGGTGACGAGGTAGAGCGTATAGGCAGCGAATCCCAGTCCGTAGCCAATCTGCTCGATGCACACACAGGTTCCCGTAAGCCAGAGATTGTCGGTGGGGAAGAAACTCAGATCGACATAGACGGCATCGGGCAGCGTGATACACAAAACCAATGGCCAGAGACACTTCTTCAATCCCCATTTCGAAACAGCCCATCCACCAATGATACCACCGGCGAGCAAGCCTATCACACCGAGTGTGCCATAAATCAGTCCGAAATGCTTGTCGCTCATCGCCAGTCCGCCTTCTGCAACACTGCGTGTGAGGAATAGGGGAACGATTTTGGTCAGCAATCCTTCTGGCAGGCGGAAGAGCAGGATAAAGCACAACGCCGAAATGATATGTGGTTTTGTGATGAAAACCTTCAGGGTGGCGACAAACTCCCTCATCTGCTCCATGAAGTTGAAACGCTCATGCGTGGCCACCTCCACCTTGGGCAGCACAAAGCTGTGGTAGGTGGCGAGCAGGATCATCAGCACTCCGAGTATGAGGAACACCACCAGCCATGATGTGGCGGTCGATTGGAAGGCCTGTCCGAACCTTCCTTCCTGCAGGTGTCCTGCCAACAGCACCAATCCTCCCTGTCCGATGACCATACCGATGCGGTAGAAGGTGTTACGGATGCCGACATACCATTCCTGATCCTTCTCCTTGAGTCCGATGATGTAGAATCCGTCGGCGGAAATGTCATGTGTGGCACTGGCGAAGGCGATGAGCATGAATATGGCGAGTGTGCCCTGTATCCTAAACGATGTGGGCAGCGTGAAAGCGACCATGGCCAGTGCTATGCCCATAAAGAACTGCATGGATACAATCCACCACCGTTTTGTCTTGAGGTTGTCGATGATAGGGCTCCAGATGGGTTTGATGACCCATGGCAGTCCCATCCATCCGGTGTAAACGGTGATTTGTCCGTCGGAAAGCCCGAATTCCTTGAACATGATGACGGAAATGAGCATGACGGCGGAGAAAGGCAACGCCTCGCCAAGATAAAGGCTTGGCACCCAATAGAAAGGTTTCTTGTTGTTCATTATTAATGATGGGAGTTATGGAATTTATGGTGAAGTTATGCTTTTGCAACACGATGTGATGGTTCCAGTGGCAAGGATGAAAATCCAGACGATGGGCGCAGTCATGCAGTTGATGAAGAAAAAGTCATGAAAGTCCATTCGGCTGGCCAACAGTCCGGAAATAGCCAGTGGCGGAATCATGGCGGTGACAATCACTGGTATCTGTAGATAGTTTGTGGCGAGTTTGTAGCGTTCGTGCGACAGTTGTTTGACCAAGGGCAGGCAGCAGTTGAACCCGAATCCGAAGCATATTTGGCTGAGGAAAGTCATGACGCACAGTTCCGCTATGCCATTGGGGTGATGTATCGTCATGATGTAATAGAATAGCGGCGACAATGTTAATGTGATGGCCTGAGCCCAGAGTGTGGATGGGCAGAGATGCTTGTGTAGGAGTTGCCGTCCAAGGATAATACCGAGAGAGAACGCCATCACGCCAATCGTCCCTTGTGCAAATCCGATTTCTTGCATGGAACATCCTAATCCGCCGTTTCTCAGTGGGGTGTATAGGAAGAAAACCCGAACGAAGAACATCAGCGACTGGGGTAACACGAGCAGCATCAAGGCCAAGATGGTGATGGTGAAGCGTTTGGCTCGTGTCATGCTCTTGATGTGCTTGACTTCCGAGAGGGTTGTTTCTGTCAGTGTGGCTCCTGTGGCATTAGAGTGTAGTGAGTCGGTGAGCAGTAAGAAATTCAAGATCATGATGATGAAGAACATACCAGAAAGGATATAAGTTCCCATCGACCATGACAAGTTGTAGCGGTTTTCAAGGTTCTTGAAAAAGACCTCGAGTCCTCCGACAAGTATGATAAAGAGTCCGTAGGTCACTACAGTGGAGACTTGATACGACGTGGTGAGTGCGGGGAGGAAGAACGTCCTCTCCTTTTTCATCAGTCTCTTCCTGTAGTAAATCTCAGCCAAAAGACTGTGCCATGCGCAGAGTGAGGACAAGACAAACAGAATGACGAACATGACCAGCGGGTCGGCCACCTTTCGGTTCATGTAGAATGCCAGTCCAATGAGGCATCCGAAGATGAGCATCTCGGCGGACCTCAGAAAAGCGGCAGGTCGTCCGAATCTCTGTACCATTTGCCGGAAGAACGATTTTATTCCCCATGGTATAAGCAATAAGGCACAATAGAAGGTAGAGTGGCTGTTGGGTGTACCAGACTGGATGAACATGAGTATCGCCACGAATGTGACGATGGCCATAGGTATGGCCTCGGCGCTAAATAGCACCGGTATCCACACGTATGGGTTTTTCCTGTTGGATGTCATCTTGTCGTTGTTATGCTTAATATATGCGTTTCAGCTCCGCGCCTTTGTAGTAGTGGAGCAGTATGTCTTTATAGTCGTAACCCATGTCGCCCATCACCGCCGCGCCAATCTGGCACAGTCCGACGCCATGTCCCCATCCCGCACCATGGAGGATGAACCGTTCAGGTATTTTGCTGTCGGCGCCATAGACGTATTCTGTCACGAATGCCGAACTGAAAAGGTGGGAGGAGGACAGTGTACGTCTGATTTCCAGTTCTTTGCCGATGGTGAATGTCAACTTCTCGCCCACTATCTCCAATTCGATGATTCTGCCCGACTTGCCTCGTTTGATGGGACGCAGTGCGATGATTCTGCCGAAGTCCATGCCCACTTTGGCGCTTACCAGTTGCGACAGTTCTCGTTGGGTGTATTCAACTTTCCATCGGTAGAAGTCGGTGGTTTCCTGGTCGTAGTTGTTGAGTACCTGCGAGAGGATGCGTTTGTCGGCGGTGTTGCAGAAGGAGAGACATTGACCATTGACCGTTGAGCATTGGTTGTTCATGATCCATTGTTTTGCGTTCTCTTCGATGGTGAGGTCTGGTATGGGGTGAGAATCGTCGGCAGTGTCAGGCAGTGCCATGAGGTAGGGGATATGGGTGTCCTCCCAGCAAGCCTCGAACTCCTCCATGATTCCTCCACAACACTTGGAGAAACGTGTGTCGCAGATTTGTCCCTCGTAGGTAAGTACCTGTCCCCATGTGTCGTCAACGGCTTCTGCGACCTTGTCGCTGGTCTGTCTTGTGATGCCTTGGTAGCGTTGGCAGTGGTCGTCGGCACAGACATCGAACAGTGTGTGGTCCTCGCGGTCGTACCAGCGGATGATGCCCTTTTCGGTACGATAAAACGAAGGCTTGGCATTGTCGGCCTTTTGTTTGCGTTTGTCGATTTGTGCGAGTAGCCATCCACGTGAGATCACGGCATGTGCCTTGAGCAGTTGTAGTGATGCAGAGGCGCTCATCTCTGAGGAGATAACGCTCTTGAGGTATTCCTCTATAGACAGGATGTTGACGGCTTGTAGTCTGCCGTTGTTGATGATGACGCGGAGTTGTCCGCGAAAGACCTGTGTCTCTTTTCTTTCCCAATGGAACCCGATGCCGATGGTCACTTCTTCGAGAGAGAAAGAGCCATCGTTGGCTGTTGGGATGAATAGAAGTTCACTGAACACGTCTCCTTTCCATTCCACTTGGCCTTCATGATATTTAAGCACTTGAGTACCAGATATGTCTGTCTCTCCATAGATGTAATTTCCATGGAAACAAACACGCAGTTCGATCGCGCTCACGATGCCTACTTCAACTACAGGTCCTGTCATCACGAAGGCATTCCACATTCGATGAGTATTTGTTTGATACGCTCAGGTGTGAGTTTCTTCAGGTCTTCTTCTCTCGGTGCGATCATTAGTCCAGCCATATCGAGTGCGCCAGGACTGACGAGTATTTGTTCCTCGCCTTCGGCATAGTAACATTCCGGCCGGTGGTTGGAACGAGGTATAACGACGGCACGGGTGATATAGCAATCCATGAACAGATGGTCTGTCCAGACCAGCACGTTCACTCTTGGCTCATATTCCCCTTCCAGAACAGGCAGCAGGTCGATGATTCTCATCACTTCCCTCTGGATTGTCTGTAGGTCATCTCCCTCGACATATAGCATCTTACAGTTGTTCTGTTTTTGGAAATCTTGTTCACTGAATTCTGTCAGAGGTACGTAGCTCTTCTCGCCTGCTTGGAAATGAAGATGGTCAGGAGCTGATGCTCCACAATGTGGTCCATTGTAAAAGTACAATAGTTGTGGTGTCAAGGACGACAAGTGGATCATGTCGGACAAGCACTCCGTCAACTCCTGCCTCTTGTGTTCAATGGAGGCGATGGTGAGGTGTCGTGGCAAGATGGGGTATGGATTGACCAAGATGTTGTACTTGTCGAGCCAAACCAGTTTGCCTTGCTCTTTTGGTCGGTTGCCGTCACAGAGGAAGCACTTCCTTTCTGCTATGGATTTCTTGTCAATTCTGGCTCCTGTGGAGGATATTCTTGCAGGGTTGAACTGTACTTTGAGATTCTCCTCCTTATAGTGTAAAGTCACTACATTCTGAAGGTCGTTGAACCTTGCTTTCGCTTCAGGCCACCCTTCAAGTTGCAGGGTAATGAAGTTGTCAATTGCTTCAGCGATGCCGAACTTTTGGTAATTGCATCTTCTGTCCAACTCGATAGAGCGTATCGCGTCCTTATAGGCGTTGTTCTTGTTGATTTTCTCGGGCGAGAGTGCGGCATCAGAGTTGCCTTCCCATCTGCGGCAGAGGTAGATAGGCTCATAGATGCGTCCGATGTGATAGTTGCGGGAGATGGCGAGTCCCACGGCATAGTCTTCACCATAACTGGTGTTGGGAAAACCGATGGAGCGGATGATAGGTGTATAGAATGCACGTGGTGCGCCCAGCCCGTTGATTCTCAGTGCGTTGTTCATACCGTTGCTGTCTGTCCATTCCTTGTGGTCGATGATGCCGGGTGGCAGCGTCTCGAGGTTGAAGTTGGTCATACGGTATGAGCCGATGACCATGGCGCATTTCTCCTCCACGAACTTGTCGTGTATCTTGGTGAGTGTATGCTCGTCGCTGTAGAGGTCATCGCTGTCGAGCTGCACGGCATACTTACCGCAGCGTTCGTCGTAGATAGCCGTGTTCCAGCATCCTCCAATGCCTAAGTCATCGCGTTGAGGAATGATGTGTACCACTCTCGGGTCGTCTTTGTACTTGTCGATGATGTCGGTGGTGCCGTCAGTGGAATGGTTATCAACCACGATGAGGTTGAACGGAAAATCCGTGTTCTGCATCAGGACAGATTCGATGGCGTCGGCGATGGTTCGCGCGCGGTTGCGGACAGGAATGACGACGGTCATCTCCACAGGAAAGTCGCCTTCCCCCAAATCGACTTTGACGATGTTGCGGTCATCGATGCTGGCGTTCATATTTGAAAGAAACAGCGTAGCGGCTTTCTCCATTTCGAGTTGGACATCCCTGCTGGCGGGATTGACATAATCGAACTGCTTTTCGCCCGACTTGCGGTTGTCGGTCTCCACCTCGGTATAAAGCGTTTCCTTAATGTGGTAGATGGATTGCGGTTCTTCGGAGAAGTTCAGCCAAAGGTGGTACCAACCAGCGTATTTGAAACCTTCTTTCAAGCACCGGTCTTCTTCCTCATCGTAGTCGGAGTCCGTCCAAAAGAAACCAATGCCGTCTGTTTTGACCATCACCACACTTCCGAAGTCGAAGTCGTTGCGGATACTGCCAGGTTGGAAATCGATGGTGGGGACAGGTGTGATTTCGCCGTTTCTCAATTGGTTTCGGTCGGCATAGACCATTCTGGCATCAGTTGCACGAGCAATGTCGTACATCCGTTCCACTGCCTTGTAGCCCATTTTCAAAGGCGTGTCCTTGAAGTAGATCATGAAATATGGCGTTGTGCAGTATTTGATGATACGACACATGGTGATGGTGCTCTGTATGCTGTCGGCCAGAAATGGTGTGCATCCCTCTGGCAAAGGGATAGACATGTCGTTTGTCAGAACCCAAATCTTGCCAATGAGAGTGCTTTCGCGAAGTGACTCCACAGTGGCTTTCAGTGATTCCTCACCGCCGTAGGGTAGGAAGCAATCTATTTTATCCATAATAGCAATCGTGTTTATTAGGTTATAATGCGTGTAGAATCGTTTCTTTCCGCATGATCATTATGCAAATTTAGATAAAAATTGTGAATTTATAAGCCAGTCGAGATAAAAATGCAAACAAATTGCCCCGCATTGGAGGTTTGTTTAGAAATCAAGGCGCACATACGCTCAATCCTAATTATTTCCGTGCTCTAAGTCACAATTATTTTGTATATTTGGGGTGTGTTGTTCAACTTATTTGTTAACCCTCAAAACTATAGGCTTATGAGAGCAGTATGTGGCCTTGACGTGCACAAAGATACAGTTTATCTTTGTATTTTGTGCAGCGATGGCGAGATTATTGAGAAAGTTTTCGGAGTT
>JAFWPH010000049.1 GCA_017509605.1 Bacteroidaceae bacterium | reverse complement strand
GTTCGCGATGTTGTCCATGCTGGTGGTGAAGGCGAAACGCTTCAGGGAGGTGCAGTTCTTGAATGCCACCCATCCAATGGCCTTCACGCTGTTGGGCAACTCAATCTCCTCGAGTGCGGAGCAGTCCTGAAATGCCGAATAGCCGATCTTATCCAGGAACCGGGGGAGGATGACATCCTTCAGACTGGTGCAGCCCTGGAACAGACTATATGCCAAGGAGGTGACACCGCTGGGTAACTCAATCCTTTCCAGCGCCGTACATTTCTTGAAGGCACCATGACCGATGCTCTTGATGCTTGCAGGGAGATAGACATCTGTCAGGGCAGAACAACCGGAGAAAAGGTTGAAGGGCAGATCGAGCACGCTCTCGGGAATACTGATGGATGTGAGACCTGTACAGTTCTCAAAAGCACCCGCACCGATCTTCGATACTGTGCTGGGAATGGTGATGGAGGTCATCGAGGCACAGTCCTTGAACGCACCACCGTCAATCTCTTCCACATAATAGGTCACACTGTCTTCGGTGAACTTGTTCGGGATTTCGACATCACCCGAGTAGAGATTCTTTCCTGCAATCACCTTGGCTTTGTTGTTCTTGGCATTCAGTGCGTAGTTGATGCCATCGACGATGGCCTTGGTGGCTTTCTTGGGGGATTTGGATGCTTGGGTTATCTGCCTGGCTTCCAACACCGTGCAGCACATAAGTGCGAAAACCACGATCCATGTTTTCTTTCTGTAGTTCATATCCTTGTCAATTTTATGTTCGAAACATTTCTGCAAAAATAAGGAAAAAATGCGGATTCGCCAATAATTTCCAATATTTATTATCATTTATTGCAAAATAATTGTTACCTTTGCAGACGCTTTTAAACGATGATGCTAACAAGCATAATAATTATCAGTTAAATAATATATGTATTTTACTTTGTTGATTACCGTTATTATAACGGCCATAACACTGGTTGCGGCAGCTTACGTCATAGCCAAGTTGATCGGTCCGCGTTCATACAACAAGGTGAAAGGAGAACCGTATGAGTGTGGTATACCAACACATGGCTCATCCTGGCTCCCCGTCAGTGTAGGCTTCTACCTGTTCGCCATCTTGTTTCTTATGTTCGATGTGGAGACAGTGTTTCTGTACCCCTGGGCAGTGGTCGTGAAAGAATTCGGTGCAATGGCTATCTTCAGCATCGGGTTCTTTTTGTTGGTACTAGTATTTGGCTTGGCTTACGCTTGGCGGAAAGGAGCACTGGAATGGAAATAAAGCCGAAAATCAAGAGTATTTCCTACGAGGAGTGGAATGACAATGCCTCGTTGGAGAAGCTGGTTGATGAGCTCCATGAGGGAGGCGTCAACGTGGTTACCGGATCGCTCGACAAGTTGATCAACTGGGGACGTGCCAACTCCCTGTGGTCGCTTACCTTCGCTACTTCTTGCTGCGGTATCGAGTTCATGGCCTGTGGCTGTTCCCGATATGACTTTGCACGCTTCGGCTTCGAGGTGACTCGTAACTCACCACGACAGGCCGACCTGATTATGTGTGCCGGTACGATTACACATAAGATGGCACCTGCCCTGAAACGTCTCTATGACGAGATGGCTGAGCCGAAATATGTCATTGCCGTGGGTGGCTGCGCCATCAGCGGCGGTCCGTTCAAGTCGAGCTACCATGTGGTGAAGGGCATCGAGGAGATCGTGCCCGTGGATGTGTTCATTCCCGGCTGTCCGCCGCGTCCTGAGGCCATCATGTATGGTATGATGCAGCTGCAGCGCAAGGTGAAGATCGAGAAGTTCTTCGGTGGGGTGAACCATAAGCAGACCAAAGAAGAGCGTGAACTGGGCGTATCTAACTCGGAACTGACAGCACGTCAGCTGGGCGATCATCGCCGCGAGCCGATTGTGGTGACCGATGTGCCACAGGAGTTTATCAATGAGTTGAAAGAAACTAGTGGAGCTAGTGCTACCAGTAACACTAGTACAACTAGTGAAACCAGTAAATCTCAGGAGGGCCAGGCATGAAATTAGATTTTCTATCTTTTAGCTTTGATCAGTTTGCCACAGAGATGGCAAACCTGAAAGACCAGAAAGGCTTTGACTACCTGGTAACCATCGTAGGCGAGGACTTTAGTAAAACACCGGATTATCAGTCGGGTGAGCCTGCCCTGGGATGTATCTATATCCTTGAGAACACCCAAACGCATGAGCGTTGCTCTGTCAAGATGATGGCCCGCACACAGGTTTGTGGCGATGGTATGTCATCCAACGGAACCGGTGACACCGATGGACAACTCGTCCCGTTTATCCCGACAGTGTCGGGAATCTGGCGCGTAGCCGACCTGCTTGAGCGTGAGGTATATGATTTCTACGGCATCGTGTTCCTCGGTCATCCCGACATGCGACGCCTGTTCCTGCGTAGTGACTTCAAGGGATTCCCCTTCCGCAAGGACTGGGAGTTCAACGATAAGTACACCCTCGAGGATGATGTGGAGCCTGATTACGGATTGGAGTATTACCTCGACAAGGACGGTGTACTGCAGTCG